>NZ_JBIVKJ010000003.1:0-639039 GCF_044750705.1 Kitasatospora sp. NPDC088783
CATCACCCTCGACGCCCGACGCCGCGACAGCGCCAAGAGCGCCCTCATCACACTCGTCGAACACGCCCTCCTCGCCCGACTCCGATGAAGGCCCGTCAAGGGTGGTAGTGGACACGCCAGCAGGGGGCGTGCGGAGCCTTCCGCACGCCCCCTGGGCACTTCCGCGCACCGACCGGTGCTACGGCTGCTGATCGGCCCTCAGCAGCCCGTAGGTGTACGCGTCCTCCAGCGCCACCCAGGACGCGGCGATCACGTTGTCCGCGACGCCGACCGTCGACCAGGTCCCGGTGCCGTCGGTGGACTCGATCAGCACCCGGGTCTTGGACCCGGTGCCGTGCTGGCCCTCCAGGATGCGGACCTTGTAGTCCACCAGCTCCAGCTTCGCCAGCGGCGGGTAGATCGGCTCCAGCGCCGCGCGCAGCGCCTTGTCCAGCGCGTCCACCGGGCCGTTGCCCTCGCCGGTGGCCACCTTCCGCTCGCCCTTGGCCCACAGCTTCACGGTGGCCTCGTTGCCCGCGAAGCCGTTCGGTCCCTGCTCGCTGATGGACCGCCAGGACTCCAGCGCGAAGAACCGCTGCCGCTCGCCGCCGTTCACCTCGTCGCGCAGCAGCAGCTCGAAGGAGGCGTCCGCCGCCTCGTAGGTGTAGCCGAGGTTCTCCTGCGCCTTCACCCGGGCCACCACCCGGCCCGCCAGGTCGCGGTCGCCGGTCAGGTCGTAGCCCAGCTCCTTGCCCTTCAGCTCGATCGACGCCCGACCGGCCATGTCGGACACCAGCATCCGCATGGTGTTGCCGACCAGCGCGGGGTCGATGTGCTGGTACAGGTCCGGGTCGACCTTGATCGCGGAGGCGTGCAGGCCCGCCTTGTGCGCGAACGCCGAGAAGCCGACGTACGGCTGGTGGGTGGACGGGGTCAGGTTCACCACCTCGGCGATGGCGTGCGAGATCCGGGTCATCTCGGCCAGCGCCCCGGCCGGCAGCACCCGGCGGTCGTACTTGAGCTCCAGCGCCGCCGCGACCGGGAACAGGTTGGCGTTGCCGACCCGCTCGCCGTAGCCGTTGGCGGTGCACTGCACGTGGGTGGCCCCGGCGTCGACGGCGGCCAGCGTGTTGGCGACCGCGCAGCCGGTGTCGTCCTGGGCGTGGATGCCGAGGCGGGCCCCGGTCTCGGCCAGCACGGTGGTGACGATCTCGCGCACGCCGGAGGGCAGCATGCCGCCGTTGGTGTCGCACAGCACCACCACGTCCGCGCCCGCCTCGTGCGCGGTCCGGACGACCGCCAGCGCGTACTGCGGGTTCGCCCGGTAGCCGTCGAAGAAGTGCTCGCAGTCGATGAACACCCGGCGGCCCCGGGCGCGCAGGAACTCCACGCTGTCCCGGACCATCTCCAGGTTCTCCTCCAGCGTGGTGCGCAGCGCCAGCTCCACGTGCCGGTCGTGCGACTTCGCCACCAGCGTCACCACCGGCGCGCCGGAGGCCACCAGCGCGGCCAGCTGCGGGTCCTCGGCGGCCTTCCCGCCGGCCCGGCGGGTCGCGCCGAACGCCACCAACCGGGCGTTGCGGAACTCCAGCTCGGCCTGGGCGCGGGCGAAGAACTCGGTGTCCCGGGGGTTGGCGCCGGGCCAGCCGCCCTCGATGAAACCGACACCGAACTCGTCCAGGTGGCGCGCGATGGCCAGCTTGTCCGCCACCGTGAGGTTGATGCCCTCGCGCTGGGCGCCGTCGCGGAGCGTGGTGTCGAAGACGTGGAAGCCGTCGCTGGGGCGGCTGTTGGCCTCGGTCATGGCCCTGGGTTCTCCGTTCGGTGGAGTTACTGCTGCCGGGATCGGAATCCGGCTCCACTGTCCAGCATCCCGCGCGCGTCCCCGGTGTCTCCGGCCCCCTCGTGAGGGCCCGGGCCGGTCCGGGAGGCAAAACAAAAGACCCCTCGCGGGTGCGAGAGGTCTGCGCGCGGGTCTGGACGCTCGTGGTCGCTCCGCGATCTGGGTGTAGCCGTGGAGCGGTCACTGCGGACCGGCGCGCCTGCTGCTAATCATCAGCGAAAGCGAGGACACCCTCGCAGTCTTGCACACGACCGGCGGGACGGAAGGCCCGTCTCGCCATCCGGAACGGGTCAGGCCAACCGGTCCGTCGCCAGGTCGAACCCGAACGGCTTCGGCAGCGGCAACGGGTCCCCGAACGGCACGGTGGTGGTGGCGGCGTACTCCCCGCTCTCCGGGTGGCTGTGCAGCACCACCTTGCCGGCCTTGCGGTCCACCAGCAGGTACAGCGGAATCCCCGCCGCGGCGTAGCCCTTCCGCTTGTCCCAGCGGTCCTTCGCGGGGTTGCTGGAGGTGACCTCCAGAACCATGACGATCCCGTCCGGCTTCATCCACGCGGGCCGGCCGTCGAACGCCCCCTCGTGGGCGAACGTCCCGTCGGGGATGAACCTGCCGCCGGGAACGATCAGTCCCTTGTTCCCGGCGAACGTGATGTCCGCGTCGCACAGCCGGAACACCTGGCGGACGATCCGGCCGATGGCGCCCTCGTGGTCACCGTCCGGCGGTGGCGTCACGACGATCCCTCCCTCGAAGAGCTCGGCCTTGAACCCCTCCGGGGTGTCCAGGGCGAGGAATGCCTTGAGGAGGTCGTCCTCCGGGCTGCGGTGGACGTCGGCGGTGTCGTACGTCGCGGCGCTCATCGTCACTCCCTCCGATCCGGGCTGTTCAACGAGTGGGGCGTTCCGAGGCTACCGGGCCCGGGCATTCCGCCATGAAATGCCCGGACCCGAGGTCCGGGGTCAGGCGATGGTGTGCATCCAGCCGTGGGTGTCGGGGGCCTGGCCGCCCTGGATGGCGAGCAGGGCCTCGCGGAGCTTGAGGGTGACGGGGCCGGGCTCGCCGGTGGCGACGGTCCAGTCGGCGGTGGCGGACTTGACGTGGCCGACGGGGGTGATGACGGCGGCGGTGCCGCAGGCGAAGACCTCGGTGATGGTGCCGTCGGCGTTGCCGCGCTTCCACTCGTCGGTGGAGATCCGCCGCTCCTCGGTGCGGTGGCCGAGGTCGGCGGCCAGGGCGAGCAGCGAGTCGCGGGTGATGCCGGGGAGCAGGGAGCCGGAGAGCTCGGGGGTGACGACGGTGGCGTCCTCGCCCTCGCCGAGCACGAAGTAGAGGTTCATGCCGCCCATCTCCTCGACCCACTTGTGCTCGGTGGCGTCGAGCCAGACCACCTGGTCGCAGCCCTTGGCGGCGGCCTCGGCCTGGGCGACCAGCGAGGCCGCGTAGTTGCCGGCGCACTTGGCGGCGCCGGTGCCGCCGGGCGCGGCGCGGACGTAGTCCTCGGAGAGCCAGACCGAGACCGGCTTGACCCCGCCGGAGAAGTACGCGCCGGCCGGCGAGGCGATGATCATGAAGAGGTAGGAGTTGGCGGGCCGCACGCCCAGGCCGACCTCGGTGGCGAACATGAACGGCCGCAGGTAGAGGCTCTGCTCGGGCTGGTTCGGCACCCAGTCGCGGTCCTGCTGGACGAGCAGCTCGACGGCCTCGACGAAGGTCTCGATCGGCAGCTCGGGCATCGCCAGCCGGCGGGCGGAGGCCTGGAAGCGGGCGGCGTTGGCCTCCGGGCGGAAGGTGGCGATCGAGCCGTCGGCCTGCCGGTACGCCTTGAGCCCCTCGAAGATCGACTGGCCGTAGTGCAGCGTCATGTTGGCCGGGTCGATCTCCAGCGGCGCGTACGGCGTCAGCTGGGCGTCGTGCCAGCCCAGCCCCTCGGTCCAGCGGACGGTCACCATGTGGTCGGTGAAGACGCGGCCGAAACCGGGGCTGGCCAGTCGGGCCTCGCGCTCCTCGTCGGACAGGGGGCGTGCGGAGGGCTTGAGGTCGAACGTGATGGGCGCCGGGGTGGGCGTGCTCATGGCTGTCTGTCCTTCACCGTGGGGTTGGGCTGGGCCTCCAACCGTCAGGGCGGGGGAACGCATGACGGCACGGCCCACTGTCGATACTCGCATCCAGAGGGCCGTGCCGAACAGCCGGGCGGCTGTGCTCGCGCTATGAACCGGCCCACCGGCCGGAGACTGTCTTCCGGCCGGTCAGCCGGATACTCGGGCGGCGAGCGCGTCGCCGACCTCGGAGGTGGAGCGGGCGCCGGAGCGGGCGGCGAGGTCCGCGGCGACCGCGTCCTCGACCCGGGCGGCCTCGGCGGCGAAGCCGAGGTGCTCCAGCAGCATGGCGACCGAGAGGACCGTGGCGGTCGGGTCGGCCTTGCCCTGGCCGGCGATGTCCGGGGCGGAGCCGTGCACCGGCTCGAACATCGACGGGAACTCGCCGTCCGGGTTGATGTTGCCGGACGCGGCCAGGCCGATGCCGCCGGTGACGGCCGCGGCGAGGTCGGTGATGATGTCGCCGAACAGGTTGTCGGTGACGATCACGTCGAAGCGCTCGGGCTGGGTGACGAAGAAGATCGTCGCCGCGTCCACGTGCAGGTAGTCGGTGGTGACCTCGGGGAACTCCTGGCCGACCTGCTGGAAGATCCGGGTCCACAGGTGGCCGGCGTGCACCAGCACGTTGTTCTTGTGGACCAGCGTGAGCTTCTTGCGCGGCCGGCCCTGGGCCCGGCGGTAGGCGTCCCGGACCACCCGCTCGATGCCGTACGCGGTGTTCAGCGAGACCTCGGTGGCGACCTCCTGCGGGGTGCCGGTGCGCAGCGTGCCGCCGTTGCCGACGTACGGGCCCTCGGTGCCCTCGCGGACCACCACGAAGTCGATCTCCGGGTCGCCGGCCAGCGGCGACTTCACGTTCGGGAACAGCTTGCCCGGACGCAGGTTGATGTACTGGTTGAAGGCGAAGCGCAGCTTCAGCAGCAGCCCGCGCTCCAGCACGCCGGACGGCACGCTGGGGTCGCCGATGGCGCCGAGCAGGATCGCGTCCTGCCCCTTGATCTCCTCCAGCACCGCGTCGGGAAGGGTCTCCCCCGTCCGGTGGTAGAGCCGTGCGCCGAGGTCGTACTCGGTGGTCTCCAGCTTGACGTCGGAGGGCAGGGCGGTGCGGAGCACCTTGAGGCCCTCGGCCACGACCTCCTGGCCGATGCCGTCACCCGGGATCACTGCGAGACGAATGGTGCGAGACATAAATCGGACACTACAACCCGTCCCACGGCCTGAGCACGCACCGTCCACCATCCGGACGGACGGTCAGACCAGCTCGACCTCGACCGGGAACGGGTGCTCGACCTTGAGGCGGTCGTGGAAGATGCCGGTGGGCGTGTAGTGATTGCTCGCCGGGTCCAGCTCGTAGGCGTAGACGACCGGACGGCCGTCGACGTTCTCCACCCGCCAGAAGTACCGGATGCCGGCGGCGGCGTACTTGCGGGGCTTGATCTCGCGATCGCGCGTCCGCGATTCGGGCGAGACGACCTCCACAGCGAGGAGAACGTCCTCGGCCAGGAAGTAGGTCTGCTCCTGCCCGGTGTCCGAGCCGCTGTCCACCACCACGAGGTCGGGTTCCGGCCGGTTCCGGCCATCCAGCTCGACCGTCATCTCAGGCCAGACCTCCCAGCCGTCGGGCACCGCCGCCGCCAGCGCGCCGTACAGGGCGAGGATGACTCGGATGTGGAACTTCGCCTGCGGACTCACGAAAACCAGGCCCCCGTCGATCAACTCCGTGTGCGGCGGGAGGTCCGGCAGCCGGTCCAGGTCGTCGGCCGTGTAGCCGCCCACGGGCGGGCGGAGCCAGTCCGGGTACGGGTCCGGGTCGACGCTCATCAGTGCTCCCATGGTGGGGATTCCGGCCTGTGCGACCAGGCTACCGGGCCCCTTCCCGCCCGGGGTCACCCTCTGGGGCGAGGAGCTGGACGCGGCGGCCGGTCGGGTTGAGGTGGTGGAGGACCAGGGCGGCGGGCAGGGGGGTGTGCAGGACCTGGCCGGGGTGGACGGGGGTGAGGACGGGGGTGGGGAGGGCGGGGTCGAGGGGGTAGGGGCCGAGGGTGGTGAGGGCGTCGGCGGGGTCTTCGGAGGGGGCGGTCCAGAGGGTGTAGCGGGGGTGGGTGAGCGGGGGGAGGGCGGTGAGGCGGACGGGGAGCAGGAGGGTGTCGGAGTCGAGCAGGGCGGTGTCGGTGTCGCCCCAGCGGCCGTTGAGCGGCTGGACGTCGAGTTCGGCGCCGGTGCGGGCGTCCAGGGTGCGGGCGACCAGGACGTCGCTGCCGGGGAGGCGGTCGGCGACCACGGTGGCGTCGGGGGTGCCGTCGCCGTCGGCGTCCAGCGAGGCGCGCACGCCGAGGGCGCCGGCGGGGGTGGCGGCGGGGGCCCACAGGACGGCGGCGAGGTAGAGGGTGCCGTGGCCGTCGACGGCGGCGGCGGCGCGGCGCAGGTTCGCGGAGCGCTCGGCGGGGTCGTCGACGCAGGTGTCGGTGCCGGCGGCGGGGCAGTCCGGCCAGCGCGGTCCTTCGCCGCCGGGCTGCAGGACGCTGAGCAGGCCGGGGCGCGGGGCGCCGGAGACGGCGAAGGTGGCGGCGGTGCCGAGCACGGTGGTGCCGGAGGCGGCGCGCGGGGCGGCGAACAGCGGGACGCGCAGCGGCGGGAGGGTGTCGTCGGCGGGGGTGAGGGTGAGCCGGCCGGAGAGTTCGCCGCGGTAGCTGCGGGCGTGTCCGGCCTGGAGCAGGTCGAGGGTGGGGTCGGGGGCCCGGCCGAGGTCGGGGCCGAGCCGGAGGGTGACGGTGACGGTGGCGCTGCCGTGCGGCGGCAGGTCGACCCGGGCGGGCGAGATCCCGAAGGACGCGCCGGGCAGCGCGGTGGCGGGCGCGTAGCCGGTGGCGTACGCGAGCGGGCGGTCGCCGAGGTTGCGGACGGTCACCGCGCGGGTGGCGGTGGCGGCGCCGGTGGCCTCGACCGTGCCGAAGGAGACGCCGACCGCGCCGTCGGTCTGCGCGCCGTACGCGAGCACGGGGGTGCGGACCGCGGCGTCGACCCGGACCCGGCCGCTGCCGGTGCGCTCGGGGCCGTACACCGGGCCGGTGCGGCCGTCGTGCAGGTAGGTGTCGGTGGCGGTGTCCATCAGGGCCGCCTTGACCTCGGCGGCGTCGTAGTCGGGGTGCGCGGCGCGGACCAGCGCGGCCAGGCCGGCCAGGTGCGGGGTGGCCATCGAGGTGCCGTCCTCGCGCATGCCGCCGGTGCCGGTGCCGGCCTTGGCGGACCAGACGGTCTCGCCGGGGGCGGCCAGGTCGGGCTTGACCACGCCGTCGACGCCGATGCCGCGCGAGGTGAACGGGGCCAGGGTGTCGGTGCGCTGCGGCTGGTCCTGCGGGACGGCGCCGTGCAGCGGGTTGCCGGGGGTGGCGAGGCGGACGGTGACCGGGCCGTGCGCGGCGGCGTCGAGCAGCCGCTGCCCGTCGGCGCGGGCCAGGATCGCGGCGGGGATGCGGTCGTCGCCGGCGATCTCGCCGAGGTTGTCGCCGTCGGCGGCGTAGAGCGCGCCGACGGCTCCGGCGTCGGCGGCGTGGTCGGCGCGCGGGGCGGAGCCGCAGGCCCGGTCCGGGTCCTTGGTGGTCCAGCGCAGGACGGCGACCTTGCCGCGCAGCCGGTCGGCGTCGGCGGGCGAGAAGGGCGCGCAGCCGTCCGACTGGTCGGCGGGGACGGCGAGTCGGCCGCTGACCTCGGTGTCGTCCCAGTGGGTGTACTTGCTGCTCCAGTGCGCGGGGACGTTCCCGGCCAGGGCGGCGGGGGCGAGCACGGTGACGCCGTCGGCGTCGCCGTGCGGGTCGACCGAGGCGGCGGCGGTGAGCACCCGGGCGGCGGTGCCGGGGCTGCCGCCGACGCCGTACACGTCGCCCTCGTTGCCGGCGGCGGCGACCACGACGGTGCCGAGCGCGGCGAGCCGGTCGGCGGCCAGCGCGTCGGCGTCGCCGGGGCGGCCGTAGGGGCTGCCGAGCGAGAGGTTGACCACGTCGAGGCGGTCGGACGGGTCGCCGTCGCCGTCCGGGTCGGCGGCCAGGTCGAGGGCGGCGGCGAGCTGGTCGGTGGAGCCCTCGCAGCCGAACACCTTGATCGCGTAGAGCCGGGCGCCGGGGGCCGCGCCGGGGGCGACCCGGAAGCCGGCCGGGTCCAGGCCGGGCCGGTAGGGGCCGCGGTAGGTCCCGCCGTCGGCGGTGACGCCGTACCCGGCGGCGGTGCCGGCCACGTGGGTGCCGTGGCCGTTGGCGGCGCAGTCGAGCGGGTTGTCGTCGGGGTGCGGGTCGGGCTGGTAGTGGGCGGCGGCCGGGTCGGGGTCGTAGTCGTCGCCGACCAGGTCCTTGCCGCCGACCACCTTGGCGTTGGGGAACAGCCCGGCGGGCGCGGGCGCGGCGCCGTCCACCGCGCGGTACGCCTCGGCGGTGCCGGGGCCGCCGAAGTCGGCGTGGGTGTAGTCGATGCCGGAGTCGACGACGCCGATCCGGACGCCCTCGCCGGTGCGGCCCTCGGGGCCGTCCCAGACCTGCGGGGCGCCGGTGAGCGGCACCGAGTACCCGTTGGCGCGCCGCTTGGGCGTGACGGGGCGCACCGCGCGGACCCCGGGCAGGGCGGCCAGCCGCGGCAGCTCGGCGGCGGGCAGCCGCAGGGCGAGGCCGCTGACCAGGGTGCGGGTGCGGTAGAGCGGGCGGGCGTCCGGGACGGCGCGCCGCAGGGCCGCGGTGAGCGTGTCCAACGAGCGTTCCGCGGCGACCCGTTGGGCCTGTCCGGCGGTGGCGGCGGCGCGCCGGGTCTGGTCGGGGGTGCGCAGCTCGCGGCGGGCGTCGTCCCGGGCCCGCTGCCAGGCGGTGGCGGCGGGCTCGGTGTCGAGCTCCACGAACACGGTGGTGCGGGGTCCGTCCGGGCCGGCGGCCTGAGCGGCCGAGGCGGGGACGACGGCGGCCGGGGCGAGCAGGGCGAGGGCGGCGAGGAGGCCGAGAGGGGTGCGCACGGCCCCAAGGTAGGAGCCGCCGCCGGGCCGGGCGGGGAGGTTCACCGCACGGGTGACGGTCCGTCACCCGTCCGGCGCAGCAGTGGGGTTGGTGGTCAGTCGGTCACCTGGGCGCCGTTGTCGCGGCGGTCGAGGGCGCGCTGCAGGGCGGCCGCGGTGCGCGGGTCGGCCGGGACGGCGCGGCGGCGGCGCCGGGCCGCGGGGCGGGCGGCGGTGGCGGTCTCGGCGGCGGCGGGGGCGGTGGTGCGGTCTGCGACGAACGGCATACCGGGCTCCTTGGTGCGGGGGCGCGACGGCGCGCTGGCGGGGTGAGGGGGGTACGCCGAGCAGGGATCGCCTGCCGCACCGCGTACGGGCCGTACGGGCCGCTCGCCCCGTCGTTGCGGGGGTGGCTCACCGTAGGACTACTCCACGGTACGACGGCGGGGCCGCGAGGTCAGCAGATTTACTTGGATTTCCTAGTATCTGAGACGGGGTTCACTCCCGGGTATGCGAACGGCCCTTCCGTCTCAAGGTCGGAAGGGCCGTTCGGAGCTGCCGGGGCGTCAGCCCAGGTTCACCGAGCGGGCGAACTTCGCGCCGATCGCGGTCGCGATCTCGGACAGGACCTCCGGGGAGACCTCGCTGTCCACGGTGATCGAGGCCAGCGCGCTGTCGCCGTCCCGGGCGACCTGCATGCCGGCGATGTTGATGCCCGCGTCGCCGAGGATGCGGCCCAGGGTGCCGACCACGCCGGGGCGGTCCTGGTAGTGGAAGAACGCCATGTGGTCGGTGAGCGCCACGTCGACGTCGAAGCCGTCCACGCCGACGATCTTCTGGGCCTGCTTCGGGCCGGACAGGGTGCCGGAGATCGACACCTCGCCGCCGTCGGCCAGGGTGCCGCGCACGGTGATCACGTTGCGGTGCTCGGGCGACTCGCTGGAGGTGGTCAGCCGGACCTCGACGCCGCGCTCCTGGGCGAACAGCGGGGCGTTGACGTAGGACACCGTCTCGGCCACCACGTCCTCGAACACGCCCTTGAGCGCCGAGAGTTCGAGCACCTTGACGTCGTGCTGGGTGATCTCGCCGCGGACCTCGACGTCCAGCCGGACGGCGACCTCGCCGGCCAGCGCGGTGAAGATCCGGCCGAGCTTCTCGGCCAGCGGCAGGCCCGGGCGGACGTCCTCGGCGATCACGCCGCCCTGGACGTTGACCGCGTCCGGCACCAGCTCGCCGGCCAGCGCCAGGCGCACCGACCTGGCGACCGCGATGCCGGCCTTCTCCTGCGCCTCGTCGGTGGAGGCGCCCAGGTGCGGGGTGGCGACCACGTTGTCGAAGGCGAACAGCGGCGAGTCGGTGCACGGCTCCTTGGCGTACACGTCCAGGCCGGCGCCGGCGACCCGGCCCTCCTGGAGCGCGCGCAGCAGCGCGTCCTCGTCGACGATGCCGCCGCGGGCCGCGTTGACGATCCGCACGCTCGGCTTGACCTTGTGCAGCGCCTCGTCGCCGATCAGGCCGATGGTCTCCGGGGTCTTCGGGAGGTGGACGGTGATGAAGTCCGCGACCTCCAGCAGCTCCTCCAGGGAGAGCAGCTTGACGCCCATCTGGGCCGCGCGGGCGGCCTGGATGTAGGGGTCGTACGCGACGATCTTCATGCCGAACGCGGACATCCGCTGCGCGACCAGCACGCCGATCCGGCCGAGGCCGACCACGCCGAGCACCTTCTCGCTCAGCTCGACGCCGGTGTACTTGTTGCGCTTCCACTCGCCGCCCTTGAGCGCGGCGTTGGCGGGCGCGATGTTGCGGGCGACCGAGATCAGCAGGCCGCAGGCCAGCTCGGCGGCGGTGACGATGTTCGAGGTCGGCGCGTTGACGACCATCACGCCGGCCTTGGTGGAGGCGGCCACGTCCACGTTGTCCAGGCCGACGCCGGCCCGGGCGACGACCTTCAGCTTCTTGGCGGCGGCCAGCGCCTCGGCGTCCACCTTGGTGGCGGAGCGGATCAGGACGGCGTCGACGTCGGCGATCGCGGTCAGCAGCTCGGTGCGGTCGGCGCCGTTGCAGTGCCGGATCTCGAAGTCGGGGCCCAGCGCGTCGACGGTGGCGGGCGACAGCTCTTCGGCGATCAGTACGACAGATTTGCTCACGACAGTGTGTCCTTAACTGTCCGGTTCACCCCGCCGCACGGAGGTGGCGCGCACAGGGCGGGGGGAAGGTGGCATGTCGCGTAGCTAGACGCACGACGCTGTGGGCCTGACGCGTGGTTCGGAGTCTATCGGCGGGGTGGTACGGGGACTGCTCCCGTCCGGCGAAATCACCCGGACGGGAACAGCCTTGTTGTACAACCGGGAGGAGGCGGGATCAGGCCTCCTGGTCCACCCAGCTCATCAGCTTGCGGAGCTTCTTGCCGGTGGTCTCCAGCAGGTGCTCGCTGTCCGCGTTCTTGTACTCGTTGTACTTCGGCAGGCCCGCCTTGTACTCGGCGATCCAGGTGTTGGCGAAGGTGCCGTCCTGGATCTCGGCGAGGACCTTCTTCATCTCGGCCTTGGTGTCGGCGGTGATGATGCGGGGGCCGGTCACGTAGTCGCCCCACTCGGCGGTCTCGGAGACCGACCAGCGCATCTTCTCCAGGCCGCCCTCGTACATCAGGTCGACGATGAGCTTCAGCTCGTGCAGGCACTCGAAGTAGGCGATCTCGGGCTGGTAGCCCGCCTCGACCAGGGTCTCGAAACCGGCCTTGACCAGGGCGGCGGTGCCACCGCAGAGGACGGCCTGCTCACCGAACAGGTCGGTCTCGGTCTCCTCGGTGAAGGTGGTCTTGATGACGCCGGCCTTGGTGCCGCCGATGCCCTTGGCGTACGACAGCGCCAGGTCGAAGGCCTTGCCGGTGGCGTCCTGCTCGACGGCCACGATGCAGGGGACGCCGCGGCCCTCCTGGTACTGGCGGCGGACCAGGTGGCCCGGGCCCTTCGGGGCGACCATGCAGACGTCGACGTCGGCCGGCGGCTGGATGAAGCCGAAGCGGATGTTCAGGCCGTGGCCGAAGAACAGCGCGTCGCCCGCCTTCAGGTTCGGCTCGATCGCGTCCTTGTAGACGTCGGCCTGGATCGGGTCCGGCACCAGGATCATGATGACGTCGGCCTCGGCCGCGGCCTCGGACGGGGTCACCACGCGCAGGCCCGCCTCCTGGGCGGCGGCGCGGGACTTGGAGCCCTCCAGCAGACCGACCCGGACGTCCACGCCCGAGTCGCGCAGCGACAGCGCGTGGGCGTGGCCCTGGCTGCCGTAGCCGATGACCGCGACCTTGCGGCCCTGGATGATGGACAGGTCGGCGTCGTCTTCGTAGAACAGCTCGGCCACGGGGGCACATCTCCTTGCGTGGTGGTGGTGCCGGGGGTTCCTACCGTAGGCCCACCCGGCGGACTTCGACGGCAGTGCTCAGTTGGTAAGACGGTGGTGGCGGGCGGGTCAGGCGGAGCGGTCGAGGGCGCGCAGCGAGCGGTCCGTGATGGAGCGGGCGCCCCGGCCGATCGCGACCAGGCCGGACTGCACCAACTCCTTGACTCCGTACGGCTCCAGCATCCGCAGCATGGCCTCCAGCTTGTCCGAGGAGCCGGTGGCCTCGATGGTCACCGCGTCGGGCGACACGTCGACGGTCTTGGCGCGGAACAGCTGGACGATCTCGGTGACCTGGGAGCGGGTCTCCGCGTCGGCCCGGACCTTGACCAGGACCAGCTCGCGCTGGACCGCCTGGGACTGGTCCAGCTCGACGATCTTGATCACGTTGACCAGCTTGTTGAGCTGCTTGGTGACCTGCTCCAGCGGCAGCTCCTCCACGTTGACCACGATGGTCATCCGGGAGATGTCGGGGTGCTCGGTCGGGCCGACCGCGAGCGAGTCGATGTTGAACCCGCGGCGGGAGAACAGCGCGGCGATCCGGGCGAGCACGCCGGGCTTGTTCTCGACCAGGACGGACAGGGTGTGCTTGGACATGGTGGTCATCGCTTTCTAGTCCGTCAGTCCAGGTCGTCGCCGAAGTCGGGGCGCACGCCCCGGGCGAACTGGATCTCGTCGTTGCTGGTGCCGGCCGCGACCATCGGCCAGACCATCGCGTCCTGGTGGACGATGAAGTCGATGACCACCGGGCGGTCGTTGATCTCCATCGCCTGCTTGATCACGGCGTCCAGGTCCTCCGGGCGCTCGCAGCGCAGGCCGACCGCGCCCATCGCCTCGGAGAGCAGCACGAAGTCCGGGACGCGGGTGCCCTGGGCGGGCGGCTCGATGCCGTCGTGGTCCGGGCCCGCGTGCAGCACGGTGTTGGAGTAGCGCTGGTTGTAGAACAGCGTCTGCCACTGGCGGACCATGCCCAGCGAGCCGTTGTTGATCACCGCGACCTTGATCGGGAGGTTGTTCAGGGTGCAGGTGGTCAGTTCCTGGTTGGTCATCTGGAAGCAGCCGTCGCCGTCGATCGCCCAGACCGGGACGTCGGGCCGGCCGGCCTTGGCGCCCATCGCGGCCGGGACGGCGTAGCCCATCGTCCCGGCGCCGCCGGAGTTCAGCCAGGTGGCGGGCTTCTCGAACCGGATGAACTGGCTGGCCCACATCTGGTGCTGGCCGACGCCCGCGGCGTAGATCGCGTCCGGGCCGACCAGCTGGCCGATCCGCTCGATCACCTGCTGCGGGGAGAGCTCGCCCTCGGGGGCCGGCTCGTAGCCCAGCGGGTAGGTCTTCTTCCACTCGTTCAGCCGGACCCACCACTCGGTGTAGTCGCCCCGGCGGCCGGCGTCGAACTCGGCCTGGACGGCGACGATCAGGTCGGCCAGCACCTCGCGGGCGTCGCCGACGATCGGGACGTCCGCCGCGCGGTTCTTGCCGATCTCGGCGGGGTCGATGTCCGCGTGCACGACCTTGGCGTGCGGGGCGAAGGAGTCGAGCCTGCCGGTGACCCGGTCGTCGAAGCGGGCGCCCAGGGCGAACAGCAGGTCGCTCTTCTGCAGCGCGGTGACGGCGGGGACCGAGCCGTGCATGCCGGGCATGCCCAGGTGCTGCGGGTGGCTGTCCGGGAAGACGCCGATCGCCATCAGGGTGGTGATCACCGGCGCGCCGGTCAGCTCGGCCAGGATGCGCAGCTCGGCGCCCGCGTTGGCCTTGAGCACGCCGCCGCCGACGTACAGCACCGGGCGCTTGGCGTTGACCAGTAGCTTGGCGGCCTCGCGGATCTGCTTGGCGTGCGGCTTGGTGACGGGGCGGTAGCCGGGCAGCGCGGTCTCGACCGGCCAGCGGAAGACGGTCTGCGACTGGAGGGCGTCCTTGGCGATGTCGACCAGGACCGGGCCGGGGCGGCCGGTGGCGGCGATGTGGAACGCCTCGGCGATGACCCGGGGGATCTCGGCCGGGTCGGTCACCAGGTAGTTGTGCTTGGTGATCGGCATGGTGATGCCGCAGATGTCCGCCTCCTGGAAGGCGTCCGTGCCGATCGCCTTGGAGGCGACCTGGCCGGTGATCGCGACGATCGGCACCGAGTCCATGTACGCGTCGGCGATCGGGGTGACCAGGTTGGTCGCGCCGGGGCCGGAGGTGGCCATGCAGACGCCGACCCGGCCGGTGGCCTGCGCGTAGCCGGTCGCGGCGTGGCCGGCGCCCTGCTCGTGGCGGACCAGGATGTGGCGGACCTTGGTGGAGTCCATCAGCGGGTCGTACGCGGGGAGGATCGCCCCACCCGGGATGCCGAACACGGTGTCGGCGCCCACGGCTTCGAGCGAGCGGATGAGCGACTGCGCGCCGGTCATGGTCTCGGTGGTCTGGGGACCCGGAGCGTGCGCGGCCGGGTGGTCCCCGCGGCGGGGGGTTGCGGCGTGCTCAGTCATCTGCCTGTCTCTTCTCGGGTTCTGCTCGGGGGGCGACGGTCCGGGCGGCGAACGGTCCCGGCCGGTCTCCGGCGCTGCCTCAATCGTCCGGATTTCAGGTGGTTGAGGCCAGGTGCGGGGCGAGGGCCAACCAGCATTCGTGCAACAAAAAACCCCTCGTGCCAAGGGCATGCGAGGGGGAGGCGCGTCAGGCTGGTTCAGCCGACGCGCCCGCCAAGTACGAGAATTCGGGTGGTCATGGCACCGACCTTCCTCCCACGCGGTGGCGGGTGTCAAGCCGGTGGGACCGCCGTCTCACCATGCGGGCCGCCGCTCGGACCGCCCACCGGATGCCGTTGTGGCAGGTCGAGGCCGGTGTGCGGGGAGCCCGGGCGGACGGTGGCGGCCTCGGCCAGACCACCCGTCCGCGGGTCGGGGGTGAGCAGCGGACGGCGGCCCGTCCCGCCCTGGGGCTGCCGCGGCACCGGGTAGCCGCGGCGCAGCAGGGCGCGGCGCAGACGCAGTTCGTCCAGCGGCCGGTCGAAGGCCAGGCCCTGGCCGCGGCGGCAGCCCAGCTCCTGCAGGACGGCCACCTGCCGGGGGTGGTCCACCCCGTCGGCGCCGGTGGCCAGGCCGAGGTCGCGGGCCAGCCGCAGCGCGTGGCCGGCCAGCGCGCGGGTCAGGGTGGACTCGGCGATGTCCTGCACCAGGCTGCGGTCGAGCTTGAGCGCGTCGAACGGGAGCCGGGCCAGCGCGCCCAGCGAGCCGCCGCCGGCGCCGAACCCGGCCAGCGCGGTGGACACCCCGAGGCGGCGCAGCGCGGCCAGCCGGCGGCCGAGTTCGTCGGCCGTCGCGTCCGGCCCGGTCCGGGCCACCTCCAGCACCAGCAGCTCGGGCGGCAGCCCGGTGTCGCGCAGCGCGGCGGCCAGCGTCTCGTACAGGCCGGGGGCGCAGATCCGCTCGGCGGCGAGCCGGACGGTGACCGGGACGGGCGGGGCGGCCGGGCCGTCGGTGCGGCGGCGGGCGGCGGCGGCGACCGCCTCGGTGAGCAGCCAGCGGGTGAACCGGGTGGCGGCGTCGCCGGATTCGGCGGTGCGCAGGAACTCGGCGGGGGTGAGCAGCAGTCCGCCGGTCGAGCGCCAGCGGGCCTGCGCCTCGACGCCGGTGAGCCGGCCGCCCGCGAGTTCGACCACCGGCTGGTGGAGCAGGGTGAAGGAGCCCTCCCGGACGGCGGCCCGCAGCCGCTCCTCCAGCTCGCCGCGGCGGTCGAGCTCGGCGCGCATCGCCGGGGTGTAGAGCACCACCCGGCCCTTGCCGCGGGACTTGGCCTGGTACATCGCCAGGTCGGCGTTGCGCAGCAGCTCGTCGGCGGCGGCCGCGGCGGGCCCCTCGGCGCCGTCCCGGCCCCGGCGGGCGGCGTTCCGGCCGCCGGGCTCCCTGGCACCGGCGCCCTCGTTCCCCGCGTCCCCGCTCCCCGCGTCCGGGCGGGCCGAGGCGGGCGCGGGTTCGGGCACCGGCAGCGGGGCGTCGGGGCCGAAGGCGATGCCGATCGAGGCGGCGACGCCGAGTTCGGCCCCGCCGATCCAGTACGGCTCGGAGAGCGCGCCGCGGATCCGCTCGGCCAGGTCGCGGACCTGCGGGTGGCCGAGCCGGCCGCGCACCAGCACCGCGAACTCGTCGCCGCCGAACCGGGCCACGGTGTCCTCGCCGCGGACGGCGGACTGCAGCCGGCGGGCGGCCTGCACCAGCAGTTCGTCGCCGACCTGGTGCCCGGCGCTGTCGTTGACCGCCTTGAAGCCGTCCAGGTCGAGGAAGAGCACCGCGACGGTGGTGCCGACCGGGCCCTGCGCGGAGAGCGCGGCCCGGACCCGCTGGGCGAACAGGGCCCGGTTGGGCAGGTCGGTGAGCGGGTCGTGGAAGGCGTTGTGCTGGAGCTGGGCCTGCAGCCGGACCCGCTCGGTGATGTCGCGGCTGTTCAGGATCAGGCCGTCCCGGTACGGGTTGACGGTGGACTCCACGTGCAGCCACTCCCCCTCGCCGGAGCGGATCCGGCACTCGACCCGGGCGGAGGGCTCGCCGTTGCTGAACCTGGCCCCCCTGGTGCGGGCCAGGATGCGGCGGACCTCGGCCAGCACCCGGTCGACGTCCTCGGGGTGGACCAGGTTGAGCAGGTTGCCGCCGACCAGGTCCTCCGGGTCCCGGTTGTAGACCCGCAGCGCGGCGGGGCTGACGTAGGACAGCGCACCGGACGGCCCGGCGATCATGATGACGTCGCTGGAGCCCTGCACCAGGGAGCGGAAGTGCGCCTCCTTGGTGGCGAGTTCCTGCGCCAGCGAGAGGTTGTCCAGCAGCATCACGCCCTGCCGGACGATCAGCGCCAGGCCGACGGTGCTGGCGGCGGCCAGCATCACCCGGTCCAGCGGGCGGCCGCCGAGCGCGTTGTAGAGGATGCCCGCGGTGCACACCGCCGCCGCCGCGTACGGGGTGAGCGCGCTGAAGGTGGAGGACACCCGGCGGCGCGGCAGGCCCTGGGCGGACGGGTGCTCGCGGGACGGGCGGCGGCGGTGCTGCCAGGGGGCCCAGGCCAGCAGCAGCGAGCCGGCGAACCAGCCCGCGTCCAGCAGTTCGCCGGAGTGGTAGTCGCTGTGGAACTGCGGGGTGGTGAACAGCGCGTCGCAGACCACGGTCAGCGCCAGGCCGAGCATCGCGGTGTGCACCGCCGTCCGGTTGCCGTCCCGGCCCCGGAAGCGCAGCCCGACCACCAGGCTGACCAGCAGGATGTCCAGCACCGGGTAGCCCAGGCCGAGGGCCAGCTTCAGCGGGTCGTCGCCGTCGCCGGCCGCGACCCGGCCCAGCGCCAGGCTCCAGCTGAGCGTGAACAGCGAGCCGGCCACCAGCCAGCCGTCCAGCACCAGGCAGAGCCAGCCGGCCGGGGTGCGCGGGCGCTGGGCCAGCACCAGCAGGCCGATGATGGCCAGCGGGGCGAACAGCAGGAAGGTGTAGTCGGCCAGCGAGTCCGGCGGCAGCGGCCGGCGGAGCACCACCTCGTACCAGCCCCAGGCGCCGTTGCCGAGCGCGACCATCGCCGAGGAGAGCCCGAACAGCAGCCAGGCCGGCCGGGTGTGGCCGCCCACCGCGACGCCGTGCGCCAGACAGGACAGGGCGGCCACGAGGGCCGCCCCGGCGAGACCGAAGTCCCCCATCACCAGCGCGAGTTCACTCGATCCCCAGCCGACGGCGGCGCCGGCGGCGTACCCGGCGCAGAGCACCGCGAGCAGCCCGGCCGTCAGGCGGCGGAGCGGGGGACGGGCAGGCGGCGCCGACTCGGTGGAGTTCAATCGACATCTCCCCCTCCGGCCCGCGGCCGTACCGGTGTTCCCGCTTCGGACCCTACACCACTGCGGTCACGCACTGGCACGTCCGCTCAACTTAGAGTAATGAACCGCAGGTGGCGCGGAGCCGGTTGGCGGCGGGATCGCCCGTTCGGCTCAGGCGGACCGGGGCGGCGGCGGTGCCGGGGGCGGTGCCCGGAGCGGTGCCCGGCGGGCACGCGGCAGGCCCGGGGCGGCCTGGGGACGGCCTCGGGGCGGGGTCGGAACGGGGTCGGAACGGGGCCGGGCGGGTGCGTGACGGGGGTTCAGGAGCCGCTGGTGGCGGGCTCCTCCTCCGGGAAGAGCCGCAGCCGGTGGGCCAGCGCGGCGGCCTCGCCGCGGCCGCCGACGGCGAGCTTGGCCAGGATGTTGGAGACGTGCACGCTGGCGGTCTTCGGCGAGATGAACAGTTCTTCGGCGATCTGCCGGTTGCTCCGGCCCAGGGTGAGCTGGCGCAGCACGTCCCGCTCGCGCGGGGTGAGGCCGAGGCCCGGGTCGGTGCCGGCGACGGCCCGGCGGGCCAGGCCGAGCCGGCCGGCCAGCAGTTCGGCGTCCCGGCGGGTGGTCAGGTCGCCGCGGTGGCGGGCGAGTTCGGCGGCCTCGTGCAGCAGGTCGGCGGCGGCCTCCCGGCCGCCGCCGGCGGCGGCGTCCTCGGCGGCGCGCAGCAGGGCCAGCGCGAGCGGGCCGGGCAGGGCGGCGGCGCGCAGTTCGGTGACGGCCCGCTGCCGGTGGTCGGCGGTGGGGCGGCCGGCGGCGCGGGCGAGTTCGCCGGCCAGCAGGGCGGCCCAGCCGCGGTCGAGGGCGCAGCGCGGGGTGAGCCGGGCGGCCTCGGCGGCGATCCGGGCGAGGGCGGCCTCTCCCTCGGGGGTGCGCGGGTGCTGGTCGGCCTCGGCCTCGGCGGCGTGGGTGAGCAGCGGGAACAGGTGGCCGCCCTGCCGGGTCAGCACGGTGCCGTCGAGTGCCTCGGCGAGCCGGTCGCGGGCCTGTTCGGGACGGCCGAGCCGGACGGCGAGCCGGACCCCGAGGGTGGCGGTGGGCAGGACGTGCTGGGGCTGGGCGCCGCCGCCGCCGCTGGCGTGGGCGGCGGCCCAGTGGGTCTCGGCCTCGGCCAGGTCGCCGCGGAGCAGGGCGAGTTCGCCGCGCAGCCGGTCCATGAACTCGCCGTGGGTGTCGGCCTCCGGCTTGTCGTCCCAGTCGGCGAGGACGGCGGCGGCCTCCTCGGTGCGGCCGGCGGCGAGCAGCGCCTCGGCGAGGTTGCCGGTGAGGATCGGGCCGGTGTTGAGCATCAGCCCGCTGCGGCGGGCGGCCTCCAGGCCCTGCCGGGCGGCGGTGGCGGCCTCCTCGGCGCGGCCGACCGAGAGCAGCAGGCTGGCCAGGTTGTTCAGGCCGCGGGTGTGCACGTCGGCGTTGCCGAGCGGGCGGGCCTGTTCGACGGCGGCGGCGAGCAGGGCGACGGCCCGTTCGGCGTCCGCGGAGTCGCCGAGCAGTCCGGCCAGGGTGACCCGGGCGTGCACCTCGACGGAGGGCGCGTCGGCCTGGCGGGCGACGTCCACGGCCCGTTCGGCGGTGGCGACGGCGGCGGGGCCGGGGTTGCGGAGCAGGGCGTGGGCGGCCTCCAGGGCGAGCGCCTCGGCCTGCACGGCGGACGGGCCGAGGTCCTGGACCAGCCGCTGGGCGTACTGGATCTCCTCCAGGCCGCCGCTGCGCTTGAGCTGGTCGAGCATCTTGGCGCGCTGGAGCCGGAACCAGGCGGCGCGCAGCGGGTTGCCGGCCTCGTCGACCAGGGCGAGGGCGCGGCGGGCCAGGCCCTGGCCGCGGTCGCGGTCGCCGGCCCGGCGGGCGGCGACCACCGCTTCGGCCAGGACGTCGACGAGTTGCAGCCGCTCGCAGTCCTCGTGCTCGCCGTCGTCGCAGGCGCAGGGCGGGTAGGTCTCGGCCCAGTCGTAGGGGCGCAGGGTGGTGGCGAGGGTCTGTTCGGAGACGGTGTCCCAGAGTTCGACGGCCCGTTCGAGCATGGTGAGCTGTTCGGCGAAGGCGTTGCGGCGGCGGGCGGCCCGGGCGGCGTCGAGGGCGGCGGGCAGCGCCCGGGCGGGCTGGTGGGCGTGGTACCAGTAGTCGGCGAGCCGGGCGGTGCGCTGTTCGGCCCGGACGAGTTCCGGGTCGGCCTCCAGGACGGTGGCGAACCGCCGGTTGACGGCCTGCCGTTCGCCGGGCAGCAGGTCGTCGGAGACCGCCTCGCGGACCAGCGCGTGCCGGAACCGGTAGCCCTCGCCGTCGGTGTCGGGGCGCAGGATGTTGGCGCCGACGGCGGTGCGCAGGGCGGCGATCAGCGCGTCCTCGCCGGTGCGGGGGCCGCCGGGGCCGCTCTCGGCGACCACGGCGGCGAGCAGCGCGTGCTCGATCCGGGAGCCGCCCTCGGCGGCGATCCGGACGACCCGCTGGGCCTCCTCGGGCAGCGCCTCGACCCGGACCAGCAGGATGTCGCGCAGCGATTCGGTGACGCAGGCCAGGCAGCCGTCGCGGTAGGCGGCGGCGAGCTCCTCGACGAAGAACGGGTTGCCCTCGGAGCGGCGGTGGATCCGGTCCACCACGTCCCGGCCGGGGGTCTCGGGGCCGAGGATGCCGGCCAGCTGGGCGGCCACCTCGGGCCGGTCCAGGCGCTCCAGTTCGATCCGCTGGACGGTGCGCAGCCGCTCCAGTTCGGCCAGGAACGGCCGCAGCGGGTGGCGGCGGTGCAGGTCGTCGGTGCGGTAGGTGGCGACGATCAGCACCCGGGAGCGGTGCAGGGTGCGGACCAGGTAGGCGAGCAGCTCCCGGGTGGAGCGGTCCGACCAGTGCAGGTCCTCGATGGCCAGCACCAGCGTCCGGTCCCCGGCCAGCCGCTCGAACAGCCGGGCGGTGTGCTCGAACAGCCGGGCCCGGCCGTACTCGTCGTTGCCCTCCCCGTCGGTCTCCCCGAAGTCCGGCAGCAGCCGGGCGAGGTGGCCCTCCAGCCCGGCGGCGGCGGCGTCCAGCTCCGGCCCGAGCCGCCGGTGCAGGCGGCGCAGCGCCGCCGAGAGCGGGCCGTACGGCAGGCCCTCGGCGCCGACCTCCAGGCAGGCGCCGAGCGCGGTGACCGCGCCGTCCGCCTCGGCCCGGGCCAGGAACTCCTCCAGCAGCCGGGTCTTGCCGACCCCCGCCTCGCCGCCGACCAGCACGGCCTGCGGCTCCCCCGCCCCCGCCCGGTCCAGCCCGGCACCGAGCAGGCCGCTCTCCCGGCCGCGTCCGACGAAGACCGGGCTGACTGTCTGCTCCATGCCGGTGAGCATGCCACAGCCCTCGGACGCGGCCGAGCGGTTATCCCGGCCGTCGGACCGGCCGGGCCCGCCGGTCATCCCGCGCAGCCCGCCACGGCGCCCGAACGGCCCTGCTCCGCACCGGACTTGGCCCGCTGCGGCGCGGCGGCCCCCCGGCGGCCCGCCCGTACCGCCCCGGCCACCCGGGCCACCAGCCCGGTGCGCTCCCCGCCGCGGCCGGCGGCGGCCGCCTCGCGGGCCAGCCGCCGGGCGGCGGCCCGGCCGTGCAGTTCGCGTTCCCTCGACTTGAACAACTCGTACTCGTACACGGTGTCTTCCCCTCGTTGCGTGCTGGTGTCCAGCCTCCGCTCCCAGGGGGGTGCGCCGCATGGGGAGCCTGCCCGATCCGGGCGGGCCGCCGGCCCGGAGAACACCGGTGCCCGCCCCCGGTCGGGGACGGGCACCGCGGGCGGAACCGCCTAAGGGGCTCCTTAGGCGCCGCCGTCACGCCGTAGGCACCTCAGGCCAGCTTCGCCAGGATGAGGTCCTTGACCCGGGCCGCGTCGGCCTGGCCGCGGGTGGTCTTCATGACCGCGCCGACCAGCGCGCCCACCGCCTGCACCTTGCCGTCGCGGATCTTGGCGGCGACGTCCGGGTTGTCGGCGATCGCCTGGTCGACGGCCGCGCCGAGCGCGGAGTCGTCCGAGACCACGGCCAGGCCGCGCCCGGCCACCACGTCGTCCGGCTCGCCCTCGCCGGCGAGGACGCCCTCGATGACCTGGCGGGCCAGCTTGTCGTTGAGCTTGCCCTCGGCGACCAGCGCGCACACCCGGGCCACCTGGGCCGGGGTGATCGGCTGCTCGGACAGCTCGGTGCCGGTCTCGTTGGCGCGCCGCGCCAGCTCGCCCATCCACCACTTGCGGGCCTGGTCGGCGGGGGCGCCGGCCGCGACGGTCTCCGAGATCGGCTCCACCGCACCGGCGTTGAGCACCGACTGCATGTCCTTGTCGGTCAGGCCCCACTCGGCCTGCAGCCGGGCCCGGCGGACCCGGGGCAGCTCCGGCAGGGAGGCCCGCAGCTCCTCGACCCACTCCCGGGCCGGGGCGACCGGCACCAGGTCGGGCTCCGGGAAGTACCGGTAGTCCTCGGCGTTGTCCTTGATCCGGCCGGCCGTGGTGGAGCCGTCCTCCTCGTGGAAGTGCCGGGTCTCCTGGACGATCGTCCCGCCGTCGGTCAGCACGGTGGCGTGCCGCTGGATCTCGAACCGGGCGGCCCGCTCCACGCTGCGCAGCGAGTTGACGTTCTTGGTCTCGCTGCGGGTGCCGAACGCCTCGGTGCCGTTGGGCCGCAGCGACAGGTTCACGTCGCAGCGCATCTGGCCCTTGTCCATCCGGGCCTCGGAGACGCCCAGCGCCTTGATCAGCTCGCGCAGCTCGGCGACGTACGCCTTCGCCACCTCGGGGGCGCGCGCGCCCGCGCCCTCGATCGGCTTGGTGACGATCTCGATCAGCGGGATGCCGGCCCGGTTGTAGTCCAGCAGCGAGTACTCCGCGCCGTGGATCCGCCCGGTGGCGCCGCCGACGTGGGTCGACTTGCCGGTGTCCTCCTCCATGTGGGCGCGCTCGATCTCCACCCGGAAGACCTCGCCGTCCTCCAGCTGCACGTCGAGGTAGCCGTTGAAGGCGATCGGCTCGTCGTACTGGCTGGTCTGGAAGTTCTTCGGCATGTCCGGGTAGAAGTAGTTCTTCCGGGCGAACCGGCACCACTCGGCGATCTCGCAGTTCAGCGCGAGACCGATCCGGACCGCCGACTCCACCCCGACCGCGTTGACCACCGGCAGCGAACCGGGCAGGCCGAGGCAGGTCGGACAGGTCTGCGAGTTCGGCTCCGCGCCCAGCTCGGTGGAGCAGCCGCAGAACATCTTGGTCTTGGTACCCAGCTCGACGTGGACCTCAAGGCCCATCACCGGGTCGTACGAGGCCAGTGCGTCGTCATAGGACACCAGGCTCATGGTGCTCACAGGAATCCTTTCAATTTCAATGCGTGTTCGGTGTCCGCAAGCCATCGCTGGTACGACGGCAGCCGGCCGAGAATACGAAGATCGATGTGTTGTGCCAGTAGTTCCATGCTGTCGTCCAGCACCCCGCCGTGGCCGCTGCCCACGATCCGCTGCCAGACCCGCTTCGCGTAGTCATGGTGGTCGGGGCTGTTGTGCGCCCTCTCCACGTCCGCCGGATGCTTGTACGGATAGGCGGTGAGGTCTGCCCCGCCGACCGCGGTGGCGATCGCCTTCCGGTCGGCGAGCATCCACGACTCGGTCATCTGAACCGGGACCAAGACCACCGGCTCGGCGACATTCGGCCTTCCTGCCCATTCCCGCAGCTCGGCCGCGAGACCTTCCGCTTTGGCGCGTTCCTTCCGGTCGCTGTGCAGGAAGAGCAACTCGTGCGCGGACGCCATTGCCCTGGCCGCTTCCAATGCTCCCGGATCAGTGACTCGTACGACCGAGACCTCACACGGCTGCACGTCCACCGGACCGGGCGCTTTGACCAACAGCAGCTCTTCCACCTGCCGGGTGACCAGCGTCCGCAGGAACGGCTCGTCGCTCACCCCTTCCACCATCAGCCCGAGGGACAGCCATCGACTCACGCCGTTCCCTGCCCGATGCTACGGAGCAGCCGCTCGACCGCTTCCGGCGACTTGGAAGCACCGGGCTCGCTGTCCGGGGTGCGCGGCAGCAGCGGCAGGGGCGCCGTGATCCGGGAAATCGTGCCGCGTTGTGGGTCCACGTGGTTGGCCTGTTCCAGGAACACCACACTCCCGGACAGGTCGTTCCGCAGCGCGGTCAGCAGCGCGGACGAGTGCGTGGTCGCCAGCAGTTGGCCGTCCCCGCGCCCGAGCCGGTGCACCAGTTTGGCGACCTGCGACAGGTGCATCCCGTTCTCGATCTCCTCAACGGCCAGCATGCTGGTCCGTTGCGGGTCCCAGTACACGGCCAGCAGGGCGAGTGCCCGCAGCGTGCCGTCCGAAAGCGAAGCAGGCGAGACCCACCCGGTGTATTGGAACTCCACCTCGAAGTCGAACTCACCACGCGTGCGCAGCACTTCGGTGCGGATGCCCCGCACCCCTGGGACCAACGCCGCGAGGTCGGCCGTCAAGCGGATGAAACGCTCGGGAGCGGTCTCCTCAATCCGGTGCACCATCGTGGCGAGGTTGCTGCCGCGCGGTTCCAGCGGTCCGTCCGCCTCAGGCCGCCCCAGCTCCCGCAGAGCGTCGGGTTCCAGGACGTACGGCTGCCAGGCGGCGCTCTCCGCGAGGAGCCAGAACGCCGCTTCTGCGACCTCGGTAGGCTCGATCGTCCCGTGCGCAAACCTGTTCCTGGTGTCCCGCACCTCGGTCAGGGGAATCTCTTCCTCCGGCCGATCAGCCGAACCCGACACCCGGACCCAGCTGCTGTCCTGGTCCAGGACAGCAGCACCGGTTCCGTTCCGAAGCGCGGCCAACTGCACTTCCACGAACCGCGGGCCACTCGTCAACGGGAGGGTCATCCGGACCGCGATCGTGAACCCGTCCCGCAGTACACCCGCGCTGTTCCGGTGGAACAGGTCACGCGCGGCCAGCCGCCGGTCCGCTGCCAGGGTCGCCTTGAACCCCTGGCGGACCGTCCCGGCGACCAGCCGCAGCGCGTCGAACAGGTTGGACTTGCCGGCCCCGTTGACGCCGAGAAGAACCGTCACCGGATGCACATCGAGCTCGAAGCCGACGAACGACTTGAAGCCGTCGATGCGGATCTGCGTGATCATCTCTTCTCCCCGACCTCTCCGGAACCGGCGCCGCTAGCCGAGCAGGACGTCGTCGTCGCCGAGACGCTTGAGCTCGCGGACGAGGAGCGCGGTGCCGGTGATCAGGGCGGCGGCGCCGACCAGGGCGTTGACCAGCTTGAGGGTGTCGTTGTCGGAGCGCGCGGTGCGGGCCTCCTTGACGATGGAGATCGCGCCGAAGGCGCTGGTGCCGATGGACAGCCACAGTCCGGGCTTCGAGTGCTTCCAGCCCTTGGCCTTCTCGATCTTGCTCATAGTGCCGGTGCCTCCTCCAGCAGGGCGTGGCCCCACTTGTCGTTGAGCGCGGCCTCGACGGCGCCGCCCACGCGGTAGAGGCGGTCGTCCGCCATCGCGGGGGCGATGATCTGCAGGCCGACCGGGAGATTGTCCTCCGGGGCGAGCCCGCAGGGCAGCGACATGGCCGCGTTGCCCGCCAGGTTCGAGGGAATGGTGCACAGGTCGGCGAGGTACATCGCCATCGGGTCGTCTGCCCGCTCGCCGATCGGGAATGCCGTGGTCGGGGTGGTCGGGGAGACCAGCACGTCCACGCCGGCGAAGGCGGCGTCGAAGTCCCGGGAGATCAGGGTGCGGACCTTCTGCGCGGAGCCGTAGTAGGCGTCGTAGTAGCCGGAGGACAGCGCGTAGGTGCCGAGGATGATGCGGCGCTTGACCTCGGAGCCGAAGCCGGCCTCGCGGGTGAGCGCGGTGACCTGCTCGGCGGAGCGGGTGCCGTCGTCGCCGACCCGCAGGCCGTAGCGCATGGCGTCGAACCGGGCGAGGTTCGAGGAGCACTCGGACGGGGCGATCAGGTAGTACGCGGGCAGCGCCAGCGTGAACGACGGGCAGGAGACCTCGACGACCTCGGCGCCCAGGTCGCGCAGCAGCTCGACGGACTCCTGGAAGCGCTGCATGACGCCGGCCTGGTAGCCCTCGCCGGCGAACTCCTTGACCACGCCGATCCGCATGCCGCGCACGTCGCGCAGCTTCGCGGCGGCGACCACGTCCGGGACGGGGGCGTCGATGGAGGTGGAGTCGAGCGGGTCGTGCCCGGCGATCGCCTCGTGCAGCAGCGCCGTGTCCAGCACGGTGCGGGCGCACGGGCCGCCCTGGTCGAGCGAGGAGGAGAAGGCGACCAGGCCGTAGCGGGACACCGAGCCGTAGGTCGGCTTGACGCCGACGGTGCCGGTGACGGCGCCGGGCTGGCGGATCGAGCCGCCGGTGTCGGTGCCGATCGCCAGCGGCGCCTCGAAGGCGGCCAGCGCGGCGGCCGAGCCGCCGCCGGAGCCGCCGGGGATGCGGGTGAGGTCCCACGGGTTGCCGGTCGGGCCGTAGGCGGAGTTCTCGGTGGAGGAGCCCATCGCGAACTCGTCCATGTTGGTCTTGCCGAGGATGACGACGTCGGCGTCCTTGAGCCGCTTCGTCAGGGTGGCGTCGTAGGGCGGGATCCAGCCCTCGAGCATCTTCGACCCGCAGGTGGTCGGGATGCCCGCGGTGGTGAACACGTCCTTCAGCGCGAGCGGCACGCCCGCCAGCGGGCCCAGCCCGGCGCCGGCCGCGCGCTTCTCGTCGACGGCGCGGGCCGCGGCCAGCGCGCCCTCGCGGTCGACGTGCAGGAAGGCGTTGACCTTCTTGTCGACGGCGTCGATCCGGTCCAGGTGGGCCTGGGCGACCTCGACCGCCGAGACCTCGCCCTTGGCGATCGCGGCGGCCGTCTCGGCCGCCGTGTACTTGATCAGCTCGGTCATCTCGGTCAGTCCTCCCCGAGGATCTGCGGCACGCGGAAACGCTGGTCCTCGCTGGCCGGGGCGCCGGAGAGCGCCTGCTGCGGGGTCAGCGACGGCCGCACCTCGTCCGTCCGCATCACGTTGGTGAGCGGGAGCGGGTGGGAGGTCGGCGGGACGTCCTGCCCCGCGACCTCGGAAACGCGGGCGACCGCGCCGATGATCACGTCGAGCTGCTCGGCGAAGTGGTCCAACTCCTCCGCCTGCAACTCCAGACGCGACAGCCGGGCGAGGTGGGCGACCTCCTCGCGCGTGATGCCAGGCATGCAGCGATCCTCAAGGGTGAGTTCTGGTGGGCCGGTCCCCGCCCCGCGGGGCAGGCCGGTCCTTTCGGTCCTGAGGGGCCATCCTATGGGCAGAAGGGGGACGGCCGACCGGGCGCACGCTTCGAGGGCCGCCCGGGACGTTGCCGGGCGGCCCTCGAAGCGTGCGGTCAGCGCGGCAGCGACTCCACCGGCGGCGCGTCGTTGCGCCGCACCAGCAGCCAGGCGGTGGCCTGGTCGACGGGCAGCGCCGCCGAGACCAGCCAGCCCTGGACGGCGTCGACGCCCATGTCCTGGAGCCGCTCCCAGGTCTCGTCGTCCTCGACGCCCTCGGCGACCACGGTGAGCCCCAGCGAGTGGGCGAGCTCCACCGAGCAGCGCACCACGGCCGCGTCGTGGTCGTCGGCGACCATCCGGGAGACGAAGGAGCGGTCGATCTTGAGTTCGCCGACCGGCAGGCTGCGCAGCCGCACCATCGAGGAGTGCCCGGTGCCGAAGTCGTCCAGCGACATCCGCACGCCGTAGCGGCGCAGTTCGGCCAGGGTGTCGGCGGCCCGCCGGCTGTCGTCCAGCAGCAGCCGTTCGGTGATCTCCAGTTGGAGCGCCACCGCGGGCACCTGGTGCCGGGTGAGGTGTCCGGCGACCCGGGCGGCGAAGCCGGGGTTGAGGACGTCGCGCGGCGAGACGTTGACCGCGACGGGCACCATCAGGCCCTGGTTGCGCCAGCGGGCGATCTGCCCGACGGCGCTCTCCAGCACGTAGTCGGTGAGCCGGGGCATCAGCCCGGAGGACTCGGCGAGGGCGATGAACTCGTCCGGCGCGACCCTCCCCTGCCCGGGCCGCTCCCAGCGCACCAGCGCCTCCAGGCCGACCACGCTGCCGTCGAAGGCCACCTTCGGCTGGTAGTGCAGCTGCACCTCGTTCATCTCGATGGCCCGCCGCAGGTCGCCGAGCAGGCCGATCCGGTACGGGGTGTCCAGGTCGCGGGCCTCGTCGTAGCGCTCGACGCCGCTGCGGCTGTGCTGGGCGTGGCCCATCGCGACGTCGGCGCGCCGCAGCAGCGACTCCGCGTCCTGGGCGTGGGTCGGGTAGACGCACACCCCGGCGCTGGCCTCCAGGACCAGCAGCAGGCCGTCCAGCCGGATCGGCGCGGCGAGTTCGGCGATCAGCGCCTTCGCGGTGCGCTCCAGCAGGTCGGGGCTGCCCACCCCCGGCAGCAGCACGGCGAACTCGTCGCCGCCCATCCGGGCCACCACCGGGCGCTCGCCGCGGCGGACCGGCGGGGGCAGCGCGGTGCCGTCCTCGCCGTCCCGGGGGTGGCCGGCGCCGGTGCGCAGGGCGCGGTGCAGCCGGCGGGCGATGTGCACCAGCAGCCGGTCGCCCGCGGTGTGGCCCAGGGCGTCGTTGAGCGAGCGGAAGCGGTCCAGGTCGAGCAGGATCAGGCCGACGCTGTAGCCGGGTTCGGCCTCGTGCCGGGCCAGTGCCTCCTGGGTGGCGATCAGCAGGGCCTGCCGGTTGGGCAGGTCGGTGAGCGGGTCGGTGAGCTGGTCCCGCGCCCGGTCGCGGGCGATCCGCCAGGCGGCGACCAGCACGGCCAGGGGAACCGCGAACAGCGGGAGCAGCTCGGGTTCGTAGCGGTACACCAGGACGGCCAGCGGGATGAGCGGCGCGGCCCCGGCCAGCAGCACGCCGAGCAGCAGGACCGCCCCTGCCACCCCCTGCGGCGGGCGTGTGGGCGCGCCGCCGGTCGTACGATCCATAAGCCCAGTCCTCCGTCGGGCCCGCCCCCCGGCGGGGCCGCCTCACGGTGAGGCACCCCTCTCCTCAGAGGTGCCGGTGGACGTCAGACGAGGGCGTGTCCCCGGGGCGCCGGCGGGAAAACCGGTGCCACACACTCCTGCTGACAGTTCGTAGCGCCCAGGGTAAGCCGGGGCGCACCACCTGGGCGCACTTTCGGGCCACCTCTGAGCGCAACGTCATATCCGCGCGTTGTCCAGTGACACAATGCCCGATTTCCTTCTCGAACACCCCGCTGACGCGGCATCAGGACGATAACGACGCGTCAGGAAACCTTCTCGTCCCTCCCTTCCCCGACATTTTCCCCCACCGCGTCCGCTTCGTTCGTATCGCCTTCGACGGCCGCCGCGTCCGCGCCCGGAGCCCCGTCCGCGCCCGCTTCCACGCCCTCCCGCGGGCCGTCCGCCGGGGCGCTCCCGGCGGTTTCCGGGCCGGTCAGCGGCTCCAGGCCGAGGTGCGCCCGGGCCGCGTCCGCGCCCTGGTCGAGCAGCACCGCGAAGCCCGCGTCGTCCAGCACCGGGACGCCCAGCTGCACCGCTTTGTCGTACTTGGAGCCGGGGTTGTCGCCGACCACCACGAAATGCGTCTTCTTCGAGACCGCGCCGGTGACCTTGGCGCCGCGCGAGGTCAGCGCCTCCTTGGCGCCGTCCCGGGTGTGCCCGGCGAGGGTGCCGGTGACCACCACGGTCAGGCCCTCCAGCGGGCGTTCGCCCTGCTCCGGCCCGCCCTCCTCGGTGAAGGCCACGCCGGCGGCGCGCCACTTCTCCAGCAGCTCGCGGTGCCAGTCCTCGGCGTACCACTCCTTGACGGCGCGGGCGATGGTCGGCCCGACGCCCTCGACGGCGGCCAGTTCGGTCTCGTCGGCGGCGAAGACCCGGTCCAGGTCGCGGAACTCGCGGGCCAGCTGCTGGGCGGCGACCGGGCCGACGTGCCGGATCGACAGGCCGTTCAGGAAACGCCACAGCGGGCGGTCCTTGGCGGCGGCCAGGTTCTCCAGCAGGAGGCCGGTGTTCTTCTTCGGCGCGCCCGTGGTGGTGGCGAAGAAGGAGACCTTCTTCTCCTCGCCGGTCTTGTCGTCCAGCTTGGGCATGCCGGTCTTCGGGTCGCGCACCAGCACCTTGATCGGCAGCAGCTGCTCCTCGGTCAGGCCGAAGATGTCGCCCTCGTCCCGCACCGGCGGGTCGGCGGGCTCCAGCGGCTGGGTCAGCGCGGTGGCGGCGACGTAGCCGAGGCCCTCGACGTCCAGGCACTGGCGGCCGCCGAGGAAGGCGATCCGCTCGCGGATCTGGGCCGGGCAGCGCTGGGCGTTGGGGCAGCGCAGGTCGATGTCGCCCTCGGACATCGGGCGCAGCGGGGTGCCGCACTCCGGGCACCGCTCGGGCATCACGAACTCGCGCTCGCCGCCGTCGCGCAGGTCGTAGACCGGGCCGAGGATCTCCGGGATGACGTCGCCGGCCTTGCGCAGCACGACGGTGTCGCCGAGCAGCACGTCCTTGGCCTTGACCACCTGCTGGTTGTGCAGGGTGGCGTACTGCACCATCGAGCCGGCCACCTTCACCGGCGCGGCCAGCACCGCGTACGGGGTGGCCCGGCCGGTGCGGCCGATGCCGATCTTGATGTCGGCGAGCTTGCCGGTGACCTCCTCCGGCGGGTACTTCCAGGCGATCGCCCAGCGCGGCGACTTGGAGGTGGAGCCGAGCCGGCCCTGGAGGGCGATCTCGTCGACCTTGACCACCACGCCGTCGATCTCGTGCTCGACGGAGTGCCGCTGCTCGCCGAAGCGCTTGATGAACGCCCGCACCTCGTCCAGCGTGCCGACCACCTCGTTGTGCCGGGCGGTGGGCAGGCCCCAGTCGTGCAGCAGCCGGTACGCGTGCGACTGGCAGTCGATGTCGAAGCCGGTCCGGGCGCCGATGCCGTGCACCACCATCCGCAGCGGGCGGGAGGCGGTGACGTGCGGGTCCTTCTGGCGCAGCGAGCCGGCGGCGGCGTTGCGCGGGTTCATGAACAGCCGGATCATCGCCCGGGGCCGCTTGCCCTCCTTGGCGCGCTCCTCGTTCTCCTGCCGGCGGCGCTCGTTCTCCGCCGCGAAGGAGGCGTTCAGCGCGTCGAACTCCTCGGTGGGGAAGTACACCTCGCCGCGGATCTCGACCAGCTCCGGGACGTTCTCGCCGCGCAGCCGGTGCGGGATGCCCTTGATGGTGCGGACGTTGGCGGTGATGTCGTCGCCGACCACGCCGGTGCCGCGGGTGGCGGCCAGCACCAGTTCGCCGCGCTCGTACGTCAGGTTGACGGCCAGGCCGTCGACCTTGAGCTCGCACAGGTAGTGGTAGTCGATGCCGGACAGCTCGGTGGCGACCCGCTCGGCCCAGGCGGCCAGCTCCTCCTCGTCCATCGCGTTGTCGAGGCTGAGCAGCCGCTCCCGGTGCACCACGGGGGCGAACTGCTCGGTCGACCCGCCGCCGACCTTCTGGCTCGGCGAGTCGGGCGTGACCAGCGCCGGGTGGGCGGCCTCCAGCGACTCCAATTCCCGCATCAGGGCGTCGAACTCGGCGTCGCTGATGACCGGGGCGTCCTGGTCGTAGTACCGGGCCCGGTGCTCCTCGATCTCGGTCGCCAGCTCGGCGTGCCGCGTCCGCACCTCCGCCGGGATCTCCTCCCAGCCCTCCACAGCCGCCACCGCGCCGTCCTCCTCGCTCGTCACTCCGGGTTGTCCACCAGGCTCCGGGCCGCCCGCACCGCCGCGGCCAGTGCCCGCCGCGCGTACGCCGGGGACGCCCCCGCCAGCCCGCACGTCGGCGTCACCACCACGCGGCGGCCCAGCAGCTCGGGGGCCAGCCCGAGCCTGCGCCACAACGTCCTGACCCCCTGGACACTACCGGCCGGGTCCGACGTTTCGACGTCGGCGGACGGCACCACACCGGCCAGCAGCAGCGTGCCGCCCTCGACCGCCTCGCCGAGGTCGTCGTCGTCACGTTCGGTCAGCAGGCCGAAGTCCAGGCTGATCCCGGCGGCCCCGGCCCGGCGCAGCAGCGGGATCGGCACCCCGGGCGCGCAACTGTGCACCAGGACGGGCGCGTCGAGGCCGCCGATCAGCTCGCGCAGGGCCTGCTCGGCGCGTTGGCGGTCGACGGCGCGCAGCCGCTGGAAGCCGCTGGCGGTCTTCACCGACCCGGCCAGCACGGCGGGCAGCAGCGGCTCGTCCAGTTGCAGCACCACCGTCGCGCCGGGGACCCGGCGGCGGACGTCGGCGAGGTGGCGGCGCAGGCCCTCGGCGAGCGAGCCGGCCAGGTCCCGGCAGGCGCCGGGATCGCTGAGCGCCTTCTCCCCGTGCCGCAGCTCGATCGAGCCGGCCAGCGTCCACGGCCCGACCGCCTGCACCTTGAGCGGGCCGGTGTAGCCCTGGGTGTACTCCTCCAGCGCGTCCAGGTCCTCGCCGAGCCAGGACACCGCCCGCCTGGTGTCCCGCCCGGGGCGGTCGGTGAACCGCCAGCCGCTGGGCTCGGTCTGCACGAACAGCTCGGTCAGCAGCCCGGCGCCGCGCCCGATCATGTCCGCCCCGGGCCCGCGCGCGGGCAGTTCGGGCAGGTGCGGCAACTGCTCCAGCTCGGCCGTCACCCCCCGGGCCATCTCCCGCACGTCCCGGCCGGGCATCGATCCGATCGCCGTCGCGGCGCCGTACATCTCGGGGAAGGAGTGCTCACTGGTCACGGGCACCGAGCCTAAGGGGTCCCGGGACGCGCGCAGGGCGCGGGGAGGATTCCCTCGCGCCCTGCGTCCTGCTGCTTTGCCGTCCTGCTGTTCCGCCGTCGGCCGTCCCGCGCCCGGTCAGCGCGAGTTGTAGCCGGGGGTGTCGACCACCAGGTGCACCGGAGCGTCGCTGGCGTTGTAGAACGACACCTTGCCGTCCTGGACCTTGACCACCACCTGGTTCGGGATGGTCTCGCCCTTGACCCAGTTGAGGTTGGACACGTTCGGGGCGGTGCCGCCGTGCGGGTAGACCGTCAGGTGCCCGTCCGTGCCGGGCTCGGTCACGGTGACGTTGAGGGTCACCGAGTCCGTCACCGGCATGTCCAGGTCGAGGTCGAGCGTGCCCCGGGCGGGCACCGGGCCGGCGTGGCGCATGTTGGTGCCGGAGCCGAAGCCCCAGTCCTCCCGGGTGTCCATGAGGCGCCAGGGGCCGACCGGGCGGTACGTCTCGTACCCGTTCGCGCTGTAGTAGCCGGCCAGGTCGGCGATCACGTGCACGGTGCTGTCGGAGGCGTTGTAGAACGACACCTTGCCGTCGATCACCGGGACGGTCACCAGGTTCGGGATCGTCTTCCCGGCCGTCCAGTTGAGGTTGGACGCGTTCGGGGCGGCACCGCCGTGCGGGTAGACGGTGAGGTGCCCCTCCTGGCCGGGCTCGGTGACGGTGACGTTCAGCGTGACCGCGGTGACGCCCTGGGCCGGCACCCCGGCGAGACCGGTCACCGGCAGGTCGACGGTGCCCCGCGCCGCGACCGGCGTGGTGGTCGGCACCCCGATGTGCGCCCGGGTGTCCAGCAGTCGGGTCGGGGACTTCGAGGTGAAGACGCTGCCCTTGCCGCTGTAGTAGCCCGCCAGGTCGGCGATCACGTGCACGGTGCCGGGCGAGGCGTTGTAGAACGACACCTTGCCGTCGACCACCGGGACGGTCACCAGGTTCGGGATCGTCTTCCCGGCCGTCCAGTTGAGGTTCGAGGAGGTCGGGCGGTCCCCGCCGTGCGGGTACACGGTGAGGTGCCCCTCGGCCGCCGGGTCGGTGACGGTGACGTTCAGCGTGACCGCGGTGACGCCCTGGGCCGGCACCCCGGCGAGACCGGCCACCGGCAGGTCGACGGTGCCCCACGCCGCGACCGGCGTGGTGGTCGGCACCCCGATGTGCGCCCGGGTGTCCAGCAGCCGGGACGGGCCGGCGGGGGTGAACAGGCTGCCGAAGTCCATGTACTCCTGCGCGCCCCGGTCACGGGTGCCGCTGCCGGTACCGGTGTTGGGCACGGTCGGGTGGTCCGCGGCCGGCTGGCCGTAGGCGTCCCGGTCGAGCATGCCCGGCGCGTTCTCGTCCGCCGAGTCGATGACCGGCGACGGCTTGTGGCTCGGGTCCCGCTGCCAGAGCCAGTCCGGGTCCGCGACGATCTCGTGCGCGCCCTGGCCGGTGGCGGCGGTGAGGGCCTGCTGGGTGCTGTAGGCGGTGCCGCCCCAGTTGTAGGCCGCGCCGCCGCTCAGCGAGCTGACCAGGTCGTAGTCCAGCTTGGTGCCGGTGGTCGCGGTCGCGGCGACCGTGATCCCGGTGGCCCGGCCGGGGTTGGCGCAGGCCGGCGGGCCGTAGCCGGTCTGGGCCTCCACCACGTTGTTCTCGATGGTCGCCCCGGTGGAGGCGCCGCCGAGCACGATGCCCGGGAAGCAGGAGCTCCGGACGGTGTTGCTGACCACGACGGTGCCCGGCGCGTCGGTGACCTGGATGCCGGTCATGTTGTCGACGTTGTTGCCGTACACCTGGTTGGTGCTGATCACGGTGTTCTGCGAGCCGCCGTCGACGAGGGCCACCGGGCCCTTGCCCTCCAGGTCCGAACCGGCCACGACCACGTCGGTGGACCCGTTGGTGACCTGGACGCCCGTGCCGAAGAAGGTGACGCCGCGGACCTTGATGTCGTTGCCGTGGTCGACCAGCAGCGCCTTCTTGGTGTACGACGCGGTGACCGTCAGGTTCTGGAACACCAGGTGCTGCGCGCCCGCGACGAGCAGTCCGTTGCTCGGGTGCGCGGAGTCCGAGTCCGCGTGGATGCGGCTGCCGCCGATCGAGTTCTCGTTCTCGGTCCCGCGGAAGGTGATCGGCGCGTCGGCCGTGCCCGAGCGGGTGAACGTCAGATCGGTCTCGTTGTAGTCGCCGTCGGCGATCTCGACGGTCTGCCCCGCGTTCACCACCGCGGCCGCGGCCGCCACGTGGCAGAACGGGAGCGCCGGTGTCCCGGCGCCCGCCCCGTCGGAGCAGGACACCGTGTTGTTCACGTGGAGCGTGCCCGCGGCCGCTGACGCGGCACCCGCCCCGATGGCCGGAACGGCCACCGAGCCGAGCACCAGAACGCCCGCAGCCGCTGCTATGCGCCTGTTGATGACTTACCCCCCAGAGCAGAAGTTCGGCAGATCCGAACGGGGGGATGGTTCCAGACTCGTACGTACACCGCAAGGAATTACCGCGGCGCCCCCGGTGTCGCCTACCGGCCGGGGCGGACGGTGATCTCGGTGATCTCCGCGTCGCGCGGCAGGTCGAGCGCGGTGAGGACGGCGGTGGCGACCGAGTCCGGGGCGATCCAGCGGTCCGGGTCGTACTCCTTGCCCTCCTGCTGGTGCACCTTCACCTGCATCGGGGTGGCGGTCCGCCCGGGGTAGACGGTGGTCACCCGGACGCCGTTGGCGTGCTCCTCCTGCCGCAGCGCGTCCGCCAGCGCGCGAACCGCGAACTTGCTGGCCGCGTACGAGCCCCAGGTCGGGTCGGCGCGCAGGCCGGCGCCGGAGTTGACGAACACCACGTGGCCGCGGGCCTGCCGGAGCGAGGGCAGCAGCAGGCGGGTGAGTTCGGCGGGCGCGACCGCGTTGACGTTGAGCTGGTGCTGCCACGCCTTGACCGGGGTCTCCCCGATCGTGCCGAGCTCGACCACGCCCGCGACGTGCAGCAGCGAGTCGAGCTCCACCGGCAGCGCCTGGTGGCCGAACGCCCAGGACAGCTTGGCCGGGTCGTCCAGGTCCCCGACCAGGGTCCGCGCGTCCGGGTGGCGCTCGCGCAGCTGGGCGGCGCGGCGGGCGTCCCGGGCGAGCAGCCACAGCTCCTCGCCGCGGGCGGCGAGCCGGTCGGTGACGGCGGCGCCGATGCCGGAACCGGCTCCGGTGATCAGGTGGACACCCATGGTGGTCTTCCTTACCGGGACTGGTGGGCGGACAGGTGGGCGAGCGCCTCGGCGGGCGTCCGGGCGAAGGCCACCAGCTCGGCGAGCGGGCGGGGCAGGAAGCCCTCGGCGTCCATCCGCTCCAGCTGGAGGCGCAGGCCGGTGTAGAAGCCCTCGGTGTCCAGGACGACCACCGGCTTGTCGTGCAGGCCGTGCTTCTTGAGCTCCAGCACCTCGGTGATCTCGTCCAGCGTGCCGATCCCGCCGACCAGCACCACCAGCGCGTCCCCGTGGGCCAGCAGCTCGGCCTTCCGGGTCGGCAGGTCCGGCATGGTCACCAGCTCGTCCGCCCCCTCGTACGCCTTGTGCCGCAGGAACTCCACCGAGATCCCCACCAGCCGCCCGCCGGCCTCCTTGACCCCGTCCGCGAGCTGCCCCATCAGCCCGGCGTGCGACCCGCCCCACACCAGCGTGTGCCCGGCCTCCCCGAGCAGCCGGGCGAACTCGGCCGCCGGGTCGGTGTACTTGGCGTCGAGGGAGTTGGCGGAGCAGAAGACCGTGATGTTCATAGTGCTCCCAGTCCTATCACCGCCCGGCCCGCCCGGGTCAAACCGATAACCGGCCGGAAAACCCCCGGTCCGCCGGGTCGTCAGACCGCGACGGCGCGTTCGGTGGCGGCGATGGTGGCCGAGCCGACCACCCGGGTGCCGTCGTAGAGGACCACGGCCTGGCCGGGGGCGATGCCGCGGGCGGGGGTGTCGAGGCGGACGTGCAGTCGGTCGTCGGTGAGGACGGCGGTGACCGGGACCTCCTCGCCGTGGGCGCGGAGCTGGGCGGTGTAGCGGCCCTCGCCGGTGGCCGGGGTGCCGCACCAGCGGGGGCGGATGGCGGTGAGGGCGTGGACGTCGAGGCCGTCGGCGGGGCCGACGGTGACGGTGTTGTTCACCGGGGAGATGTCGAGGACGTAGCGGGGCTTGCCGTCGGCGGCGGGGCGGCCCAGGCGCAGGCCCTTGCGCTGGCCGATGGTGAAGCCGTAGGCGCCGTCGTGCTCGCCGAGCTTGGTGCCGTCGGTGTCGAGGATGTCGCCGGGGGCGGTGCCGAGGCGCTCGGCGAGGAAGCCCTGGGTGTCGCCGTCGGCGATGAAGCAGATGTCGTGGCTGTCGGGCTTCTTGGCGACGGCGAGGCCGCGCCGTCCGGCCTCTTCGCGGATGACGTCCTTGGTGGTGTCGCCGAGCGGGAAGAGCGAGTGGGCGAGCTGTTCGGCGTCGAGCACGCCGAGCACGTAGGACTGGTCCTTGGCGGCGTCGACGGCGCGGTGCAGTTCGCGGGTGCCGTCGGGGTGGTCGACGATCCGGGCGTAGTGGCCGGTGCAGACGGCGTCGAAGCCGAGCGCGACCGCCTTGTCGAGCAGCGCGGCGAACTTGATCTTCTCGTTGCAGCGCAGGCACGGGTTGGGGGTGCGCCCGGCGGCGTACTCGGCGACGAAGTCCTCGATCACGTCCTCGCGGAAGCGCTCGGCCAGGTCCCAGACGTAGAACGGGATGCCGATCACGTCGGCGGCGCGGCGGGCGTCCCGGGAGTCCTCCAGGGTGCAGCAGCCGCGGGCGCCGGTGCGGAAGGACTGCGGGTTGCTGGCGAGCGCCAGGTGGACGCCGGTCACCTCGTGGCCGGCCTCGACGGCCCGGGCGGCGGCGACGGCGGAGTCGACGCCGCCGGACATCGCGGCGAGCACGCGCAGGCGGCCGGTGGACGGGGTGGTCGGGGCGCCGGGGAAGTCAGTCATGGTGCCTCCAAGCGTAACGGGGGTGCCCGGCGCCCTCGACGGTCAGTGCCGGACCAGGGCGGGGGAATCGGCGGCGGCCGGTCCGGCGGGGGCGGCCGGGCGGCGGTGCCGGGGCAGCGCGAGGGCCAGCAGCAGGGCGGCGAGCAGGAGCCCGGCGCCGGTGCCGAAGGCGAGGTGGAACCCGCCGACGCCGCGGTCGGCGGCCAGTGCGCTGAGGACGGCGACGCCGAGCGCGGCGCCGACCTGCTGGGTGGTGGTGAGCAGGCCGGAGAGCAGTCCGGCGTCGGCGGGGCCGGCCTCGGCCATGCCGAGGGCGGTGAGGGCGGTGGTGGCGAGGCCGAAGCCGGCCGCGCTGAGCAGGGTGGGCAGGACGTCGGCGGCGTAGTCGAGGCGGCCGGCCGGGAGCCGGGTGAGCAGGCCGATGCCGACGGTGAGCAGGGCCAGGCCGAGCAGCAGGGTGCGGCGTTCGCCGAGCCGGGCGATGGTGCGGGCGGCGAGCAGCAGGGAGACCGCGCCGATGGTGAGGGCGGCGGGCAGCATGGCCAGTCCGGTGGCCAGGGCGCCGTAGTGCTGGACCTGCTGGAGGTACAGGGCGAGCAGGATCTGGAAGCCGAACAGCGCGGCCAGCATGAGGAGTTGGATCAGGTTGGCGAGCGCGGTGGTGCGCCGGGCGAGGACCCGCAGCGGGAGCAGCGGGGTCGCGGTGCGGGTCTGCCGGAGCAGGAAGGCGGCGAGCAGGACGAGCGCGGCGGCGCCGGTGGCCAGGGTGCGGGCGGAGGTCCAGCCGGCCGGGCCGCCCTCGACGATGGTGTAGACGCCGAGCATCAGTCCGCCGGTGACCAGGACGGCGCCGGGGGCGTCGGCGCCCGCCCGCAGGCCGGGGCCGCGGTCGTCGGCCAGCAGGCGCAGGCCCGCGAGCAGGGCGGCGGCGCCGATCGGCAGGTTGATGAAGAAGATCCAGTGCCAGCCGAGGCCCTGGGTGAGGACGCCGCCGAGCACCTGGCCGATCGAGGCGCCGGTCGCGCCGGTGAAGCCGACCGCGCCGAACGCCTTGGCCCGCTCGGCGGGGTCGGGGAAGAGCGCGACCACCATGCCGAGGCCGACGGCGGAGGCCAGCGCCCCGCCGGCGCCCTGGAGGAAGCGGGCGGCGATCAGTGTCCCGGGGTTCGCCGCGAGGCCGCACAGCACGGAGGCGGCGGTGAAGCCGGCGATCCCGGCGAGGTAGGTCCGGCGACGGCCGAGCAGGTCGCCGAGCCGTCCGGCGAGCAGCAGCAGTCCGCCGAAGGCGACCACGTAGGCGTCCACCACCCAGGCCAGTCCGGCCGGTCCGATGTGCAGGTCGGCCTGGATGGCGGGCAGCGCGACGGTGGTGATCGACCCGTCCAGGATCACCATCAGCATCCCGGCGCACACCACCGCGAGGGCCAGCCAGCGGGCGCGGGACGAGTTCTCGGACATGGGTCTTCTCCCTCCCGGGGACGCGCGGGCGCGCTCCCCCGACAAGAGAGACCGTAGCAGATAGTTTCGTAATAGACGATCCAGAACGGAACGTACTCGCGGGCGACTCCCCGGCCTCCCCCCGGCCCGTCCCCGACCCGCCCCCGGCCTATCCCTGGCGGGACCGCCGCGGTCGGCGCACCACGCCCCCCTCGCCGACCATCGGGAACTCCGCCGCCTGCTGCAGCCGGTCCAGCGCGTCCACGAAGACCTGCCGCTCCCCCGCCGACAGCTCGCCCAGCGCCTCCCCGTGCACCCGGTCGACGATCACCTCGCCGCGCCGCACCAGCTCCGCGCCCGCGGGGGTGACCCGGATGACCTTCACCCGCCGGTCGGTCGCGGACGGGTGGCGCTCGGCCAGGCCGTCCCGCTCCAGCTCGTCGGCGGTGACCACCATGGTGGTCTTGTCCAGCCCGGCGATCGCGGCCAGCTGCGACTGGGTGCGCTCGGCCTCCATGGCGTGCAGCAGTACGCAGTGCTTGCGCGGGGAGCTGTCGATCTCGGCCAGGGCCAGCGACAGGCGGGTGTTCATGGCGTGCGCGGCCTGGGCCAGCAGCCCGGTGAGGTCACGGACGGTGCGCTCGGGCAGGGGTGCGTTCATGCCCCCAGCGTACGTCCCGAAGCAGAAGGTCCCGTCGCAAACGGAACCCCACCCGGACGGCCCGCCCGGCGGACGGCCCGCCCGGCGGACGGCCCGCTCAGCGCGCGGCGCGCACCAGCCCGGCCCGCCGGGCCCGCTCCACCGCGCCGGGCAGCGCGGCGGCCAGCGCCGCCACGTCCGCGGCGGTGGAGGTGTGCCCGAGCGAGAAGCGCAGCGAGGCGCGGGCCAGGCCCGGGTCGACGCCCATCGCCAGCAGCACGTGGCTGGGCTGCGGGACGCCGGCCGAGCAGGCCGAGCCGGTGGAGCACTCCACGCCGGCCGCGTCCAGCAGCATCAGCAGCGCGTCGCCCTCGCAGCCGGGGAAGGAGAAGTGCGCGTTGGCGGGCAGCCGCCCGTCCGCGCCCGGGTCGCCGTTGAGCACCGCGTCCGGCGCGGCCGAGCGGACCACGGCCAGCAGCTCGTCGCGCAGCGCGCCGGTCGCGGCCGCGTACCCGGGCTGCCGCTCGACGGCCAGCCCGGCGGCCACCGCGAACCCGGCGGCGCCGGGCACGTCCAGCGTGCCGGAGCGGACGTCGCGCTCCTGGCCGCCGCCGTGCAGCAGCGGGACGGGCTTGGCGGAACGGGCCAGCAGCAGCGCGCCGACCCCGTACGGGCCGCCGACCTTGTGGCCGGTGACGGTGAGCGCGGTCAGCCCGGAGTCCGCGAAGGAGACCGGCACCTGGCCCAGCGCCTGCACCGCGTCGGAGTGCATCGGCACCTCGAACTCGGCGGCGACGGCGGCGAGTTCGCGGATCGGCTGGACGGTGCCGACCTCGTTGTTGGCCCACATCACGGTGACCAGCGCGACCGTCTCCGGGGCCCGCTCGATCGCCTCCCGCAGCGCCTCGGGGTGCACCCGGCCGAGCGCGTCGACCGGCAGGTACTCGACCTCGGCGCCCTCGTGCTCGGCCAGCCAGTGCACCGCGTCCAGCACCGCGTGGTGCTCGACCGGGCTGCTGAGCACCCGGCGGCGGGCCGGGTCGGCGTCGCGCCGGGCCCAGTAGAGGCCCTTGACCGCCAGGTTGTCGGACTCGGTGCCGCCCCCGGTGAACACGATCTCGCTGGGGCGGGCGCCCAGCGACTCGCCGAGCGACTCCCGGGACTCCTCGACCACCCGGCGGGCGCGCCGCCCGGCGGCGTGCAGCGAGGAGGCGTTGCCGACGGCGCCGAACTGCGCCGTCATCGCGGCGACCGACTCGGGCAGCATCGGGGTGGTGGCGGCGTGGTCGAGGTAAGCCATAGCGGGAACCAGTGTAGGCGGCCGCAGAGTCACGATTTGGCCATTGCACCCTCTGCAACGCGCCGTTACCCTTCCGGCCACGATGCTGTGAGAGGGGAGAGGCCGTTGTCCCAGACGGTCGACCGCGCGCTGACCATCCTGGCGTCGCTCGGTGAGGGCCCGGCGTCGCTGGAGCAGGCCGCCGCGAAGATCGGCGTGCACAAGTCCACCGCGCTGCGGCTGCTGCGCACCCTGCAGGAGCACGGTTTCGTGCACCGGCAGTCCGACCAGCGCTACCGCCTCGGCGGCCGGCTGTTCGCGCTCGCCCACCAGGCGCTGGAGGGCATCGACATCCGGCAGGTCGCCGCCCCGTACCTGGCGGTGCTCAACGAGCGCTACGGGCACACCGTGCACCTGTCGGTGCTGGAGGAGGACGAGGTGCTGTACCTCGACAAGGTCGAGGCCAGGTACCCGGACCACGGCCGCAGCTGGCTCGGCGAGGCCAGCCGGATCGGCCGGCGGGCGCCCGCGGTGGCCACCGCGGCGGGCAAGGTGCTGCTGGCCGACCTGCCGGCCGAGAAGCTGACCGCGTTCCTGGCCGAGGTGGACTTCCCGGCCCGCACCCCGCAGTCGATCCGCGGCCCGGAGGAGTTCCGGGCCGAGCTGTCCGAGGTGCGCCGCCGCGGCTGGGCGGTGGACCAGGCCGAGTACCAGGAGTCGGTGAACTGCATCGCCGCCCCGATCGCCGGCACCGAGGGCACCGCCATCGCCGCCTGCTCGATCTCCGCGCCGGTCCGGATCGCCTCGGTGACCGAGCTGAGCAAGCTGCTGCCGGAGCTGCTGTGCACGGTGGAGGCGATCTCGCTGGCGTACGGCGGCTCGCCTACTCCTCGCTGGTGCGAGAACCGTTGCGGTGCCAAGCACGCGGTGCGCGCCAGCCGTACCTGAGCGCCAGCATCCGCATGGTGAACGCGACCACCGCGGCCAGCGAGGCGTTCAGCGGGGTCAGCCGCCCGATCCCGATCAGCACCGCCACCACGGCGGAGCCGACCAGCGCCGGGACGGCGTAGATCTCGCGGTCCCAGCGCAGCAGCGAGGGCGGCTCCATCGCCAGCAGGTCGCGGATCACGCCGCCGCCCGCGGCGGTCAGCATGCCGCAGGCCACCGAGGCGACCGCGCCGAGCCCGTAGGCGTGCGCCTTGATGGTGCCGGTGACGCAGAACAGGCCCAGGCCCGCGGCGTCCAGCACCATCACCGCCCGGTTGATCCGCTCCACCTCGGGGTGCAGGAAGAACACCACCACCCCGGCCACCAGCGGGGTCGGGAAGTACCCGAAGCTGGTGAACGCGGCCACCGGCAGCGCCCCGATCACCAGGTCCCGCAGGACGCCGCCGCCCAGCGCGGTCGCCTCGGCCAGCACGCAGATGCCGAAGATGTCCATGTTCTTGCGGACGGCCATCAGGCCGCCGGACAGCGCGAACACGAAGATGCCCACCAGGTCGAGGACCTGCTGGACGGTGTGCGGGAAGATCTCGGACGTCACCTGGTCAGTCTGCACGCCGTCCCCCCGCGGCCGGCCCCCGGGCGGTCAGGCGAACTGCTCGTGCGGCGCGGGCCCGCCCAGCGCGTTCAGCCGGGCCGGCATCCGCAGCGTGGTCATCCGCCGCCAGCCGCCCGCCCGTTCGTACCCGTACACCGCGTGGATGCCGGCCGCCAGCGCCGCCGACTTCGCCCGCGGCCAGCGCAGCAGCTCCCCCAGGTGCGCCATCACGGCCAGGCTGACGTCCCGGTAGGTGCGGATCTCCGCCCGGGCGGTGGACTGCAGGGTGTCCAGGATCGCCCGCCCGTGCCCGTGGTACGCCAGCCGCAGCAGCTCCTCGTGGCAGAACGCCAGGTGGTTGTCCTCGTCGTTGGAGATCATCCGCACCGCCCGGCCCAGCTCCGGGTGGTCGCCGAAGATCCGCTTCAGCATCAGCATCTGCTCGGCGGCGCGCTGCTCGGTCACCCGGCTGTGCGCCAGGTACGTGATGACGTCCTGCTCGGTCAGCGGCTCGTCCCGGCGCAGCCGGGCGTGCGCCAGGCCGATGCCCTGCCGCTCCAGGATCATCGTGTAGTCGGTGTCGTCCGGGACGTCCCGCTCGGTCAGGCCGCGCTTGTGCATCAGCGCCTTGAAGATCCGCCCGTGCTTGTCCTCGTCCGCGCCGTGCCGGGCCACCTTGGGGGCCAGCTCCGGGTCGGGCACCAGCCGGGCGATCCGGCCGTTCTCCCAGCCGCCCTGGTCCTCGCCCTTCGCGGCGATCGAGCAGAACAGCCGGAACGCCTGGTCGTCGTCGTGGATCTCCTGGAACAGACTGCGGGCCGACAGCATGGTGACCTACCCTCGCACGGGAGCCGGGACGTTCCGCTCCAGTCAAGGCACCGCCCCCGCCCCCGGCAACAGCTCCGGCCGGGTGCTGCGCCGGACGAAGGACAGCCTGCCCTGCGGGGGGCCAGGCCCTGTCCGGCCGGTCTTGCCGGGCGCGCGACGCCGGACGGGGCCTAGCCGACCAGCCGGCGCCGCCAGTCCAGGCCGGTCGCCCGGATCGCCCGCCCCGGGTCGCCGTCCCAGTCGGTCCGCAGGCCGACCGCCCGGACCGCCGCGACGACCTCCCGGCCGACGGCGGCAGTGGTCTCCGCGGAGTCGTCGAAGCCGCCGTAGTACAGCGTCAGGTCGCCGCCGTCGGCCACCGCCGCGGTGCCCTGGGAGTGGAAGTAGACGAAGCCCCGGGCCTGCGGGTTCTCGGCGCCGATCTCGGCGTTGCCGCAGTTGCGGCAGCAGGTGAAGTCCTCCCGGGCGGTGATCCCGGCCGCCTCCAGGGCCGCGAACGCCCGGGTCAGCCGCTCCGGGTCGGTCTCGCCCGTCCAGGCGCGCTGCTCGGCGACCCGCTCCAGCCACATCCGGTCGGCCAGTTGCCTGGCCTGGGCCTTGCTCACCGGTCGGTGCTCCCGGTCCACCAGGAACTCCTCCGCCACCTCGGCCGCCTGGTCCAGCGTCGCGTACCCGCCGACCAGCAGCCGCCGCACCTCGGCGACCAGGGCCTCCTCGTCCTGCCCGGACAGCTCCAGCGGCGCGGGCTCCGGGTCGGGCCCGAAGTCGATCCGCTCCCACTCCTCCCCCGCCGCCCAGTCGGCGTCCTGCCGGGCCCAGCCGATGAGCAGCTCGGCGACCCGCTCCGGCTCGGCCACCCGCGTCCGGTAGTGCCGGGACTGCGCGCCGTCCCGGTACTCGACCGTCAGGGTCTCGTCCTCCGGGCAGGTCTGGGCGTAGGTGTCCGGCAGGTCGGGCACCCGCTGGAGGACCAGGAAGGCGCCCGGCCAATGCGCCATGTCCTCCACCAGGTCGGCGAGTTCGTCCTCCGACACCCGCACCCGTACCACGTCGTCCTGGTCCCTGACCGCGATCTCCAGCATGGCCCCCACCCTGCCACCCGCCACTGTCAGGGCCCGGGCACGGCCGCGGGGTCCGCCCGGGGGGAGCGTCGGCTCTCCCCGGGCGGACCCCGCGGTCCGGAGGGTGTCGCGCGGCGCTACTCGGCCGCGTTCTCCGGGAAGTGGCAGGCCACCTGGTGCCCGGTCGCCACCGTGGCCAGCGGCGGTTCCTCGCTCGCGCAGACGTCCTGGGCCTTCCAGCAGCGGGTGCGGAAGCGGCAGCCGGAGGGCGGGTTGAGCGGGGAGGGGACGTCGCCGGTGAGCAGGATGCGCTCGCGGCGCTCCTTGCGGCGCGGGTCGGGCACCGGCACCGCGGACATCAGGGCGTTGGTGTAGGGGTGCATCGGCCGGGAGTACAGGGCGTCCCGGTCGGCGATCTCCACCACCTTGCCGAGGTACATCACGGCGACCCGGTCGGAGACGTGCCGCACCACCGAGAGGTCGTGCGCGATGATCAGGTAGGTGAGGCCGAGCTCCTTCTGGAGGTCGTCCAGCAGGTTGACCACCTGGGCCTGGATCGAGACGTCCAGCGCGGAGACCGGCTCGTCGGCCACGATCATCTTCGGGCGCAGGGCCAGGGCGCGGGCGATGCCGATGCGCTGGCGCTGGCCGCCGGAGAACTCGTGCGGGTAGCGGTTGTAGTGCTCGGGGCTGAGGCCGCAGAGCTCCAGCAGGTCCTGGACGGCCCGCTTGACGCCGTGTTCGGTCTTGACCTTCTGGAGGTGGAAGGGCGCGCCGACGATGGTGCCGATGGTGTGCCGGGGGTTCAGCGAGGAGTACGGGTCCTGGAAGATCATCTGGATGTCGCGCCGGTACGGCCGCATCGCCGCGACGCCCAGGTGGGTGATGTCGGCGCCCTCGAACTCGATCTTCCCGCCGGTGGGTTCGTCGAGCCGGGTGACCAGGCGTCCCATGGTGGACTTGCCGCAGCCGGACTCGCCGACCACGCCGAGCGTCTCGCCCGCGTTGACCGCGAAGTCGATGCCGTCGACCGCCCGCACCGCGCCGACCTGGCGCTTCAGCAGGCCCTTGGTGACCGGGAAGTGCCGGGTCAGTCCGGTGACCCTCAGCAGGGGTTCGCGGTCGGGCCCGGGCGCCTGGGCGGGCACCTTCGCGAGCTGCGGCACCGCCGTCTGACTGTCCGTCATCGCTGCTCTCCAAATGGGTGGTACGTGCTCACAGCCGGGGCGCGATCTCTTCGGTGAAGATCCGGTGGCGTTCGGCGATCGGCAGGTGGCAGGCGGCGTGGTGCCGGGGCGCGGCCTCGGCGAGCACGGGCACCTCGGTGAACGAGCGGCCGCCGGTGAGCTCGGCGTACGGGCAGCGCGGGTGGAACGCGCAGCCGGACGGCACGTTGATCAGGCTCGGCGGGGTGCCCTTGACCGGGATCAGCCGGTCCTGGAGCTCCCGGTCGAGGCGGGGCATCGAGCCGAGCAGGCCCCAGGTGTAGGGGTGCTCGGGGGATTCGAAGACGGCGGCGGCGGGGCCGCGCTCGACGGGCTTGCCGCCGTACATGACCAGGATGTCGTCGGCGAGTTCGGCGACCACGCCCAGGTCGTGGGTGATGATGACGACCGCCGAGCCGAACTCCTTCTGCAGGTCGCGGATCAGGTCGAGGATCTGCGCCTGGACGGTGACGTCGAGGGCGGTGGTCGGCTCGTCGGCGATCAGCAGCGAGGGGTCGTTGACCAGCGCCATCGCGATCATGGCGCGCTGGCGCATGCCGCCGGAGAACTCGTGCGGGTAGTTGTCGACCCGCTTGTCGGGCTGCGGGATGCCGACCCGGTCGAGCATCTCGACCGCCCGGGTGCGGGCCTGCTTCTTGGAGGTGCCGGGGTGGTGGGCCCGGTAGCCCTCGACGATCTGGGCGCCGACCGTGAAGTAGGGGTGCATCGCGGTCAGCGGGTCCTGGAAGATCATCGCCATCTTCTGGCCGCGGAGCCTGCGCACCCGCTCGGGGCCGGCCGCGATCAGCTCCTCGCCGTCGAGCCAGATCTCGCCGCTGATCTGCGGGGCGCCGCGCTTGGTGCCGGTGCGGTGCAGGCCCATGATCGACAGCGAGGTGACGGACTTCCCGGAGCCGGACTCGCCGACGATGCCGAGCGTCCTGCCGCGCTCCAGGTCGAAGCTGAGCCCGTTGACGGACTTGACCAGTCCGTCGTCGGTGGGGAAGTGCACCTTCAGGTCGCGGACGGACAGGAAAGGCTTGTCGGTGTCGCTCATGTCAGCCTCACCCGGGGATCGACGACGGCGTACAGCAGGTCAACCACGAGGTTGGCCATGACGATGAAGAACGCGGCGAACAGGGTCGCACCCATGATCACCGGGAGGTCGCTGGACTGGATCGAGGTGACCGCCTCGTAGCCGAGCCCGCGCAGGTTGAAGGTGTACTCGGTGAGGACGGCACCGCCGAGCAGGCCGCCGAGGTCCATGCCGAAGATGGTCAGGATCGGGGTCATCGTGGAGCGCATGGCGTGCTTGCCGATGACCACCGGCTCCCGGAGGCCCTTGGCGCGCGCGGTGCGGATGTAGTCCTCGCCGAGCACGTCCAGCAGGGTGGCCCGGCTGAGCCGGGCGTAGGTGGCGGCGAACAGGAACGCCAGGGTCACCCAGGGCAGCACCAGCCCCTGGAACCAGGACACCGGGTCGTCCGTGAAGTCCACGTAGTTGTTCGGGAACCAGCCGAGCTGGTTGACGAACACCGCCAGCGCGACCAGGCCGGTGAAGTACATCGGCAGCGAGACGCCGGCCAGCGCGACGGTCATGGTGATGCGGTCCAGCGCGGTGCCGCGGCGCAGCGCGGAGATGATGCCGGTGGCGGTGCCGAAGACCAGCCAGATCACGGAGGCGCCGACGGCCAGCGAGAAGTCGACGCCGACCCGGCTGAGCAGGAGCGGCCAGACCTCCCGTTCGGTCTTGAACGAGTAGCCCAGGCAGGGGGCTGCGCAGTGGGTGATGTCGGTGCCGGCGTTGTAGTCGCGGCCGACGAACACGCCCTTGAGGAAGAGCCAGAACTGTTCGACGATCGACTTGTCGAGGCCCATCTTGTGGCGGATACCCTCGACGGCCACCTTGTCCGCGATCTTGCCCACGTAGAGCATCGCGGGGTCGGTCCCGGTGAGCTTGGGCACCATGAAGAAGATGCCGAAGGTCACCGCGGCGACCACCAGCAGCATGAGGGCGACGTTGATCAGTCGCCTGACGAGATACACGAGCACTGCGGTCGGCCCTGCCACGGGCCGGCCGGGTCCCCCGGTGGGGGGAGTCCCGGCCGGCCCGGGCAGGGCCTTCACCTGCCCTTCGGGCTAGCGGTTCGAACTGTGAGGGGAAGGGTCAGGTCACTTGCCGTCGGAGACGCCGAGCGCCTGGAAGTCGACCTCGCCGTAGGCGTCGGTGATGTAGACGTTGGTCAGGCGCGGGTTGCGCCAGTTCAGGGCCTTGTCCGCCACGATCGGCAGGTAGTAGGCGCCGTCGACCACCTTGTGGTTGATCTTCTTGTACAGGTCGGCGGCCTTGGCCGGGTCGGTCTCCTGCGCGGCCTGGTCGAACCAGCCGTTGATCTCCGGGTCGTTGATCTCGGCGTAGTTGTTGTTGCCGTTGCTGGCGATGAAGCGGCCGTCGACCAGCGGCTGCAGGTAGCCGGAGCCGGTCGGGTAGTCGGCGCCCCAGCCCATCACGATCAGGCCGTAGCCCTTGGACTTGACCACGTCGGGCGCGCCGATCACCGAGGAGATCAGCTTGCCGTCGTACTGGTCGACGGTGACGTCGATGTTGGCGGCCTTGAGGGCGGTCTGCAGCGCCACCGCGGAGTTGACCTCCTTCGGCTTATTGCCGCGCACCGCGATGGTGGTCTTGAAGCCGTTGGGCTGGCCGCAGGCCGCCAGCTCCTCCTTGGCCTTGTCCAGGTTCGGCTTGCCCTTGGTCAGGCCGAACGGGTCGTAGTCGTCGGAGCCGAGGATGTTCGGGGGCAGCATCGAGCCGAACAGCGAACCGGCCACCGAGCCGCCGCGGGCGGTCTGCAGGGCGGTGGTGTCGGCCGCGTACAGCACCGCGTTGCGGCAGTGGATGTTGTCGAACGGGGCGACCGACGGGGCCATCGTGACGTACCGGATGAAGCCGTTGTACGGGTCGTCGGTGTTGGCCTTGAGGGCCGAGTCCTGGAGCACCTTGACCTGGGCGGCCTGCGACAGGCCGGTCTGGGCCCAGTCGAGGTCGGCGGTGTTCGCCAGCAGGCGGGCGTCCATGTCGTCGGCGTTGGTGGTGACGGTCAGCTTGACGACGTCCGGCAGCGCCTTGCGGAACGGGTCGGTGGAGGCGTCCCAGTTCTCGTTGCGGACCAGCTCGTAGCCCTTGCCCGGCTCGACCGACTTGAACTTGTACGGGCCGGAGGAGACCGGCTTGTCGCCGTACTTGGAGCCGGTGTCCAGCTTCTGCGGGACCGGGGCGGCGGAGCCCATGGCCAGCAGGTACGGGAAGTCCGAGTTCGGCTTGGCCAGGTGGAAGACGATGGTGGTGTCGTCCGGGGTCTCCACCGTCTTGAGGCCGAGCTTGTTCGGGTCGGCGTCGGTGTAGGGGCCCTTGTAGTCCTGGCCCTGGTCCAGCTCGTTGATCAGGTAGGTCGGGCCGCCGGAGACGACGTCCTGCGCGAAGATGCGCTCGATGCCGTACTTGACGTCCTTCGAGGTGATGACCGAGCCGTCCTCGAACTTCAGGCCGGACTTCAGCTTGAAGGTGTAGGTCTTGCCGTCGGCGGAGATCTCCGGCTTGGCGGTGGCCAGGTCGGGGACGAGGTTCAGGCCGTCCTTGCCCGGCTTGCCGTCGAAGGCCAGCAGGGTGCGGGTGTAGAAGCGCTCGTAGTTCCACACCGAGGCGTAGTACGCGCGACCGGGGTCGAGCGAGTCCACGTCGGTGGTGGTCCACAGGTTGAGGGTGCCGCCCTTCTTGTCGGACGGGTTCACCACCTTCTCGGCCGCCGCGTTGAACCCCGCCGAACCGCCCTTGCTCGCGTTGTCGCCGCCCGAGCCGCCCTTGCTGCCGCCGCAGGCCGCGGTGGTGAGGGCCAGGGCGGCCACCAGGGCGGCGGCCGCGAGGGTCCTGTTTCGCTTCATGGGTTGGGGAACCTCCAGAGTTGCGGGCTCAGTTGCCCTTGGGGTCGAGCGCGTCGCGCAGGCCGTCGCCGAACAGGTTGAAGGCGAGGACGGTGATGAAGATGGCGAGGCCGGGGATCACCATGTACATGGGATCCGCCTGGTAGACCTTGACCGCGTCCGAGAGCATCTGCCCCCAGGACGGGGTGGGCGGGCGGACGCCGGCCCCGAGGAAGCTGAGCGCCGCCTCGTTGAGGATGTTGGTGGGGATGATCAGGGTCGCGTAGACCAGGATCGGCGCCACCAGGTTGGGCAGCAGTTCCCGGAACAGGATGTGCGTGCGGCCGGCGCCGAGGCTGCGGGCGGCGTCCACGAACTCGCGTTCGCGCAGGGACATGGCCTGGCCGCGGACGATGCGCCCGATGTAGGGCCAGCCGAAGAAGCCGATCACCACCGCCAGGATGACCACGCGCAGCCACTTGTCCGGGATGCCGAAGGCCGAGGTGGGCATCACCGACACCAGCGCGATGCTGAACAGCAGCTGCGGGAAGGCCAGCAGGATGTCCATGATCCGGCTGATCAGGGAGTCGACCCAGCCGCCGAAGTAGCCGGCCATGACGCCCATGACCACGCCGATGCAGACCGACAGCACGGCCGCGCCGAGCGCCACCAGCAGCGAGATCTGCGCGCCGTACAGGACGCGGGAGAACAGGTCGCGGCCGAACGGGGTGTCGACGCCCAGCAGGAAGTCGCCGCTGATGCCGCCGAACGCGCCCTTGGGGAGCTGCAGGTCCGGATCGATCTGGTCCGGGTGCGGTTCGTCGACCGGGTGCCCGAACAGCGCGGTGAGCACCGGGGCGAGGACGGCCGCCAGGATCAGCAGGACCACGACGGCGCCGCCGGCGAGGGCGATCCGGTCGCGCTTGAGGCGGCTCCAGGCGATGCGGCCGGGCGAGCGCCCCTCGATCTTCTTGGCCGGGTCGCCAGTTGACGCGCCGTCAGGCCGCGTGTCGGCCGCCGGCCCGGGGGCCTCGGTGGGTGTGGTCATGAGTCAGTTCGTTCCCCTCGCCGACGGTGGCCGGCCCACGGAGTCTCGTGCGGTGCGGAAGTGCAGAGCGGTTCGGTGGTGCCGGGCACCGATGCGGCGGTGCAGAAGTGCGTTGAGCGAGAAGGGCGTTGCGGGTGGTGCCGGATTGCTTCGGGCCGCCCTTCGAACGGGGCCTCCCGGACTGGAGCGCTCCTCGGTGGGGCGCTCTCGGTGTGCACGGTGCCGCCGCACGGAGAGGTGCCTCGTGCGGTTCATGCGCTGGCGGGACGCGTTCGCCCTCGTGAGGCTCGGATCGCGCTCCGCATTGCGCAGCACTCTCTGTCATGGGAAGTGCCCGGCGGAAGACCCCCATGCCGAAGGATGCCTAACTGTGATCTGTTGGCATGCAATTCCGTTGTCGACGCATATCGCTCTTCACACAGCTGTTACGCGTCCGTCAAGGGGCACACTGACGACACCCCGCCAGTGGCGGGAAAACGCCAGGTGGCACGCGGGGTGGCGCGCGTAGATCATGGGGCGGTAAAAAACCCCCGCCGACCGGGCAAAAGGTCGAGGCGAGGGTTTTCCGACGGGGCGTCAGGGTAGGTTCAACGGCCCGGATGGCCCGGCCAGGGAGCCTGCGGCCAGCCCTGGGCCGGCCCGGCCGGCGGTTGCGCTGCGTAACCGAAGCCGGTCGGCCCGGCCTGCGGGGCGCCCTGCCGGTCGAAGAACGGGCGGGAGTTGGCCCACATCCACATCGCCACCGGGTCGAACTCGTCGGCCATCATCACGGTGGACACCCCGGGCCCCTCCGGCGCCTGCGCGGCCGCCCGCTGCACCAGCGCCCGGGCCGCCTCCACGGACGGCGGCGAGGTGTCGTACAGGTCCAGCCCGATCGCCAGGTAGCCCTCGCCCAGCACCGGCTGCACCCAGGCCCGGCGCAGCGAGCGCAGCGGCCGCACCTCGCCCGCCTGCCGCTCCAGCACGGTGAAGAACGGCGAGCCCTGCACCGGGGGTTCGGAGATCCGCAGCGGCCCGGCCGGCAGCCGGTCCAGGCCGAGCGCGATCCGCCGCAGGTCGGCCCAGGGCACGCCGACGCCGCCGCCGGGGCGGTGCGGGTCGAGCCACAGGCCCCAGCGCGAGCGGTACAGCGCGGCGGCGATCTCCAGCCCGGAGACCACCTCGTGGGCGCGCGTCCAGCCGCTGGCCGCGAGCTGCCCGGGGGAGGTCACGCAGGGCGCGTAGCCGTGGCCGCCGACGTCCATGTTCCCGTACTGGGCGTCCGGACTGCCGGGGCTGCCGTGCCAGAGCAGCATCCAGACCTGCCCGCCGGCCAGGGCCCGCAGCAGCCCCTCGTACGCCTCCCAGCGCTCCGGCGCGACTGCTGCGAGGGCGCGTTCGACCGCCCCCGGGTCGCCGGCTGCTCCCGTCACGTCGCCGCCTACTCTCTTCGTCCGTTCCGCCGTGCTCCGGTGTTCCGGGCAACCCTATGGGGCGCACCCGACAGCCGTCATGCCGCCGTGCCCCGCGCGGCGGACCGGGGCCGCCGTCACGGCCGCACGTAGAAGGGCTGTACCCGCCCCAGCATCCAGTCCACCACCGGATCGGCGACCAGGTCGAGCAGCACCAGGTGGACGCCCCAGCCGGGCGGGGCGGTTCCGAGCGCCCGGCCCAGCGCGGTGTTCACCTCGGCCGGGTCGGCGGGGGCCGCCGGGTCCAGCTGCACGCCGACGTACAGCAGGGTCGGCTCGCCCTCCACCCGGGCCAGCGCCCGACGCGCCGTCAGGACGCCGGGCAGCGCGACGAGTTCGCCGGTCGCGGCGGCCAGGAAGGCGAACGGCTCCTGGTGCGGCTCGGGCTCCTTGAGCGCCACCCGGGCACCCTCGGTCACCCCCTGCGCCTCCCACTGCTCGCCGCGCGGCCCGCGCCGCAGCTCGCCGACGCCCTCCGGCGGCACCGGGATGCCCACCGGCGCCTCCGGGTTGACCGCGATGCCGATGCCCAGCGGCAGCCCGCGGGCGAACTCCCACATCGGGGCGATCGCGAACGGGATGCCCGGGCAGTGCTGGAGGTACTGCTCCTGCGAGGAGTACACCGGGACGTACGGCGCCCCGGCCAGCTCCAGCGTCGGCAGGTCCAGCGCCTCGGCGTCCGGGGAGGTGCCGGACGGCAGCGGGATCCACATCTGGCTGCGGGCCAGCACCTCGATCACCCGGGGCGTCGCCCCGGGGTCGCCGAGCGCGGCCGTCAGCACCTGCTCCAGCTCGTTGGCCGGCCAGGGCCCGCCCTCCAGCACCCCGTCCAGCGGGAACCCCATCTCGCCCTCCACATCCGCGGTTGCGATCAGGTTAGCGGCGCGCGGCCCCGGTGCGGCGGCCCGGTGCGGCCCCGTCCGCCGCGGCCCGGTGCGGCCCCGTCCGCGGCGGCCCGCTCCGGCCCGGTGCGGCCCCCTCTCCCGCGACCCGCCCCCGGCATGCCATGATGGGCCCGCCCACAACTTCACACCGGCCGCTCGAACCCGCGCGGGAGAGCCGGAACGGCCTGGCAACAGGCCGCGACCGGCGCCGAAGGAGCAAGTCCTCCCCGGAATCTCTCAGGCACCCCTACCGCCCGGGCGAGGCAGATCTGGAAAGTGGACACGGCCGCGCCGTGCGCCCACCCACGGTGCAAGCCGCCATCCTGTTCAGGAGGCGGCGAAGCTCTCAGGTTCGACGACAGATGGGGGAGATTCGCCCCAGCCTGCCCGTTTCCAGATCCCGGGAGTCCTGTCGTGTCCCTCCGCCTGACCGCGCTCGACGCGCTGCACCGCTCGCTCGGCGCCACCATGACCGACTTCGCGGGCTGGGACATGCCGCTGCGCTACGGCAGCGAGCGCGAGGAGCACCTCGCGGTCCGCACGAAGGCGGGCCTGTTCGACCTCTCGCACATGGGCGAGATCACCGTCTCCGGCCCGCAGGCCGGCGAGCTGCTCGACCACGCCCTGGTCGGCTTCATCTCCGCGCTCGGCGTGCTGCGCGCCCGCTACACCATGATCTGCCGCGAGGACGGCGGCATCCTGGACGACCTGATCGTCTACCGCACCGCCGAGCACGAGTACCTGGTGGTGGCCAACGCCTCCAACGCCCAGGTGGTGCTGGACGCGCTGACCGAGCGCGCGGCCGGCTTCGACGCCGTCGTCCGCGACGACCGGGACGCCTACGCGCTGCTCGCCGTCCAGGGTCCGGAGGCGAACGGCATCCTGGCCAAGCTGACCGACGCCGACCTGCCCGGCCTGAAGTACTACGCCCTGCTGCCCGCCACCGTGGCCGGCCGCCAGGTCTGGCTGGCCCGCACCGGCTACACCGGCGAGGACGGCTTCGAGGTGTTCTGCGCCCCGGCCGACGCCGCGCACCTGTGGACCGCGCTGACCGAGGCGGGCACCGCCGAGGGCCTGGTCCCGTGCGGCCTGTCCTGCCGCGACACGCTGCGCCTGGAGGCCGGCATGCCGCTGTACGGGCACGAGCTGTCCACCGGGCTGACCCCGTTCGACGCCGGCCTGGGCCGGGTGGTGCGCTTCGACAAGACCACCAACGACGGGCAGTTCGTCGGCCGCAAGGCGCTGGAGGAGGCCGCCGCCGCGGCCGGGTCCAACCCGCCGCGCAAGCTGGTCGGCCTGGTCTCCGAGGGCCGGCGCGTCCCGCGCGCCGAGTACGCGGTGGTGGACGCCGAGGGCGCCGTGATCGGCCGGATCACCTCCGGCGCGCCGTCCCCGACCCTGGGCAAGCCGATCGCCATCGCGTACGTGGACGCCGCGCACGCCGAGCCGGGCGGCACCGTCGCGGTGGACGTCCGCGGCAAGGCCGAGCCGGTCCGGGTGGTCGCGCTGCCGTTCTACCAGCGCGCCCGCTGACCCCGGCCTCTCCCCGTTCCCCTCCCGAGCCAGTCCTTTTCCGGTTCGTCCGCCCAGCGGACGGCCGCGCCCGCCCCTCCCGCGATCCTGGAGAATGACGCCATGAGCAACCCCACGCACCTGCAGTACACCAAGGAGCACGAGTGGCTGACCGCCGCCGTGGACGGGGTGTCGACGGTCGGCATCACCGCGCACGCGGCCGACGCCCTCGGCGACATCGTGTACGTCCAGCTCCCCGCAGTGGGTGACACCGTCACCGCGGGTGAGACCTGTGGCGAGCTCGAATCCACCAAGTCGGTCAGCGACCTCTACTCCCCCGCCACCGGCGAGGTCACCGAGGTCAACCAGGCCGTCATCGACGAGCCGGCCCTGGTCAACTCGGAGCCCTTCGAGGGCGGTTGGCTGTTCAAGGTCCGGGTCGAGGCGACCGACGAGCTGCTCGACGCCGACGGCTACACCGCCTTCACCGGCGCCTGACCGGGAGACCCCCCTGATGACGGTTCTCAACCAGTCCCTGCACGCGCTCGACCCGGAGATCGCCGCCGCGGTCGACGCCGAGCTGCACCGCCAGCAGACCACCCTGGAAATGATCGCCTCCGAGAACTTCGCCCCGGTGGCGGTCATGGAGGCCCAGGGCTCGGTGCTCACCAACAAGTACGCCGAGGGCTACCCCGGCCGCCGCTACTACGGCGGCTGCGAGCACGTCGACGTGGTCGAGCAGATCGCCATCGACCGGATCAAGGAGCTGTTCGGCGCCGAGCACGCCAACGTGCAGCCGCACTCCGGCGCGCAGGCGAACGCCGCGGCGATGTTCGCGCTGATCCAGCCGGGCGACACCATCCTGGGCCTGAACCTGGCCCACGGCGGCCACCTGACCCACGGCATGAAGATCAACTTCTCCGGCAAGCTGTACAACGTGGTGGCCTACCACGTGGACGAGAAGTCCGGCCAGGTCGACATGGCCGAGGTCGAGCGCCTCGCCAAGGAGCACCGGCCCAAGCTGATCATCGCCGGCTGGTCCGCCTACCCCCGCCAGCTGGACTTCGCCGAGTTCCGCCGGGTGGCGGACGAGGTCGGCGCCCTGCTGATGGTCGACATGGCGCACTTCGCCGGCCTGGTCGCCGCCGGGCTGCACCCCTCGCCGGTGCCGTACGCGGACGTGGTCACCACCACCACCCACAAGACCCTGGGCGGCCCGCGCGGCGGCGTCATCCTCTCCAAGGCCGAGTGGGCCAAGAAGATCAACTCCGCGGTCTTCCCCGGCCAGCAGGGCGGCCCGCTGGAGCACGTGATCGCCGCCAAGGCCGTCGCGTTCAAGGTCGCGGCCTCCGAGGAGTTCAAGGAGCGCCAGCGCCGCACCCTGGAGGGCGCGAAGATCCTCGCCGAGCGCCTGCTCCAGGACGACGTGACCGCCTCCGGCGTCTCCGTCCTCTCCGGCGGCACCGACGTGCACCTGGTCCTGGTCGACCTGCGCAACAGCGAGCTCAACGGCCAGGACGCCGAGGACCGCCTGCACGAGGTCGGCATCACGGTCAACCGCAACGCCGTCCCGAACGACCCGCGCCCGCCGATGGTCACCTCCGGCCTGCGGATCGGCACCCCGGCGCTGGCCACCCGCGGCTTCGGCGCCGAGGACTTCCGCGAGGTCGCCGACGTCATCGCCGAGGCGCTCAAGCCGGGCTTCGACGAGGCCAAGGCCGAGGCGCTCAAGGCCCGGGTGACCGCGCTCGCGGCCGCCCACCCGCTCTACCCGGAGCTGTAGGACCCCGCTCGGCGGGCCGCCCGACCGGCGGCCCGCCCGGGCTTCCCGGGGCACCACGCACACTGGAGAGGTGCGCGCGGTGCCCCGTTCCATGCCGCGCCCCGCCCCACCGGGCGGGAACCGGCACACCACCACGAGACCGGACAAGGACGTCACCCCGTGGCCATCAGCGTCTTCGACCTCTTCTCCATCGGCATCGGCCCCTCCTCCTCGCACACCGTGGGCCCGATGCGCGCGGCCCGGATGTTCGCCCGCCGGCTCGGCTCCGAGGGCCTGCTGGAGCGGGTCGCCACCGTCCGCGCCGAGCTGTACGGCTCGCTCGGCGCCACCGGGCACGGCCACGGCACCCCCAAGGCCGTCCTGCTCGGGCTGGAGAACCACTCGCCCCGCACGGTCGACGTCGACCGCGCCGACCTGGACGTCGAGCGGATCCGCGCCGAGAAGCGGCTCAGCCTGCTCGGCCGGCACGAGATCCCGTTCGACCCGGACCACGACCTGGTCCTGCACCGCCGCAAGGCACTCCCGTACCACGCCAACGGCATGGCCCTGTGGGCGTACGACGCCTCCGGCGAGACGCTGCTGGAGAAGACCTACTACTCGGTCGGCGGCGGCTTCGTGGTCGACGAGGACGCCCTCGGCGAGGCCCGGATCAAGCCCGACGACACCGCCCTGCGGTACCCCTTCCGCACCGGCGAGGAGCTGCTGCGGCTGACCAGGGAGACCGGCCTGTCCATCTCCGGCCTGATGCTGGAGAACGAGAAGGCGTGGCGCACCGAGGCCGAGATCCGGGCCGGGCTGCTGGAGATCTGGGCCGTCATGAAGGAGTGCGTCGCGGCCGGCATGTCCCGCGAGGGCATCCTCCCCGGCGGCCTCAAGGTCCGCCGCCGGGCCGCCTCCGCCGCCCGCGCGCTGCGCGCCGAGGGCGTCAACCCGGGCAACGCGATGGAGTGGGTCACCCTCTACGCGATGGCCGTCAACGAGGAGAACGCCTCCGGCCGCCGGGTGGTCACCGCCCCCACCAACGGCGCCGCCGGGATCATCCCGGCCGTCCTGCACTACTACCTGAACTTCATCGTCCCGGGCGCGTACTCCGAAGGAGAGGAGCAGGACGGCATCGTCCGCTTCCTGCTCGCCGCGGGCGCGATCGGCATGCTCTTCAAGGAGAACGCCTCCATCTCCGGCGCCGAGGTCGGCTGCCAGGGCGAGGTCGGCTCCGCCTGCTCGATGGCCGCGGGCGGCCTCGCCGAGGTCCTCGGCGGCACCCCCGAGCAGGTCGAGAACGCCGCCGAGATCGGCATCGAGCACAACCTCGGCCTCACCTGCGACCCGGTCGGCGGCCTGGTCCAGATCCCCTGCATCGAACGGAACGGCATGGCGTCGGTCAAGGCCGTCACCGCCGCCCGGATGGCCCTGCGCGGCGACGGGCGCCACCACGTCTCCCTCGACAAGGCGATCAAGACCATGAAGGAGACCGGCGCCGACATGAAGGTCAAGTACAAGGAGACCAGCCGCGGCGGCCTCGCCGTCAACGTCATCGAGTGCTGACCCCGGAAACGGTACGGGGCCCCTGTCCGCGGTGGTGCGCGGTCCGGGGCCCCTGTGCGTCCTCCGGCGGCCAAGGGGGTGCGTGCCGACGGAGGGGAGGCGTCGGGTTGTACTGCCCGACTTGCATGACTATCGCATGTTATGAACCGGTGGACAAAATCGAAACCAAGGCGTGTGGTTCACTTCACCTTCACATGCCAGGCGGACGACGGGGCGGGCTCAGAGCGCGGCGGCGGCGATGGCGGCGGCCCGCTCGCGGATCCTGATCTCGAACCAGACGCCCTTGCCGCGCGGCAGCAGGTCGGCGCCCCAGCGGTCGGCGAGCGACTCCACCAGCCGCAGGCCGTGGCCGTTCTGGTAGCCGACCTCGGGGGCCCGGATCAGGCAGGGCAGGGCGCGCGAGGAGTCCCGGACCTCGACCCGCAGCCAGCCGGGGCGGCGGGTCACCTTGAGTCCGATCATCCGGCCGCCCGCGTGCCGGACGGCGTTGGCCACCAGTTCGCCCGTGAGCAACTCCCCGGCCTCCAGCAGCTGGTGGAGTTTCCACGTCCGTAAGACCGAGAGGACCAGCCGGCGGGCCACCTTGGCCGACTCCGGGCGGGAGGGCAGCCGCACCTCCTCCGCGGCGTCGGGATCGCTGAGGACGCCGAAGAAGAGGTGCTCCATCTCCTCCGGCGTCAGCCGCTCCAGGTCGGCCAGCACCACGCCGGCGCCGATCGCTGACGGATCGTCACCACGCCTGCCGGCCACTGGAAGTGATGACCGGTCCGCTTCGCCCCATGCCGCCATGCACCCCATCATTGCGGAACGCGAGCGGGCGCGTACGGACAATGAGCAAACGATCACTATTCATTTGGCATATGCCGTCAGCAACCGAACGGACGCCCGGGCGTCACCACTGCGCCCAGGGGGTGTTCCACCCGCCCAGGCCGTTGTCGATCGAGACGGTCGCGCCCTTGGAGTTGACCACCTTGAACACGTCCCCGACCATGCTGGAGTTGTAGAGCTTGCCCGCCGGGGTGCCGTCGCCGCCCTTGGCGGTGTCGGTGACGCCGATGCAGCCGTGGCTGCCGTTGGAGCGGCCGATCACTCCCGCGCTCCACGAGTTGCCGTGCACGTAGGTGCCGGAGTCCGTCAACCGCATGGCGTGCGGAACCACCAGGTCGTACTCGTCGCCGGAGCCCTCCTTGGTGACGCCGTTGGAGGTCATCCGGGTGGTGCCCTCCATCGCCTCGACCACCATGACGCCGTTCCAGGTGTCGTAGCCGGGCTTGCCGGCCGTGAACTCGACGGTGTCGGTCTGCTGGCCGTCCCGGACCACCGACATCCGGTGGGTGTTGACGTCCACGGTGGAGACCTGCGAGCGGCCGATGGTGAACGGCTCGTCCTTGTCCACGTCGCCGTACACGCCGGGCGCGGTCTCCACGTTCTTGAGCTTGTAGTGGATGGTGACCTTGGTGTTGGCGTTCCAGTAGTTCTCCGGCCGGAAGTCGATCCGCTTGTCGTTGACCCAGTGGCCGCGGACCTCGGTGCCGTCGGAGGTCTCGAAGGTGATGCCGGCCTTGACCGCGTCCTTGTTCACCACGGACCGCTTGAACCGCACCGAGACGATCATGCCGACGCCGTAGGTGCCGTCGTCCGCGATGTTGTCGCTGGTGCCGGCCTCCTTGTCGGGGGTGAGGGTGGTGAAGCCGGAGCGCGCGTTGGCGACCACGCCCTTGTCGTCCTCGGCGAGCGCGTCCACGGTGTAGGCGGTGGCCACCAGGAGGCTGCCGGTGGGGGCCCAGCTGCCGTCGGCGGCGATTTGGCCGGGCACCTCGACGCCGTCCGGGCCGGTGACCTTGACCGAGGTGAGCTTGCCGGCCGCGGCCGTCACCTTGACCTCGCCGGTCGGCTTCACCCCGGTGGCGCCGTCGGCGGGCGTGATGGCGATGGTGGCGGCCGACACCGGCGGCTTGCTCTCGCCGGCCGTGGCGCCGGCCGTGCCCTTGGGGCCGTCCGGCTTCGCCGGGCCGGAGCTGCAGCCGGCCGTGGTCATCAGCACCAGGGCGCCCGCGAGCGCCCCCGCCACATATGCCCCGCGCATCGCCTTCACGTTCCGCTCTCCCCGGTCGCCCGCCTGTCCGCTGACAGGACTTTCGCTTGATATGACGGGTCGGGGAGCGGAAACGTTGCGATCCGAGTGTCCCGGTACGGTCACGAACGGACCACGGCCCGGCGGTCGGGTGACCACCGGGCCGTGCGGGCGTGCGGGCGTGCGGGCGTGCGGGCGTGCGGGCCGAGGCCTACCACTTGCTCCACGGGACGGTCCAGCCGCTCCAGCCGTTGTCGCCGGAGACGGTCTGGCCCTTGGAGTTCTTGATCCGCACCACGTCCCCGATGATCGAGGAGTTGAAGAACTTGCCCGCCGCCGTGCTGTCGCCGCCGCCCTTGACGTCGGCCATGCCGACGCAGCCGTGGCTGGCGTTGGACTTGCCGAAGGCGGTGCTCCAGTAGTTGCCGTGCACGTAGGTGCCGGTGTTGGTCAGGCGCATCGCGTGCGGCACGTCCGGGACGTCGTACTCGTCGCCCTTGACGTTGGAGACGGTCGCCGAGTTCATCCGGGTGACCTTCTCCTTGGAGGAGATCACCATGGTGCCGTTCCAGGACGCGTTCTGGTCGTTGCCGGCCGTGATCGGGATGCTCTCGGTCTTGCCGCCGCCGTGGTCCACCGTCATGGTGTGGGCCGCCGCGTCCACCGTGGAGACCTGGTAGCGGCCGATGGTGAACGGCTCGTCCTTGTCGATGTCGCCGTACACGCCGGGCGCCACCTCGACGTTCTTCAGCCGGTACTTGACCGTCACCTTGGTGCCCGGCTTCCAGAACTCCTCCGGCCGGAAGTCCAGCCGCTGGTTGGTGAACCAGTGGCCCTTGGCCACCGTGCCGTCGGAGCCGGTGACGGTGACGCCCGCCAGCACCGCGTCCTTGTTCTTGATCGGCTTGCCGAAGCTGACCGAGACGATCATGCCGACGCCGTAGGTGCCGTTGTCGGCGATGTTGTCGTTGGTCGAGGCGGTCTTCGCCGGGGTCAGCGTGGTGAAGCTGGTGGTCGAGGCGGCCACCAGCCCGGCCGCGTCCACCGCCTGCGCGGTGACCGTGTAGGTGGTGCCGACGGCCAGCTGGCCGGCGGGCTTCCAGCTCAGGCCGTCGTCGGAGATCTTGCCGTCCACCGCCTTGCCGTTCTTGTCGGTGACCTCGACGGTGGTGAGCTTCCCGCTCGCCACCGCCACCTGGAGGCCGTCCTTCGGCTGCACGTCGGTGGCCCCGTTGGCCGGGGTGACGGTCAGCTGCGCGGTCGAGACCTTCGGGGTGGGGTCGGACGTGGAGGAGGACGAACTCCCGCCGCCCGCCGTGCCCTTGGCGTCCGTCGACCCGCCGCCGCCGCCGTCGCCGTTGCAGGCCGTGCCGAGCAGCAGTACGCCGCCCACCAGCAGGGCCGCCGCCGCCCGCCTGGCCCGGCGTCCGCGTCCCGCCACGGCCCAGGTCCTGTGAACCGTCTCCACTGCGCTGCTCCCCTCCCGGTGTTCCCATCGCGTACACGTGCCCGTGCCCGGGATCGGTTGCACCGGGCCGACCGCGATCCGGTGGCCGCGCTGTTCGACTCCGGTCGCGCGCGGCCAGGATAACCGGCCCGGCCGGGTGAATCTTCGGCGGGAGCCGGGTGCTCGTTCAGTGAACTCCCGGCGCGCTGCCCGCCGTCCACTGCCGCCAGTCCAGGTTCCAGTCGGAGAGGCCGTTGTCGGGGGCGACCCGCTCGCCGCGGGAGCCGCGCACCTCCACCACGTCGCCGGTGCGGGTGTGCGCGTAGAGCCAGCCGGCCGGGGAGTCGGCGGAGCCGCCCCTGGCGTCGGGCAGGCCGATGCAGCCGTGGCTGGTGTTGGCGGCGCCGAAGACCGCCGGGTCGCTCCAGTAGTTGCCGTGCACGAAGGTGCCGGAGGCGGTCAGCCGCAGCGCGTGCGGGACGTCCGCGATGTCGTACGCGTCGCCGAGGCCGACGGTCCGCGAGTCCATCCTGATCGCCTCGTGGCGTTCGGAGACCACCATGGTGCCCAGGTAGGTGGGGTGCTCGGGGCTGCCGCCGCTGACCGGCAGCACCCGCAGCACCTCGCCGTCCCGGCGGACCGTCATGGTGTGCGCGTCCAGGTCGACGACGGCCACCAGCGCGCGGCCGACGGTGAAGTGCACGTCCTCGTCCTGGGTGCCGAGGTAGCCGGGCGCGCCCTCGACGTCCCTGAGCCGCAGCAGCAGGGTGACCCGGGTGCCGGCCGGCCAGTACGCGGCGGGGCGGAAGTCCAGCCGCCGGTCGCCGAACCAGTGCGGGGCGATCTCCAGCGGCGGGTCGGAGACCACCGCGACGGCCCGCTCCACCGCGGCGCGGTCCGCGATCGGGTGCGAGAAGCGCAGCGAGACCGGCATCCCGACGCCGACGGTGGAGCCGTCCTCGGGGGTGAAGGAGCCGACGAAGGTGTGCGCGGGGGCGGCGGTGGCGAAGGCCGCGTGCCCGGCGGCGCGCAGGCCGTCCGCGTCCTCGGCGACCGCGTCCAGGGTGTACCCGGTGGCGGTGGCCAGCCGGCGGTCGGCCGTCCAGCGGGTGCCGTCGGCGGTGAGGGTGCCGGGGACGGCGGCGCCGCGGTCGTCGGCGAGCCGGACGGTCAGCAGCCGGCCGCCGTCGACCTCGACCCGCACCGGGCCGTCGGCCGGGACGTCCCGCGCGCCGTCGGCGGGCTGCACCGCGAGCCGGGCCCGGGAGACCGGCGGCGGGGCGGCCGCGCCGCCCGACGGCCGGTCGCCGCCGCCGTCGCCGCCACCGCCGGAGCAGCCGGTCAGCAGCACCAGGGCGAGCGCCGCCGCCCGCCGTGTCCAGAGCCGTACCGCGGCGCGCATGCCGTCCTCCGCATTCGTCCGACACTCGTCCGACATTCGTCCGACACCACCCGATACCACCCGATACCGGGCCCGATGATCGATTCCGCCGCGCGGACACGACCGGATGGTTTCCGCACCCGGCTCCGCTGGGCACATGATCGATCACGGTGCGTCACGCCGCTCGACCCGGGGTGACGAGGGCCGTCGGACAGGGAACAACCGGAAGAACGGGGACGGGCCCCCGGATGGCTGGGAGGGTCGCCATGACGGCGTGGCAGGAGCTGGGTGCGGGCACGGCCCGTCAGGCGCGGTCGGCCGCCCGGTGGAACGGCGCGGCTCCCCGGCCGGACGCCGCGCCGCCGTGGCCGGGCAGCTGGCAGCCGCTGGGCGCCCGGTTCCGCACCGACCCGGAGGGCGGCCGGGGCACCAACTTCGCGCTCTGGGCCCCGCAGGCCGAGGCGGTCGACCTGTGCCTGTTCGACGAGCGCGGCCGGGAGAGCCGGCACCGGCTGACCGAGCAGACGTACCAGACCTGGCACGGCTACCTGCCGGGCGTGCTGCCCGGCACCCGCTACGGCTTCCGGGTGCACGGCCGGTGGGACCCGTGGACCGGCGCCCGGCACAATCCCGCCAAGCTGCTGCTCGACCCGTACGCCCGGGCGATCGACGGCGCCTACACGGCCCACGACGCGACCTGCGCGGCCGTCCGCAACTGGCCCGAGCGGGACGTGGCGGACACCGTCCGGGACGACCGGGACTCCGCGCCGTACGTGCCCAAGGCCGTGGTGGTCGACGACGCCGACGACTGGTACGACGACCAGCGGCCGAAGACGCCCTGGGCCGAGACGGTGCTGTACGAGCTGCACGTGCGCGGCTTCACCATGCGCCACCCGGAGGTGCCGCCCGAGCTGCGCGGCACCTACGCGGGGCTGGCGCACCCGGCGGCGGTCGCGCACCTGACCGGGCTGGGGGTGACCGCGGTGGAGCTGCTGCCGGTGCACCACCACGTCAGCGAGGACCACCTGCAGGCCCGCGGGCTGGTCAACTACTGGGGCTACAACACGCTCGGCTACTTCGCCCCGCACGCGGGCTACGCGGCGAGCGGCAGCCGGGGCCAGCAGGTCGGCGAGTTCAAGCGGATGGTGCGGGCGCTGCACGCCGCGGGCATCGAGGTGATCCTCGACGTGGTCTACAACCACACCGCCGAGCAGGGCGTGATGGGCCCGACGCTCTCCTTCCGGGGCATCGACAACACCGGCTACTACCGGCCGGACCGCTCCCGCCGCGGCTACGCGGACTACACCGGCTGCGGCAACACGCTGGACACCCGCCGCCCGCAGGTGATCCGGCTGATCACCGACTCGCTGCGGTACTGGGTCGCCGAGATGGGCGTGGACGGCTTCCGGTTCGACCTGGCGGCGGCGCTGGCCCGCGGCGCGGACGGCGTGGAGATGGAGCACCCGTTCCTCGCCGCGGTCTCCCAGGACCCGCTGCTCAGCCGGGTGAAGCTGATCGCCGAGCCGTGGGACGTCGGCCCGGGCGGCTACCAGGTGGGCGGCTTCCCGCCGCTGTGGGGCGAGTGGAACGACCACTACCGGGACACCGTCCGGGACTTCTGGCGCGGCGCCCGGCCGGACGTCCGGGAGCTGGCCACCCGGCTCTCCGGCTCCTCCGACCTGTACCAGCGCGGCGGCCGCCGCCCGTACGCCTCGGTCAACTTCGTCACCGCGCACGACGGCTTCACCCTGCGCGACCTGGTCAGCTACGACCGCAAGCACAACGGGGCCAACGGCGAGGACGACCGGGACGGCACCGACGACAACCGGTCCTGGAACCACGGCGCGGAGGGCGAGAGCGACGACCCGGCGGTCCGCTCGCTGCGGGTGCGCCAGCTGCGCAACCTGCTGACCACGCTGCTGCTCTCCAGCGGGGTGCCGATGATCACCGCGGGCGACGAGATGGGCCGCACCCAGGGCGGCAACAACAACGCGTACTGCCAGGACAACGAGACCGGCTGGGTGGACTGGTCGCTGCTGGACGACCCGGACTGGCGCTCGCTGGCCGAGCTGACCGCCAGGCTGGTGCACCTGCGCCGGGCGCACCCGGTGCTGCGGCAGCGGGCGTTCTTCTCCGGCCGCCCGGCCGGGCCGGACGGGCAGCGGGACCTCACCTGGCTGACCCCGGCGGGCACCGAGATGACCGACGCGGACTGGTTCTCGCCGGGGCAGGCGCTGGCGATGCGGCTGTCCGGCAGCGCGATCTCCGAGCGCGACCAGCGGGGCCGGGAGGTGCGGGACGCCGACTTCCTGCTGCTGCTGAACGCCGCCCCCGAGCCGCGGCGCTTCACGCTCCCCGCCCCGCACGTCCCGCTGCTGGACACCGCGCTGGCCGGGCCGCCGGACGCCGTGCCGGTGGCGGAGGTGCTGCTGACGGGCCGTTCGGCGGTGCTGCTGACGGCCGGCTGACCGCGCGGGGCCCCCGCGGCCCGGCCGGTTCTCGCCGACAGGAGCAAAAAACCGGATGAGAAATGTCGGCGGGACGGCCTACCCTCTCGGCGATGGCCGAGAACCAGAACCCCGCTCCGCCCACCCCCGCGGATTCGAACGCACCGTCAACAGGCGGCGCCCACGGTTCACCCGTACCGGCACCCCGGTCCGCGGTGCGCTCGCTGCTGCGCCTGTGGCCCTACGCGCGCGAGGCCCGCTGGCGGATCTTCGGCTCGATGGCCGCCGCCGGGCTCGCCTCGCTCAGCGTGCTGGCCGTCCCGGTCGTGCTGCGCCGGATCGTCGACGGCCCGGTCGCCCACCGGGAGCTGTCCGCCCTGTGGCCGCTGGCCGGCCTGCTGCTGCTGCTCGGCGTGGCCGAGGCCGTGCTGTTCGGCGTCCGCCGGGTGATCGTGGCCCGCCCGCTGGCCAGGGTCGAGACCAGGCTGCGCGGCGAGCTGTTCGCCAAGCTCCAGCGGCTGCCGATCTCCTTCCACGACCGCTGGCCCTCGGGGCAGTTGCTCTCCCGGGCCACCTCGGACCTGTTCGTGCTGCGGCTGTTCCTGGCCTTCCCGCTGGTCTTCCTGGTCGTCAACTCCACGGTCTTCCTGACCGGCACCGCCCTGATGTTCGCCCTCGACTGGCGGCTCGCCCTGATCACCGTGCTCCCGGCGATCCCGCTGCTGTACTTCACCCGCCGCTTCGAGGCCGGGTACTCGGCCGCCTCCCGGCTCGCCCAGGACCAGAACGGGGACCTGGCCACCGTGGTCGAGGAGTCGGTGCTCGGCATCCGCGTCCTCAAGGCCTTCGGCCGGCACCGCACCATGGCCGAGGAGTTCCGCCGGCACAGCGCCGCCCTGCGCGAGACCGAGCTGCGCAAGGCCGGCCTGCTCGGCAACCTGTGGGCGGTCATCGTCGGACTGCCCGAGCTCGCCCTCGGCGGCGCCCTGGCCGCCGGCGCCGTCCTGGTCGCGCACGACCGGCTCTCGGTCGGCACCCTGGTCGCCTTCCTGTCCACCGCGCTGGCCCTGCGCTGGCCGGTCGAGTCGCTCGGCTGGCTGCTCGGCTTCGCCGCCGAGGCCGCCAGCGCCGCCAACCGCTACTTCGAGGTGATGGACGAGCCGGAGCCGGCCGACCCGCCGTCCGGCCTGGCGCCGTCCGACGACCGCGGCATCCGCTTCACCGGCGTCCGCTTCCGCTACCCCGACGCGCCCGCCGGCTCCCCCGACCTGCTGGCCGGCGTCGACCTGCACGTCCGCCCCGGCGAGACGCTCGCCCTGGTCGGCGCCACCGGCAGCGGCAAGACCACCCTCACCGCGCTGCTCCCCCGGCTGTACGAGCCCACCGCCGGCTCGATCACCCTGGACGGCACCGACCTCCGGGACGTGCCGCGCGCCGAGCTGCGCCGCGCCCTCGCCGTCGCCTTCGAGGAACCCACCCTGTTCTCCGCCACCGTCCGGGAGAACGTCCTGATGGGCGCCCCGGACGCCACCCCCGAGCAGGTCGCCGCCGCCCTGGCCACCGCGCAGGCCGGCTTCGTCGACCGGCTCCCGGAGGGCCTGGACACCGAGGTCGGCGAGCAGGGCCTGAGCCTGTCCGGCGGCCAGCGCCAGCGCCTGGCGCTGGCCCGCGCCGTGGTCGGCGCACCGCGCTTCCTGGTCCTGGACGACCCGCTCTCCGCGCTCGACGTGCACACCGAGGCGCTGGTCGAGCGCGCCCTGCGCCGGGTGCTGGCCGGCACCACCGCCCTGGTCGTCGCGCACCGCCCGTCCACGGTGCTGCTCGCCGACCGGGTCGCGCTGCTCGCCGACGGCCGGATCGCCGCCGTCGGCACCCACCAGGAGCTGCTGCGCTCCTGTCCCGCCTACCGGGCCCTGATGTCCGGCGAGTCCGAGCTGGAAGGGGCGCTGGCCCGATGACCACCGCCGTCGCCGCACCCGTCGCCGAGGAGGACGAGCTCCTCCCCCCGGCCACCGACGACCAGGACATCCCCGTCCCGCCCGGCGCCCCGCGCGCCCTGCTCGGCTCGCTGCTGTCCCCGCACCGCCGCCGGATCACCGTCGCCGTGCTGGCCGTGCTGCTCCAGCAGGCCGCGCTGCAGTCCGGCCCGCTGCTGGTCGCCTACGCCATCGACCGCGGCATCCCCGCCCTGCGCGGCCACGACGCCGGCCCGCTGATCGCCGTCACCCTCTCCTACCTGGGCTGCGCGCTGGCCGCCACCCTGCTCCAGCGGGCGTTCATCCGGGTCGCCGCCCGGATCAACCAGGACATCCTGCTGGACCTGCGCGGCCGGATCTTCCGGCACGCCCAGCGGCTCAGCCTCGACTTCCACGAGCGCTACACCTCCGGCCGGATCATCTCCCGCGCCACCAGCGACGTGGACACCCTGCGCGAGCTGCTCTCCGAGGGCCTCCAGGAACTGCTGATGGTCTGCCTGTCGGTCGGCTACATCACGGTCGTCCTGGTGGTCGTCGACTGGCGCCTCGGCCTGGCCGCGCTGGCCTCCTTCCTGCCGATGTCCCTGGTGATCCGGTCCTTCCGGCACCGCTCCCAGCAGGTCTACCGGCGCTCCCGCACCGTCTCCGCCGGGCTGATCGTCCGCTTCACCGAGACCATGAACGGCATCCGCCCGGTGCAGGCGTTCCGCCGCGAGGCCGCCAACGACAAGGCGTTCGGCACCGTCAACCGGCAGTCCGCCACCGCCACCGCGGACGGCCTGCTGGAGATGGCCCGGTACGTCTTCCTGTCCCGGCTGACGGCCAACGTCTGGATCACCGGCGTGGTCGTCCTCGGGGCCTTCCTGGTCACCGACGGCAGCCTCGAACTCGGCGTCCTGACCGCCTTCGTGCTCTACCTGCGGCGGCTCTACGACCCGATCGACCAGCTGGCGATGTTCCTCAACAGCTACCAGTCCGCGGCCGCCGCGCTGGAGAAGATGGCCGGCCTGCTCGCCCACGAGCCGTCCGTCCCCGAGCCCGCCGCGCCCGCCACCCTGCCCGCCGCGCGCGGCAAGGGCCGCGAGGTCGCCTTCCGGGCCACCTCCTTCGCGTACGCCAACGGCAAGCAGGTGCTCGCCCCGTTCGACCTGGTGCTGCCCGCCGGGCGGACCACCGCCGTGGTCGGTGCCACCGGCGCGGGCAAGTCCACCCTGGCCAAGCTGCTGGCCCGGTTCTACGACCCCACCGCCGGCCGGATCACCCTCGACGGCGTCGACCTGCGCGAGCTCTCCACCGCCGCGCTGCGCGCCGACGTCGTGATGGTCACCCAGGAGTCCTTCCTGTTCTCCGGGACGGTCGCCGAGAACATCGCCGTCGGCAAGCCCGACGCGACCCGCGCCGAGGTCGAGGCCGCGGCCCGCGCGATCGGCGCCCACCCGTTCATCGCCGCCCTGCCCGACGGCTACGACACCGACGTCCGCAAGCGCGGCGGCCGGATCTCGGCCGGCCAGCGCCAACTCGTGGCCTTCGCCCGCGCCCTGCTCGCCGACCCCGCCGTCCTCATCCTCGACGAGGCCACCTCCTCGCTGGACGTCCCCGGCGAACAGGCCGTCCAGCACGCCATGCGCACCGTCCTGGCCGGCCGCACCGCCGTGATCATCGCCCACCGCCTCTCCACCGTCGAGATCGCCGACCGCGTCCTGGTGATGGACCAGGGCCGCGTCGTCGAGGACGGCACCCCCGCCGCCCTGATCGCCGGCGAAGGGCGCTTCGCCACCCTCCACCAGACCTGGAAGGACAGCCTGGTCTGACCGCCGGACTCCGCCCCGCCGCGCCCCGGCGGGGCGCTAGCGGGACCAGAGCGTGACGGTGAGGTCGAGCCCCAGCTGGTGGGGACCGGTCTTCCCGGTGACCTTGAACCAGACCAGGGCCTGGTCCGCCGTCACCAGGCAGTAGCCCGTGCCCGGTTCGATCCGAGCCACCGGGACGGTGCCGGACATGTTGTTGCCCATGGCCTCCTCGTAGCACTTCTCCGGCGCGGGCCGGCTGCCCTCCGAGCTGCCCCATCCCGCGCCCTCGGCCCCGACCACCGGCGTGGGGACGAGGGTGAAGCAGGCGTTCACCACCGTCAGGTCGTGCGTGGCCTCGGCGTCCTGGGCCGTCTTCAACTGCGAGGCGTGCAGCACGGGTTCGAAGTCCAGGTAGGACTGGGCGCACTGCTGCGCCTCCCCTGCCGGGAGCCCCGCCATGCTCGGTTCCGCCATGCTGACCGACTTGTCGCCGTACTTGAGCTTCCAGCCGGAACCGCCGCTGCCGTCCTGACCGCTCCCGGTCCGGCCACCGTCCTGGCCACCCGCGGAAGGCTGCGCGGGTGCGACGGGGCTGGCCGCCGCGGCGGCGGCGCCGGGTGCGGTGACGGTGACGGTCGCGGCCGGTGACGCCCGCTCCTCGCCGGTGCGCCCGATGCTGGACCACAGGTAGAGCACCAGCGCGATCCCGCCGAACACCGCGACCAGCAGCAGGACCTGGCTCTGCTGCCGGAAGATGTAGAAGAGTCTGTTCTCCTGGACGTTGTTGTCCCCCACCTGGGCAGGGCCGGGTTTCAACCCGTGGATGTTGTAGTGCGTACCCGCCGGGGGCGGTGGCGGCTCGCCCTTCACGGCTTCGTCTCGGGTCGGGCGACCTGGTGGACGGTGTTGTGCTGGTGGTTGTGGTCGCCCATCTGCGTGGGCCCGTGGAAGACGGCACCGTCGAGGTTGAACGTGCTGCCCGCCCGCGGGGGCGGCGCGCCCCGGCCGCTTTCGAGCTCGGCGATCCGCGCCAGCGCCCGGCCCAGCTGCTGCTCGAAGTCCCTGTCCTGCGCGGCGGCGAGCGCCAGGCTACCGGTGAGCGCCTGCCCGACCAGTTCGGAGGGCGCGGGGCGGCCTCCGGCGGCTTCGGCCCGGATCGCCTCCAGGGCCGGCGCGGGGCCGAGTTTGCGGGCGACGGCGTCGTGCAGCGACTCCTGCACCTGGTCCAACGCGTGGTCGACCTCGGTTTCGGCGCGTCCGGCCACGTCCTTGGCCCGCCGCACCAACCAGGCGAACAGATAGCCCGCCACCAGTTCCGTTCCCGGCAACATGAGACCCCCCTCACACCGAGCTGATGTCGGGTCAGACCGTACCGACATTCCCCGAGCCGCACACGTGCCGCGACCGGATCGTTAGCGAGCGGGATCTTGCGATCAAACTGTCGATTATTTACATCATGTGTCACGTCTATTGCCGTCAGATGTCGCCCTCACTACTATCCCGACGGCAGGTCGAGGACCTGACAAGGTGTCGGTCAACCGGGCGGAGGCAACGGCATGGTGGTATCGCGACGGACGTTCCTGCAGGCTGCGGCGGCGGCGGGCATGCTCGGGGCGGTGGGCCTGGGCGAGGGCGCCGCGCGGGCGGCCAGTCCGGCGGGCGACGTGGTCGGGAAGGTGACGGTCGGCTACCAGGGCTGGTTCGCCTGCCCGGGCGACGGCGCCCCGATCAACGGCTGGTGGCACTGGGCCCGGAACTGGGGCACCTCCCCCTCGCCCTCGAACAGCTCGATCGTCGCCTGGCCGGACGTCCGCGAGTACCCGAAGACGTACGCCACGGCCTTCCCGAACCTGAACAACGGCCAGCCGGCCTCGCTGTTCTCCTCCTACGATCAGTCCACGGTCGACGTGCACTTCCGCTGGATGAAGCAGTACGGCATCGACACCGCCGCCCTGCAGCGCTTCAACCCGACCGGCGGCGAGGGCCCGACCCGGGACGCGATGGCGGGGAAGGTGCGCAGCGCCGCGGAGTCGCAGGGCGTGAAGTTCTACGTCATGTACGACGTCTCGGACTGGACGACCATGCAGTCGGACATCAAGGCCGACTGGACGAACAAGATGCGCGCCCACACCGCCTCGCCCGCGTACGCCCGGCAGAACGGGAAGCCGGTGGTGTGCATCTGGGGCTTCGGGTTCAACGACAACCAGCGCCCGTTCACCCCGGCGCAGTGCCTGGACGTGCTCAACTGGTTCAAGGCGCAGGGCTGTTACGTGATCGGCGGGGTGCCGACCTGGTGGCGCACCGGCGACCGGGACTCCCGGGCGGGCTTCTCGGAGGTCTACCACTCCTTCGACATGCTCTCGCCGTGGCTGGTCGGCCGGATCGGCAGCGCCGCGGACGCCGACAACTTCTACAACGTGGCGACCGTCCCGGACCTCGCGGAGTGCAACGCGCACGGCATCGACTACCAGCCGTGCGTGCTGCCGGGCGGGGTGGGCGACCGGCAGCGGGCGCACGGCGACTTCATGTGGCGGCAGTTCTACAACATGGCCCGGGCGGGGGTGGCGTCCGCGTACATCTCGATGTTCGACGAGTACAACGAGGGCAACCAGATCGCCAAGACCGCCGAGTCGCAGGCGTGGGTGCCGGCCGGGGCGGGGTTCCTGGCGCTGGACGAGGACGGTACGGCCTGCTCCTCGGACTACTACCTGCGGCTGACCGGCGACGGCGGCCGGATGCTCAAGGGGCAGCTGGCCGTGACGGCGGCCCGGCCGACCCAGCCGTTCCCGTCCCAGCCGGACACCTCGGCGCCGACCGCGCCGGGCGGGCTGCGGGTGACCGGGCAGAGCGACACCACGGTCTCGCTGGCCTGGAACGCCTCGACCGACAACGTGGGCGTCACCGGCTACCGGGTCCGGGTCGGCGGCGCGGTCCGGGCCACCACCGCCGCGACCTCGTTCACCGTCACCGGCCTGTCCGCCGCCACCGCGTACACCTTCGACGTGCTGGCGCTGGACGCGGCGGGCAACACCTCCCCCGCCTCCGGCCAGGTCTCGGCGACCACCTCCCCCGCCACCGTCCCCACCGGCAACCTGGCGCTGCACCGGCCGACCGCGGAGAGCGGCCACACCCAGAACTACGGCTCGGGCAACACGGTGGACGGCGACCCGAACAGCTACTGGGAGAGCCCCAACAACTCCTTCCCGCAGTGGCTGCAGACCGACCTGGGCTCGACCCTCCCGGTCCGCCGGATCGTCCTCTCGGTGCCCCCGGCCGCCGCCTGGGCCACCCGCACCCAGACCGTGGAGGTGCAGGGCAGCACCGACGGAGTGACCTTCTCGCGCCTGCTGGCGCCCGCCGGGTACGTGTTCGACCCGGCGAGCGGCAACAGCGCGACCCTCACCCTCCCCTCCGGGGTGAGCGCCCGTCAGGTACGCCTGGTGTTCACCGCCAACACCGGCTGGCCGGCCGGCCAGGTCGCCGAACTCCAGGTCTTCGCCGCGTAACCCGAAGCGCCCCCACCCGGCGAGCCGCCGCCCCTCCGCCTTAGCGTCACAGTGACGCTAACGGAGGGGCGGCCGTCCGCGCAAGGGCCTTCCGGCGGCGGGGAAAATGCCGCCCGGGATGTCGATCGTGTGCAGTACGCTTCCCGCGCCCCCGCTGCCAGAGCGGTACCGGAGGGCTCCGTGGAGGGGAACCCTGATGACACGCACCTCGGACAGACCCGCCCGTATCACCCTGGCCGCGGCCGCCGCCGTCTCCCTGGCCCTGCTGACCCCCGGCACCTCCGGGGCCGCCACCGGTGCGCCGACCGTCCCGACCGACCTGTACAACAGCCTGCGCGCCTGCTCCACCGACCCGGGCGCGCCGCTCTTCGCGAACGGCTCGCAGGGACTCACGGTCGAGGCCATCACCGGCTCCACCGACCCGTCCACCACCCGCCTGACCGCGCAGTTCCGCTACTGGCCGGTCACGGACCCCGCGCAGGCCGCCACCGTGGACCACCCCTACGCGGTCCCCGGCCTGGAGGCGAGCGCCGGGCTCCTCCAGCTCGCCGACGCCACCGACTACGCCTGGCAGGCCCGCACGGTCGACCCCGCGACCGGCGCGGCCTCCGACTGGTCGGCCTCCTGCTACGTCACCACGGACAACACGGCACCCGCCGCCGCGCCCGCCGTCAGCTCGCCCAACTACCCGGAGGGGCAGTGGAACCCGGGCGGCACGCCGCTGGAGTTCCGGCTCGACCCGAACGGCGTCGCCGACGTCGCCGGGTACCAGTTCAGCTGGACCGGCACCTTCCCGGTGTCCGGCGCGGACATCGGCGAGCACGGCATCCCGGAGTACCACGGCCCGTACGAGGACCCGCAGTACGGCGTCCGCACCGAAAACCTCGGCGGCGGCGTCACCGTGCGGCTGGTCCCGCCCGCCGGGTGGAGCAGCGGCCCGGTGCGGCTGATGGTCCGCTCCCTCGACCGGGCCGGCAACCCCTCGCAGACCACCACCTACTCGACGTACATCAGGACGACCTCGCCGACGGTCACCGAGCTCTCCCCCGCGCCGGTGTTCGGCGAGCCCGTCGGCTTCCGGTTCACCCCGGACCCGGACGTGTGGGCCGCCGGCCCGGTGGTCAGCTACACCGTGTACAACACCTCGACGTACCGGACCACCGTCGTCCCGGCCGGCCCGGACGGGACCGCCGAGACCACCCTGCTGCTGAACTCCCCGGTGGGCGACCGGCTGCAGATCACCTCCACCAGCGCCAACGGCTGGATCAGCTCGGCGGCGACCTGGGGCGGCTACCTCGACACCACCCCGACGATCACCTCCACCGACTTCCCCGAGTACGAGGCCGCGGGGGCGGTCGGCACCCCCGGCACCTTCCACCTCGCCCCGAAGATCGACGGCGGCCGGATCGCGAGCTACACCTACTCCCTGGGCTGGGGCACCGATCAGGTCACCGTGCCGGCCGGTCCGCAGGGCGAGGCCGACATCAGCTACACCCCGACCGCCAGCGGCTGGTTCGACCTGCAGGTCTACGCGACCACCACGGACGGCATCCAACTGTCCACCGGGACCTACACCTTCGTCGTCAACTGACGGCACCGCGGGCCCCGGCGGCGGCCGGGGCCCGCGGTGTCCGGCCGGGGGCGAATCCGATCGACCCCGGCCCGGCGCGGCCGTTAGCCTCGCTCCGTGAACGATCCGACGGCCGGGGAGCCCGGCGAGCCAGACACCCGCGGTCCGTTGCGCTTCCTGTGCTGGCTGGCCGTCAGCCAGCTCGGCCGTTCGCTGGCGGGCACCTTCTTCGGCACCGCCTGGATGCTCGGGCTCACCGTCCAGCCCTACCTGCTCTCCCGGGCCGTGGACGACGGGCTGCGCACCGGCCGGACCGGCACCGTCCTCGGCTGGGCCGGCGCGATGCTCGGCTTCGGCCTGCTCAGCGCCGCGCTCGCCTGGTACCGGCACCGCACCATGACGCTGGTCCGCGCCGACGCCACCTTCCGCACCGTCGGCGTGGTGCTGCGGCACAGCACCCGGCTGGGCGCGGCGCTGCCCCGGCAGGTGTCCGCGGGCGAGGTGGTCACCATCGGGATCTCCGACGTGGTCCGGATGTCCCTGGCGCTGACCTTCGTCGGGCCCGGCGTCGGCGCGGTGGTCTGCTACCTGACGGTCGCCGCGATCCTGCTCACCCTCTCCCCGCTGCTGGCCCTGGTGGTGCTGCTCGGCCTGCCGCTGCTCGGCCTGGCCCTGCGCCCGCTGCTCGCCCGCCAGCAGCGGGTGGAGGGCGAGTACCGCGACCGGCAGGGACGGCTCACCGCCCGTTTCGAGGACCTGGCCGGCGGGCTGCGGGTGCTGAACGGCCTCGGCGGCAAGGAGGTGTTCGCGGCCCGCTACCGGGCGGACTCCGGGCGGCTGCGCGCCGAGGGCTACCGGGTCGGCGCCGTCACCAGCTGGATCCAGGCCCTCGGCTCCGGCCTGCCCGTCCTGCTGCTGGCCGCCGTCACCTGGCTCGGTGCCCGCCTCGCCGTCGAGGGCCGGTTGACGCCCGGTCAGCTCGCCGCGGTCTTCGGGTACGCGGCCGTGCTGGTCGCCCCGGTCTACTTCCTGCTGGAGAGCAGCCAGGACATCGGCCGCGCCCTGGTCTCCGCCCGCCGGGTGGTCGCCTTCCTCCGGCTCGCCCCCGCGCCCGACCACGGCACCGCGGCGGCCCCCGCCGGGCCCGCCGCGCTGACCGACCCCGAGTCCGGCGTCCGGGCCGCCCCCGGCGAGCTCACCGTGCTCGCCTCCGCCCGCCCCGCCGACACCGCCGCCGTCGCCGAACGCCTCGCCCGGCTGGACACCGCCACCGGTGCCGAGTGGGGCGGCACCCCGCTCGCCGACCTGCCGCTGTCCGCCGTCCGGGACGGGATCATCCTCGCCGAGAACGAGGCCGCCCTGTTCGCGGGCACCCTGCGCGAGACCGTCCGCGGCCGCACCGGGGCCGACGACGCGGTCCTGCTGGCCGCGATCGACGCCGCCGCCGCCCGCGACGTGCACGACGCCCTGCCCGGCGGCCTGGCCGCCCCGATCGCCCCCGACGGCCGCGACCTCTCCGGCGGTCAGCGCCAACGGCTGCGCCTGGCACGGGCGTTGACCGCCGACCCGGAGGTCCTGCTGGCCGTCGAGCCCACCTCCGCGGTCGACGCCCACACCGAGGCCGCGATGGCCGCCGGCCTGTACGCCGCCCGGACCGGCCGCACCACCCTGCTCACCAGCACCTCCCCGCTGCTGCTCGACCGGGCCGACACCGTCCACTACCTGGTCGACGGCAAGGTCGCCGCCACCGGCACCCACCGCGAGCTGCTGCGCACCCGACCCGGCTACCGCGCCCTGGTCACCCGCGACACCGAACCCGACGAAGCCGGGCCCAACGGCACCGAACCCGACGGCACCAAACCCGACGGCACCGAACCCGACGGCACCGAACCCGACGGCACCGAACCCGACGAAGCCGGGCCCCACGCCGGAAGCCCCACCACCCTGGTTCAGGAGGGCAGTTGAGCACCCTGCCGATCGCCACCCCCCGCCAGGTCCGACGGGCCGCCGTCGCCCTGGTCCGGGCCGACGGCCGGGCCTTCGCCGCCGTGCTGGCCCTCAACGCGGCGGCCGCCCTGCTCGGCCTGGCCGGGCCCTGGCTGCTCGGCCGGATCATCGACCTGGTCGCCGCCGGCGCCACCACCGCGGACGTCGACCGGCTCGGCCTGCTGCTGCTCGGCTGCGCCGTCGTCCAGATCCTGACCGGCCGCCAGGCCCGCTACCAGGCGCACCGGTTCGGCGAGCGCTCCGCCGCCAAGGTCCGCGAACAGCTGCTCGACCGGGTCCTCGCGCTGCCCGCCGCCACCGCCGAACGGGCCGGCACCGGCGACCTCACCGCCCGCGGCACCGCCGACTCCACCGCCGTCGGCGAGACGCTCCGGGACGCCGCGCCCGAGCTGTTCGTGGCCGGCGCGCAGATCCTGTTCATCCTCGGCGCGATCCTCACCGTCAGCCCGCTGCTGGGCGGTTGCGGACTGATCGGCATCCTGGGCATCGCCCTCGGCGCGCGCTGGTACCTGCGCCGCTCCCGCCCCGCCTACCTCGCCGACCGGGCCGCGAACGCCGGCCTCGCCGAGACCCTCTCCGCCACCGCGAACGGCGCCCGCACCGTCGACGCCCTCGGCCTGCGGGAGCAGCGGCTGGCCGCCGGGCGCGCGGCCGTCGCCGCCGCGCACCGGACCCGGATGCGCACCCTGGACCTGCGGCTGCGCTTCTTCGCCGCCATCAACCTCTCCTACACCGTCCCGACCGTCCTGGTCCTCCCGCTCGGCGCCGTCCTGGTCGCCCACCACACCGTCACCCTCGGCGCGGCCGTCTCCACCGCGCTGTACCTGCAGCGCCTGGTCGACCCGCTGGACAACGTCGTCATCCTGCTGGAGTCCCTGCAGAGCAGCACCGCCGCGTACGCCCGGGTCGAGGGCCTGGCCGCCGCCCCCGCCACCGTCCCCGCCCAGGCCCGCGCCGGGGGCGTCGAACCGGCCGACGACCGGATCGAGGTCCGCGGCGTCCACCACGCCTACCCGGACGGGCCCGACGTCCTGCACGGCCTCGACCTGGAGCTGACCCCGGGCGAGCGGCTGGCCGTGGTCGGGCCCTCCGGCTCCGGCAAGTCCACCCTCGGCCGCCTCCTCGCGGGCGTCGACCGCCCCCGGGCCGGGAGCGTCACGGTCGGCGGCGTCCCGCTGGCCGACCTCTCCCCCGACCGGCTGCGCCGCCAGGTCGTCCTGGTCACCCAGGAGCACCACGTCTTCCTCGGCACCCTCCGCGACAACCTGCGGATCGCCGCCCCGGGGGCCGACGACGCCGCCCTGACCGCCGCGCTGGACGCGGTCGGCTGGCAGCACGACCTCCCGGCGGGCCTGGACACCGAGCTCGGCCCGGCCGCGACCCGCCTCGACGGCGCCCGGGCCCAGCAGGTCGCGCTGGCCCGGGTCATCCTCGCCGACCCGCACACCCTGGTCCTCGACGAGGCCACCGCCCTGCTCGACCCCGCCACCGCCCGCCACACCGAGCGGGCGCTGGCCGCCACCCTGACCGGCCGCACCGTCATCGCCATCGCCCACCGGCTGCACACCGCGCACGACGCCGACCGGGTGGCCGTCCTCACCCACGGCCGCCTCACCGACCTGGGCCCGCACGAGGACCTGCTCGCCGCCCGGGGCCGCTACGCCGCCCTCTGGCACACCTGGCAGGGCCCGGACGGGGGCCGGGGCCCGGGGAGCGGCTGACCCCGCACGACGCGGCGGCCGACCGCTCCCCGGGCCCCGGGCCCCGGGTCCGATCCCCGGGAACGCCCGCGGGGGACGTCCTAGCGCAGCACCCCCGCGTCCATCCCGCCGGTCTCCACCGGCACCGCCAGCAGCCCGAGCTCGGCGACCGAGGCGAGGCGGGGGTGGGTGGGCAGCACCCGGACGGTGTAGCCGAACGGGCCGGTGCGGGCGAGTTCGAGGTGGCCCTCGTAGCGGATCCGGCCGTCCAGGTCGGTGCCGCCGCCCGCGGGCTTGAGCGCGAGCGTGGTGGCCTCGGAGATCCGGTCGCTCTCGTCGACCCGCCCGGAGACCACCTGCACCTCGACGTCCTCGGGCCGCAGCCGCCCGAGGTTGACCTGGACCCGCAGGGCCAGCGTCGCGCCGAGCTCCTGCGCCTCGCCCGCCCCGTCCGCCTCGACGTGCTCGACCCGGACGGCCGGCCACGCCTCCCGGACGCCGGCCTTCCAGCCCGCCAGGGCCTTCGCGGCGGCGTAGTCGCCGTCCTCGCCCGCGAGCCGCCGCTTCGCCGCGGCGGCCGGGGCGTACAGCCGCTCGACGTACTCGCGCACCATCCGGCCGGCCAGCACCTTCGGGCCGAGGGTGACCAGGGTGTGCCGGACCATGGAGATCCACCGGTGCGGGAGCCCGTCCGCGCCGCGGTCGTAGAACCGGGCGGCGACCTGGTGCTCGATCAGGTCGTAGAGCGCGGCGGCCTCGATGTCGTCGCGGCGCTCGGCCTCCCTGCTCTCCGGGTCGACCACGCCCTCCCCGGTGCCGCCGTCGGCGGTGGGGATGGCCCAGCCGTTCTGGCCGTCGTACCACTCGTCCCACCACCCGTCGAGGATGGACAGGTTGAGGCAGCCGTTCAGCGCGGCCTTCATCCCGGAGGTGCCGCAGGCCTCCAGCGGGCGCAGCGGGTTGTTCAGCCAGACGTCGCAGCCGGGGTAGAGCGTCTTGGCCATCGCCATGTCGTAGTCGGGCAGGAAGACGATCCGGTGCCGCACCGCGGGGTCGTCGGCGAAGGCGACCAGCTTCTGGATGAGCCGCTTGCCGCCGTCGTCGGCGGGGTGCGCCTTGCCGGCGATGACGATCTGCACCGGCCGCTCGGGGTCGAGCAGCAGGGCGCGCAGCCGGGCCGGGTCGCGCAGCATCAGGGTCAGGCGCTTGTACGAGGGGACCCGGCGGGCGAAGCCGATGGTCAGCACGTCGGGGTCGAGGACGGCGCCGGTCCAGCCCAGTTCGGCCTCGCCGGCGCCGCGCTGCTTCCAGGAGGCGCGCAGCCGGCGGCGGGCCTCGTCGACCAGCTGGGCGCGCAGCGAGCGGCGCAGCGCCCAGACCTCGGCGTTGCCGATCCGCTCCAGGCCGGTCCACTGCTCGGCGGTGCCGACGGCCATCGCGTGCTCGGCGCGCTCCTGGCCGAGCTCGGTGGCGCCGAGCCGGACGACGGCGGGGTCGATCCAGGTGGGGGCGTGCACGCCGTTGGTGATCGAGGTGATCGGGACCTCGGGCGTGTCGAAGCCGGGCCACAGGCCGCGGAACATCTCCCGGCTGACGGCGCCGTGCAGGGTGGAGACGCCGTTGGCGCGCTGGGCCAGCCGCAGGCCCATCGCGGCCATGTTGAACAGCTTGGGGTCGCCGTCGCTCCAGCTCTCCGCGCCGAGGGCGAGCACCTGGTCGACGGGGACGCCGGGCAGGGCGGCGTCGCCGCCGAAGTGCCGGGCGACCAGGTCGCGGTCGAAGCGGTCGATGCCGGCCGGGACGGGCGTGTGGGTGGTGAACACCGTTCCGGCCCGGACGGCCTCCAGGGCGTCGGCGAAGCCGAGTCCGGGGTGGGCGGTGACGAGTTCGCCGATCCGCTCCAGGCCGAGGAAGCCGGCGTGGCCCTCGTTGGTGTGGAAGACCTCGGGCTCGGGGTGGCCGGTGAGCCGGCAGTAGGTGCGGACGGCGCGGACGCCGCCGATGCCCAGCAGTATTTCCTGCAGCAGCCGGTGCTCGCTGCCGCCGCCGTAGAGCCGGTCGGTGACGTCGCGTTCGGCGGGGCTGTTGGCCTCGACGTCGGAGTCGAGCAGCAGCAGCGGGACGCGGCCGACCTGGGCCCGCCAGACCTGGGCGGCCAGGGTGCGGCCGCCGGGGAGGGCGAGGTCGATCCGGCAGGGGGTGCCGTCGGGTTCGCGGAGCAGGGCGACGGCGAGCGCGTCGGGGTCGAGCAGGGGGTAGCGCTCCTGCTGCCAGCCGTCCCGGTCGAGGGACTGCCGGAAGTAGCCGTGCCGGTAGAACAGGCCGACGCCGATGATCGGGACGCCGAGGTCGGAGGCGGCCTTGAGGTGGTCGCCGGCCAGGATGCCGAGCCCGCCGGAGTACTGCGGGAGGGCGGCGGCGATGCCGTACTCGGGCGAGAAGTAGGCGACGGCGGCGGGCAGGCCGCCCTCGGGGTCGACGGGGTCGGTCGCGCTCTGGTACCAACGCGGGCCGGTGAGGTAGTCGCGCAGTTCGTCGGACAGGTCGCCGAGGCGGCGCAGGAAGCGCCGGTCGCCGGCCAGCGCGGCGAGCCTGGCCGCGGGCACTTCGCCGAGCAGTCGGACCGGGTCCTCGCCGACGGCGGCCCAGACGTCCGGGTCGACGGAGCGGAACAGCTCCCTCGTCTCGGGGTGCCAGGACCAGCGGAGGTTCAGCGCGAGCTCGTGCAGTGGCTGCAGTTGTTCGGGCAGGACGGTGCGGACGGTGAACCTGCGGATTGCCTTCACGGCAAGGAGCGTAGTCCCGCTCGGGCGCCTGAGGGGGCGTCAACTGGCGGACGCCGCACCCGTTCGGAGCAGTGTTGAGATCGTTCCGGGCGCGTGGTGGCAAAACCCGGCGCGCGGGGGGCGCACGCTGGGAAAAGAAGCGCCGTCAGGTGTGAACTTCTGGGAACGGAGGTGTTGCGGGAGTCTTCCGCAGTGCGACATAGCGGCTTAAAGAGCGCGCCGACCCACGCGCAGCCCTTGCCCGTGGTGCGAGGATGCAACAAGGTCGTGAGTGCCGCTGGTGCGCGATCGGGTGGTCGCCCCCTGCTGCCTCGGCTGCTGCATGCCCTGTTCGACGAACCCTCACTTTCCTTCGCCCGTTCGGCCCCAGTCGCGGCGTCTCCGCGTGTCCTTGTTCCCTGCCCGGTCGTTTTCCGGTGGGTTGGGTCACGTGGGGGGCGTGCATCGAACGGCGCGCGCCGGGACGCGCGTGTCCGGTTCCTGCGCGCCGCCGCGTGACCGCGACCGGTGGGCGGGGTTGCCGGGTCCGTCCGCACGGGCAGGCTGCGACCGCACGTCCTTCCTCACCCAAGCAGTCCTCCCGGTACTCCCTCGGCGCCGCTGCCCCGGGAGCTGCCGCCGATCTCGGGCAGGAGCATTGGCATGCACGGCGACACGCGGGACCAGTCCACGGTGCCGACGGACCACACACCCGACACCCCGTCGGCCGGGGAGCCCCCGGTACCGGCCCCGCGCATCGGCGCGGCCCGCCGGAAGGCCGCCGAACCGGGCGTGAAGCGGGCCGCGGGCACCCCCCGCAAGGCCGCGGCGAAACGGACCACCACCGTCAGGTCCACCACCACCGGCGCCACCACCGACGCAGCCGGAACGGCGGCCGAGCCGGCCGCCGAGCCGCCGGCGAGACCCGCCCGGAAGTCCGCGGCCAAGACCGCCGCCGGGTCCGCCGGCGAGGCCGCCGGCACCTCCACCGGGACCTCCACCGAGACCGCCGCACGGCCGGCCGCCAAGCGCGCCGCCGCCCGTCCCGCCCGCAAGACGACAGAGAGCGACACCGTGATCGGCCGCATCCCCGTGCTTGACGTGACCCCGCTCGTCGACGCCGGCCGGCGTCCGGCCAAGGCCGTGGAGGGGGAGCGCTTCCTGGTCTCCGCCACGGTGTTCCGCGAGGGCCACGACGCGGTCGGCGCCAACGTGGTGCTGCGCGACCCGCGCGGCCGCTCGGGCCCGTGGACGCCGATGCGCGAGCTGTCCGAGGGCAGCGACCGCTGGGGCGCGTACGTCACGCCGACCGTGCCGGGCCGCTGGTCGTACCTGGTGGAGGCGTGGTCCGACCCGGTGGCGACCTGGAAGAAGCACGCGGCGGTGAAGCTCCCGGCCGGGATCGACACCGCGCTGGTGCTGGAGGAGGGCGCGCAGCTGCTGGAGCGGGCCGCCGCCGGGGTGCCGAAGAAGGACGGCCGGGCCCAGGTGCTGGCGGCGGTGGACGCGCTGCGCGACACCGGCCTGCCGCCGCTGAGCCGCTACGCGGCGGCGCTCGGCCCGGAGGTGACGGCGCTGCTGGACCGGTACCCGCTGCGGGAGCTGGTTTCGGCCACTCGCTCGCAGCCGCTCCAGGTGGACCGCAAGCGGGCGCTGTTCGGCTCCTGGTACGAGTTCTTCCCGCGCTCGGAGGGCGCGGTGGTCGACCCCTCGGGCGTCGAGCCGCCGGTGTCGGGCACCTTCCGGACGGCCGCCGAGCGGCTGCCCGCGGTGGCCGCGATGGGCTTCGACGTGGTGTACCTGCCGCCGGTCCACCCGATCGGCCGGGCCCACCGCAAGGGCCCGGACAACGCGCTGACGGCCGGTCCGCGGGACGTCGGCTCGCCGTGGGCGATCGGCTCGCCGGAGGGCGGGCACGACGCGGTCCACCCGGACCTGGGCACCCTGGAGGACTTCGACCACTTCGTGGCGGAGGCGGGCGCGCTGGGCCTGGAGGTGGCGCTGGACTTCGCGCTGCAGTGCTCGCCGGACCACCCGTGGGTGCACAAGCACCCGGAGTGGTTCAGCCACCGCGCGGACGGCACCATCGCGTACGCGGAGAACCCGCCGAAGAAGTACCAGGACATCTATCCGGTCAACTTCGACCAGGACTTCGACGGGATCGTCCGCGAGACGGTGCGGGTCCTGCGGTTCTGGATGGCCCGCGGGGTGCGGATCTTCCGGGTCGACAACCCGCACACCAAGCCGGTGAACTTCTGGGAGAAGGTGCTCGCGGACATCGCCCGCACCGACCCGGACGTGCTGTTCCTGGCCGAGGCGTTCACCCGCCCGGCGATGATGCACACCCTGGGCAAGATCGGCTTCCACCAGTCCTACACGTACTTCACCTGGCGCAACACCAAGGCCGAGCTGACCGAGTACCTGACCGAGCTGACCGGCGAGGCCGCCGCGTACATGCGGCCGAACTTCTTCGCCAACACCCCGGACATCCTGCCCGAGTACCTCCAGCACGGCGGCCCGGCCGCGTTCGCGGTGCGCGCGGTGCTGGCGGCGGCGCTCTCCCCGTCCTTCGGGGTGTACGCGGGCTTCGAGCTGTTCGAGAACGAGGCGGCGGCGCCCGGCTCGGAGGAGTACCTGCACTCGGAGAAGTACGAGCTGCGCCCGCGCGACTGGTCCCGGCAGGACTCGCTGGCGCCGCTGCTGACCGCCCTGAACCGGCTGCGCCGCCGCCACCCCGCGCTCCAGCAGCTGCGGGACCTGCGCTTCCACCCCGTGGACAACGAGCGGATCATCGCGTTCTCCAAGACCGCCGTCACCGAGGACGGGCTGGAGGACCGGGTGATCTGCGTGGTCAACCTGGACCCGCACCACGTCCAGGAGGCCACGGTGACGCTCGACGCGCCGGGGCCGCTGACGGTGCACGACGAGCTGACCGGCGCCACCTACGCCTGGGGCCGTCACAACTACGTCCGGCTCGACCCCTCTTCCGGGCCGGCCCACCTCCTCACGGTTCGGAGGAACCCGCAGTGACAGTCAACGAGCCCGTCCCCGACACCTTCGCCGACACCCCCGCCCGGGACCGCGACCCCGAGTGGTTCAAACGCGCGGTCTTCTACGAAGTGCTGGTGCGTTCGTTCCAGGACAGCAACGGCGACGGCGTCGGCGACCTCAAGGGACTCACCTCGCGGCTCGACTACCTCCAGTGGCTGGGGGTGGACTGCCTCTGGCTGCCCCCGTTCATGAACTCCCCCCTGCGGGACGGCGGTTACGACGTCTCGGACTACCAGTCGGTGCTCCCCGAGTTCGGCAACCTGGCCGACTTCGTGGAGTTCGTGGACGCGGCGCACCTGCGCGGCATGCGGGTGATCATCGACTTCGTGGTCAACCACACCAGCGACCAGCACGCGTGGTTCCAGGCGTCCCGCAGCGACCCGGACGGCCCGTACGGCGACTTCTACATGTGGGCCGACGACGACAAGCAGTACCCGGACGCGCGGATCATCTTCGTCGACACCGAGTCCTCGAACTGGACCTTCGACCCGATCCGCAAGCAGTACTACTGGCACCGCTTCTTCAGCCACCAGCCGGACCTGAACTACGACAACCCGCGGGTGCAGGAGGAGGTGATGGCGGCGCTGAAGTTCTGGCTCGACCTCGGCATCGACGGCTTCCGGCTGGACGCGGTGCCGTACCTCTACGCCCGGGAGGGCACCAACTGCGAGAACCTGCCGGAGACCCACGACTTCCTCAAGCGGGTCCGCAAGGAGATCGACGCCAACTACCCGGACACCGTGCTGCTGGCGGAGGCCAACCAGTGGCCGGAGGACGTGGTCGACTACTTCGGCGACTTCGGCTCCGGCGGCGACGAGTGCCACATGGCGTTCCACTTCCCGGTGATGCCGCGGATCTTCATGGCGGTCCGCCGGGAGTCCCGCTACCCGGTCTCCGAGATCCTGGCGAAGACCCCGGAGATCCCCTCGGGCTGCCAGTGGGGCATCTTCCTGCGCAACCACGACGAGCTGACCCTGGAGATGGTCACCGACGAGGAGCGCGACTACATGTACGCGGAGTACGCGAAGGACCCGCGGATGCGGGCCAACGTGGGCATCCGCCGCCGGCTCTCCCCGCTGCTGGAGAACGACCGCAACCAGGTCGAGCTGTTCACCGCGCTGCTGCTCTCGCTGCCCGGCTCGCCGGTGCTGTACTACGGCGACGAGATCGGCATGGGCGACAACATCTGGCTGGGCGACCGGGACGGCGTCCGCACCCCGATGCAGTGGACGCCGGACCGGAACGCGGGTTTCTCCTCGGCGGACCCGGGCAGGCTCAGTCTGCCGCCCATCATGGACCCGGTGTACGGCTTTCAGGTGACCAACGTCGAGGCGCAGCAGAGCAGTTCGAGTTCGCTGCTGCACTGGACGCGTCGCATGATCGAGATCCGCAAGCTCAACCCCGCGTTCGGCCTCGGCAGCTACACCGAGCTGCCCTCCAGCAATCCCGCGGTGCTGGCCTTCGTGCGCGAGTACGAGGGCGACCTGGTCATGTGCGTGAACAACTTCTCGCGGTTCGCGCAGCCGACCGAACTGGACCTGCGGCAGTACGGGGGGCGGTACCCGGTCGAGCTGATCGGCGGCGTGCGCTTCCCCACCATCGGCGAGTGGCCGTACCTGCTGACGCTGGCCGGCCACGGGTTCTACTGGTTCCAGCTGCGCCAGGACCGGACGAAGCCGTCCGGGTCCCGGTAGCGGCCGGAACGCCGCAGCACGTCCACGAAGTAACGATCCCTCAGGCCCCGAACGGGACGTCACCCTCCGCGGGCGCGCGGGAATCCTCGCGCGCCCCCGGGGGTCTTCGCACCACCGCGTACGGAGAACAGCCCAACGGCCACCCACACGAAGGCGTGACACCGAGCCGCTGCTCGCGTGCCGTCGCCGCCGCGCCGCCGAAATCCGGAAGACTGCTGGGCCCGGCCACGATTCGTCGGGCAGCCGCCCGCTTCCGGGGAAAGGGAGTCATGTCCGAACCCTCCCGTTCTCAAGCCCACGTGCACCGTGAGCCCTCCGACGCCGCCATGGGGCCGGTGGGAACGCGCACACCGGGGGTCCGGAGAACCGCCGCCGGAGTCGGCGAACTGGTCCAGGCAACCATGCCGCTGATCGCCGAGTGGCTGCCCACCCAGCGCTGGTACGCCGGCAAGGGCCGGCCGATCGCCGCGCTCACCCCGGTGGTCGGCACCCCGCTCCAGGTCGGCGACCCGGCCCTGCTGCACCTGCTGCTGCGGGTCGAGTACGGCGGCGCCTCCGCCGGCCCGGAGGACGTCTACCAGCTGCTGCTGGGCATCCGCTCGGAGCAGCCCGCCTCGGTCGGCCCGATGGCGGTGCTGGGCCGGCTGACGGGCGGCACCTACGACGGGGCGACGCTCTACGACGCGGTGCACGACCCGGAGCTGACCGGCCGGCTGCTGGAGCACCTGGCGACCGGCGACCGGTTCGGCTCGCTGTCGTTCCGCCGCACCCCCGGCCCGGGCCTGCCGGGCAACCTGCCGGGGCGGGCGTCCACCGCCGAGCAGTCCAACTCCTCGGTGATCTACGACACCGCGTTCATCCTCAAGCTGTTCCGCCGGATCAGTCCGGGCACCAACCCCGACCTGGAACTCTCGCTGGCGCTGTCCCGGGCCGGCTCGACCCGCATCCCGCGGGTCGCCGCCTGGTTCGAGTGCCGGCTGGAGCGCTCCGAGCCCGCCACCCTGGGCCTGCTGCAGCGCTACCTGGAGGACGCCGAGGACGGCTGGGAGCTGGCCCTCGACCAGGTCGCCCGGCTCAAGGGCGACCCCTCGCCGGGCAACTTCGCGATCGAGGCGCACCGGCTGGGCCGGGCCACCGCCGAGGTGCACCGGGTGCTGGCCCGCAGCATGCCGACCGCCCGGCTGGACCGGACGAAGATCGCCGAGCTGGCCGACGCGATGGCTGCCCGGCTGGACTCCGCGGTCACCGCCGTGCCCGGCCTGATGCGCTACCGCCCCGCGCTGCGCGCCGCGTTCCAGCAGCTCACCGAGGCCCACCTGGACGGCCTGCTGGTCCAGCGGATCCACGGCGACCTGCACCTGGGCCAGGCGATGCGCACCCCGCAGGGCTGGGTGCTGCTGGACTTCGAGGGCGAGCCGGCCAAGCCGCTGGCCGAGCGCCGCCTCCCGCAGCCCGCGCTGCGGGACGTCGCCGCGATGCTCCGCTCCTTCGACTACGCGGCCGCCCACCTGCTGGCCGGCGCCCCCGGCCAGGACCCGGAGCTGGCCCTGCTCGCCTCGGCCTGGGCCGCCCGCAACCGGGCCGCGTACTGCGCGGGCTACACCGCGGGCGGCGGCGCCGACCCGGCCGGCACCCCGGAGCTGATGCGGGCGCTGGAGATCGACAAGGCGGTCTACGAGGTGGTGTACGAGGCCCGGCACCGGCCGAGCTGGCTGCCCATCCCGCTGGCCGCGATCAACCGCCTGGCGGACTCCGTCTGACCCGGGCCCGGCCGCCCGCCCGGCGGCCGGGCCGCCGCGCGCCCGCGCGCCACCCGTGCGACCGGCACCACCCGTACGACCCGCGCCACCCGTGCCACCCGCCCCTCCCCGACAGCTCCCCGCGTCCCCCCGCGCAAGGCACCCCGATCCTGGAGGATTCCGCCGTGACCCCGCTCGGTCCGCTCGACCCGTCCGCCGACCGCCCCCCGGCCGTCCCGGCCACGTTCCGCAGCGGTCCGCGCAGCAAGGCCACCGCCGGGCGGCCCGCTGCGAAGCCCGCCGCGAAGACCCCCGCCGCGAAGACCCCGGCCGCGGCCCCGGCGAAGTCCAGCGCGGCGAAGCCGGCCGGGCGGGCGGGTGCGGCGGACTCCGCCCCGGCCGCGGCCCGGCCGCCGGCCGCCGGGGGCGCGCTGCGGCTGCCGGAGGCCCCGCTGCCGCCGGCCGAGGTGGAGCGGCTGGTCTCCGGCGCGCACCACGACCCGCACGCGCTGCTGGGCGCGCACGAGCTGCCGACGGGCACCGCGATCCGGGTGCTGCGGCCGTTCGCGGAGCGGGTGGTGGTGGAGACCGAGCTGGGTCCGGCGGAGCTGACCCACCAGCAGGGCGGCCTGTTCACGGGCCTGCTGACCGGGCAGAGCTTCCCGCGCTACACCCTGCGGGTGACGTACCCGGGCGGCGAGCCGCTGGCCCAGGAGGACGGCTACCGGTTCGCCCCGACGCTGGGCGAGCTGGACCTGCACCTGATCCGGGAGGGCCGGCACGAGCAGCTGTGGCAGGCGCTGGGCTCGCACCTGCGCACGGTCGACGGGGTGGCCGGCACGGCGTTCGCGGTCTGGGCGCCGAACGCGGTCGGGGTGCGGGTGATCGGCTCGTTCAACCACTGGGACGGCACCGCGCACCCGATGCGCTCGCTGGGCTCCTCGGGCGTGTGGGAGGTGTTCCTGCCGGGGGTCGGCGAGGGCGAGCGCTACAAGTACCAGATCCTCACCCGGCAGGGGCACCGGCTGGAGAAGGCCGACCCGCTGGCCCGGGCCACCCAGTGCCCGCCGGAGACCGCCTCGGTGGTGACCGTCTCCCGGCACGAGTGGCAGGACGCCGACTGGATGGCGCGGCGCGCCCGCACCGTGCACCACCGCGCCCCGATGTCCGTCTACGAGCTGCACCTGGCGTCCTGGCGGCCGGAGCTGACGTCCTACCGGGAGATCGCCGAGGTGCTGCCCGGCTACCTGAACGAACTCGGCTTCACCCACGTCGAGTTCATGCCGGTGATGGAGCACCCGTTCGGCGGCTCCTGGGGCTACCAGGTCTCCGGCTTCTACGCCCCGACCGCCCGGCTCGGCACCCCGGACGACTTCCGGCACCTGGTCGACACCCTGCACCGGCACGGCATCGGCGTGCTGGTCGACTGGGTGCCCGCGCACTTCCCCAAGGACGGCTTCGCGCTGGCCCGGTTCGACGGCGAGCCGCTGTACGAGCCGGCCGACCCGCTGCGCGCCGAGCACCCGGACTGGGGGACGCTGGAGTTCGACTACGGCCGCACCGAGGTGCGCAACTTCCTGGTCGCCAACGCGGTGTACTGGTGCGAGGAGTTCCACGTCGACGGCCTGCGGGTGGACGCGGTGGCCTCGATGCTCTACCTGGACTACTCCCGGGAGGGCGGCGCCTGGACGCCCAACCAGTACGGCGGCCGGGAGAACCTGGACGCGGCCTCCTTCCTGCAGGAGATGAACGCCACCGTCTACCGGCGCTGCCCGGGCGTGCTGACGGTCGCCGAGGAGTCCACCGCCTGGGAGGGGGTGACCCGGCCGACCGACAGCGGCGGGCTGGGCTTCGGCCTGAAGTGGAACATGGGCTGGATGCACGACTCGCTGGTGTACATCGCCAAGGAGCCGGTGCACCGCAAGTACCACCACAACGAGATGACCTTCTCGATGGTGTACGCCTACTCGGAGAACTACATCCTGCCGATCTCGCACGACGAGGTGGTGCACGGCAAGCAGGCGCTGGTCGCCAAGATGCCCGGCGACTGGTGGCAGCAGCGCGCCAACCACCGGGCCTACCTGGGCTTCATGTGGGCCCACCCGGGCAAGCAACTGCTGTTCATGGGGCAGGAGTTCGCCCAGGGCGCGGAGTGGGACCACGAGCACGGCCCGCAGTGGTGGGTGCTGGACGAGGGCTGGCCGGCGCACGCCGACCACCGCGGCGTGCAGCGCCTGGTCGGCGCGCTCAACCACGTCTACCGGGAGACCCCGGCGCTGTACGAGCAGGACACCGTCCCGGCCGGGTTCGCCTGGCTGGACGGCGGCGCGGCCGAGGACAACGTGCTGTCCTTCGTCCGGTTCGCCGCCGACGGCAGCCCGCTGGTGGCGGTCTGCAACTTCTCCCCGGTGGTCCGGCACGGCTTCCGGGTCGGCCTGCCCCGGCTGGAGGGGGCCGAGCAGGTCTGGGAGGAGGCGCTCAACACCGACGCCGAGGAGTACGGCGGCAGCGGGGTGGCCAACTCCGGCCCGGTGAAGTCCGAGTCCGAGCCGTGGAACGCCCAGCCGCGCTCGGCCGAGCTGGTCCTGCCGCCGCTGGCCACCGTCTGGCTCCGCCCGGCCCGCTGAACCGCTCCGCCACCGCCGCGCGGCACCCGACCCGTGCGGCGGTAGCGGCGGTGCCGCAGCAAGTCCCCCGTGTGGTACGACGGTATGGTCGGTACGACCGCAGCCTGGGACGACCGGACGGAGAGCTCCACCGTGGCGCGCAGCGTGTACGTGACCGGGATCGACCGGGGGGACGGCCGGCAGGCCGTGGAGCTCGGGGTCATGGAACTGCTCACCCGCCAGGTGGACCGGGTGGGGGTGTTCCGGCCGCTGGTGCACGCCCCCGACGGCGGCGAGGCGGGCAGTGACCACGTGGTGGAGCTGCTGCGCGGCAGGTACCGGCTGGACCTGCCGGTCGCCGAGCTGTACGGGCTGACCTACGACGAGGCGGCGGCGCTGCAGGCGGCCCGCGGGCAGGACGAGCTGGTCTCGGCGCTGGTGGACCGGTTCCACCAGCTGGAGCGGCGCTGCCAGGCGGTGCTGGTGCTGGGCACCGACTTCTCGGAGACCAACATCCCGGACGAGCTGGCGTTCAACGCCCGGCTGGCGAACGAGTTCGGGGCGGGCGTGCTGCCGGTGGTCGGCGGCCGGCACGAGGACCCGCAGGCGGTGGTCGCGGAGGTGCGCAACGCGCACCGGGCCTACCGGGACCTGGGGTGCTCGATCCTGGCGATGGTGGCCAACCGGGTCCGGCCGGGGGCCAAGCAGCAGGTGCAGCGGACGCTGACCGAGAAGCTGCCGGTGCCGGTGTACGTGATCCCGGAGGAGCCGGCGCTGGCCGCGCCGACGGTGGCGCAGCTGGTGGAGGCGACCGGCGCGACGGTGCTGCTGGGCGACGCGGCGGGGCTCTCCCGGGACGTGCGGAACTTCGTGTTCGGCGGGGCGATGCTGCCGACCTTCCTGGACGCGCTGACCGAGGGCGCGCTGGTGGTGACCCCGGGCGACCGGGCGGACCTGGTGATCGGGTCGCTGGCGGCGCACGCGGCGGGCTCGCCGCCGATCGCGGGCGTGCTGCTGACGCTCGGCCAGCACCCGGGCCCGAACGTGATGGCGCTGGCCTCCCGGCTGGCCCCGGGCACCCCGGTGGCGGAGGTGTCGGAGGGCTCCTGGCTGACCGCGGCGGCGCTCACCCACCTGGAGGGCCGGATCGGGCCGAACAGCCCGCGGAAGGCCGAGATCGCCCTCGGCCTGTTCGAACTGCACGTGGACACCGTCGAGTTGACCAGCCGGATCGAGCTGAGCCGGTCCGAGCGGGTGACCCCGATGATGTTCGAGCACGCGCTGCTGGAGCGGGCCCGCGCGGACCGCCGGCACATCGTGCTGCCGGAGGGCACCGAGGACCGGGTGCTGCGCGCCGCCGAGGTGCTGCTGCGCCGCAACATCTGCGACCTGACCCTGCTCGGCGACCCGGACGCGGTGCACCGCCGACTGGCCGCGCTGGGCATCGAGTTCCCGCAGGCCGGCGACGCGGGCGCGCAGGCCCGGATCGTCGACCCGGCGGCCAGCCCGCTGCGCCAGCAGTTCGCCGAGCTGTACGCGAAGGCCCGGGCGCACAAGGGCATGACGGTGGAGCGGGCGCTGGACGTGGTCGCCGACGTCTCGTACTTCGGCACCCTGATGGTGCAGGAGGGCATCGCGGACGGCATGGTCTCCGGCGCGGTGCACTCGACCGCGGCGACCATCCGGCCGGCCTTCGAGGTGATCAAGACCTCGCCGGGCGCGGCGATCGTCTCCTCGGTGTTCTTCATGTGCCTGGCCGACAAGGTGCTGGTGTACGGCGACTGCGCGGTCAACCCGGACCCGGACGCCCGGCAGCTGGCCGACATCGCGATCCAGTCGGCGGAGACCGCCGCCCAGTTCGGGGTGGAGCCGCGGGTGGCGATGCTGTCGTACTCGACCGGCACCTCGGGCTCCGGCGCGGACGTGGACAAGGTCCGCAGGGCCACCGAGCTGGTCCGCGAGCAGCGCCCGGACCTGCTGGTGGAGGGCCCGATCCAGTACGACGCGGCGGTGGACGCGCACGTCGCGGCGACCAAGCTGCCGGGCTCGGCGGTGGCCGGGCGGGCCACCGTGCTGATCTTCCCGGACCTGAACACCGGCAACAACACCTACAAGGCGGTGCAGCGCTCGGCCGGGGCGATCGCGGTCGGCCCGGTGCTCCAGGGCCTGAACAAGCCGGTGAACGACCTGTCCCGGGGCGCGCTGGTGGAGGACATCGTCAACACGGTGGCGATCACCGCGATCCAGTCCCAGACCGCGGCCGAGGCCGCCGCCGAGGCCGCCGCCCCCGCTCCCGCTCCCGCTTCCGCAGGGGCCGCAGCCCCCGCCGCCGTCGAGAACCCCGTCGCAGGAGGCCCGCAGTGACCGCCGGTACCCGTGTCCTGGTGCTGAACGCCGGGTCGTCCTCGGTGAAGTACCAGCTGATCGACATGCTGGACGGCTCGAAGCTGGCCTCCGGCCTGGTGGAGCGGATCGGCGAGGAGGGCGGCCGGCTGCTGCACCTGCCGCTGACCGGGGAGCCGCGCGAGACACTGCGGCGCTTCGCCGGGCACGACGTGGCGCTGGAGGCGGTGGCCGGGGAGCTGGCCGCGGACCTGATGGGCCTGGACTCGCCGGAGCTGGCGGCGATCGGCCACCGGGTGGTGCACGGCGGGCTGCGCTTCACCCGGCCGACCCTGGTCACCGACGCGGTGCTGGCCGAGATCCGCCGGCTGATCCCGGTCGCGCCGCTGCACAACCCGGCGAACATCACCGGCATCGAGGTGGCCCGGGCGCTGCGCCCGGACCTGCCGCAGGTCGCGGTGTTCGACACCGCGTTCCACGCCACGCTGCCCGAGCACGCGGCCCGCTACGCGATCGACCGGGCCACCGCCGACGCGCACCGGGTGCGCCGCTACGGCTTCCACGGCACCTCGCACCGGTACGTCTCCCGGGCCACCGCCCGGCTGCTCGGCCGGGACCCGGCGGAGCTGAACGTGATCGTGCTGCACCTGGGCAACGGCGCTTCGGCCTCGGCGGTGGCGGGCGGGGTGTGCGTGGAGACCTCGATGGGCCTGACCCCGCTGGAGGGCCTGGTGATGGGCACCCGCTCCGGCGACGTGGACCCGGGCCTGGTGTTCCACCTGCACCGGGTGGGCGGGATGAGCATCGACGGGATCGACGACCTGCTGAACCGGCGCAGCGGTCTGCTGGGCCTGTGCGGGGACAACGACATGCGCGAGGTGGTGCGCCGGGCCCAGGAGGGCGAGGAGGACGCCAAGCTGGCGTTCGACTCGTACGTGCACCGGATCCGGCGCTACCTGGGCGGCTACTACGCGGTGCTGGGGCGGGTGGACGCGGTGGCGTTCACCGCGGGTGTCGGGGAGAACTCCGTCGAGGTGCGGGCCGCGGTCTGTGCCAACCTGGAGGAGCTGGGCATTTCGGTCGACCCGGAGCTGAACGCGGTGCGCTCGCGGGAGGCGCGGACGGTCTCGCCGTCCTACTCGCGGGTCACCGTCGCCGTAGTGCCGACCGACGAGGAGCTGGAGATCGCCCAGCAGGCGTTCGCGCTGGTCCACGAGGTGTAGGCCCCGCGCGGGATGACTACCCGTCAGTATCCCACCCCTCGGAATGTTCGTTGGCGATATCTGACGGTACGGGCTGAATGTACCGATAACACGAACGGATAGACTGACGGATATGCGCCGAGCGAAAATTGTCTGCACCCTGGGTCCCGCGACGGACTCCTACGAACAGCTGAAGGCCATCGTCGAAGCGGGCATGAACGTCGCCCGCCTCAACATGAGCCACGGCTCCCACGCCGAGCACGAGGACCGGTACCGCCGCGTCCGCCAGGTCTCGGAGGACACCGGCCGCACCATCGGCGTGCTGGCCGACCTGCAGGGCCCCAAGATCCGTCTGGCGACCTTCGCCAACGGCCCGGTGACCGTTGACAACGGCGACACGTTCACCATCACCACCGAGGACGTCCCCGGTGACCAGCACATCTGCGGCACCACCTACAAGGGCCTGCCCGGCGACGTGAAGCCCGGCGACCCGATCCTGATCAACGACGGCGTCATCGCCCTGGAGGTCGTCAGCGTCGACGGCCCGCGGGTGAAGACCGTGGTGGTCGAGGGCGGCGTGCTCTCCAACAACAAGGGCATCAACCTGCCCGGCGCGGCGGTCAACGTCCCCGCGCTGTCCGAGAAGGACAAGGACGACCTGCGCTTCGCCCTCCAGCTGGGCGTCGACATGGTCGCGCTGTCGTTCGTCCGCAACGCCGGGGACATCGACGACGTGCACAAGGTCATGGACGAGGTCGGCATTCGTGTGCCCGTCATCGCCAAGATCGAGAAGCCGCAGGCCGTCGAGGCCATGGAGGAGATCGTCCTCGCCTTCGACGCGATCATGGTGGCCCGCGGCGACCTCGCCGTCGAGTACCCGCTGGAGAAGGTGCCGCTGGTCCAGAAGCGGCTGGTCACCCTCGCCCGCCGCAACGCCAAGCCGGTCATCGTCGCCACCCAGATGATGGAGTCGATGATCCACGCCTCGCGCCCGACCCGCGCCGAGGTCTCCGACGTCGCCAACGCCATCCTGGACGGGGCGGACGCGGTCATGCTGTCCGCCGAGTCGAGCGTCGGCAAGTACCCGGTCGAGACCGTCAAGACCATGAGCAGGATCGCCGAGAAGGCCGAGGAGGAGCTGCTCTCGCAGGGCCTCCAGCCGCTCAACCCGGGCCGCAAGCCGCGCACCCAGGGCGGCTCGGTCGCCCGCGCCGCGTGCGAGCTGGGCGACTTCCTGGACGGCAAGGCGCTGGTCGCGTTCACCAAGTCCGGTGACACCGCGCGCCGGCTCTCCCGCTACCGCTCGCCGATCCCGGTGATCGCCTTCACCCCGGACGTCGCCACCCGCAACCAGCTCTCGCTGAGCTGGGGCGTCGAGGCGTACGTCTCGGAGCAGGTGGCCACCACCGACGAGATGGTCGAGCAGGTCGACCGCGAGCTGCTCAAGATGAACCGCCTCGCCGAGGGCGACACCGTGATCGTCACGGCCGGCGTGCCGGTCGGCATCCCGGGCACCACCAACATGGTCCAGGTGCACCACCTGGGCGCCCGCTCGGAGAGCTGAGCACCCCGCACGAACGCCGCAGGGGCGGGACCCGAGGACCGGGTCCCGCCCCTGCGGCGTTCCGTGGCGGCCGGTCAGCCGTCGTACGGCTCCTTGTCGTTGAACAGCCGCATGCCGGGGATGGTCAGGTCGCCGCCGAACTGGCCCGCCTGCACCGCCTTGGCGTTGGTCAGCGTCAGGTCCAGCGGGATCGGCACCGCGCCCAGCAGGTCCCACAGCCACTTCGGCAGGGTGTCCGGGGTGAGCGTGATCTGGCCCAGGTCGATCGGGATCGGCAGGCCGTAGACCGCCGCCAGGTTGCCCGACAGGCTCTCCACGTACATGGTGATCGGCCCGTTGCGCATGGTCGAGGTCGACCCCTCGCGGCTCTTCACGTGGAAGGTCAGGCCGGGGATCTGGATGGTCGACATGTCGAGGTTCTCAATGTCGACGCTGGCCGTGGTGAACTTCAGCACCCGCTTGGTGCCGCTCTCCGTGGTGACGTCGTAGACGCCGTTGAACACCGAGCCGTGCAGCGCCAGCCGGGTCGAGTGCAGCACCCAGTTCTGGTCCGGCACCACGTGGCCGGAGGGGGCCGCCTTCGCGGCCAGGCCCTTGGTGCTGACCAGGCAGTTCGGGTCCGCCGAGGCCGAGGCGGACGGCGACGGCGAGGGCGTGGGCGTGGCGCTGCCCTTGGGCGTGGCGCTGCCCTTGGGCGCGGCGCCGCCGGAGGCGGTGGGCTTCGGGGCGGTGGAGCCGCTCGCGGCCGGGGCGGAGGGCGCGGGCGGGGCGGCGGGCGTCCCGGCGGCGCGGGGGGCGCCGGACGGGGCCGGGGTGGCCGCGGGGGTGGTCGGCGCGGCGGTGGTGGGCCGCGCGGTCGGCGAGGGCGTCGGGGACGGGGAGGCGCTCGCGCCCGGGTGGATCAGGTTGTTCCACCAGTCGTCGATCACCCCGGCCTGCTGGACCCCGCCGGGGGCGGCGCCCGCCTTCGGCACGGTGTACACGGCGGACTGCGCCGTCGCGGGGCCGGCCGGGCCGGTGAAGACCGCCGGCACCGCGGCGGCGCTGCCCGCCGGGGCCTGCCCGGCGGCCGCGGCCCGGCTCACCGAGGAGTCCGGCAGCACCTTGATCTCGCCCTTCGGGACGGGCGTCTCCTTCAGCACCGTGTCCGGGGCGCAGGCGCCGCTCTGCTGCGGGTCGGCGGCGGCCAGCGTCGGCGCGTAGGCGGCGCCGACCAGCAGCGCGGTCGGCACGGCGGCGATCGCCAGCGCCCGTCCGCGCAGCCGGGAGCGGACCCCCTCCCGGGGCACCGCGTGCCGCGGGCCGGGGACGGTCGGCTTCTCGGGTCCGGTCACCGCTGCTCCTCTCCGACGGGTGCCTGCGGGACGGCCCCGTGCTCCAGCGGCCGCTCGGCGGCGGCCTGGGCGGGCAGCTGCGCGGCGGGGGCCGGCTGCGGCGCGGCGGCGAACCCGGCGGCGGACTCGGTGGCCGGGTCGGCGACCGGCTCGGCGGCCGGCTCCGGCAGCGGCGCCCAGGACACCAGCAGGCCGCCGGCGATCAGGCCGGGCACCAGGCCCATGCCGAAGCCGCCGAGGTTGGAGACCGGGACGGAGATCAGCGCCAGGATGGTGGTCGCCACCCCGCAGAAGATCCGCACCAGGGGCTGGAACCAGGCGGTCAGCCCGAGCGAGATCATGAGCAGGCCGATGATCATCGAGCCGGCGCCGGCGGTGGTGGCCATCGCCACCGTCAGACCGCCCAGGCTGAGGTGGGCGTAGGGGAAGTACAGGATCGGCACGCCGGCGATCATCGCGAGCAGCCCGCCCCAGAACGGCCGGGTGCGCCGCCACGTGCGGAACCCCCGCCGGGTGCGGCCGACCGGGCCGACCGGGTTCTCGGGCCAGGCCTCGACGGTTGCGCTGGACATGGTGCGACTCCTCGATGGTGGGTCCGAGGGGGGAGACGGGTGGTCCCGGGTGCGCCGGGGTGCGGTGCGAGGGGGCGGCGCGGCCGCCCCCTCGCACCGGTGGTCCGCCGTCGGGCCCGGCCGGCGGGCCCTCAGGTGCGGACTAGTAGCACTCGACGCCCGCGCCGGAGCCCTTGTTGATGTTCAGCTTCAGGCCGTTGAGCGTGAAGGTGCCGGCCGAGGTGGCCCACGCGGTCTGCTGGACGTGCTGCAGGTGCGCGGAGTCGGCGGCCTGGGCGAAGCCCTGGGCGCCGGTCGGCAGGGTGCCGCCGTCGTCCTGGAGCTTCTTGACGGCGGAGCCCTTGAGGGTGCCGGCGTCCTGGCCGATGTTGATGTTCTTGAACTCGGCGTCCGCGTTCAGCTGGTTGAGGTCGATCAGCAGCTGCTGGGCGTCGACCTGCTTCGCCTTGTCGTCGCTCTGGCCGGCGTTGAGGACCAGGGTCCACTTGCCGAGCGGGCCGAGGTCGGTGACGACCGACTGGCACAGGTTCTTCAGCGTCGCGTGGTCGAAGGCCGAGACCGCGACCGGGTGCGGGGTGCCGTTCTTCTCGACGTCCACGCCGCCGAACTGGGAGAAGCCCTCGCCCTGGAGGTCGTCGACGGTGACCTTGAACTGCTGGCCGGAGACCGAGAACGAGGCCGCGAGGGCGGAGTTGGCCAGCGAGACGCCGATCGCGGCGGTGGCCGCGATGCTGGGCACCATCACCAGGGCGAAGCGCTTCCAGCGGGTCTTGCCGTAGGACTGGGACATGCGTGGTCCTCCTTCTAGGACGTACATCTCCGGTCGTTCCGGTGCGTCCCGCACGTGGTCCGGCCCGGGATGGGAGAGAGCTACGTCCTCGGTAGCGGAGAGCGCCTGCTGCCGTGGGGACGGCGCCGGCGATCACCCCCGAGCGACAACCAGGCGGCCGCGCGGGCCGCGCGGCCGTTTCGAGGCCAGGAACCGCTGCGTGGGATCCGCGGTTACCCCCCTGCCCTCACCCGGTGGGGACCCCTCGTCGCCGAGGGACCGGGCGTCGCCGATCGTTGTCCAAACCGGGGCGGAGCACAAGAGGTCCGTTACTGACGGGTAATCCAACAGTGAACGGGGTCGATCATGGAATCGAAGGCTCCGCAACGGAGTGTGACCAAAATCGCGTGTGCGTCCGATGTCAAACCGCCGAAACACTGCCGAAACACCCCGCCGCGGTCACGAGTCGTGACCGCGGCGGGGTGTTATCAAGATTTGGTAAACCTGGCCGGACTCCACCCGAAAGTCGTCAAATCGCCGACGACACCGCAGGTCACCCGAGGTGTCACCCGGTGCCGCCGAGACGCCCCCGGGTGCCTGCCCGGACCGCCCGGTCAGCGCCCGGACGGGCCGCCCGGACGGCGCGTCAGAACAGCACCCGGGCCAGCGCCTGGCGGGCCGCCACGGTGCGCGGGTCCTCCGAACCGATCACCTCGAACAGCTCCAGCAGCCGCAGCCGCGCCGCGTCCCGGTCCTCGCCGAACGTCCGGGCGACGGTGTCGACCAGGCGTCCGAAGGCGTCCTCCACGTGCCCGCCGACCAGGTCCAGGTCGGCGGCCCGCAGCTGGGCCGGCACGTCCTTCGGGTCGGCCGCCGCGTCGGCGCGCACCTGCTGCGGGTCGAGCTGCTCCACCCGCTGCAGCAGCTGGGCCTGGGCCAGGCCCAGCTTGGCCTCGACGTGCCCGGGGCGGTCGCTCAGCACGTTCTGGTACGCCCGCACCGCGCCGGCCAGGTCGCCCCGGTCCAGCGCGTCGTGCGCGGCCTCCAGCGCCGGGTCGGCCGGCACCCGGGGCTCGGCCGCCGCGCCCTCGCCGCCGCCGGCGGCCCCGCCGACGATGCCGAAGCGCTGCTCGGCCACCGCGATCAGCTGGTCCAGGATCTTGCGGACGTTCGCCTCGTTCTCGGCGCCCTGGAACAGCGGCACCAGCTGGCCCGCCACCACCGCCATCACGGCCGGGATGCCCTGGATCCCGAACTGCTGGGCGATCTCCGGGTTGGCGTCCACGTCGATCTTGGCGAGCACGATCCGGCCGGCGTACTCCTCGGCGAGGCGCTCCAGCACCGGGCTGAGCTGCTTGCACGGGCCGCACCACTCGGCCCAGAAGTCCACCACCACCGGGACCTCGGCCGAGCGCTGGACCACCTCGGACTCGAAGGTCTCCTCGGTGACGTCCAGGACCAGGGGGTAGTCCGCGAGCGCCGGGCCGTCGCCCGCCGCCGCCTGCCGGGCCCGCTCGGCCCGGGTCTGCTCCGCCTTCTGGGCGGCCTCTCCGGCCGCCTTCACCGCGGCGAGGTCCACCGCACCGCGGAGGGCGGAGCTGTTGAGACGCGAATTCCGTGACTGCATGGCTCTATCCTCCCCCGTCGGAGCCGGTGCCGGGTGCCATCCACCCGGAAAAAACCGGAGCGGGCCGCCCGCCTCCCCGGCGGGGCCCGGACCGTTCGACGCGGGTCCCCACCCGCGTCGGGCGCCCGCCCGATCCCGGGGCGGGGCGCGATGGTCGTCGCTCTTTCGCTACTGGTCGTAGCGTATCTGCCCCCCGGGCTCCCCCCGCAAGCCCCCCGCCCCCTCCCGGAGCGTGAGCTGTCCCACTTTCCGGTCCGGGGCGGGTGCCGGTCGACGCGGCATGTCGCTACCGTGGGAGCAACAAGTTACTTCTGAGTAAACAAGCCAGGAGGCGCGGTGGCCCCCACCACCCGGCAGCCCGCCGAGCACCAGGACCCGCCCGCCCAGGACGCCGCACCCGTCGAGGACGCCCCGCCCGGCGCCCCGCCCGCCCGCGGCAAGGGCCGCCCCCGCAGCGCCGCCGCCGACCAGGCCATCCTCGACGCCACCCGCGAGGCGCTCGCCGAACTCGGCTGGGGCGGGCTCACCATGGGCGACGTCGCCCTGCGGGCCGGCGTCGCCAAGACCACCCTCTACCGGCGCTGGCCGTCCAAGAGCGAACTCGTCGTCGACGCCATCGCCAGCCTCTTCGACCAACTGGAGTGCGCCGACCGCGGCAGTCTCCAGGCCGACATCGAGGCCGTGGTCGCCCGTTTCGCCGAACTGCTCAGCCTGCCCGAGACCCAGGCCGCGCTGCTCGCCCTGTTCGCCGAGGGCACCCGCGACCCGCAGCTGCGCCGGCGGATCCGGGAGCGGATCGTCCAGCCGCAGAAGGTCCTGGTCGAACTCGGCCGGGCCAACGCCCAGGCCCGCGGCGAGATGGACCCGGACCGGGACCGGGCCGCCGCCGACGAGGAGATCGACATCATCTTCGACACCATCGCCGGCACCGTCGAGCACCGGCTGCTGGTGAGCGGCGAACCCGTCACCCCGGACTGGATCCGCCGCTTCACCACCCTGCTGCTGGGCCCCTTCCCGGGGCTGCTGCGCTGATCCGCGCTCAGTCGTCGAGGCCGTCCAGGCCGGTCAGGTCCAGCGCCGCCAGCCGCTCCGGGTCGGCCAGCACGTCGATCCGCGCGACCAGGCCGTCCACCACGGTGAACGCCATCACCGAGACCGGCGCGCCGTCCACCACCGTCAGCACCCCGTGGGCGCCGTTCACCAGCACCGGGCGGCCGAACGGCAGCAGATGCCGGAAGCCCTGCGCCGAGGAGGCGATCGCCCGGCTGCCGCGGAGCACCTTGCTGAGCGCCGCCATCGCGGTGCCGCCGTCCGCCCGCAGCACCGCGTCCGGGGCCAGCACAGCCACCAGGGCCTCGAAGTCGCCGTCCCGGGACGCCGCCCGGAACGCCTCCACCGCGGCCCGCTGGGCCGCCGGGTCGCGGTCCGGCTCCGGGGCGCCCTCGCGCACCCGCCGGCGGGCCCGGGCGACCGCCTGCCGCACCGCCGCCGGGGACTTGTCCAGCAGCGGCGCGATCTCCTCGAACGGCACCGCGAACAGGTCGTGCAGCACGAACCCGAGCCGCTCGGCCGGGCCGAGCGTGCCCAGCACCACCTGGAGCGCGATCCCCACCCGGTCGCCCAGCAGCGCGACCGCCTCCGGGTCGTCCCGCTCCGGCGCGGCCAGCACCGGGTCCGGCACCGAGGTGTCCAGCTCCTCCTCGCGCCGCCGCTCCCGGCCGCGCAGCTCGTTCAGGCAGACCCGGGAGGCGACGGTGGTCAGCCAGCCGCCCAGGTTCTCCACCTCCTCGGCGTGCCGGTCCAGCCGCAGCCAGGTCTCCTGCACCACGTCGTCGGCCTCGCCCAGTGACCCGAGCATCCGGTACGCCACCGCCCGCAGCCTGGGCCGGTGCTCCTCGAACCGCTCGGCGAGCCGCGCTCCCCCGGTCATCCGTCACTCCCCTTTCCCCGGGCCAGGATAGGGGGGCGGACGGACGGCGGCCCGGGGCGGTCGGTTGATCGGCCGGTCAGTCCATCGGCCCGCCGGCTAGAAGCTGGCGTTCTCCTGGTAGGTGCCCCACTCCTCGCGCAGGGCGTGGCAGATCTCGCCGAGGGTGGCCTCGGCGCGGACGGCCCGGAGCATCGGCTCGATCATGTTGGCGCCGGAGCGGGCGGCGGCGAGCATCGCGTCGAGGCCGGCCCGGACGGCGTCCTCGTCGCGCCGCGCCTTGCGCTCGCGCAGGGCGCGGACCTGCTCGCGTTCGACCTCGTGGCTGACCCGGAGGATCTCCAGCTCGGGGGTGACGCTGCGGGGGTGGCAGTTGACGCCGACCACCCGCTTGTCGCCCTTCTCGACGCCCTGCTGGTAGCGGAAGGCGGCCTCGGCGATCTCGCCGGTGAACCAGCCCTCCTCGATGCCGCGCAGGATGCCGGAGGTCATCGGGCCGATCGGGTGCTCGGCGCCCTCCCTGCCGAGGCCGCCCTTGTCCAGGATCTGCTGGAAGATCGCCTCGGCCTGCCGCTCGATCCGGTCGGTGAGCGCCTCGACGTACCAGGAGCCGCCGAGCGGGTCGGCGACGTTGGTGACGCCGGTCTCCTCCATGATCACCTGTTGGGTGCGCAGGGCGATCTCGGCGGCCTGCTCGCTGGGGAGGGCGAGCGTCTCGTCGAGGGCGTTGGTGTGCAGCGAGTTGGTGCCGCCGAGGACGGCGGAGAGCGCCTCGACGGCGGTGCGGACCACGTTGTTGTAGGGCTGCTGGGCGGTGAGCGAGACGCCGGCGGTCTGGGTGTGGAAGCGCAGCCACTGCGCCTTGTCGGTCTTCGCGCCGAAGTGGTCGCGCATCCAGCGGGCCCAGATCCGGCGGGCGGCGCGGAACTTGGCGATCTCCTCGAAGAAGTCGAGGTGGGCGTCGAAGAAGAAGGACAGGCCGGGGGCGAAGACGTCCACGTCGAGGCCGCGGGAGAGGCCGAGCTCGACGTAGGCGAGGCCGTCGGCGAGGGTGTAGGCGAGCTCCTGGGCGGCCGTGGCCCCGGCCTCGCGGATGTGGTAGCCGGAGACGGAGAGCGGCTTGTAGGCGGGGATGCCGGCCGCGCAGTGCTCCATCAGGTCGCCGATCAGGCGCAGGTGGGGCTCGGGGGCGAAGAGCCACTCCTTCTGCGCGATGTACTCCTTGAAGATGTCGGTCTGCAGGGTGCCGTTGAGGACGGCGGGGTCGACGCCCTGGCGCTCGGCGGCGACCAGGTACATGCAGAAGACCGGGACGGCGGGGCCGCTGATGGTCATCGAGGTGGTGACCTCGCCGAGCGGGATGCCGCGGAACAGCACCTCCATGTCGGCGGCGGAGTCGATGGCGACGCCGCAGTGGCCGACCTCGCCGAGCGAGCGGGCGTCGTCGGAGTCGTAGCCCATCAGGGTCGGCATGTCGAAGGCGACGGAGAGGCCGCCGCCGCCGGAGTCGAGGATCATCCGGTAGCGCTCGTTGGTCTGCTCGGCGTTGCCGAAGCCGGCGAACTGGCGGATGGTCCAGGCCCGGCCGCGGTAGCCGGTGGGGTGCAGGCCGCGGGTGTAGGGGTACTCGCCGGGCCAGCCGATCCGCTCGAAGCCCTCGACCTCCTGGCCGGGCGGCGGGCCGTAGACCGGGGCGACCTCCTCGCCGCTCAGCGTGGTGAAGTCCGCGTCGCGCTTGCGCGCCCTGTCGTACCGCTGCTGCCAGCGCTGCCGTCCGGCCTCGATCTGCTCGGCGTCCATCGGCTCCGACTCCCGCTCCGTGCGGCCGCTCCGGTGGGGGCGGCGGAAGAACTGCTTGGATGTCCTAGTAATTTACTCGGACGTCCTAGTACCTGTCGACGGCCGGCCCCGGACACGCGGAGGGGCGCCCCTTCCGGCGGAAGGGGCGCCCCGGCAGAGCGCTGGTGCGGGCGCGGTCAGGCGGCGACCGGCTCCGGTGCGGCGACCAGCGGCGCGACCTCGCGGACGACCCGGCGCTCGACGAAGAACACGGCGGTGGGGACGGTGCCGGCCAGCAGGGTCCAGAGCAGCTTGCCCATCGGCCACTTGGCCTTGGTGCCCAGGTCGAAGGCGAACGCCAGGTAGACCACGTAGAGCCAGCCGTGCGCGATGCCGACCGCAGTGGTGAAGCCGGACGCGCCCGAGATGTCGAGGACGTACTTGGCGATCACCCCGAGGGTGAGCAGGATCAGGAGCACACCGGTGACGTAGGCCATGGCGCGGTAGCGGGTCAGCACACTCTGCTTCATGCAGTCGAGGGTAACCGCCCCTACGCGCCGTCCCGGTCGGGCCCCTCCTCGGCCGGGGCCTCGAAGTCGCCGGCGGCGATCCGCAGCGGGCGCAGCAGGTCGAACACCTCGCGGCAGGCGTCGGCGTCGTAGCCGTCCAGGCCGAACTCGACGGTGACGAGTTCGCGGGTGGCCTCCTCGACGACCCGGCGGCCGCGGTCGGTGATGGCGGCGAGGACGCCGCGGCCGTCGAGCGGGTTGGGGCGGCGGGTGACCAGGCCGGCCCGCTCCAGGCGGTCGACGGTGTTGGTGACGCTGGTGGGGTGGACCATCAGGCGCTCGCCGATCTTGGAGAGCGGGAGCTCGCCGGAGCGGCTGAAGGTGAGCAGCACCAGGGCCTCGTAGCGGGCGAAGGTGAGGCCGTAGGGCTTGACCACGGCGTCGACCCGGCCGAGCAGGATCTGGTGGGCGCGCATCACCGAGGTGATCGCCGCCATGGACGGCACCTTGCCCCAGCGGCGGGTCCAGAGCTCGTCGGCGCGGGCGATCGGGTCGAAGTCGAGGGCGAGGGGCTTGGGCACGCCCCCACCGTACCCGCGGGGCCGGGCGGGGGTAGCAGGTGTCCACGATGGTGGACAAGCCGCCCCACTTGGCGGGATCACGCCAAACAGACGAGGGCGGCCGGCCGACGGCCTTTTACCGTGCATATTCCGGCAATATTCAGTGATTGCACCGGAGTTGGGCCTCCGCGCAGCCCACGCGGCACGGTTCGCAGTGAAACATCCGATTTCCTGGGCTGTTCTTTCCCCGGGCGCTGGCGAGAGTTTGCCAATAGTTGCCGAACGGCTGTTCCCGGCCGCCACCGCGTCGTCATGCTTCTGGCCAGCCCCGTTCGACACCGCCGGCCCACCCCACCGGCGGATGTCGCCTGACCGCACGGAGCTGCACGTCAGCACCCGTTCCGCCCCAGCAGGCACTGACCCCGGTGCCCCGGGACGAGGTGTGACCGCGCACACGCGGTTGATCCGGAAGGAACCCGTACGTGAAGCGAAAGCTTGCTGTCGGCGCCGTTCTCTCTGCCTCGGCCCTGCTGGCCGGTGCGATCCAGGTGAGCGCCGGAATGGCGTACGCCGCCCCCAATCCCGCCGCCCTGGGCCACGGCGACCAGCTCGCGCTGGCCGCCGCACAGGCGCCCGCCGCCGCCAAGGCCCTGGGCCTGGGCGCCCAGGAGAAGCTGGTCGTCAAGGACGCCGTCGTCGACGCCGATGGCACCCGTCACTTCCGTTACGAGCGCACCTACAACGGCCTGCCGGTGCTCGGCGGCGACCTGGTTGTGCACCAGGCCGCCAACGGCAAGGTGAAGTCCACCGACAAGGCCGTCTCCGGCAGCCTGGCCCCCGCCTCGCTGAGCCCGAAGCTGTCGGCCGGCCAGGCCGCCGCCAAGGCGACCGGCGCGGTGCAGGCCACCGTCGGCATCACCGCGGACGCCGACGAGGCCGCCCTCACCTCGGTCTCCGGCGCGAGCGGCGACGCCCAGCTGGTGGTCTGGGCCGCCGACGGCGCCCCGCGGCTGGCCTACCGCACCACCGTGGAGGGCGTCCGGGCGGACGGCACCCCGAGCCACCAGGTGCTGGTCACCGACGCGGACAGCGGCGCGCTGCTCTCCAGCCACGAGCAGGTGCAGACCTCCAACGCGACCGGCACCGGCAACGGCGTCTTCGTCGGCAACGTCTCGCTGACCACCACGCTGTCCGGCAGCACCTACACGCTGAAGGACGCCACCCGCGGCGGCCAGTACACCACCACCCTGGCCGGCAAGACCTCCGGCAAGGGCACCGTCTACTCCAAGACCAGCAACACCTGGGGCAGCGGCGCCGCCTCCAACGGCGAGTCCGCGGCCGTGGACGCCCAGTACGGCGCGGCCGTCACCTGGGACTTCTACAAGAACACCTTCGGCCGCAGCGGCATCCGCAACGACGGCGTCGGCGCGTACAGCCGGGTCCACTACGGCAGCAACTACGTCAACGCGTTCTGGGACGACAGCTGCTTCTGCATGACGTACGGCGACGGCTCGGGCAACACCCACCCGCTGACCGAACTCGACGTCTCCGGCCACGAGATGAGCCACGGTGTGACCTCCAACACCGCGGGCCTGAACTACTCGGGCGAGTCCGGCGGCCTGAACGAGGCCACCAGCGACATCTTCGGCACCCTGGTCGAGTTCTACGCCAACCTGTCGAAGGACAACCCGGACTACCTGATCGGCGAGCTGATCAACATCAACGGCAACGGCACGCCGCTGCGCTACATGGACAAGCCCTCCAAGGACGGCGCGTCCGCCGACTACTGGTCCTCCACCGTCGGCAACAAGGACGTCCACTACTCCTCGGGCGTCGCCAACCACTTCTTCTACCTGCTGTCCGAGGGCAGCGGCGCGAAGACCGTCAACGGGGTGAGCTACAACTCGCCCACCTACAACGGCTCGACGGTCACCGGCATCGGCCGGGACAAGGCCGCGCAGATCTGGTACCGGGCGCTGACCGTCTACATGACCTCCACCACGAACTACAAGGCCGCCCGCACGGCGACCCTGAACGCGGCGAAGGACCTGTACGGCTCCGGCTCGACCCAGTACAACGCGGTCGCGGCCGCGTGGACCGCGGTGAACGTCAACTGACGCCGACCCGGTAGCAGCAGAGCCCGCGGCGGCCCGGCCTCCCACGAAGAGGCCCGGCCGCCGCGCACCACGTTCCGGGGCGGTCGGGTCAGGCGGTCGCCGGGGCGGCGCCGTCGAGCTCGCCGCGCTCCTCCCGGGCCAGCGTCCGCTCGGCGAAGAAGCCGCCGGTGGGCAGCACCGAGAGCACGAACAGCAGCAGGGTGCGCTTCGGCTCCCAGCGGCGGGCCTGGTGCGCCTGCACCAGGAACACCAGGTAGAGGACGAACAGCACGCCGTGCACCATGCCCATCACCGGGACGGCGTTGAAGCTGGTGGTGCGCTTGAGCACCGAGCAGACCAGCAGCAGCAGGAACGACAGGCCCTCGGGGCCGGAGACCAGGCGCAGGCGGTGGACGGCGGCGACGCTCTTCACGGGGATTCCTCACGGGGGCACGGCACGGCGGACGGCTGGCTTTGTGAACGGATGCACAAGCCGGGCCCATTATCACCGACCCGACACCGGCGCCGACGGCGGACCCCCTATCCTGCTGTGCTGCGCGCGCCCCGACCGTCGGGCCGCGCGGACCCACGGGGGAACACGCCATGCTGAAACGGGACTGGGACCGCCACACCTGCGCCACGCGCGGCCACGTCACCTACGCGCCGGACGAGCCCGAGCTGCGCGAGCGGCTGCGCACCGCCACCGCGGTCGGCACCGCCTGGCGCTGCCTGCGCTGCGGCGACTTCGCGCTCGGCGACCCGCACGGCTCCGGCCCGGCCGAGGACGCGCCGCTGGTGCCGCGCGGCAAGGCCCTGCGCGACCTGTTCATCCTGCGCTTCCTGGCCGTCGAGCGGCTGCTGCGCGGCCTGCTGATCGTGGTCGTCGCCTGGGGGGTGTGGAAGTTCTCCAACAGCCAGGACGCGGTGCGCCGGATCTTCGACGAGAACCTGTCGGTCCTCAATCCGGTCACCGAGCACTTCCACTGGGACCTGGAGCACTCGCCGATCGTCGACACCATCCGCAAGACCTTCGACTACCGGCACTCCACCCTGGTCTACGTGGCCGCCGCGCTGGTGGCGTACGCGCTGATCGAGATCGTCGAGGCGTTCGGCCTGTGGTGGGGCCACCGCTGGGCCGAGTACCTGACGGTGGTGGCCACCGCCGCCTTCCTGCCGCTGGAGGGCTACGAGCTCAGCGAGCACGTCAGCGTGCTGAAGGTCTGCACCCTGCTGCTGAACGTCGCCGCGGTGCTCTGGATCATGCTCTCCAAGCGCCTGTTCGGCCTGCGCGGCGGCCGGGCCGCGTTCGAGGCCGAGCGGCACTCGGCCTCGCTGCTGGAGGTGGAGGTCTCGGCGGGGGCGCTGCCGCAGCAGGTCTGACCCCCGCCCGCCCGGGGGGTTTCGCCCGTTATGTCCGGCTGACGGGGCGTCCGATGTCCGGGTTCCGTACCGAACGGGTACCAGCACGGCCGGTTCCCCTCCCCTCCCGGGGAGGGGCGCGCTAGATTCCCGGACGTGGCACAGTTCCGACTCCAGGGGTCCAGGGTCCTCGCCGTCGATCTCGCCGGGGACACCGTCAAGGCACGCAACGGCTCGATGGTCGCCTACACCGGGCAGATGGGCTTCAAGAAGCTCTCCGGCGGCGGCGACGGCCTGCGCGGCATGGTCACCCGCCGGCTCACCGGCGAGCGCATGGAGGTCATGGAGGTGAAGGGGCAGGGCACCTGCTACTTCGCCGACCGGGCCACCGAGATCAACCTGGTCCGGCTGAACGGCGAGACGCTGTTCGTCGAATCCGACAACCTGCTCTGCACCGAGGCGACGCTGCGCACCGGCACCTCCTTCACCGGGCTGAACGGCATGGCCAGCGGCAACGGCCTGTTCACCACCAAGGTCGAGGGCCAGGGCTGGGCGGCGGTCACCTCGGACGGCCCGGCGGTGATCCTCCGGGTCGGCCAGGGCCTGCCGCTGCGGGTGGACCCGGGCGCGTACATCGCGCACACCGGCAACCTCCAGCGGTCGCTCAAGTCCGGGGCGGGCTGGTCCACCCTGATCGGCGAGGGCGGCGGCGAGGCGATGCAGGTCGAGTTCACCGGCGAGGGCCTGGTCTACGTCCAGCCCTCCGAGCGCATGACGCTGGGAGGCGAGGTCTGATGGCCTTCACCCGGATCAACGGCAAGATGATCTCCGCCCAGGTGGTGCCCGGGCAGCGGATCCTGTCCCAGCGCGGCGCGATGCTCGGCTACACCGGCGAGGTCTCCTTCCAGCCCAACCTGATGGGCGGCCAGGGCGGCGTGATGTCGATGATCGGCCGCCGGGTCGCCAACGAGGACACCCCGCTGATGACCGTCGAGGGCCACGGCACCGTGATGTTCGGCCACGGCGGCCACCACGTGCACGTGGTCGACCTGGTCGGCGACACCCTGTACGTGGAGGCCGACCGGCTGCTGGCCTTCGAGGGCAGCCTCCAGCAGTCCACCATGTTCATGGGCCAGCAGGGCGGCCTGATGGGCGTGGTCCGCGGCCAGGTGACCGGCCAGGGCCTGTTCACCACCAAGCTCACCGGCAAGGGCGCGGTCGCGGTGATGGCCCACGGCGGGGTGATCGAACTCCCGATCCTCCCCGGCCAGCCCGTCCACGTCGACCCGCAGGCCTACGTCGCGCACCGCGGCGAGGTCACCAACAAGCTCTCCAGCGCCCTCGGCTGGCGCGACATGGTCGGACGCGGCTCCGGCGAGGCGTTCCAGCTCGAACTGTCCGGGCAGGGCACGGTGTACGTGCAGGCCAGCGAGGTGAAGCTCTGATGTCCTACCCCCCGCAGCAGCCCTACGGCCAGCAGCCGTACGGACAGCAGCCCCCGCCCTACGGCCAGCAGCCGTACGGGCAGCAGCCCCCGCCGTACCCGCCGCAGGGGCCCCCGCCCGGGTACTCCCAGCAGCAGTACGACCAGTCCCACCAGGCCACCCAGGCGGGCCTGCCCGTCCCCCCGCCGCCCTACCAGGCCGGTCCGGCCGGGCAGTTCGGCGCGCCGGTGTTCCAGCCGCCCGGCGGCGAGGGCCCGCAGGTCTGGGACCCGGGCACGCTGCCCGCGAACGACAACGTCAACCCCTACTGCTTCTCGGTCGACCTGAACGGCGCGTACTACCTGCAGAAGGGCAAGATGATCGCCTACTACGGCGAGATGCGCTTCTCCGGGATCGGCCGCGGCGCGCTCGACCGCGTCCTGGAGCAGAACTTCAACTCCCCGCTGCACGCCGCCGACTGGGTGGTCGCCGAGGGGCGCGGCAAGCTGCTGCTCGCCGACCGGTCGTACGACCTCAACTCGTACGACCTGGAGGACGGCAACCTGACCGTGCGCTCGGGCAACCTGCTCGCCTTCGAGCCCACGCTGCGGCTCAAGCAGTCGATCATCCCCGGGTTCCTGACCCTGATCGGCACCGGCAAGTTCGTCGCCGCGTCCAACGGGCCGGTGCACTTCGTCGAGCCTCCGATCCGGGTCGACCCGCAGGCCCTGGTCGGCTGGGCGGACTGCCCCGCGCCCTGCCACCACTACGACCACGGCTACCTGCACGGCGTCCTCGGCGGCCTGCGGCACCTGACCGGGATCGGCGGCGCGAGCGGCGAGGAGCACCAGTTCGAGTTCATCGGGGCCGGGCAGGTGCTGATGCAGTCCTCCGAGACGCTGATGGCCGAGCGCTCGGTCGGCGTGGTCGGCGCGGAGCCGGGCATCCCGGGCAGCGGCGTCCCGCAGCAGGCCGGCGGACACCAGCAGGCCCCGAACATCCCGGGGCTGGGCAACCTGGGCGACCTGGGGCGGCGGTTCGGCCTGTAGGACCGAAAGGCGGTACCGGGGCGGGGGGACTGCGCGCAGCGGGTCCCCCCGCCCCGGTGCCGCGGCCTACAGCGGCGTGAACTCCACGGGGAGCGAGACGAGCGCGCGGTGGATCGGGCCCGGGCGCCAGAGGACGTCCGCGGTGGGGACGGCGAGCCGCAGGTCGGTGAGGCGGCTGATCAGGTACTCGACGGCGGTGACGGCCATCAGGACGGCGGGCTGGCGGGCCGGGCAGCGGTGCGGGCCGGCGCCCCAGGCGAGGTGGGCGTAGGAGCCGCCGAGGGACTCGCTCTCGGCGGGGGTGAGCACGGCCTGGGCGTTGGCGGAGGCGTAGGAGACCAGGACGGGCTGCTCGGGGGTGAGCGCGGTGCCGTGGAAGACGATCTCGTGCCGGGGGTAGTGCGGGGAGAAGTTGGACAGCGGGGGGTCGTTCCAGAGCACCTCGTTGACCGCGTCGTGCGCGGTCATCGCGCCGCTGTGCAGGGAGCCGGCGTAGCGGTCGTCGGAGAGCATCCGCAGCAGCGCGTTGGCGATCAGGTTGGCGGTGGGTTCGTGGCCGGCCATCAGGGTGAGCGTGATGTGCCGGACGACCTCGTCGTCGGCGAGCCGCGCGGGGTGGCCGAGGAAGGCGGAGATCAGGTCGTGCCGGGGGGCGGCGCGGCGGTCGGCGACCTGTTCGGTGATGACGGCGACCAGGTCGGCGTACGCGGCGGCGGCGCCGGTGGAGGTCTCGAAGGAGCGGTTCATCGCGGTGCTGATCCGGTCGATGTCCGGGTCGGGGACGCCGTACCAGGAGGTGAGGATGAGCAGCGGGAGCCGGTAGGCGTACTGGGCGAGCAGGTCGGCCTTGCCGGCGCCGGCGAACTCGGCGATGAGCTGTTCGGCGACGGCGGTGGTGTCGCGCTGCAGCAGGTGGGGTTCGAGGATGCCGACGCTGTCGGTGATGACCTGGCGGTAGCGGGCGTGCGCGGGGCCGTCGGAGAACAGCGCGGTGGGGCGCCAGCCGAACAGCGGGAGCAGCGGGGAGTCGGCGGGCTGGGTGGCCTGCCAGCGGCGCGGGTCGCGGGTCCAGGTGTCGGTGTCGCGCAGCACCTCCAGGGCGACGTGGTAGTCGGTGACCAGCCAGGCGTCGACGCCGGGGGCGAGTTCGACCGGGGCGAGCGGTCCGCGGTCGCGCAGCCGGGCGTAGTGGGCGTGCGGGTCGGCGGCGAACTGCGCCCCGTAGAGGGCGGTGCGGGGGGTCATGGGGCGGTCTCCTGGGGGAGGCGGTCCAGGACGTGCTCGGTGAGGGAGATCAGCGCGTCGACGCAGCCCTCGCGGGCGCGGGCGTCGCACTCGACCAGCGGGGTGGCGGGGTCGAGGTCGAGGGCGGCGCGGACGGCGTCGAGGGCGATCGGCGGGGTGTCGGGGAAGCGGTTGACCGCGACGGCGTAGGGCAGGCCGGCCTCCTCGATCAGGTCCATGGCGTCGAAGGCGTCGGCGAGGCGGCGGGTGTCGACCAGGACGAGCGCGCCGAGCGCGCCGCGGGCGAGGTCCTCCCAGAGCGGGAGGAAGCGGCGCTGGCCGGGGGTGCCGAACAGGTAGAGGACGAACTCGCCGGCCGACAGGGTGAGCCGGCCGAAGTCGACGGCGACGGTGGTGGCGGTCTTGCCGGGGGTGCGGCTGGTGTCGTCGACCGGGATGCCGGCCGCGGTCATGGTCTCCTCGGTGTGCAGGGTCGGGATCTCCGACAGGGTGCGCACGAAGGTGGTCTTGCCGACCCCGAACGGCCCGGTGACCATGAGCTTCATCAGGATCGGGTCGGTGGGGGGCAGGTAGGCCGGGGCCCCGGGGGGTCCGTCACCGGGGGCGGTGGCGGTGCTACTTGAGGGCGCGAAGTCCACTGAGGAGCCTTTCGGCGAGGTCCCGGTTGACCGGCTGGGCGGAGGGGATCGGCGCGCGGACCGCCAGGGCGCCGCGTTCGGCCAGGTCGGCCGCGATGAAGACGGTCGCGCTGACGGGGAGCCGGAGGTGGGCGGCGGCCTCGGCGAGGGTCAGCGCGCCGGGGCGGACCAGTTCCCATAACTGGCGGTGTTCGCCGCCGAGTCCGGCCGGGAGGTCGGCGGCGGCGTGCAGCACGCTGAGCCGGTCCAGGCGGAGGGCGCCGCCGGCGGCGTCGCGGCCGTGGGTGGCGAGGTAGGCCGGGACCAGCCGGCGGCGGGGGCGCCGCGGGTCCGGGCGCTGCGGGTCCGGGCGCTGCGGGTCCGAGTCCTGGGGGCGGGGCTCGCTCATGTGTGGCTCGCCTCCCGGGCGGGGCTGGCCAGCGCCCGGGCGAGCGCGGCGACCTGGACCTGCATCTGGTAGGCGATGGTGCCGAGGTCGGCGCCGGGGAGGGCGAAGACGGCCAGCGAGGAGTTCTCGCCGGCCGGGGTGACCACGGCGTAGCCGTGCTCGGACTCGACCACGGTCTGGTTGAGCCGGACGTTCTCGGCGCCGGTGAAGGCGGTGGTGAAGGCCCGGGCGGCGGCGTGCAGCGAGGCGGTCATCGCGGCGACCCGGTCGGCGCCGTCCCGGCCGAGGTCGGCGGAGTGGCCGGTGACCAGGCCGTCGCCGGTGGCGATGACGGCGTTCTGCACGCCGGGCAGGTCGAGCAGCGGGATGAGGACCCAGGAGAGGTCCTCGGTGTGGCGGCGGAGCGGGGTGGTCACGGGGTTTCGACTCCTTCGGGTGCGGCGGGTCCTTCGGGGCGGGCGGTGCGGTCGGCGGCGCTGCGGCCGGCGGCGGTGCCGGACTGGAGCGCCGACCAGGCGCTGCGGGCCCGGTCGGGCGTGGTGCCCGCCGGGGCGGGGAGGGGGGACGGGGCGTCCTGCTGCGGCACGCGGGGGGCGCGGCGCTTGCGGGTCGGCAGCGCGTCGCCCGCGTCGAACACCGGGGCGCTCTGGGTGATCGGCCGGGGGGCCAGGGCGGAGAGCGGGGCGGTCGGGTCGGTCAGGGTGAGCAGGTCGGCGGGCAGCCGCAGGATGGCCCGGACCCCGCCGTACGGGGAGGGCTCGACCCGGCAGCCGAAGCCGAACTGGCGGCAGAGCAGGCCGATCACCGCGAAGCCGGCCTGCGGCGGGTCGCCGAGTTCGGTGAGCAGCACCTCGGCCTGGCCGTCGAGCAGTTCGCCGGCCCGTTCGAGCTGGTCGGGCTCCATGCCGACGCCCATGTCGTCGACCACCACCAGGGCGCCGGAGCTGCCCTGTTCGACGGAGACCACGACCCTGGTCTCGGGGTGCGAGTAGGCGGTGGCGTTGCCGAGGATCTCGGCGAGCGCGATGGCGACGGGTTCGGCGGCCCGGGCGGCCACCGCGAGCCGGGGCTCGCGCAGGTGGTTGGTGATCTCGATCCGGGCGTAGCCGGCCACCCGGGACTGCGCGCCGACGCAGAGTTCGGCGAGCGGGGAGTCCTCGCGGGTCATGCCGGGCCAGGCGCCGGAGAGCACGGCGAGGGACTGCACCCGGCGCAGGGTGAGTTCGTTGCGGAAGTCGAGGGCGAGCAGCCGGGGGTCGTCGACGGAGAGCTGGATCTCCTCCAGCAGCGAGCGGACCTGGATCAGCAGCGCCTGGATCTTGGAGGCGGCGCCGCGCAGCGCGGCCCGGGCGGCGGCGTCGGTGCGTTCGCGTTCGGCGAGGGCGGCCCGGACGGCGGCGTTCAGGACGGCGTCCAGGGCGCGGTGCAGCTCCTCCTGGCCGGCGCCGGTGTCGAGCGGGCCGGGGACGGGCGTGCGGGGGTGGGTGAGCGCGGTGGCGGCGGCGGGCAGCCGTTCGTGCGCGAGGTGGGCGAACTCGCGGACGGCGGTGGCCAGTCGGGCCTCGGCGAGGGTCTGCCGGGCCTCGGCGGCGTGGGCCCGGCCCTCGGCCGTGCGGGTGCGCCCCTCGCCGGTGCGGACGCGTTCCTCGGCGGTCCGGGCCCGGACTTCGGCGCCCTGGGCGCGGTTCTCGGCCTCGGTGGCGCGCCGGGCGGCGGCCCGGGCGGTGCGGGCGGCGCGCCGGGCCGACCAGAGCAGGGGTCCTGCGGTCAGGGCGGCACCGGCCAGCAGGGCGAGCACGATCTCGACCATGGGGTCCTCGGGGGGAGTCGTCGCTGGGGCGGGGGACGCTGGTTCAGGCGGTGCGGGCGCGCTGCCGGGCCAGGCCGGCCATCCGGCCGACGACCTCCAGCATGGCGGGCTCGGGGGAGCCGTCGAGGTGCCGGTACTCGGTGCCGATGGTGACCAGCAGCCGCTCGGGGAGCCCGAGTTCGGGGTAGCGGGCCTCGTCGATGACGGCCTGCGCGGCCTCGGCGGCCGGGAGGCCGGCGGCGTGCAGGGCGTGCGCCCGGTCGCGGACGTAGCGCAGGTAGCCGGCGTGGGCGCGCAGGTCGGCGCGGGTGAGCAGCGGGCCGTGGCCGGGGACGACCGTCTCGGCGCCGGTGTCGAGCAGCCGCTCGACGGCGTCGATGACGTTGCCGAGCGGGCCGGCCCAGTGCACGGGGTGGTCGCCGGGCCGGTCGGCGGTGGAGCCGAAGACGATGTCGCCGGTGAAGACGGTGGAGCGGGTGGGCAGGTGGACGATCAGGTCGCCGCTGGTGTGGGCCGGCGGGAGGCTGCTGACCTGCACCGGGATGTCGCCGACGCGCAGTTCGAGCTCGCCGGTGAAGACGGTGTCGGGGACGACCGGCGGGGTGTCGGCCCAGTCGAAGCAGCCGAAGTGCTCGTGCAGGTAGGAGCCGGTGTCGTCGCCCGGGTCGAGGTTCTGCAGCAGGGCGTGCTGCTGCTCGGGGGTCGGCTCGTAGGCGATGTGGTGCAGCGCCTCGCGGGTGGTGATGACCTCGGCCCCGGGGAGGACGCCGGCGCCCCACAGGTGGTCGCCGTTGGCGTGGGTGACCACGATCCGCCCGACCTCGGTGCCGGGGGCGAGGACGGCGCGGGTGCGCGCCAGGAACTCGCCGGCCAGTGTGCGGTCGTACGGGGTGTCGATCCACAGCGCGGAGCCGCCGGCGGTGACCAGGCCGCAGTTGGCCAGGCCCCAACCACGTTGCCGCGGCTGCCATGCGTATATACCGTCGGCTATCGAATGGAAGTGCGCGCTCGGCGTCGTCATGGGCGCGATTATGCCCAACTCTGTGTCACCGTTTGACTCCGGTCCCGGAATTGGCCGTGCCCGACTCAACTCGGCCAGGCGGGGCAGCGGTTGTCCGTGGACGGAGCGGTCGGCCCGGCGGCCGGGCCGGGACCGGGGCCCGGGATGTGAATTCGTACAACATTGAACAACTTCGGCTATACTCGGTCGCATGGACGACTCCGTGACCGAAGCGCCCGCGGTCCCCCCCTCCCGGGGCGGGGAGGCGGACACCCCGTGGCTCGACGCGCGCGAGCAGCGGCTGTGGCGCGCCCACCTGGAGGTCGGCAAGCTCCTCGACCACCAGCTGAGCCGGGAGCTGCAGACCCACAACCTCGCCATCAACGACTACGAGATCCTGGTGGTGCTCTCCGAGTCCCCGGACCGCCGGATGCGGATGACCGACCTGGCCACCGCCACCCTGCAGTCCAAGAGCCGGCTCTCGCACCAGATCACCCGGATGGAGGCGGCCGGGCTGGTGCTGCGCCAGGAGTGCCCGGGCGACCGCCGCGGCCTGTACGCGCACCTGACCGGGCACGGCTGGGAGACGCTGCGCAAGGTCGCCCCGGACCACGTCCGCAGCGTCCGCGCGCACTTCATCGACCGGCTCACCGACGAGCAGCTGGACGCGCTGTACGCGGCCCTGGCCCCGATCGCCGAGCACCTGCGCGGGCTCCGCGGCCGGGGCTAGGGCCTGTCTTCAGACCCCCGCTAGCCGGTCAGTTCGGCCACCAGCCGGTCGGCCGCCGCGTACGGGTCGAGCTCGCCCGCGGCGACCTGCCCGGCCAGGGCGTCGAGGTGCCGGTCGCCGCGCAGGTCGCCGATCCGGGCACGCAGGGCGGCGAGGGTGATGGCCTCGACCTCCTGGGCGGCCCGGCGGCGGCGGCGGGCGTCCAGTTCGCCGGTCTCGGCCAGCCAGCCGCGGTGCTTCTCCAGGGCTTCGACGAGTTCGTCCAGTCCCTCGCCGCGGGCCGCGACGGTCTTCACGATCGGCGGGCGCCAGTCGCCGGCCTGCCGGGACTCCCCCAGGCCGAGCATGTGGTTGAGCTCCCGGGCGGTGGCGTCCGCGCCGTCCCGGTCGGCCTTGTTGACCACGAACACGTCGCCGATCTCCAGGATGCCCGCCTTCGCGGCCTGGATGCCGTCGCCCATGCCGGGGGCCAGCAGCACGACCGAGGTGTCGGCCTGCGCGGCGATCTCCACCTCGGACTGGCCGACGCCGACGGTCTCCACCAGGATCACGTCGCAGCCCGCCCCGTCCAGCACCCGCAGCGCCTGCGGGGCGGCCCAGGCCAGGCCGCCGAGGTGGCCGCGGGTGGCCATCGAGCGGATGAACACCTCCGGGTCGGTGGCGTGCTCCTGCATCCGCACCCGGTCGCCGAGCAGCGCCCCGCCGGAGAACGGCGAGGACGGGTCGACGGCCAGCACCCCGACCCGTCTGCCGAGCTTGCGGTAGGCGCTCACCAGCGCCGAGGTGGAGGTGGACTTGCCCACCCCGGGCGAGCCGGTCAGGCCCACCGTGTAGGCCCGTCCGCTGTAGGGGGCGAGGGCCGCCATCACCTCGCGCAGTTCGGGCGCGGCGTTCTCCACCAGGGTGATCAGCCGGGCCACCGCCCGGGGACGGCCCTGCCGGGCCTGCTCGACCAGCGTCGCCACATCGGCCATCGGGTTTTGCTCCTCGCAGCAGAAAGACGGACGCCCCGCCAGGGCCGGATGACACGGCCTTGGCGGGGGTCCTGAGGGGTCCTGGGGTCCTGGGTCAGCCCTGCGCCGGGACCTTGACGATCAGCGCGTCGCCCTGGCCGCCGCCGCCGCACAGCGCGGCCGCGCCGACCCCGCCGCCGCGGCGCTGGAGCTCCAGCGCCAGGTGCAGCACCACGCGGGCGCCGGACATGCCGATCGGGTGGCCGAGCGCGATCGCGCCGCCGTTGACGTTGACGATCTCGTCGCTGACGCCCAGGTCCTTCGTCGACTGGTGGGCGACGGCCGCGAAGGCCTCGTTGATCTCGATCAGGTCGAGGTCGCCGACCGCCAGCCCCTCCTTGGCGAGGGCGTGCTTGATCGCGTTGGACGGCTGGGACTGGAGCGAGTTGTCCGGGCCCGCGACGTTGCCGTGCGCGCCGATCTCGGCGATCCAGCTCAGGCCCAGCTCCTCGGCCTTGGCCCGGCTCATCACCACCACCGCGGCGGCGCCGTCGGAGATCTGCGAGGAGGTGCCGGCGGTGATGGTGCCGTCCTTGCTGAAGGCCGGGCGCAGCCGGGCCAGGCCCTCGACGGTGGTGTCGGCGCGGATGCCCTCGTCCTGGCTGAACAGCACCGGGTCGCCCTTGCGCTGCGGGATCTCCACCGGCACGATCTCGGCCTCGAAGACGCCGTCGGCCTGGGCCTTGGCGGCGCGCTGGTGGGAGGCGGCGGCGATGGCGTCCTGCACGTCGCGGGCGATGCCGAGCCGGGTGTTGTGCTTCTCGGTGGACTCGCCCATCGGGATGTTCTCGTAGGCGTCGGTGAGGCCGTCGTGCGCCATCGCGTCGAGCATCTCGATCGCGCCGTACTTGAAGCCCTCGCGGGACTTGGGCAGCAGGTGCGGGGCGTTGGTCATGGACTCCTGGCCGCCGGCCACCACCACGTCGAACTCGCCGGCCCGGATCAGCTGGTCGGCCAGTGCGATCGCGTCCAGCCCGGAGAGGCAGACCTTGTTGATCGTCAGGGCGGGGACGTTCATCGGGATGCCGGCCTTGACCGCCGCCTGCCGGGCCGGGATCTGGCCCGCACCGGCCTGGAGCACCTGGCCCATGATCACGTACTGCACCTGCTCGCCGGTGATCCCGGCCCGCTCCAGCGCCGCCTTGATCGCGAAGCCGCCCAACTCGGCGCCGGAGAAGCCCTTGAGCGAGCCGAGCAGCCGGCCCATCGGGGTACGGGCACCTGCGACGATCACAGAAGTAGTCATGGACGAGCCCCTTCGCGCGTCGGACCAGAGGGTACGGGGATGCCGTCAATGTACTGATCGGTCACCTCTGCGTCACCGCCGCGGTGATGTGATCAGCGCTACTGGCACCCTCCAGTGAACACCGTGCCGGAACCGCGCAGGAACGTGTGAGCAGGCTCGCAGCGCGGCCCGCTGGCGCCCGGTCGGCGGGATGCGCTGCACTGGGTGCCATCCCTCGCCGTCCCACCCCTTTCCGGAGGACACCGTGCTGACCCGCATCGACCACATCGGCATCGCCTGCTTCGACCTGGACCGGACGGTCGAGTTCTACCGCTCGACGTACGGCTTCGAGGTGTTCCACACCGAGGTCAACGAGGAGCAGGGCGTCCGCGAGGCCATGCTGAAGATCAACGACACCGGGGACGGCGGGGCCTCCTACCTGCAGCTGCTGGAGCCGACCCGGGAGGACTCGACGGTCGCCAAGTGGCTGGCCAAGAACGGCGAGGGCGTGCACCACATCGCCTTCGGGACGGCCGACGTGGACGCGGACGCGGCGGCGGTCGCCGGCAAGGGCGTGCGGGTGCTGTACGACGAGCCGCGGCGCGGGTCGATGGGCTCGCGGATCACCTTCCTGCACCCCAAGGACTGCGGCGGCGTGCTGACCGAGCTGGTCACCGCGGCGGACCCCTCCGCGCACTGACCGGTTCCGGTGCGGAGCGGGTCCGGGGGCGGGCCGGCCGGTAACGAACCGGCCGGTAACTTCCGAAAAGGACCTCGCCCCCATTCCCCCGGGAGCGGCTCCCACTACAATGCCCAGGTGCGCTGGTACCACCGGTCCGCGCACCGCAGGGGAGTCCACGACGCGGGCACGGCCGGACGGTCGCCGTTCGGATCTGTCACCATTCTCCAGAGGCACCATGTCGCTCAGGAGTCCACCCGGACGGTGGAGCGATTGCAAGGACCAACCGATCCGCCCGTGGACCACGGAGCGGAACGGCCCGGTCGAGGACGCGACCAGGAGATGGATGGGACCGCGGAGTGCGGGGCTACGACCGCTACGAGGTTGAGGATCACCTCTCCAAGTTCGAGGCCGAGCTGGAGAAGGCCCGCAAGGAGCGGGACAAGACCATCGAGCACGCCGACGACCTCGCCTACCAGGTGGAGGTGCTCCGGGCCAAGCTGCACGAGGCCCGTCGGCAGCTCGCCCAGCCGCGCGCCTTCGACTCCGTCTCCGGCCAGGCCGAGCAGGTCCTGCGCAACGCCGAGATGCAGGCCGAGGCGCTGCGCGCGGACGCCGAGCGCCAGCTGCGCGAGTCCCAGGCCGCCACCCAGCGGATGATGGCCGAGGCCGCCGAGCGCACCGCCCAGCTGGAGGCCGAGTTCAACGCCCGGCGCCGCCGGCTGGAGGAGGAGCTCGCCGAGTTCCGGGCCGCCGCCGAGCGCCACGTCAACGAGAACGTCAACTGGGCGGAGCAGACCCGCGCCGGCACCGAGCAGGAGGCCCAGCGCCTGCTCCAGGAGGCCCGCGCCGAGGCCGACCGGATGATGGCCGCCGTCCGCGCCGAGGCCGCCGCCCTCGCCGACCAGGCCCGCGCCCAGACCGCCGCCGACGTCGACGCCGCCCGCGGCGAGGCCCAGGCCCAGGCCGAGGCCGCCCTGCTGCGCGCCCAGACCGACGCCGAACGCCTGCTGCGCGCCGCCTCCGAGCAGGCCCAGCAGACCGGCGCCCAGGCCGAGGAGCACCGCGCCGCCGCCCTCACCGCCGCCCAGCAGGAGCTGGCCGGCGCGCACGCCGCCGCCCAGCAGAAGCTCGCCGCCGCCGAGGCCGAGATCACCGCCCTCAAGCGGCAGGCCCTCGCCGACCAGGAGCGCGCCGAGGCCGCCCTGGCCGGCGCCCAGGCCGAGATAGAGCGGCTGCGCGCCGAGGCCGTGGCCGAGACCGAGCGGGCCCGCGCCGAGGCCGCCCGGATGCGCGAGGAGGCCACCGCCGCCGCCCGGCGCCTGCAGGCCGAGGCCACCAGCGAGGCCGAGCGCAAGGTCGCCGACGGCGCCGCCGCCAGCGAGCAGCGCTCCGCCACCGCCCGCGCCGAGATCGCCAAGATGGTGGCCGCCGCCACCCGCGAGGCCGACCTGATCCGCTCCGCCGCCGCCACCGTGCAGGCCGAGGCGGACGCCGCCAAGGCCGCGGCCCGCGAGGAGAGCGAGCGCCTGCGCGGCGCCGCCGAGTCGGTCGCCACCCAGCTGCGCGCCGAGGCCGAGGCGGAGATCGCCGAACGCCGGGCCGCCGCCGAGGCCGAGGCCGCCCGCCTGCGCGAGCAGGCCGCCGCCGAGGCCGAACGGATCCGCGCCGAGGCCGAGGACGCCGGCCGCGCCGAGGGCGCCAAGGACGCGGCGCTGCGGCTGGCCCGCGCCGCCAAGCAGGCCGAGGAGGTGCTCGCCCGGGCGAGCACCGACGCCGAGGCCACCCGCGGCGAGGCCGCCGCCGAGGCCGACCGGCTGGTCGAGCACGCCAAGTCCGAGGCCGGCACCCTGCTGGAGCAGGCCCGCGAGGCCGTCGAGCAGGCCCAGAACGCCGCCATGGAGGACGCCGCCTCGATCCGCGAGCAGCTGGAGCGGATGCAGGCCGAGGCCGCCCTGGCCCGCGAACAGGCCGAGGAGCAGCGCTCCGCCGCCGAGGCCGAGGCCGAACGGGTCCGGGCCGAGGCCCGCCGACAGGCCGCGGTGCAGATCGAGGAGTCCGCCAAGCAGGCCGAGGAGCTGCTGACCAGCGCCAAGTCCGACGCGGACGCGCTGCGCTCCGGCGCCGGCGAGGAGGTCGAGCGGCTGCGCGCCGAGGCCCGCGAGCAGGCCGCCGCCGTCCAGGGCCGGGCCGAGCAGACCCTGGCCCGGGCCCGCGCCGAGGGCGAGAAGATCACCGCCGCCGCCGAGCGGGCCCGCGCCGAGAAGCTGGCCGCGGCCGAGGCCGCCGCCGAGGAGACCCGGGCCGCCGCCGAACGGGACGGCGCCGAACTGCGCGAGCGGGCCGCCGCCGCGGCCGACACCGTCCGCGCCGAGGCCGACGCCGCCGCCGAGGCACTGCGTGCCGACACCGCCCAGTGGGCCGAGCGCCACCGCGCCGAGGCCGAGGAGGCCGGCCGGGCCGCGCGCGCCGAGGCCGAGCAGGCGGCCCGCGCGGTCGCCGAACGGGCCGAGGCCGACGCCTTGGCCCTGCGCGAGGAGGCCGCCGCCGCCCGCGAGGCCGCCCGTGCCGACCTGGAGCGCGACCAGGCGCTGACCGCCGGGAAGCTGGCCGAGGCCACCGCCATCCGGGAGGCCGCCGACGGCGAGGCCGAGCAGGTCCGCGAGGCCGCCCGCACCGAGGCCGCGGCGCTGCGCGAGAGCGCCGCCACCGACGCCGCCCGGGCCCGCGCCGACGCCGAGCAGGACGCCCGGCGGGTGCGCGCCGAGGCCGAGCAGGCCCTGGCCGCCGCCCGCACGGACGCCGCGGCACTGGGCACCGAGGCCGCCGCCGACCGGGCCGAGGCGGCCCGGCTGCGCGAGGAGGCCGACGCGTACGACCGCGAGCTGCGGGCCGCCGCGGAACAGGAGACCACCGAACTGCGGGCGGTCGCCGAGCGGGAGACCACCGAGCTGCGCGAGAGCGCCGAGGCGTACGAACGCGAACTGCGGGCCGTCGCCGAGCAGGAGACCGCCGAACTGCGCGCCGCCGCCGACCGCGAGACCACCGAGCAGCGCGAGGCCGCCGAGGCGTACGAACGCGAGCTGCGGGCCGTCGCCGACCGGGAGACCGCGGAGCTGCGCGCCGTCGCGGAGCGCGAGAGCGCCGAACTGCGGGCCGCCGCCGAGCGGGAGAGCGCCGAACTGCGCGAGAGCGCCGAGGCGTACGACCGCGAGCTGCGGGCCACCGCCGAGCGGGAGACCGCGGAGCTGCGCGAGCGGGCCGAGCACGCCGCCGAGCAGCTGCGGGCGAACGGCGAGGCGCGGGCCGCCGAGCTGGTCGCGGCGGCCGAGCAGGAGGCCGCCGAGGTCCGCCAGTCGGTGGCGGGCATGCACGAGAAGGCCACCGGGCAGATCGCCGAGCTGCGGGCCGCCGCCGAGCGCGAGAGCGCCGAACTGCGGGCCGCCGCCGAGGCGTACGACCGCGAGCTGCGGGCCGCCGCCGAGCGCGAGAGCGCCGAACTGCGGGCCGCGGTGGCCGAGTTCGTGCAGCAGCAGCGCGCCGAGGCGGAGGCCGCCGCGCAGCGGGTGCTGGCCGAGGCGGAGGAGCTCGCGGCGTCCGCGCTGGCGGACGCCGAGGAGCGGTCGGCCGCGCTGCGGTCGGACGCCGAGGAGTACGCGCTGGCGACCCGGACGCTGGCGGAGGAGTTCGACGCGGACATCCGCCGCCGGGCCGAGTCCTTCGACCGGGAGACCCGGGAGGCCGCCGAGTCGTACGACAGGGCGACCCGCGAGCAGGCGAAGTCGGTGCTGGAGAGGGCGTTCGCGGACGCCGAGCAGCTCGGCGAGCAGGCCCAGGCGGAGGCGCTGGCGGTGGCCGCGGCGGCCGAGGAGCAGTCCGACGCGATGGTGTCGGCGGCCCGCCAGGAGGCGGAGCGGCTGCGCACCGAGGCCGAGGCGCAGGGCAAGGCCCGGGTGGAGAAGGCCCGTTCGGACGCGGACGCGCTGCTGTCGGAGGCCCGGCGGGACTCCACGGCGATCCGCGAGCGGGCCGAGGAGCTGCGCGAGCGCACCGACGCCGAGATCGAGGCGCTGCACGAGCGGGCCCGCAAGGAGAACGCGCAGGCGATGAAGTCGGCCGGCGAGCGGGTGGACGCGCTGGTGACGGCGGCCCAGGAGCAGCTGACCGAGGCCGAGGAGCAGGCGCAGGCGCAGGTCGCGGAGGCCGAGGAGCGGGCGGCGGAGCTGATCGCGGCGGCCGAGGCGCGGGCGTCCGAGCTGACCTCGGAGGCGTCCGCGGAGGCGGGCCGGGTGCGGATCTCCGCGGTGCGCAAGGCGGAGACGCTGCTCAAGGAGGCCGAGAACAAGCTGGCGGACTCCACCACCCGCGCCGAGGCGCTGATCATCAAGGCGGAGGCGAAGCTCAAGGCCGCCGAGATGGAGTCGGAGGAGCAGCTGGAGGCGGCGGCCGACGAGGCCGCGTCGCGGCTCAAGCGCGCCGACGAGGAGGCCGAGAAGCGCGTCCGCCGGGCCGGTTCGGACGCCGAGGAGCAGGTGCGGCTGGCGGCCGAGGAGGCGGAGCGGATGCTCGCCGAGGCGAAGTCCGAGGCCAAGCGCGTGACCGACGAGGGCCAGCGGGAGTTGGACGAACTGGTCCGTCGGCGCAAGGACATCAACACCGAGATCTCTCGGGTCCAGGACGTGCTGTCGGCGTTGGAGGCGTTCGAGGCGCCCGCTCCGGCGGTGCACGGCAACGGGGGAAGCAAGAAGGACGGAGGGCCCAAGGCAGGTGCCGGAGTGGGCTCTCCGCGGTCGTCGGGCAATCGCTCCGGGGGCGCGCCACCCGATTGAGCGGACATTGTCCGCGAACCGACGGCGTTTCGCCGTTGACACTCCGGTACCGTGTCAGGATTCCCTCAACCATCTCAGCGGTTTGACGACAGGAAGCCCAGAAATCCCATGAGCGACAGTCACTCCCCGCACGGCTTCGACCTGGTACGCCGTGGGTACGAGCGCGCCCAGGTCGACGAGCGGATCGCCAAGCTGGTGGCCGACCGAGACAGCGCGCTCTCCCGGATCAGCGCGCTGGAGAAGCGCATCGAGGAACTCCACCTGGAGACCCAGACGGCCCAGGCCGCGGTCACCGACGCGGAGCCCTCGTACGCCGGTCTCGGTGCCCGCGTCGAGAAGATCCTCCGCCTCGCCGAGGAGGAGGCCAAGGACCTGCGCGACGAGGCGCACCGCGCCGCCGAGCAGCACCGCGAGCTGGCCGAGGCCGCCGCGCAGCAGGTCCGCACCGAGGCCGAGAACTACGCCAAGGACCGCAAGGCCAAGGCGGAGGACGAGGGTCTGCGGATCGTCGACAAGGCCAAGTCGGACGCGGCGCAGCTGCGGGCCGAGGCCAACAAGGACGCGCAGAACAAGCGCGAGGAGGCGGACGCCCTCTTCGAGGAGACCCGCACCAAGGCCGCCCAGGCCGCCCTGGAGTTCGAGACCAACCTGGCCAAGCGCCGGGAGCAGTCGGAGCGCGACCTGGCGGCCCGTCAGGCCAAGGCGGAGAAGCGGCTGGCCGAGATCGAGCACCGCGCCGAGCAGCTCCGCCTGGAGGCGGAGAAGCTGCGCACCGACGCGGAGCGCCGTTCCCGGCAGACCATCGAGACCGCGCAGCGGCAGGCCGAGGACATCGTGGCCGACGCCAACGCGAAGGCCGACCGGGTCCGCAGCGAGTCGGAGCGCGAGCTGGCGGCGCTCACCAACCGCCGCGACTCGATCAACGCCCAGCTGACCAACGTCCGCGAGATGCTGGCCACGCTGACGGGCGCCGCGGTCGCCGCGGCCTCGCTGCCGAACGACGACTCGATGGGCGTGCCGGCGCAGCAGTCGCGCTGACGCCCCGTCGCCCGTGTCGGGACACCGCTGAAGTCCTGAAGTGCCCGGAGGGGCCCGGAGCTCTCGCTCCGGGCCCCTCCGGCGTTCCCGGCGGGCCGGCGGCTACTTGACGCGCTTGAGCAGGGCCCGGACGGCGGCGTTGAAGGTCTCGGGGGCCTCCAGCGAGGAGAGGTGGCCGACCGCGGGGATGACGGTCAGCTCGGCGTCGGAGAGTGCCTCGGCCATCATCCGGGCCTCGCTGAGCGGGGTGACGGTGTCGAGCTCGCCGACGATGACCGCGGCGGGCACCTCCAGGGCGGCCAGTTCGTCCAGCGAGTCGGGGCGGGCGGCCATCGCGCGCTGCGCCCAGGCGACCGCGGCCGGGCTGGCCTCGGCGATCATCCGGCGCACCGCGTCGATGAGTTCGGGGTCGGTGCCGGGGGCGAGCAGGTTCTCCGCCGTCCGCTCCTCGATCAGCAGGTCGACGCTGCCGCGTTCGAGGACGGCGGCGGCGATCCGCTCCCGGTTGGCGCGGGCGGCGTCGGTGTCGGTGGTGGCCTTGGTGTCGGCGAGGACGAGTCCGGCCAGCCGCTCGGGGTGGCGGCGGGCGAAGGCCATCGCCACGTAGCCGCCCATCGACAGGCCGCCCAGGACGGCCTGTTCGACGCCGAGCGTGTCCAGCAGGTCGGCGAGGTCGTCGGCGGCGGTGTCCAGCGACGGCGGTCCCTCGCCGAGCGGGGCGGTGCCGAAGCCGCGCTGATCCGGTGCGACGACCCGGGCGTCGTCCCCGGCCGGACCGGGTACGCGCTCCAGTTGGACCTCCCACATCCGCGCGGAGAGCGGGAAGGCGTGCAGCAGGACGAGCGGGGTACCGGTGCCGTTCTCGCGGACGGCCGGCGCGCTGGGCGAGGTCATGGTTCCACCGTAGGGCCCGGGGGGCACGCGCCGGACGCAGGTTGTCCGGTTGATCCGCTTTTTGCCATAACCTGGCCGCAGACCAAGGAGAGGCACATGATCGAGTTGCATCACCTGACGAAGCGTTATGGTGACAAGTTGGCCGTGGACGATCTGAGCTTCCGGATCCCGGAGGGCGTGGTGACCGGCTTCCTCGGCCCGAACGGCGCCGGGAAGTCCACCACCATGCGCATGATCCTCGACCTCGACCACCCGACCGGCGGCGAGGTCACCATCGACGGCAAGCGCTACGCCGAGATCCAGGACCCGCTGCGGCAGATCGGCGCCCTGCTGGAGGCGAAGGCCGTGCACCCCGGCCGCACCGCCTACGACCACCTGCTCTGGCTGGCCCAGTCCAACCGGGTGCCGCGCGCCCGGGTCGACGAGGTGCTCGACCTGGTCGGCCTGAGCGCGGTGGCGAAGAAGCGCGCCCGCGGCTTCTCGCTCGGCATGGGCCAGCGGCTGGGCATCGCCTCCGCCCTGCTGGCCGACCCGCAGACCCTGATGTTCGACGAGCCGGTGAACGGCCTCGACCCCGAGGGCATCCTGTGGATCCGGAACCTGATGAAGCGCCTGGCCTCCGAGGGCCGCACGGTGTTCGTCTCCTCGCACCTGATGAGCGAGATGGCGCTGACCGCCGACCACCTGGTGGTGATCGGCCGCGGCCGGCTGCTCGCCGACCTGCCGATGGCCGAGTTCATCAAGCGCAACTCCCGCTCCGCGGTCCGCCTGCGCTCCCCGCAGCCGGAGCGGCTGCTGGACGTCCTGCACGGCGCCGGCCTGGCCGCCGAGCCCGGCCCGGACGGCTCCTGGGAGGTCGTCGACGGCGACCCGGCGGCCCTCGGCGAGCTGGCCGCCGCGCACGGCGTCACCCTGCACGAACTGAGCCCGCAGCAGGCCTCGCTGGAGGAGGCGTTCATGCAGATGACCGCCGAGTCGGTGGAGTACCGCACCGGCGGGCACCCCGGCGCCCCCGCCGCACCCGGCACCCCCGGCGCCCCCGCCGCCCCCGCCTCCGCCTCCGCCCCGGTCTGGGGCGCGGGCTGGAACGACCGCCCGTCCGGGAAGGAGAGCTGAGATGGCCGCGTTCCCCGCCGTCGCGCAGTCCGAGTGGACCAAGATCCGCAGTGTCCGCTCCACCGTCTGGACGCTCGCCGCGGCCTTCCTGGTCACCCTGGTCGTCGGCGCCCTGCTGTCGCTGGTGACCAAGAACAACTTCGCCGACGTCACCGAGGACTCCACCACCCCGTTCGACGCCACCGGGACGGCCTTCGCCGGGATCATGCTCGGCGAGCTGGCGATCGTGGTGTTCGGCGTGCTCGCGGTCGGCAACGAGTACAGCAGCGGCATGATCCGGGTCTCGCTGGCCGCCGTCCCGCAGCGCGGCACCCTGCTGGCCGCGAAGGCGGCGGTGGTCGGCGCGCTGGCCCTGGCGGTCTCGCTGGTGACGGCGTTCGTCACCTTCTTCGCCGGCCAGGCGATGCTGGGCGAGCACCGCACCACGCTGGGCGAGCCGGGCGTGCTGCGGGCGGTGTTCAGCGCCGCCCTCTACCTGACCCTGCTCTGCCTGTTCTCGGCCGGCGTGACGGTGCTGCTGCGCAACCAGACCCTGGCGCTGGGCATCCTGGTGCCGTTCTTCTTCCTGCTCTCCCCGATCCTCTCGGTGGTGCCGAAGGTGAAGAACGTCGCCCACTACTTCCCGGACTGGGCCGGCTCCCGGTCGCTCCAGGTCTACCAGCCCGCCAGCCAGCCGTACGGCCCGTGGACCGGCCTGCTGATCTGCGCGCTGTGGACGGCCGCCGCGCTGCTCTGCGGCTACCTGGTGCTGAAGCGGCGCGACGCCTGACCCGCCGTCAGTACTTCGGAGCGCCGCGGCCCCGCAGGACGTTGGAGCCGCGGCGCTCCCGCGCTCCCCAGCAGGCCCGGTGCCAGTGCCGCCGGTCGTCCACGCCGCCGTGGTCGGGCCAGGCCACCACGTGGCCGACACCGGGCGGGATCTCCTGGTCGCAGCCGGGGCAGCGGTAGTACCGGCCGGCGGTGCCGGCCACGGTCTGCACCACCCAGTCCTCGCCCCGGTACGCCTCCACCCGGCGCAGCGAACCGCCCGTCGGTGCGGCGCTGCCGCGGTCGTCGGGCTTCTCGATCCGGTTGCGGCGGGGTGACACGTGACTACCTCTCCATCGGCGCGCTGTGCCTCCAGGGTAAGGGCCGCCCGGGGGCCGTTCCCAGCCGGTGACCGGAGGGTCGCGCGCCGCGTTGTACCCGGTGGCGCCCCGGGGTTCCCGGGCGTCCCGCCGGTCCCGTCCGCCCCAATAGCACGGAGCGGGGGGCGGGTGCCGGGGTTTCCGGGGTAATCCACCCTTTCCTCGAGCAAATCGGGGGTTCGGCGTGCCATTGGCACATGACATGGGTTACTCACGTGGTGACACGGCGGGGCCCGCAGACCCTGCGCGGCACCGAGGAGGCACCCGATGACGAAGACCACCGCCCGGCCCGAGGCCCGTTCCGCCGCCCCGCGGGCGGCGGGCGGCGTGCTGCCGGCCGAGCGGCCCGCCCCCGAGCAGTCGCCGGGCGCCGGCACGGACGCGCTCCGGGTCGGCGCCTTCCTGCTGTCCGCGCAGTTCCCGGGCCAGGGCCACGGCGAGGCGCTGGAGCGGACCGTCTCGGCCGCGCTGGCCGCCGAGCGGGCCGGCCTGGACGCGGTCTGGCTGGCCGAGCACCACTTCGTGCCGTACGGGGTCTGCCCGGACGCGGCGACGCTGGCCGCGCTGCTGCTGGGCCGCACCCGGCGGATCGGGGTGGGGACGGCGGTGAGCGTGCTGAGCACCCGTCACCCGGTGGCGCTGGGCGAGCAGGCGGCGCTGCTGCACCTGACCTCGGGCGGCCGGTTCACCCTGGGGGTGGGGCGCGGCGGGCCGTGGATCGACCTGGCGGTGTTCGGCGGCGGCCTGGAGGCGTACGAGCGGGGCTTCCCGGAGCGGTTGGACCTGCTGCTGCGCTGGCTGCGCGGGGCCCGGGTGGGCGCGGCGGGGCCGCAGTTCGCGTTCCCGGAGGTGGCGGTGGTGCCGCGGGCCGCCGAGCCGGCCCGGCGGGCGGACCTGGCGGGCTGGCTGGGCCTGGAGGGCGCGGTGATCCCGCGCCAGCGCCAGGACGAGGCGGGGCCGGGGCGGTCGGGTCCGCCGGTGGTGGTGGCCTGCACCTCGCCGGGCGGGGTCCGGACGGCCGCCGAGCGGGGCCTGCCGATGCTGCTGGGCATGCACTCGGGCGACGAGGACAAGCGGGAGATGGTGGCCGCGTACCGGGCGGCCTGGCGGGCGGCGGGGCGCGGCGAGGAGCAGCTGGCCCGGGTGGAGCGGGAGCACGTGGCGGCGGGCGTGGCGCAGGTCGACGACCGGGCGGGGGCGGCCCGGGCCAGCCTGCTGCGGGCGATGCCGGACTTCTTCGCGCACGGCCTGGGCGCGCACCGCACGGTGGACGGCCGGGAGCGCTCGATGCGCGACCCGCGGGCGTACACCGAGCTGCTCTGCGACCTGCACGCGGTCGGCACCCCCCGGCAGTGCGCGGACCGGCTGCTGGCCACCGCGGAGCGCACCGGCATCCGGCGCTTCGCGCTGCTCGCGGAGGGCTCGGGCGACACCGCGGCGACGCTGCACAACCTGGCCCGGCTGGGCGCGGAGGTGCTGCCGCAGCTGTCCTGAGCGCCCGCGCGGGCGCGCGGGCGCCCGCAGGCGCGCGCGGGGGCCGGTTCGGGCGCGCTGACGGCCCGTCGCGCGCCCGCGGGCCGCCCCGGGTGTCCTGACCGGGGGGCCCGCGTGCGGCGGCGGCACAGGGGCGCTGACGGGCCGTCAGCACATGTGCGGCGCCGGGCGCTGACGTCGGGTCAGCAGTCGCGCAGCTCCGGCGACTGGTTGAGCAGCTGGGCCCGGACCGAGGTGAAGCGGGCCAGCCGCGTCTCGGTGTCGGGGCCGGGGGCGAAGACCGCGACGCGGTGACAGTTCTGGAACGCCAACTGGACGCCGAAGTGCCGCTGCAGGGCGCCCCGGATCGCGTCGCTGGCCAGCGCGCGGAGCAGCTGCCCGCGCTCCTGCTCGCTCGGCGGGGGGACCTCGTTGTCGGCGAAGTCGGTCCCGTCGACCTTGAGTTGGGCGACCAGTGAGCTGATCATGTCCCAGGCGTAGGGCAGCGAGGTGCGGACACAGTCGACGAACTCCCGCTCGTCGACCTCGCCTCGTTCGGCCTTCTCCAGCAGGGCCGGTGAGACGTCGAGCGACATGGGTTCTCCTCTCGCGGTCCGCTCCGACGTGGTCGCCGGGGCGGTGGTGCCGGTGTGCTGAGGGTGGTGCGGTAGGGGTGGCACCGGATGTGCGGCGCCGGGGAACGGTGGGACGGACGTGCGGTGGACCGCGCGCGCCGTTCGAGCGTCGACGGTGCGACAGCCCGGTGGACGCCGCGCGTCGGGGTTCGGTCCTGGGGGGTCAGACCAGCCTGGCAGGACCCCCCTCACCCGGGTTGGTGAATCGGCGGATTGCCGCCCGGAACGCCCCTCCCGGGGCGAGATTGGCCGGAATCAGCCGTGTCCCAACCCAGCGCGCCGAGCTGCGGCCCCTCACCGCACGTACTCGTGCGGTCACCATGTTTCGCCGCTCCCGCCCGGCCGACACCCGCCGTGCGCGCACTCGCTTCAAACGGCTCCCGGGCCCGGCCCGCCCGGACCGGCTGTCTCGGGATTGCGCCGCCTCGGCCCCACCGGCCCGGCCACCGGTGGCCCGCCCTCCGGAATCGAACACGGACCGGGGCACTCCCGGCGGGCCTTAGGCTTGTCCCCATGCGTCTTGTCATCGCCAAATGCACCGTGGACTACGCGGGCCGCCTCGCTGCACATCTGCCCTCCGCCGTGCGCCTGGTGATCGTGAAGGCCGACGGGAGCGTCAGCATCCACGCCGACGACCGGGCCTACAAGCCGCTGAACTGGATGTCGCCGCCGTGCTCCCTCAAGGAGGGCGACGGCGTGTGGACGGTCACCAACAAGGCCGGCGAGAAGCTGATCATCACGCTGGAGGACGTCCACCACGACTCCTCGCACGAACTCGGCGTCGACCCCGGCCTGATCAAGGACGGCGTGGAGGCCCACCTCCAGGAGCTGCTCGCCGACCGGATGGAGGTGCTCGGCTCCGGCTGGCAGCTGATCCGCCGCGAGTACCCGACCCCGATCGGCCCGGTCGACCTCCTCTGCCGCGACTCCGACGGCGCCACCGTCGCCATCGAGATCAAGCGCCGCGGCGAGATCGACGGCGTCGAGCAGCTCACCCGCTACCTCGAACTCCTCAACCGCGACCCGCTGCTGGCCCCGGTCAAGGGCGTCTTCGCCGCCCAGGAGATCAAGCCGCAGGCCCGGGTGCTGGCCACCGACCGGGGCATCGGCTGCGTCGTCCTCGACTACGACGAGCTGCGCGGCATCGACGACGACAAGCTCAAGCTCTTCTAGCCCTCCCCCGGGGCTCCGGGGCGGTCCGCCCCGTACGAGACGCACCTGACGCCGGACCCGGCCGAGGCCGGGCGCCGGCGGGCTGGGCGGCCCCGCTGCGGGAGGCGCACGCCGCCGGGGGCCTGGACGCCGCCGAGGCCCGGCTGTGCGAACGCGGCGCCCCGCTGGGCCTGGCCCGCCGCCTGCTGCGCCGCGCCCTCGGCCCGGACGCCCCCGACCCGCTGGACGCGCTGCCGGCCCGTCCGGCCTGGGCCGCGTACGCGCGCCGCCTCGCCCGCGGGGACGCGACCCTGGAGCAGCTGCTGCTCTGACGGGCCGTCACGGGCGCCGCTAGGGGGTGCTGGTGGGTGTCGCCGTGGCGGTGGGCGTGGTGGTCGCGCTACCGGTCGGCGTGGGCGGCGTCGGGTCGGTGGTCGTGGGCGTGTTCGTCGGCTTCGCCGTGTCGGTGGGCTTGGGGGTCGTGGTGGTCGGCGGTGGCGTCGTACCCGGATTGGTCGTGGTGCCCGGCTTGCTCGTGGCGCTCGGGGTGCTGCCGGGCCGGTGGGTGGCCGACGGGCTGGTGGTGGCCGGGCCGCTGGTGGAGGGGGACGGGCTCTCGCTCGGGCTGCCCGGGTCCGTCGCGGACGGGCTCTCGCTGCCGGAGGGCGCGGGCGCGGGGGAGCTGCTGGGGCGGGGGGAGGTGGTGGGGTCGAGCGGGGGCAGGTCGTCCGCGGAGTTGCCGGTGCGGTCGCCGCCGGGGTGGTCGTCCCCGCCGGCGGCGACGCCGATCGCGGTGCCGAGGACGCCGAGCGCCATCACGGCGGCGCCGGCCAGCAGGACGGTCTTGCGGGCGCCGCGCGGGGCCCGCTTGCGGAGTCGGCCGGGCACCACCTGGGCGATCGCCCGGATGGCGCGGCGGCGGCGGGCGGGTTCGCTGTCGGGGCCGGCGGTGAGTGCGGCGGTCTCCTCCAGCCGGATCAGGTCGAGCATCCGGCGGGCCGCGGCCCCGCCGCGCTGTTCGCCCGCGGCGGCGCGCAGCGCGATCGCCGCCTCCAGTTCGGCGGCGGCCCGCTGCGGGCTGCCCGCGCAGAGCGCGTACACGCCCAACTCGTGGTGGAACCAGCCCTGTTCGGCGGGTGCGCCGAGCATCCTGGCGGCTTCCAGGCCGAGTTGCAGGGCGCGTTCCCAGGCGCCCCAGCGCAACGACAGGGCGAGCGCGGGGGCGGCGGCCCGGGCCAGCCGGAGCACCTCGGCGGGGCGGTCGGCGTCCCGTTCGGCGAGCAGCACGGCGAGGATCACCTCGGCCTCGGCGGCGACCTGCCGGGTGGAGACCGAGGCGTGGCCGACCCACCAGGCGAGGTGTTCGGCGGCGCCGTGCGCGATCCCGCCGGGGGCGAACGGCGCGGGCAGGCCGTTGCCGTCGTCCTCGACCTCGGGCAGCAGCGCGTCGAGCACGCCCTCGGTGAGGCGGTGGTGGCCGCCGACGGAGACCGCCAGTCCGGTTTCGACGAGTTCCTGCAGGGCGCTCTCGCCGAGGCCGACGTCGACCAGGGCGGGCAGGTGCGGCGCGGTCGGGCACTCCCCGCCGAGGGCGAGCGCGAGGCGCAGCACCAGCCGGGCCGACTCGCTCAGCCCCTGGACCAGGCGGCGGGCCGGGGCGGCGCTCTCCCCCACCGAGGGCAGCGGCACCTGGCGGCGCAGCTCGCGTTCCAACTCGGCCGGGTCGCGGGGCAGTTCGTACTCCTGGACGGAGCCGAACACGCTCCGCCGGTCCTCCTGCGCGGCGATCAGCGCGTCCACCGTGACGTCGCGCTGGCGCAGCAGCGCGGCCGCCCGGACGAAGCGCAGCGGCAGGCCCTCGGACTCGAACCAGAGGTCCACCGCCCAGGCGCGTTCGGCCTCGTCCAGCGGGCGTCCGGCCAGGCGGGCGGCGAGGGTCAGGCAGGCGGGGCGGGACAGGCCGGCCACCAGGTGGTCGCGCAGCCGGGAGCCGGGGGGCGCGGGCGGGGTGTCGGGGAGGGTGGCCAGCAGGAACGCGCACTCGGGGGCGAGGGCGAGCAGTTCCTCCAGTTCCTCGCCGGACGGCTCGACGTCGTCGATCACCACCACCGCGGCGACGCCGGCCAGCAGTTCGGCCAGCTGTTCGCGGTCCGGGCGGAAGTCGGGGGCCTGGTGGGTGGCGGCGAACAGGTCCTGGAGCAGGTCGGCGGTGGTGCGCCGGTAGCCGCTCAGCCGCACCACGCCGTCCGGGGCGAGTTCCCCGGCCGCCTCGGCGACGGCCGCGAGCAGTGCGGAGCGGCCCGAGCCGGCCTGGCCGAGCAGCTGCACCGAACGTCCGGCCCGGAGCTGTTCCAGCAGGGCGGCGATGTCGGCGTCGCGGTCCAGCAGCCGCAGGTCGCCGGGGCCGGCGCCCAGGGCGAGCGGGCCGACGGCCGGGCTGGGGCCGAGTTCCGGCCGGGCCTGCACGAGGCCGCGGATCCGGCGGGGCTGCGGCATCCACTCGTCCGGGCAGTGCCTGGCCTCGGAGCCCTCCGGGCCGCCGACCACCACCAGCCGTTCACCGCTGACCAGTTCCCCGCTCCGCGGGCGCACCCCGTCCCCCCGGAACTCCCCGCTCGGCTGACCCACGTCGCTGCTCCCCGCCACTCGGACACCTGAGCGGAGACTTTCCCACATGGACACGACGGGTCACCACACAGGGGTGGTTCCGGCGCCGAGCCGTCCGCACACGAACCCGTCCGTGCGCCGCCCGCCTCCCGACCGTCCCGCGGCCGTCGCCCGCGGGCCGGCCGGGAGCGCGCTAGCCGAGCGCGGGAAGCGTCGTCCCGCAGGGGTCCTGCACCGCTCCCTCGACCGCCAGGATGCGGTGCAGCCGGGTCGCCACCAGCAGGCGCTGCAACTGGACCGGCACTTCCCGGAGCACCAGCCGACGCCCGACCCGGCCGGCCCGGCGGTGGGTGCCCATGATGACGCCGAGCCCGGTGGCGTCCCAGAACTCCAGGCGTCCGAGGTCGAGGACCAGGTCTCCCTCGCCGCCGTCGACGGCAGCGTGCAGCAGTGCCCTGGCGTCGGCGGCGCTGCGCACGTCGAGCCGCCCTTCGATGGCCAGTCCGGTGTGGTCGCCGGTGATGCGCATGCTGTCCTCCTCCTCGGCCGTCCGCCGGGCGTCCGCTCCACGGTGCCGCCCGCACCTCGGGGAACGTCCGTGCTCCACGGGGCCGTGTCCGCGCACCGGCCCCTTCTGAATCTGACGGTGAACCAGTTCCGCAGGTTGCTGTCACCCGCCGGACTGCCCCTCAACTTCACCCGTCCGAGGGAATATACGCAGGAACACCTCACACCTACGCTCGATTGCCGCCCAAATCACCCGTCTGCGGGCGGACCGTGAGCAAACTCACCCAGCCGCCCAGAACGTCCCGCACCCGGGCAGTACGGACCGACCGCGGGAGCGGCAGCGCTCTCGCCGGACTCTAGTGGGAGCGCGCCCGCCGTGGTGCGTTCCGGCAGTGTGATCTGCGCCGGGACGGGTGTGATCTGTGCCCCTCGCGCCCCGCCCCGGCCGCGTCCCGCCCTCACTGCTCCCCCGGGCCGGGCACCCCCAGCTCCCGGGCGAGGATCGCCGCCTGCACCCGGCTGCGCAGGCCGAGCTTGGCCAGGATCCGGCTGACGTGCGTCTTGGTGGTGGCCTTGGCGGTGTGCAGCCGGGCGGCGATCTCGGCGTTGGACAGGCCCGCCCCCAGGCAGCCCAGCACCTCCCGCTCCCGGGGCGTCAGCTCCGCCGGCTCCGCAGCGCCCGCCGGAGCCGCCGGGCCGGGCCCGCCCGGCCGGGCGAGGGAGGCGATCAGCCGCCGGGTGACGGACGGCGCGAGCATCCCGTCGCCGCGGGCCACCGCCCGGACGCCGTCGACCAGCGCCTCGGCCTCCAGGTCCTTGAGCAGGAACCCGGCGGCGCCGGCCCGCAGCGCGCCCCACAGGTACTCGTCCAGGTCGAAGGTGGTGAGCACCAGCACCTGCCCGGCCCCGGCGGCGACCACCCGCCGGGTCGCCGCGACGCCGTCCAGCCGGGGCATCCGGACGTCCATCAGCACCACGTCGGGCCGCAGTTCCAGGGCCAGCCGGACGGCCTGCTCGCCGTCGGCGGCCTCGCCGACCACCTCCAGGTCGTCCTCCGCGCGCAGGATCATCACCAGCGCCGCCCGCACCGCCGCCTGGTCCTCGGCCACCAGCACCCGGATCACGCCCGCTCCCCGCCCGCCGTCCGCGGCAGCACCGCCCGCACCGCCCACCGCTCCCCCTCCGGCCCGGCGGCGAACCGGCCGCCGAGCAGCTGGGCCCGCTCGCCCATGCCGACCAGCCCGGCCCTCGCCCCGGGCACCGGCCGGCCCGCCCCGGCCCGGTACGCGGACTCCACCGAGATCGCCAACTCCCGCTCCCCGTACCGGATCTCCAGCCGCACCGGGCCGGGCGCGGCGTGCTTGACCGCGTTGGTCAGCGACTCCTGGACGATCCGGTACGCGGCGAGCTCCAGCGGCGCGGACAGCTCGCCGCGCTCGCCCAGCTCCCGCGCCTCGAACCGCAGCCCGGCCGCCCGCCCGGCCGCCCGGGCCTGCTCCAGCAGCACGTCCACCGCAGCCAACCGCGGTGCCACGGACGGCTCTTCGGGCCCGCTCCCGCGCAGCAGGCCGATCATCCGGCGCATCTCGGCCAGCCCCTGGACGCTGTTCTCCCGGATCACCGCCAGCGCCTGCACCAGCGGCTCGTCCGGCTCGCGCCGCTGACGGCGCGCCACCGCCTGCGCGCCGGTGGCGTGGATGGCGATCGCCGACAGGTGGTTGGCGATCACGTCGTGCAGCTCGCGGGCCATCCGGGCGCGCTCCGCGGCCACCGCGCCGCGCCGGTCCAACTCGGCCAGCAGCGCGGTCTGTTCGGCCCGCAGCCACGCGGCCTCGGCACGGTCCCGGTGGCGGCGCAGCAGGTCGGCCGTCCAGACCGGGGCCAGGAAGACCAGCCCGCAGAACACCGCGACCAGCAGCGCCCCGGGCACCGACCCGTACCGCCAGGTCAGCCCGGAGAGCACCAACGTGGCGGCGGCGCCGGTCAGTTGCAGCACCTTGCTGATCCGGACCGGGCCGTACAGGGTCGCCGCGTACAGCAGGTCGGTGTACATCAGCAGGGTGGCCGTCAGCGAGCCCAGGTACACCCCGGCGCCGAACAGCGCGCCGCCCAGGCAGACCGTCCAGACCGGCCGCCGGCGGCGCACCGTCTCCAGCGCCGCCATCGCCGCCAGCGGCAGCGCCACCGCCCACACCGGCAGCCCGGGCCGGGCGTCGTAGGCGCCGAACGCGAGCAGCAGCAGGCCGCCGAGCAGCCCGGCGGCGGCGATGGCCAGGTCCTCCTGGCGGGCGGTGAGCCTCACGGGCACCATCCCAGCACTCCTTCCGACCCGCCGGAACGACCGGTCGGACGACCCGCCGTCCGACGAAAGTCGCACACCGGTGTCGACTGGCCGGACGATGACCGGGCGCCCGGGGCGCGGCAGGATCGAAGCATGGTTTCCCTGATCGTCGCCGGTGAGATCGGCTTCTGGGTGGTGCTGGCGGCCGGGCTGCTGGCCCGGTACGCGCTGCGCCTGCGCCGGACGGGCGCGGTGCTCCTGGCGCTGCTCCCGGTGGTCGACCTGGTGATCCTCGGCGCGACCGTCGCGGACCTGCGCGGCGGCGCCACCGCCGACTGGACGCACGGCCTGGCCGCCGCGTACGTCGGTTTCTCGCTCGCCTACGGCCGCCGCCTGGTCCGCTGGGCGGACGGGCACGCCGCGCACCGCCTGGCCGGCGGCCCGAGGCCCGCCGGGACGCCCCGGTACGGTGCGCCGCGGGCCCGCTACGAGTGGGGCGTGTGCGCGCTGACGCTGCTCGCCGCGGTGATCACGGTGGCGCTGGTCGCGGCCGTGCGGTGGCTGGTCGGCGACGACGCCCGCACCGCGGCGCTGGGCACCTGGTACCCGCGGATGGGCCTGGTGGTCGGCGTCAACCTGCTGATCGCGGCCAGTTACACGGTCTTCCCGAAGCGGGAGAAGTGACCCGCCGCCGGGCGGGTCAGCGGTTCTCGCCGGGCACCCAGAGCACGTCGCCGCGCTCCTTGTTGGCGGTGCGGGCCAGGATGAACAGCAGGTCGGACAGCCGGTTGAGGTACTTCGCGGTCAGCGGGTTGACGCCCTCGCCGTACGCCTCGATCGCCGCCCAGGTCGACCGCTCGGCCCGCCGCACCACGGTGCACGCCAGGTGCAGGTGGGCCGCGCCGGGCGTGCCGCCGGGGAGGATGAAGCTGCGCAGCTTCTCCAGCTCGGCGAGGAAGCGGTCGCAGTCGCCCTCCAGCCGGTCGACGTACGACTGCTCGACCCGCAGCGGCGGGTACTTCGGGTCCTCGACGACCGGGGTGGCCAGGTCCGCGCCGACGTCGAACAGGTCGTTCTGGACCCGGGTCAGCACCGTGACCAGTTCCTCGTCCAACTGCCCGGCGGCCAGCGCCACGCCGAGCGCCGCGTTGGCCTCGTTGGTGTCCGCGTACGCGATCAGCCGGGGGTCGGTCTTGGTGGTCCGGCTCATGTCGCCGAGCGCGGTCGTGCCGTCGTCCCCGGTCCGGGTGTAGATGCGCGTCAGGTTCACCATGCCCGCAGCCTAGCGCGCGGGTTCACGGCCGTTAACAGCGCCTCACCACGCGACGTTGACCCGTCCCCCCACCAGCGGGCCCGTCGCTACGCGACGTTGACCCGTCCCCCAGCCTTCGGCCGGGGGCGCCCCCACCAGCGGGCCCGTCGCTACGCGACGTTGACCCGCTGTCCGGGCGGCGCCGCCTCCAGCCAGGCCAGGAAGCCGGTCAGCGCGTCGTCGCTCATCGCCAGCTCCAGCGGGGCGCCCTTGTGCAGGCAGCGCAGCACCACCGAGCCCGAGAGCAGGGCGAGTTCCTCCTGGCCCTGCGGGTAGCGCCGGCCCAGCACCTCGATCTCGGTGCGCGGCAGCACCCGGCGCGGCCGGGGGGCGTAGGAGAAGACCCGGAACCACTCGATCGAGTCGCCGCTGTAGCGGCCGATACCAAAAACCCACCCCTTGCCGTCGGTCTGCGGGACCGGGGCGGAGGTGGGTTGGCCGTTCTCGTCGAGATCCGGCTGCGTGGAGGCGTCGGCCGGCATTTTCAACCGGTAGGAGCAGTCGAAGGTGCCGCCCACCCGCTGGATGAGGCGGCGGCGCACCGCGAAGCCGACCAGCCCGGCGATGGCCAGGACCACCACCACCGCGCACACCACAAGGGCGAGGACCATGCTCACCTACCTCCTCGCTGCTTCCCGGTGGCGGCCGACCCACGGCCGCTCATTCCTACCAACTGATACGACAGTCCCGGGGTCACGCTCCAGGCGTCCCCGGGACCGTCGCTGAGACCAGGCTCAGTGGTGCGCCTTCAACCCGCCGGCGGCGAGCAGGCGGACCTCGGCGCGGCGCTCGGCGTGCGAGTCGGCCTCGGTCTTGGCGTTCTCCAGCGCCCGCTCGGCCCGGGCGACGTCGATCTCGTCGGCCAGCTCGGCGATCTCGGCGAGGATCGACAGCTTGTTGTCGGCGAACGAGATGAAGCCGCCGTGCACCGCGGCCACGACAGTGCCCTGGTCGGCGGTGCGGATGGTGACCGGGCCGGTCTCCAGCACGCTCAGCACCGGGGTGTGGCCGGGCATGATGCCGGTGTCACCGGAGGCCGTACGGGCGACGACGATGGTGGCCGCACCGGACCACACCTTGCGGTCGGCTGCGACCAGCTCGACGTGCAGCTCAGCCAACGTGGGCTCCTTGGCTCTTGCCGGCCATCGGACGCCCGGGCGAACGGGCGGCGATCTCGGCAGTTTCGGTAAGAATAACGGTCACGCGCCCCCGGAACGAAACCAGGGGCCCGTAAATGACCGGGATCACAGCAGATCCAGCGGTGAGGGGTGGCCCCCGACGAGAGCCGGGGACCACCCCTCAACGGTTCGGTCTGCCGTGCAACCGGCCTGCGGTTACTTCTTCAGCAGCTCGGCGGCGTTGCGCTCGAGGTCGTCGATGCCACCGCACATGAAGAACGCCTGCTCCGGGACGTGGTCGTACTTGCCGTCCGCGATCGCGTTGAAGGCCTCGATGGTCTCCGACAGCGGCACGGTCGAACCGTCCACACCGGTGAACTGCTTCGCCACGTAGGTGTTCTGCGAGAGGAAGCGCTCGATGCGGCGGGCCCGCTGCACCGTGATCTTGTCCTCCTCGGACAGCTCGTCGATGCCGAGGATCGCGATGATGTCCTGGAGGTCCTTGTACTTCTGCAGGATCCCCTTGATGCGGACGGCCGTGTCGTAGTGGAGCTGCGTGATGTACCGCGGGTCGAGGATGCGGGACGTGGAGTCCAGCGGGTCGACGGCCGGGTAGATGCCCTTCTCCGAGATCGGGCGCGACAGCACGGTGGTCGCGTCCAGGTGGGCGAAGGTGGTGGCCGGCGCCGGGTCGGTCAGGTCGTCCGCGGGGACGTAGATCGCCTGCATCGAGGTGATCGAGTGACCGCGGGTCGAGGTGATGCGCTCCTGGAGGAGGCCCATCTCGTCGGCCAGGTTCGGCTGGTAGCCCACCGCGGAGGGCATGCGGCCGAGCAGGGTCGACACCTCGGAACCGGCCTGGGTGAACCGGAAGATGTTGTCGATGAAGAGGAGCACGTCCTGCTTCTCGACGTCGCGGAAGTACTCCGCCATGGTCAGCGCGGAGAGCGCGACCCGCAGGCGGGTGCCCGGCGGCTCGTCCATCTGGCCGAAGACCAGCGCGGTCTTGTCCAGGACGCCCGAGTCGACCATCTCGTCGATGAGGTCGTTGCCCTCACGGGTGCGCTCGCCGACACCGGCGAACACCGACACACCACCGAAGTTCTCGGCGACGCGGTAGATCATCTCCTGGATGAGCACGGTCTTGCCGACGCCGGCGCCACCGAACAGGCCGATCTTGCCACCGGTGACGTACGGGGTGAGCAGGTCGATGACCTTGATGCCGGTCTCGAACATCTCGGTCTTGGACTCGAGCTCGGAGAAGTTCGGGGCCTTGCGGTGGATCGGCCACTTGACCTCGACCTGGGCGTCGAACTCGGCCTTGTCGACGTTCAGCACCTCACCGAGGGCGTTGAACACCTTGCCCTTGGTGATCTGGCCGACCGGGACGGAGATCGCCGAACCGGTGTCGGTGACCTGCGAGCCGCGGACCAGGCCGTCGGTCGGCTGCATCGAGATGCCGCGGACCAGGCCGTCGCCGAGGTGCTGGGCGACCTCGAGGGTCAGGGTCTTCCTGCCCGTGCCGTCGGGGTTGTCCACCTCGACGTGCAGGGCGTTGAACATGTCGGGAATCGCGTCGACGGGGAACTCCACGTCGACGACCGGGCCGATGACCCGGGCGACGCGGCCCGTGGCCAGTCCGGCGCCCGTCGGCTCAACAGTGGTGGTCATACTCATTCGCTCCCGCGGCTAGCGTCGGCGAGGGCGTTGGCACCGCCGACGATCTCGCTGATTTCCTGGGTGATCTCGGCCTGTCGGGCCGAGTTGGCAAGCCGCGTGAGCGACTTGATGAGCTCGCCGGCGTTGTCCGTCGCGCTCTTCATCGCGCGGCGGCGGGCGGCGTGCTCGGAAGCGGCCGACTGCAGCAGCGCGTTGTAGATCCGGCTCTCGACGTACCGCGGCAGCAGCGCGTCGAGGACGCCCTCCGCCGACGGTTCGAAGTCGTAGAGCGGGAAGATCTGGTCCTTGGCCGGCGTCGCGTCGCTGAGCTCGACCTCGTCGAGCCGCAGCGGCAGCAGGCGCCGGTCGATGGCGTTCTGCGTCAGCATCGACACGAACTCGGTCGACACCAGGTGCAGCTCGTCCACGCCGCCGGTCTCCGCGGTGAAGGCCTCGATCAGGTCCGCCGCGACCGTCTTGGCGTCTCCGTAGGTCGGCTTGTCGGAGAAGCCGGTCCAGGAGTTCGCCACCGCCAGGTTGCGGAAGCCGTAGTAGCCCACGCCCTTGCGGCCGACGATGTACGTGACCACTTCCTTGCCCTCTTCGCGGAGGCGGGCGGCGAGCGCCAGCGACTGCTTGATGGCGTTGGTCGAGTAGCCGCCCGCCAGGCCGCGGTCCGCCGTGATCAGCAGGACGGCCGCGCGCTGCGCGTTCGGGTTCTCGGTGGTCAGCGGGTGCTTCGCGGTGGACCGGGTGGCCACCGCGGTCACCGCGCGGGTGAGCTCGTCGGCGTACGGAGTGGAGGCGGCCACCGCGCGCTGCGCCTTGACGATGCGCGACGCGGAGATCATCTCCATCGCCTTGGTGATCTTCTTCGTCGCGGTGACGGAGCGGATGCGGCGCTTGTAGACCCGAAGCTGTGCTCCCATTGGGTCGTTACGTCCTTTCCCTCGCTACCGGACTCAGGCCTGCTCGGAGAGCAGCTTGCCGTCAGCCGTGGTGAAGCCCTGCTTGAAGGACGTGATCGCGGCGGTCAGCGCGTCGATGGTGCCCTGCTCCAGCAGGCCGGTCTCGACGATGCCGGCCAGGATGCCCTTGTGCTCCAGGCGGACGTTGTCCAGGAACTCGCGCTCGAAGCGGCGGATCTCCGCCACCGGGACGTCGTCCAGCTGACCGGTGGTGCCGGCCCAGATGGAGACGACCTGCTCCTCGACCGGGAACGGCTGGTACTGGCCCTGCTTCAGCAGCTCGACCATGCGCGCACCGCGCTCCAGCTGGGCCTTGGAGGCCGCGTCCAGGTCGGAACCGAAGGCGGCGAACGCCTCCAGCTCACGGTACTGGGCGAGGTCCAGGCGCAGGCGGCCGGCGACCGAGCGCATCGCCTTGATCTGGGCGGAGCCACCGACGCGGGAGACCGAGATGCCGACGTTCACGGCCGGGCGGATGCCGGCGTTGAACAGGTCGGACTCCAGGAAGCACTGGCCGTCGGTGATCGAGATGACGTTGGTCGGGATGTACGCCGAGACGTCGTTGGCCTTGGTCTCGATGATCGGCAGACCGGTCATCGAGCCGCCGCCGAGGGCGTCGTTCAGCTTGGCGCAGCGCTCCAGCAGGCGGGAGTGCAGGTAGAAGACGTCACCCGGGTACGCCTCGCGGCCCGGCGGGCGGCGCAGCAGCAGGGAGACGGAGCGGTAGGCCTCGGCCTGCTTCGACAGGTCGTCGAAGACGATGAGGACGTGCTTGCCGTCGTACATCCACTCCTGGCCGATGGCCGAACCGGTGTACGGGGCGAGGTACTTGAAGCCGGCCGGGTCGGAGGCGGGAGCGGCCACGATGGTGGTGTACTCCAGCGCGCCGGCCTCCTCCAGGGCGCCGCGGACGGACGCGATGGTGGAGCCCTTCTGGCCCACGGCGACGTAGATGCAGCGGACCTGCTTCTCCGGGTCGCCCGAGCGCCAGTTGTCGCGCTGGTTGATGATCGTGTCGACGGCGACGGCGGTCTTGCCGGTCTGGCGGTCACCGATGATCAGCTGGCGCTGGCCGCGGCCGATCGGGGTCATCGCGTCGATCGCCTTGATACCGGTCTGCAGCGGCTGCTTGACCGACTTGCGGGCCATGACGCCGGGGGCCTGCAGCTCCAGGGCGCGGCGGCCGGTGGCCGCGATCTCGCCCAGGCCGTCGATCGGGTTGCCCAGCGGGTCCACGACACGGCCGAGGTAGCCGTCGCCGACCGGGACGGAGAGGACCTCGCCGGTGCGCTGCACCGTCTGGCCCTCCTCGATGCCCGAGAACTCACCGAGGACGACGACACCGATCTCGCGGGTGTCGAGGTTCAGCGCGAGGCCGAGGGTGCCGTCCTCGAACTTCAGCAGCTCGTTGGCCATGACCGAGGGCAGGCCCTCGACCTTGGCGATACCGTCCATGGCCTCGGTGACCGTGCCGACCTCTTCACGCGAGGCCGCGTCCGGCTGGTACGACTGGACAAAGTCGGCCAGCGCGTCCCGGATCTCCTCCGGACGGATCGTAAGCTCCGCCATCAGGCTTCCCTGCTCTCCTAGTTTGCGATCCTCGGCCCGCCATTGAGGGCCGCAAGTGCTCGACTCTCGGCCGGGTCGGGTGAACCGGCCGTACGTTTTGCCGGCCCACCTGGTGTGGACCGACGCCCGACCGAGGGTCGGATAGTGCTGGTGCTCAGCCTTCGAGACCCTGGCGAGCGCCTTCCAGGCGGCTCGACACGGTGCCGTCGATGATCTCGTCGCCGATCTGCACCCGGACACCGCCCTGGACCGAGGGGTCCACGTCGATGTTCAGGTGGACCTGCCGCCCGTAGAGACCGGCCAGCGCGGCGGCGAGGCGGTCCTTCTGGCGGTCGGAGAGCGGGATCGCGGTGGTGACCAGGGCCACCACGCGGCCCCGCCGGGAGGCGGCGAGCTTGGAGTAGGTCTCCAGGCCACCTTCCAGGCTACGGCCCCGGGGGGCGGTGACCAGGCTGGTGACCAGGCGGACGGTGCCCGCGTTGGCGCGGCCGCCGAGGAGCCTGCGCACCAGCGCGGCCTTGGCGGCGGCGTCGGCCTTCGGTTCGGTCAGCGCGGCGCGCAGCTCGTGCGAGCCCGCCACCACCCGGCCGAACCGGAACAGCTCGTCCTCGACGTCGTCCAGCGCGCCCGCCCTGTCGGCGGCGATGACCTCGGCGTACGCGGCGAGCTGCTCGACCGCGTCGACCAGGTCGCGCGGGCCGGACCAGCGCGAGCGGACCAGGCCGGAGACCAGGTCGACGCTCTCGCCGGAGACCTGGCCGTTCAGCAGCGAGGCGGCCAGCTGGGCCTTGTCCTGACCGGACCGGGACGGATCGGTCAGCACCCGGCGCAGCGAGACCTCGCGGTCCAGCAGCGCGGTGACGGCGGTGAGTTCCCCGGCGAGCTTGGCCGCGTCCACCGAAGTGTTGTCGGTCAGGCTCTCCAGGTTCTCGCGGCCGGCGGCGAGTGCCTCACGGCTCGCGCCGATCACTTGGACGCACCCTGGGCAGCGGTGGCCTTGGACTCCAGCTCGTCCAGGAAGCGGTCGATGACACCGCTCTGGCGGGCGTGGTCCTCCAGGGACTCGCCGACGATGCGGGAGGCCAGCTGGGAGGCCAGCGAGCCGACGTCCTGGCGCAGGACCGCGGTGGCCTGCTTCTTGTCGGCCTCGATCTGGGCGTGGCCGGCGGCGACGATGGCCTCGCGCTGGCGCTGGCCCTCCTCGCGCATCTCGTTGATCAGGGCGGCGCCCTGCTCACGGGCGTGCTCGGTGATCCGCGCGGCCTCGTGGCGCGCCTCGGCGAGCTCGGCGCGGTACTGCTCCAGCAGGGCCTGGGCCTCGGCCTGAGCGGTCTCCGCGCGCTTCATGCCGCCTTCGATGGCGTCGCGGCGCTCTCCCAGCACCTTCTCGATGCTGGGGAGGAGCTTCTTGCCGAGGATGCCGAAGACGATGAAGAAGCAGAGCAGGCCGATGATGACCTCGGGCCACGCGGGGAGAAGAGGGTTCATCTTCTCTTCTGCCGCGAGGAGAACCTCGGGGGCCATATCAGAACCTTTCGTCGGAATTGGCTACCGGAACGTCCGGCTCAGGCGCCGTAGACGAACGGCATGACGATGCCGATCAGGGCGAGGGCCTCGGTCAGCGCGAAGCCGATGAACATGTTCGAGCGGATCAGGCCGGCAGCCTCGGGCTGACGGGCCATCGCCTGCACGCCGTTACCGAAGATCAGACCGACACCGATGCCGGGGCCGATCGCGGCGAGGCCGTAGCCGATGGAAGCGACGGAACCGGAAACCTCAGCGAGAGCGGACATCTCAGCTAATCCTTTGCGGGGATGGGATACCGGTGGGTGTTGGCCACCGGGAGTTCGGGGCGCGGCCGGGGCCGCGGGGCTCAGTGCGCCTCTTCCAGGGCACCGGCGATGTAGCTGCTGGCGAGCATCACGAAGATGTACGCCTGCAGGAACTGCACCAGCAGCTCGAAGGCGGTCAGGGCCGCGGCCACCACGAAGGACACCGAGCCGTACAGGGCGCCGATGCTGGGGCTCAGCAGGTACCACGAGGCCACCGAGAAGACGACGATCAGCAGGTGACCGGCGAACATGTTGGCGAAGGCTCGGACCGCGAGGGTGAAGGGGCGCACGAAGATGTTCGAGAAGAACTCGATCGGCACCAGGATGAACATGACCCAGCCCGGGATGCCCGACGGCCAGCAGAGGTTCTTCATGCCGCCGACGAAGCCGTGCTTCTTGAAGGTCAGCGTCATGTAGGTGATCCACACGATCGCCGCGAGCCCGACCGGGAACGCGATCCGCGACATCACCGGGAACTGGGCGAACGGGACGATGGACATGATGTTCATGATCCACACGAAGAAGAACATCGAGACCAGCATCGGGACGTACTTCTCGCCCTTCTTGCCGATCGTCTCCAGCACGATGCTCCGCTTGACGAAGTCGTACCCGATCTCGCCGACCAGCTGGAGCTTGCCCGGGAGCAGCTTCGGCTTGGCGAACGCGGCCCAGAAGAAGCCGACCACCAGCAGCGCACAGATGATCGACAGCAGCATCGGCTTGGTGAAGTCGACGCTCCCGACCGAGAAGATCGGCTTGAACTCGAACTCGTTCAGGCCGGGGGCGGGGAAGCCGCAGCCGGAGAAAAGGTGGCAACCGGCCTCGGAGGCGAGCTGGACGTCAGCACCCACCACAGACTCCTTCGTTCTGACGCATGGTTACGGCAACCTCGGTGTGTCGGCGTGGCCGTCGGCCACGGTGCGGCACTGGGACTAGTTGGATTTCTCGCTGACCCGGCGCGGCGCATATCCCCACCGCGGGATCTTCGAAAGCTTCGTGGAGCCGGGGGGCGATCCGTCCGATTCTCGGAGGGACCTGGCCGCTTCCCGTACTCCGCCGTCGGGACGGACGATAGCAGCCCGTCAGGAGGGCATAAACACCGCCCCCCTCGTGAGGGGGACGGTATGCCCCGCTCACGATTGACGCCCGGATTTCGGCTTGCCGTCGGGTTCCACGTAGAAGGTCTTGGCCTTCAGCCAGCCCCGCACCTGGAAGCCCATCCAGACGATCACCAGGCCGAGCAGCGAGAGGCCGAAGACCTTGTGGTCGAAGAAGGTGAGGTGCTTGGCCACCGCGAGCAGGACGCCGACCACCAGGATCTGAGTGGTGTAGACCAGCATCGCGACCGGCATCAGCATCTGCGGGTTGTTCCGGCCCAGCCGGTCGAGCGCGATCTGGCCGGCGCCGAAGAAGAGGATCACGACCACCGTCGCGAGCAGGGCACCGAGCAGACCCTTCCCCTGGGCGACGGCGAAGGCGATCGCCATGGCGACCACTCCGGCGACCGCAGTGGGGATTGCGGCGCCACGGAGGATCCGGGCGTCGTGGGACGGCATGTCGGCAACTCCGGCGGCATGTCGGAAACGGGGGGCAGAGACACGGGGGGTGCGCGGAACGCGCCGCGGACAGCCGCCTGGACGGCGCGTCCGTCGAGGGAGACCGACCAGGGACGGAAGTCCTCCACCTGTCAGGTCTTTCGGCGTGTTCTCGGTACTCGTGAACGGTATCACAAACTATTTGATGAGAGCTTTACCATGAAGGTGTGGTACCTGTCACACCAAGGGCGGACAAGTGCCTCCGAACGGGTGCCGCCGGACGGCCCAACGGGAACTGACCCTCCGTCAGGAGCGCCGCTCGCCGCGCTGCCCGGCCGCCGTGGCGCCCGTCCCGAGCCGTCCCAGCAGGGCCTTGTCCTCGGCCGACAGCTCGGCCATCGCGGCCGGCTCGGCGTTCTCGGCGTTCTCGGCGCTCTGCGCGCGCTCCGCCGACGCGACCGACTCCGCGGACCCCGCCGACGCGACCGGCTCCACCGCCTGCGCCCGGCCCGGCTCGCCGTCCCGGTAGCGGGGCGGCACGAAGGACTGGACGGCCCTGGGCGCGCGCGGCTTGAACCGCGGCATCAGCAGCACCGCGAGGCCGACCAGGCACAGGCCCGCCATGGTGAGCACCACCGCGCGGCCGGTGTTGGTGATCGACACCGCGACGGTGCCGAAGGCGATCAGCGCGGCCCAGAAGTACATGATCAGCACGGCCCGGCTGTGCGAGTGCCCGACCTCCAGCAGCCGGTGGTGCAGGTGCTGCTTGTCCGCCGCGAACGGCGACTTGCCCGCCCAGGTGCGGCGCACCACGGCCAGCAGCAGGTCGGCCAGCGGCAGCGCGATCACGGTCAGCGGCAGCAGCAGCGGGATGTAGATCGGCACCAGGGCGTGCACGGCGGTGGTCTGCGAACCGACCTGCTCGGTGATCAGGTCGGGGTCGACCCGGCCGGTGATCGAGATCGCCGCGACGGCCAGCATCAGGCCGAGCATCATCGAGCCGGAGTCGCCCATGAAGATCCGCGCCGGGTGCAGGTTGTGCGGCAGGAAGCCCAGGCACATGCCGATCAGCACCGCGGTGAACAGCGCGGCGGGCGCGGCGTCGTTGATCCCGTAGCCGAGCCAGAGCCGGTACGAGTAGAGGAAGAAGGCCATCGCGGCGATGCAGACCATGCCGGCGGCCAGGCCGTCCAGGCCGTCGATGAAGTTGACCGCGTTGACCATCACGACCACCAGCACGACCGAGATCAGCATGCCCTGGGTCGGGGTGACCGGGACCGAGCCGTAGCCGGGCACCGGGATGGCGATCACCGTGATGCCCTGCCAGACCATCACGCCGGCGGCGATCATCTGCCCGCCGAGCTTCACCAGCGCGTCCACGCCCCACTTGTCGTCCAGGACGCCCAGCACGAACATGATCCCGGCCCCGGAGAGCAGCGCCTTGATGTCCGCGCTCTGCACGAACAGCCGCCCGAGGTTGGTCAGTTGGGACGCCGCCAGCAGGCCGGCCAGCAGGCCGCCGAACATCGCGATGCCGCCGAGCCGCGGCGTGGGCTCGCGGTGCACGTCGCGCGCCCGGACGGCGGGCATCGCGCCGGCCGCGATCGCGAACTTGCGGACCGGGCTGACCAGCAGGTAGGTCACCGCCGCCGAGACGAACATGACCAGCAGATACTCACGCACCACCGGCCTCCAGGGTCGCGCTCGGACGGACGAGTACGCAGGGTACTCCCGCGCTGGTTCGGGATTCGAGGTGCGTCGCCACGGACCACACCTTATTGACTCCGACGCCCGGGCCCCGCATCGCGGTTCTCCCCGACGGCCCCGAACCCTCCGCCGGGCCGCTCAGCGCCGCCCGGCGAAGGCCCGGGCCAGCTCCCGCACCCGGCCGCGCACCGGCTCCGGGCCGTCCCCGGCGAGCACCCGGCCGAGCAGGGCGCCGACCTCGCCGAGCTCCTCCTCGCCCATCCCCTGGGCCGCGCAGGTGCCGGTGCCCAGCCGGATGCCGGAGGTCTCGGTCGGCGGCGCCGGGTCGTACGGGACGGCGCACCGGCCGAGCAGCAACCCGGCCGCGGCGCAGCGGCGTTCGGCCTCCACGCCGGTCAGGCCGAGGGCCCGGACCGAGGCGGTCACCAGGTGGGTGTCGGTGCCGCCGGTGAGCGGCTGGGCCCCGGCCGCGGCCAGCGCGGCGGCCAGCGCCCGGGCGCCGGAGACCGCCCGCCGGACGTAGCCGGTGTGGGCGGGGGTGGCGGCCTGGGCCAGCGCGACCGCCTTGGCGGCCACCTCGTGCATCGCCGCCCCGCCCTGGGTGAACGGGAAGACCGCGCGGTCGATCCGGTCCGCCAGCTCGGCGGTGCACAGCAGCAGCCCGCCGCGCGGGCCGCGCAGCAGCTTGTGGGTGGTGGCGACGGTGACGTCCGCGTAGGGCACCGGGGAGGGGGCGGCGCCGGCCGCGACCAGGCCGGCGGTCTGTCCGGCGGCGGCGATCAGGTAGGCGTCCACCTCGTCGGCGATCTCCCGGAAGGCGGCCCAGTCGACGTGCCGCGGGTAGGAGATGCCGCCGGCCACGATCGCCTTCGGACGGTGCTCGCGGGCCAGGGCGCGGACCTGGTCGAGGTCGATCCGGCCGTCCTGCTCGCGCACCCCGTAGCCGTGGAAGCGGAACCAGCGGCCGGAGAAGTTGGCCCGCGAGCCGGCGCTGAGGTGGCCGCCGTGCTCCAGCGACATGGCGAGCACCGCGTCGCCCGGCCGCAGCAGCGCGGCGTAGGCCGCCAGCATCGCCGAAGTCCCGGAGCGGGGCTGGACGTTGGCGTGCGGGGCGGCGAACAGTTCGCGGGCCCGGTCGATCGCCAGCAGTTCCACGGTGTCGGCGGGCGCGCAGCCGGTGTGGTGCCGGCGGCCCGGGTAGCCCTCGGCGTACTTGTCGGCCAGCGGGCCGGACAGCGCGGCCAGGACGGCGGGGGTGGCCAGGTTCTCCCCGGCGAGCAGTTGCAGCGAGTCCGCCCGGCGCTCGGCCTCGGCGGTGAGCAGGTCGGCGATCAGCGGGTCGGCGGTGCGCAGGGCCTCCGCGGCCTCCCAGTGGACGGATGGGGCGTCGGCGACCGTCATGGTGCGGCTCCAGGCTGCGGTGCGGGCAGGTCCTTCCAGCGTAGGTCGGCCCCCACCGCCCGGCCCGCCCGAACGCGCGGGCTTGCGCCTTTCCGGTTGCCGCCATCGCCTGCGCACGCAGTCTTCACAAATCCCCCACGGAAACTTTAGTGGAGGGCGCTCAACTCAGCGGGCCACGCCCGTCAGGGCGGTCACCACCGGGTCCAGCGCGTCGAATATCTCCTCGCCGCAGTTGCGGAACATCCCGATCGGCGCCCCGTAAGGGTCCCTCAGCTCGTCGAACTCGGGTGCGGAGGCCAGCAGCCAGCCGCGCAGGGCGGCGGCCGAGCGGACCAGCGCGCGGGCGCGCTCGGTCAGCCGCGCGCCGTCCCGGGGGTCCGGCAGGGTGCGCGGGTCGACCCTTTGCACCAGACGGGTGAACTCCTTGATGGTGAAGGTGCGCAGTCCCGCCGCGTGGCCCATCGAGATGACCTGCGCCCGGTGGTCCAGGGTCGCGGTCAGCACCAGGTCGGCGTCGATCACGTGCTCGTCCAGCAGCTCCCGCCCGGCGAAGTCCGCGCTGTCCGCGCCGTACTCGCCGAGCACCGTCGCCGCGTGCGCCTCCATCGGGGCGCCCTCGTGGCCCCAGGTGCCGGCGCTCTCCACCACGATCCGGCGGCCGACCCGCACCCCGAGCCGGGAGTCCAGCTCCAGCCGGGCGAGCCGCTCGGCGATCGGCGAGCGGCAGACGTTCCCGGTGCAGACGAACAGGATGCGGAAGGTGTCCAGCGGGAGCGGCCCGGGCTCCGCGAAGGGGGCCCGGGTGCTCCGCGCTCCGTACAGGGGGGCGGCGGCGGTCAACTGCCGGCCTCCACGTCCGGAACGACCTCCCTCAGCTGCTCGACGCCGATCGCGCCCGCCCGCAGCACCACCGGCACCTTGCCGGTGACGTCGACGATGGTCGAGGGCGTGCCGTAGTCCGCCGTCCCGCCGTCCAGGTAGATCGACACCGCGTCGCCGAGCTGCGCCTCGGCCTCGTCGCAGGTGGACGGGGACGGGCCGCCGGTCTTGTTGCCGGAGGAGACCGCGAGCGGGCCGGTGGCGTTCAGCAGCTCCAGCGCGACCGGGTGCAGCGGCATCCGGACCGCGACGGTGCCCCGGGTCTCGCCCAGGTCCCAGCGCAGCGAGGGCTGGTGCCGGGCCACCAGGGTCAGGCCGCCGGGCCAGAAGGCGTCCACCAGTTCCCAGGCCTGCTCGGAGAAGTCGGTGACCAGCCCGTGCAGCGTGGTCGGCGAGCCGACCAGCACCGGCGAGGGCATGTTCCGGCCCCGGCCCTTGGCGTCCAGCAGGGCGGCGACCGCCTCCGGCGAGAAGGCGTCCGCGGCGATCCCGTACACCGTGTCGGTCGGCACCACCACCAACTCCCCGCGGCGGATCGCCGTGGCGGCCTCACGCAGCCCGCTCGCGCGGTCCTGGGCGTCGGAGCAGTCGTATCGGCGGCTCATCGGAGCAATCCCCTTCCGGTGGTGTCAGTGGTACTTACAGCGAAGCGCGACGGGCTGTGGTGCTGTGCCCGGTGTTCACAACGACGCCCTCCGGGCCGTGGTGAAGCGCGGCCGGTTGTTGAGGTCCCGGTGGTCGGCGGCGTCCGTCCAGCCGCCCTCCTCGCGGAAGATCCACGGGACCTGCCCGCCCTGGGTGTCCGCGTGCTCGATCACCACCGCGCCGCCGGGGCGCAGCAGCCGGGCGGCGACGCGTTCGATGCCGCGGATGGTGTCCAGGCCGTCCTCGCCGGAGAACAGCGACAGCTGCGGGTCGTGGTCGCGGGCCTCGGGGGCCACGTACTCCCACTCGGTGAGCGGGATGTACGGCGGGTTGCTGATCACCAGGTCGAACCGGCCGTCCCAGCCGCGGTCGTCGGCGAAGGCCAGGGTGGCGTCGCCCTGGTGCAGGTGGACCCGGGCGCGGTCGGGGCTGGCCTCGACGTTGCGGCGGGTGTAGGCGAGGGCGCCCTCGTCGAGTTCGAAGGCGTGCACGGTGGAGCGGGGCAGTTCCTGGGCCAGGGCCAGCGCGATCGCCCCGGAGCCGGTGCACAGGTCGACCACCAGCGGCTCGGCCACGTCCATCGCGCGGACCGCGTCTATCGCCCACTCGACCACCGACTCGGTCTCCGGCCGGGGGACGAACACCCCGGGGCCGACCTCCAGTTCGAGGTAGCGGAAGAACGCCCGTCCGGTGATGTGCTGGAGCGGCTCGCGCTGCTCGCGGCGGGAGACCGCCTCCCAGTACCGGGCGTCGAAGTCCCCGTCCGGCACGGTGTGCAGCTGGCTGCGCTTCACGCCGTGGGTGTGCGCCGCGAGTTCCTCCGCGTCGAAGCGCGGCGAGGGCACGCCGGCCGCGGCCAGGCGCTGGGTGGCCTGGGCCACCTCGGCGAGCAGCAGGTTCATACCCTCGGGCCCCTTAGCCTCGGCTCAGTTCTCCTGCGCGGCGGCCAGCTTGGCCGCGGCGTCGGCGTCCACGCAGGACTGGATCACCGCGTTGAGTTCGCCGTCCAGCACCTGGTCCAGGTTGTACGACTTGAACCCGGTGCGGTGGTCGGAGATGCGGTTCTCCGGGAAGTTGTACGTCCGGATCCGCTCGGAGCGGTCCACGGTGCGCACCTGGCTGCGGCGGGCGTCGGACGCCTCCCGCTCGGCCTCCTCCTGCGCGGCGGCCAGCAGCCGCGACCGCAGGATGCGCATCGCCTGCTCCTTGTTCTGCAGCTGGCTCTTCTCGTTCTGGCAGGACGCCACGATACCGGTCGGCAGGTGGGTGATCCGGACCGCGGAGTCGGTGGTGTTCACCGACTGCCCGCCGGGGCCGGAGGAGCGGTAGACGTCGATCCGCAGGTCGTTGGCGTGGATCTCCACCTCGACCTCCTCGGCCTCCGGGGTGACCAGCACGCCCGCGGCGGAGGTGTGGATCCGGCCCTGCGACTCGGTCGCGGGCACCCGCTGCACCCGGTGCACGCCGCCCTCGTACTTCAGCTGCGCCCAGACGCCGTGGCCCGGCTCCGGGTTGCCCTTGGTCTTGACCGCCACCGAGACGTCCTTGTAGCCGCCGAGGTCGGACTCGTTGGCGTCGATGATCTCGGTCTTCCAGCCCAGCCGCTCGGCGTAGCGCAGGTACATCCGGAGCAGGTCGCCGGCGAACAGCGCGGACTCCTCGCCGCCCTCGCCCGCCTTGACCTCCAGGATGACGTCCTTGTCGTCGTTGGGGTCGCGCGGCACCAGCAGCAGCCGCAGCTCCTCGGTCAGCTCCTCCTGGCGGGCCTCGGAGCTCTTCGCCTCGGCGATGAAGTCCGGGTCCTCCACGGCGAGCTCGCGCGCGGCGGCGATGTCCTCGCCGGCCTGCTTCCAGGCCAGGTACGTCCGGGTGATCGGGGTCAGCTCGGCGTACCGCTTGGCCAGCTTGCGGGCGTTCGCCTGGTCGGCGTGCACCGACGGGTCGGCCAGCCTCTTCTCGAGGTCGGCGTGCTCGACGAGGAGCTCTTCGACTGCCTCGAACATCGGTCTGTCCTACTTCCGTGAGTGTGCCGCAGCGGGGGTGGCGGGGGGAGCGAGAGGGGGGAGACGCGAACGGCGCCGGTCCGGAAGCCCCCGTGCACGAGCACGGGGACGTCCGAGACCGGCGCCGTGGAAGCGCTAGGCCTTGCCGCCGGAGAGCTTCTTGCCGAAGCGCGCCTCGAAGCGGGCCACGCGGCCACCGGTGTCCAGAATCTTCTGCTTGCCGGTGTAGAACGGGTGGCAGTTCGAGCAGACCTCGGCGCGGATCTCGCCGCTGGTCTCGGTCGAACGAGTGGTGAACTCGTTGCCGCAGGTGCAGGTCACCTTGGTGAGCACGTACTCCGGGTGAACGTTGGACTTCAAGGGATTCTCCTAGCTGATCGGGAGGGCACCGGGTCGGCGGACTGGGCAGCCGCTCGTGAACCGGGACCGACGGACCAGTGTGCCAGCACTGCCCGCTTCTTCCCAAACCGGGAGGCGGAGCCCGCTATTCCGCCCCCTCGAAGGCATCGGCGAGGGCGTCCGCGGAGGGCTCGGCCGAGGCACCGGCGGAGGCTCCCGCCCCGGCGCTCGCCGGGGCGGACGGGTCGGCCTGCGCCGGGTTGGCCGGCTGCTGCTGGAGCACCTGCGGCGGCACCGCCCGGTCGGCCCGCAGCGCCGCCCACAGCTGCTGGGCCTCCGGGTTGCTCGGGACCACCCGGTTGGGGTCGCTGACCGAGTACGCCACCGGCAGGGTGACCATGGTGAGCTGGTCCGGCCCGATCTTCTTGACGGTCTGCGCCATGCCGACCAGCGAGTTGACCGAGGCCAGGTCGGAGTCGGTGGTCAGCGAGCTGGTCAGCTTGTCGCCGAGCTGCCACATCGCCACCGGGTTGGAGCCCAGGCCGAGCGCGCCGACCTGCCCGAGCATCGCCCGGACCATCTCCTTCTGGAGCTCGATCCGGCCCAGGTCGCTGCCGTCGCCGACGCCGTGCCTGGTCCGGACGAAGGCCAGTGCCTGCTGCCCGCCCAGGTGGTGGGTGCCGGCGTCCAGGCGCAGGCCGCTGTCCTTGTCGTCGATCGGCACCGTGGTGGTGACGTCCACCCCGCCGATCGCGTCGATCAGCGCGGCGAAGCCGGTGAAGTCCACCTCGACGAAGTGGTCCATCCGCATCCCGGTGAGCTGCTCGGCGGTCTTCACCGCGCAGGCCGGGCCGCCGACCTCGTACGCGGAGTTGAACATCGCGCTGCGGACCGCGGCGACCTGCTTGCCGTCGTCGCCGGTGCAGGCCGGGCGGGGCACCAGGGTGTCGCGGGGTATCGAGACCACCGAGGCGGCGGTGTGCGCCTGGTTGACGTGCACCACCATCGCGGTGTCCGAGCGGGCGGTGTCGCCGGTGTCACCGCCCGCCAGGCTCCCGTTGGTGCCGGAGCGCGAGTCGGAGCCCAGCACCAGGACGTTGAACGCCCCGCCGGTGGAGGCGGGCGGCCGGGCGGTGCCCAGCTGCCCGGAGATGTCGACGCCGTGGATGTTCCGGTTCAGCTTCCAGTAGGCGATCCCGCCCAGTCCGGCCCCGACCAGGACGAGGCCGGCCAGCGCGAACAGCGCGATCCGCAGCCCGCGGCGGCGCGGGGTGCGGTGCTTGGTGTGCTCGGCCATATCGCCTCATTTCGCCCACAGTGCGACCTATCGAGCATAAGTGACGGACCGGTACGGTGATCGGTTTCCGGGCCGGGCCCGGGAAAGCGGCGGGCCCCGCACCGCCTGGCGGCGGTGCGGGGCCCGGGTGGTGCCACCGGTGTCAGTCGCCCGAACCGGGGGTGTTCTTGGCGATCTGCATCAGGAACTCGGCGTTCGACTTGGTCTGCTTCATCTTGTCCAGCAGCAGCTCGATCGCCTGCTGCGAGTCCAACGCGTGCAGCACCCGGCGGAGCTTCCAGGTGATGGCCAGCTCCTCGTGGCCGAGCAGGATCTCCTCCTTGCGGGTGCCGGAGGCGTCCACGTCGACGGAGGGGAAGATGCGCTTGTCCGAGAGCTTCCGGTCGAGCTTGAGCTCCATGTTGCCGGTGCCCTTGAACTCCTCGAAGATCACCTCGTCCATCCGCGAGCCGGTGTCGACCAGCGCGGTGGCCAGGATGGTCAGCGAGCCGCCGTTCTCGATGTTGCGCGCGGCGCCGAAGAACTTCTTCGGCGGGTACAGCGCGGTCGAGTCGACACCACCGGACAGGATGCGGCCGGAGGCGGGCGCGGCCAGGTTGTAGGCGCGGCCCAGGCGGGTGATGGAGTCCAGCAGGATCACCACGTCGTGGCCCAGCTCCACCAGGCGCTTGGCGCGCTCGATGGCGAGCTCGGCGACGGTGGTGTGGTCCTCGGCCGGGCGGTCGAAGGTCGAGGAGATGACCTCGCCCTTCACCGACCGCTGCATGTCGGTGACCTCCTCCGGACGCTCGTCCACCAGGACGACCATCAGGTGGCACTCGGGGTTGTTGTGGGTGATCGCGTTGGCGATCGCCTGCATGATCATGGTCTTGCCGGTCTTCGGCGGGGCCACGATCAGACCGCGCTGGCCCTTGCCGATCGGCGACACCAGGTCGATGATCCGGGTGGTCAGCACGCCCGGGTCGGTCTCCAGGCGCAGCCGCTCCTGCGGGTACAGCGGGGTCAGCTTGCCGAACTCGGGGCGGCCGCGGCCGCTGTCCGGGTCCATGCCGTTGACGGAGTCCAGCCGCACCAGGGCGTTGAACTTCTCGCGGCGCTCGCCGTCCTTGGGCTGGCGGACCGCGCCGGTGATGGCGTCGCCCTTGCGCAGGCCGTGCTTGCGGACCTGGGCCAGCGAGACGTAGACGTCGTTCTGGCCGGGCAGGTAGCCCGAGGTCCGGACGAAGGCGTAGTTGTCGAGGATGTCCAGGATGCCGGCGACCGGGATCAGGACGTCGTCGTCGCTCAGCGGGACCTCGGGGCCGCCCGCGCCCTCGAAGCCGTCGCGGCGGCGGCCCCGGCGGTCGCGGTAGCGGCCGCGGCGGCCGCGGCGCCCGTCGCCGAACTCGTCGTCGTCGTAGCCGCCCTGCTGCTGGCTGCCGCCCTGCTGCTGGGCGCCGCCGCCCTGCTGCTGGCTGCCGCCCTGCTGGCGGCCCTGGCCGCCGTCCTGCTGCTGGCCGCCGCCCTGCTGGCGGTCGGCGCGGTCGCGCTCGCGGCGGTTGCGGCGGTCCCGGCGGGACTCGCGCACCTCGTTGTCGTTGTCGGCCGCGGGGGCCTCGGCCCGCTCGGCGCGCTCGGGACGGTCGGCCCGCTCGGGACGGTCGGCCCGCTCGGGACGGTCGCCGCGCTCGCGGCGGTCCCGGCGCTCGCGGCGCTCGGCGCGGGCCTCGCCGTCGGCGGCGGCCGGGCGCTGCGCCTCGGCCTTGGCCTCGGCGGGGGCCTGCTCGGTGGCGGTGACGGCGCCGGGCTCGGCGGTCGGGGCGCCGGCCGCGGCGGTGGCCCGGCGGCGCGGGCGCTCGGCCCGGGCGGTGGCGGCCGCGGTCTCGGCGGCGGCCTGCACCGGGATCTCGATCTGCGCCTGCGGTTCGGCGGTGGCGGCGGCGCGGGTGCGGCGGGCCGCCCGCGGCGCGGCCGCCGATTCACCCTGCTCCTCGGCCGGGGCGGCCGGGGCGGCCTCGGTCTCGGCGGCCGGGGCGGCGGTCTTGGCGGTCTTCTTGGCGGCCGGAGCGGCGGCGCCGGAGGCGCCCGCGAGCAGCGGGTCCCCGCCGCTCTTCTCCTTGATCGCCTCGATCAGCTGGCTCTTGCGCAGCCGTCCGGTACCGCTGATCCCGAGGGACGAGGCGAGCTTCTGGAGCTCGGCCAGCACCAGGCCGTCCAGGCCGGCGGCGGCGGTACGACGACGGCGCGCCGGAGCCGCGGGGGCGGCTGCGTCCGACGCCTCGGCGTCCGGGCGCGCGCCCATCAGATCGGTGGTGTCGCTCACTAAGGGTCCTTCCCTGGAGCGGACGTCGGCCTGTCTGGCACGGCGACCGGTTGTGCTGTCCTGGCCGGCGTCTCTTCGCGCTGGTCAGGGGCTGGATTCCCGCGGGAGGCTGGTCCTCCCGGGGAGCTGCGGAGTGCGGTGCACTGTGGTGCGAAGCGGCGCGGACGGCCGGGTTTCTGGTGCCGACCTCGCTGCGCCTTGTTCGATGCCCGGGCCCCCGTCGCGCGGCGGCGGCGCGGGCCCCGCCCGGCCTGGCCTCAGTGCGGAGGCTGGAGGGGGGAGTCCGGTGCCGTCACGGCTTCGGGATGGGCCCCACTTGCGCAGGCAGGCTGCGTACGCGGTGTGGCGAGCTCCCGGAGAATCGTGCTCCCGAGCTTCCGGCCCCCGTGCGGACGGGGGAACGGGATCGGGATGCGTCGCACCGGCGCCCGGAGGGCATCTGGTGCAGCAATGAGGTTAACACTACCTACCCCCTGACACATTCCCCAGCCCTTTGCTTGTCAATCGTGTCCGTCTCACATGTCGAGCGGCAGGACGGTCGCCCCGGTGCGGTCCAGCTCCAGCCGGTGCGCCGCGAACTGCGCACCTGCGCCGTACCCGCGGTCGCCGGCGGCGAACTCCATCACCCTGCCGACGTGGGCCTCGTCGGTGAGGGCGAGCACGGTCGGTCCGGCACCCGAGATGACGGCGGGGACGCCCTCGGTGCGCAGGGCGGCGACCAGGGCCGCGCTGTCCGGCATCGCGGAGGCCCGGTAGTCCTGGTGCAGGCGGTCCTCGGTGGCGGTGAGCAGCAGCTCCGGGCGGCGGGTGAGCGCCTCGACCAGCAGGGCCGCGCGGCCCGCGTTGACCGCGGCGTCGGACAGCGGCACGGTCTTGGGCAGCAGGCCGCGGGCGGTCTCGGTGAGCACCTCGGTGGACGGGATGAACACGACCGGCACGACCCGGTCGGACGGGTCCAGGGTGATGGTGCGGGCGCCGTCGTCCTCGGTCCAGGCGACGGTGAAGTTGCCGCGCAGGCAGGCCGCGACGTTGTCCGGGTGGCCCTCCAGCTCGGAGGCGAGGGCGAGCAGCGCGTCGTCGCCGAGCGCGGAGGCGCCGCCGATGGTGACGGCGCGGGCGGCGACGATGCCGGCGCAGATCGCGGCGGACGAGGAGCCCAGGCCGCGGCCGTGCGGTATGCGGTTGGCGCAGACCACTTCGAGGCCGCGGGGCTGGCCGCCGAGCCGGTCGAAGGCGGCCCGCATCGCGCGGACCACCAGGTGGCGCTCGTCGCGGGCGAGGTCCTCGGAGCCCTCGCCGGCGATGTCCACGGTCAGGCCGGAGTCGGCGACCCGGACCACCACGTCGTCGTAGAGCCCCAGGGCGAGGCCGAAGGCGTCGAAGCCGGGGCCGAGGTTGGCGCTGGTCGCGGGGACGCGGACCCGGACGGCGGCGGCGCGGAACGCGGGACCGGCCATGCGGTGGACACACTCCTGAACGGTGGGGGGAGAGGCCCGGACGACGGGGCCTGCGGTGGTACGTGGCGGCGGGGTCTCGAAAGGGGCGCGCAGCATGGCGCGGCCCGCCGGGGTCAAGCGTATCGAAGAGAGGTTCCGGAGCGGTACACCCCGCCCGGCCCGGATCTTCCGTGTTGCCGCAAGCAGCGCGAAAGCGCCGGTGGGTTGACCGGAAAGCGGCGGCGAGCGGCCGCCCTCGGGGGCGGTCCGCTCGCCGGGTTGACGCTCGGTCAGGGGTGGGTCAGTCGAGCAGGCCGAGGCGGCGGGCGGCCGTCTCCGGGTCGATCGGGACGACCTGCGGCTGCGGCGCGCCGGCCACCGCCCAGTCCGGGTCCTTGAGGCCGTTGCCGGTGACGGTGCAGACGATCCGCTGGCCGGGGTCGACCAGGCCGGCCTCGGCCTTGGCGAGCAGGCCGGCCACCGAGGCGGCGGAGGCGGGCTCCACGAAGACGCCCTCCTGCGCGGCCAACAGGCGATAGGCGGACAGGATCTGACGGTCCGTCACCTTGTCGATGAGGCCGCCGGAGTCGTCCCGGGCGGCCAGCGCGTAGTCCCAGGAGGCCGGGTTGCCGATCCGGATCGCGGTGGCGATGGTCTGCGGCTTGAGCACCGGGGCGCCGTCCACGATCGGGGCCGAGCCGGCCGCCTGGAAGCCCCACATCCGGGGGGTGCGGGCGGCCAGGCCGTCCGCCGCGTACTCGCGGTAGCCCTTCCAGTAGGCGGTGATGTTGCCCGCGTTGCCGACCGGGAGGACGTGGATGTCGGGGGCGTCGCCGAGCATGTCGACGATCTCGAAGGCGGCGGTCTTCTGGCCCTCGATGCGCACCGGGTTCACCGAGTTGACCAGGGCGACCGGGTACTTCTCGGAGAGTTCGCGGGCCAGCGTCAGGCAGTCGTCGAAGTTGCCGTCGACCTGGAGGATCTTGGCGCCGTGCACCAGCGCCTGGCCCATCTTGCCGAGGGCGATCTTGCCCTGCGGGACGAGCACGGCGGAGACCATGCCGGCCCGCACCGCGTAGGCGGCGGCGGAGGCCGAGGTGTTGCCGGTGGACGCGCAGATGACGGCCTGGGCGCCGTCCTCCTTGGCCTTGGAGATGGCCATGGTCATCCCGCGGTCCTTGAAGGAGCCGGTCGGGTTGGCGCCCTCGACCTTGAGGTAGACGTCGCAGCCGGTGCGCTCGGAGAGCACCTGGGCGGGGACGAGCGGCGTGCCGCCCTCCAGCAGGGTCACCACCGGGGTGGAGCCGGTGACCGGGAGGCGGTCGCGGTACTCCTCGATGAGGCCGCGCCACTGGTGGGTGTGGCTGCCTCGGACGGTGCTTTCGGCAATGGCGTTCATGGCGGCTTTCCTATTCCCCTTCGACCCGCATGATGCTGGCCACGTCGCGCACGCTGTCCAGTGCGCGGAGCTTGTCGACCGTCGCCGACAGGGCGGCGTCGGTGGCGCGGTGGGTGACCACGACGAGCGCGGCGTCGCCGTCGCGGCCCTGCTGGCGCACGGTGTCGATGGAGACGCCGTGCTCGGCGAAGACCGAGGCGACCTGGGCGAGCACGCCCGCGCGGTCGTCCACGTCCAGGCTGACGTGGTAGCGGGTGACCACCTGGTCCATCGGCTTGGCGGGCAGCGCGGCGTACACCGAGTCGCCGGGGCCGGTGGTGCCGTTCACCTTGTTGCGGCAGACCGCGACCAGGTCGCCGAGGACCGCGGAGGCGGTCGGCGAGCCGCCGGCGCCGGGGCCGTAGAACATCAGCCGGCCGGCCGCCTCGGCCTCCACGAAGACCGCGTTGTACGCCTCGCGGACGGAGGCCAGCGGGTGGCTGAGCGGGATCATCGCCGGGTGCACCCGGGCGGTGACCGAGGCGCCGTCGGCGGCCCGCTCGCAGATCGCCAGCAGCTTGACCACGCAGCCCATCTGCTTGGCGGAGGCGATGTCGGCGGCGGTGACCTCGGTGATGCCCTCGCGGTAGACGTCCGCGGCGGTGACCTTGGTGTGGAAGGCGATCCCGGCCAGGATGGCGGCCTTGGCGGCGGCGTCGAAGCCCTCCACGTCGGCGGTCGGGTCGGCCTCGGCGTAGCCCAGCGCGGTGGCCTCCTCCAGCGCCTCGGAGTACCCGGCGCCGGAGGAGTCCATCTTGTCGAGGATGAAGTTGGTGGTGCCGTTGACGATGCCCAGCACCCGGTTCACCTTGTCGCCGGCCAGCGACTCGCGCAGCGGGCGCAGCAGCGGGATCGCGCCGGCGACGGCGGCCTCGTAGTAGAGGTCGACGCCGGCCGCGGCGGCGGCCTCGTGCAGTTCGGCGCCGTCCTTGGCGAGCAGCGCCTTGTTGGCGGAGACCACCGAGGCGCCGCCCGCGAAGGCCTTCAGGATCAGCGACCTGGACGGCTCGATGCCGCCCACCACCTCGACCACCACGTCGATGTCGTCGCGGCCGACCAGGGCCTCGGCGTCGGTGGTGAGCAGGTGCTCGGGCACCCCGGGGCGGGGGCGCCCGGCCCGGCGGACCGCGATGCCGGCGAGCTCGACCGGGGCGCCGATGCGCGCGGCGAGGTCGTCGGCCGTCGTCGTCATGATGCGCGCCACCTCGGAGCCCACCACACCACAGCCCAGCAACGCCACCTTCAGCGGGCGCGTACGCATCATCCGACTCCGCTCTGCATTCTTCGGTCCCCGTCGGGGTGTTCCGTCGCCCCCGGGGGCTTGCCTGTTTCCCACCAGTCTCCGGGACTTTCCGCACGGATCTACGGCTGGTCCACGTTCTGAGACGAAAATTTCGTCAGCCGATATCGAGCCGCAGGAGATCCTCCTCCGTCTCGCGGCGCACGATCACCCGGGCCGCTCCGTCCGCGACGGCCAGCACCGGGGGCTTGAGGGCGTGGTTGTAGTTGCTCGCCATCGAGCGGCAGTAGGCGCCGGTCGCGGGCACCGCGATCAGGTCGCCGGGGGCCAGGTCGGCGGGCAGGAAGGCGTCCTTGACCACGATGTCGCCGGACTCGCAGTGCTTGCCGACCACCCGGGCCGGCATCGGCTCGGCCTCGCTGGTGCGGGAGACCAGCGCCACCGAGTACGCGGCGTCGTACAGCGCGGTGCGGATGTTGTCGGACATGCCGCCGTCCACGCTGACGTAGGTGCGCAGGCCCTCCAACTCCTTGACGGTGCCGACCTCGTACAGCGTGAACGCGGTCGGGCCGACGATCGCCCGGCCGGGCTCGACCGAGATCCGGGGGACGGCCAGCTCGGCGGCGGCGCACTCGCGCCGGACGATCTCGCTGAGCGAGGCGGCGATCTCGGCGGGCTCGCGCGGGTCGTCCTCGGGGGTGTAGGCGATGCCCAGGCCGCCGCCGAGGTCGATCTCCGGCAGCTCGACGCCGTGCTCGTCGCGGACCTCGGCGAGCAGGCCGACCACCCGGCGGGCGGCCACCTCGAACCCGGCGAAGTCGAAGATCTGCGAGCCGATGTGCGAGTGGATGCCGCGCAGCTCCAGGGACGGCCGGGCCAGCACCCGGCGGACCGCCTCGGCGGCCAGGCCGCCGGAGAGCGACAGGCCGAACTTCTGGTCCTCGTGCGCGGTGGCGATGAACTCGTGGGTGTGCGCCTCGACGCCGACGGTGATCCGGATCAGCACCGGCTGCCGGACGCCCTGGGCGTCGGCGATCTCCGCCAGCCGCTCGATCTCCTGGAAGGAGTCGACCACGATGTGGCCGACCCCGGCCTTCACCGCCTGCTCCAGCTCCGGCACCGACTTGTTGTTGCCGTGCAGCGCGATCCGCTCCCCCGGCATGCCGGCCGCCAGCGCCACGTGCAGCTCGCCCGCCGAGCAGACGTCGACGTTCAGGCCCTCCTCGTGCAGCCAGCGCACCACGGCCTTGGAGAGGAACGCCTTGCCCGCGTAGTACACGTCGGCGTCCGCGCCGAAGGCGTCCCGCCAGGCCCGGGCCCGGGCCCGGAAGTCGGCCTCGTCCATCACGTACGCGGGGGTGCCGAACTCGGCCGCCAGGGTGCGCACGTCGACGCCGCCGACGGTGGCGACGCCCTCGGCGTCGCGGGCCACGGTGCGCGACCAGACCTTGGGGTCGAGTGCGTTGAGGTCGGCCGGCGGGGCCTGGTAGTGGCCCTCGGGCAGCACGTCGCCGTGCCGGGGGCCTGCGGGGTGGGCGGAGCGACTCATCTTTCGCGACTTCCTCGACCTATGGCGAGGGGCGGCCACCGGTCGCCGTCGACCGGTCGCCGCCCCCCGCTGTGCTGCGCGTTCGGGGGTGGGGTGCCTACATCCGCTCGGGCGCCGAGACGCCGAGCAGGTGGAGGCCGTTGGCCAGCGTCGTCCGGGTGGCGTCGGCCAGCCAGAGGCGGGCGTGCGTGAGGTCGGTGACCTCCTCGTCGCCCTTCGGCAGGATCTGGCAGTTGTCGTAGAACCGGTGGTAGGCGCGGGCCAGTTCCTCCAGGTACGTGGCCACGTGGTGCGGCTCGCGCAGCTCGCCGGCCTTGGCCAGCACCCGCGGGAACTCGCCGAGCTGGCCGAGCAGGTCGTTCTCCCACTCGGAGTTCAGCAGCTCCGGTGTGAAGTCCGCGCTGCGGGTGATGCCCTTCTCCACCGCGTTGCGCTGCACCGCGCTCATCCGGGCGTGCGCGTACTGCACGTAGTAGACCGGGTTCTCCCGGGACGTGCTGGTCACCAGGTCGATGTCGATGGTGATGGTGGAGTCGGTGGACTGCCGCACCAGCATGTAGCGGGCCGCGTCCACGCCGATCCAGTCGATCACGTCGTCGATCGTGATGATGTTGCCCGCACGCTTGGAGAGCCGGACCTCCTTGCCGTCGCGCAGCATCTTCACGAACTGGCCGATCATCACCTCGATGTTGCGGTCCATGTCGTCGCCCGCGCAGGCCGCGATGGCCTTGAGGCGGTTGACGTAGCCGTGGTGGTCCGCGCCGAGCATGTAGACCGAGACCTCCGCGCCGCGGTCCCGCTTGCTCAGGTAGTAGGCGGCGTCGGCGGCGAAGTAGGTGGTCTCGCCGTCGGCCTTGATCAGGACGCGGTCCTTGTCGTCGCCGAAGTCGGTGGTGCGCAGCCAGATCGCGCCCTCCCGGTCGAAGACGTGGCCCTGCTCGCGGAGCCGCTCGATGGCCTTCTCGACCGCGCCGGAGTCGTGCAGGGTCTGCTCGGAGAACCAGGTGTCGAAGTGCACGCCGAACTCGGCCATCGAGCGCTGGATCTCGGCGACCATCAGCTTGAGGCCCTCGGTGCGGAACACCTGGAGCTGCTCGTCCTCGGGCAGGTCGAGGATGCCGGGGACGCCGTCGGTGACGGCCTTGGCGATGTCGGAGATGTACTCGCCGACGTAGCCGTCCTCGGGGACGGGCTGCCCGTTGGCGGCGGCCTTCAGCGACGTGGCGAACTTGGTGATCTGCACGCCGGCGTCGTTCAGGTAGTACTCGGTGGACACCTCGGCGCCGGTGGCCTTGAGCACCCGGGCCAGCGAGTCGCCGACGGCGGCCCAGCGGACGCCGCCGATGTGGATCGGGCCGGTCGGGTTCGCCGAGACGAACTCCAGGTTGATCCGCAGGCCCTTGAGCGCCTCGTTGCGGCCGTACGCCTCGCCGGCCTCGACGATGGTGCGCGCCAGCTCGCCCTGGGTGGCGGCGTCCAGCGTGATGTTCAGGAAGCCCGGACCGGCGATGTCGACCTTCGCGACGCCGGCGATCTCTCGCAGCCGCCCGGCCAGGACCTCCGCGACGGCTCGCGGCGGCTTGCCGGCCGGCTTCGCGAGCTGGAGGGCCACGTTGGTGGCGTAGTCGCCGTGGTCCCTGTTCTTGGGCCGCTCGACCGTGACGTGCGCGGGCACGTCGACGGTCAGCTCGCCGGCCTGGGCGGCGGCGCTGACGGCGGCCTGGACTGCCTGGGAGAGTTCTGCGGGTGTCACGGTGCCAAGCGTAGGCGAGAGGGGGGACCCGGCCGCCACTCGGTTTGCCCGCGGCGGGCCGCGCCGCGCCGCCGGGCGTGCTTCGTCTCGTCGGACGTCACCGCTGGCGGGCACATCTCACGGGTGGGGCTCCTCCGGCCGGACGAGTTCCTGCGCCTGTTCGCTCAGGGCGGAATCGCGGCAGGTTTGCGCGAGCGCCTGCGCCTGTCCCCCGAAGTCGTAGGCGAACCGCCGCCGACCGGCCGCCGCCGCCCGCAGCCGCCGCACCAGTGCGACCAGCTCCACCGGGTCGAAGGGCTTGGCCAGGTAGCCGTCCACCCCGACCGACTCGCCGCGCTCCAGGTCGGCCGGCGTGCAGGCGCTCACGATCGCTATCGGCAGGTGCGCGGTCTCCCGCGCCGCGCGCAGCCGGGCCGCGGTGCGCAGACCGTCCAGCCGGGGCATCACCACGTCCAGCGTGACCACGTCCGGCGCGACCCGGCCGACCACCTCCAGGCACTCGGCACCGTCGGCGGCGGTCACCACCTCGAAGCCCTCCAGCTCCAGGTTGACCCTGATCAACTGGCGGATCACCTCGCTGTCGTCCACCACGAGGACCCGCCCCGACGTCGCCGCCACCTCACCGAGGGTAGCCGCGCCCCGCCCTTCGCGTCCGGCCTTTCGGCTACTTGCCGGTCACCCGCTGACGGGGCGTCGGGGCGGCGCCCGACCGGGCCGGGGAAACCCGTGCACGGAGCACGGAGTTTCCCTGGTAGTGTTTTCCCCGTCAGGCCGGGCAGCACCGCGAGGTCAGCCCAAGGCCCCCGTAGCTCAGGGGATAGAGCACCGCCCTCCGGAGGCGGGTGCGTAGGTTCGAATCCTACCGGGGGCACTTCGCAGGAAGTGTCGAACAAGGCTCAAGTCCAACGGACTTGGGCCTTTCCGCTGTCCCCGGGCTGCCCCGGTGCCCCCCCCCCGGACGGCAGCCGCCGGGTTCCCCGCCGGTGCGGCCGGGCGAGCGCGCGGCCGGAGACCGAGGGGGTGGCGCAGTGACCAGGACGGAGCCCGTCCCGAACCTGCCGGACGAACGGCTGGGCCGGCTGGCCGTCCGGGGCGGCAGGCGCGGGCGGGAGGCCGCACTGGCGGGGAGCCCGGCGGCTTCCGTCCGGGGAGCGGGCGCACCTGCGGGCCACCGGCGAAGTCCCGGAGCGGTTCCTGGCCGAGGTCGGGCGGCCGGCCGCCGAGGAGCGCGCGCGGCGCTGAACTCCCGCCCCGCCCGCGGGGTTCCGGCACGGGGCCGGCCGCCGGGGTGTGGCAGGGTACCGGGGTGATGATCTCCGCTGAGCAGGTCCGACTCGTGTCCGGGGCGTCCGCGCCGATCCTGCTGCTGGGCGGCGCCCCGGTGCACGGCGCGCTGCCGGTGCTGCGGGTCGCGGACGGCGCGGTGCCCGGACTGGACGGCTGGTCGGTGTTCGCCAGCCCGACCATGTGCGTGCTGGACGGCCCCGGCGACGCGGGCTGCCTCTTCCCCACCCTGGGCGGCTCCTCCGGCACCGACGGCGTCGCCCACTGGTGCGCCGAGGTCGAGCGGGCCGGCGGCGCGCTCGTCGTCTCGCTGCCCGACCCGGCCGCGCTCACCGGCCCGCTCGACTGGCCCGCCCTGCTCGACGGCGGCTCCCGCGGCGGGTTCGCCGCGGCGACGGCGGCCTGACGGGGCGTCAGCGCGGCCCGGGCCGGCGGTGCCCGCCGCGCAGCACCAGCGCCGGGGCGCCGCGGTCGTACGCGCCGCAGGCCGTGGTGGACCACGGCGACCACTGGCGGGGGACGGCGAAGTAGGGCACCAGCACCGGCCCCCTGCGGCCCGGTGCGGCCTTCGCGGGCAGCAGCGCGGGCAGCACGTCCGGGGTCTGGCCCGCGAGGATCGCGGCCCGGCAGGAGCGGCAGGCGGGGCGGCGCTCGGCGGCGGCCTCCCGGGGCGACAGGTGCCGGCGCCGCCGCACCTTGCTGCCCCGGCCCGGCGCGAGCGGGATCTCGGCGGGGCCGTGCAGCGGGTTCCAGTAGCAGCGCACCTGGAGCGGGGCGGGGCGCTTCCCGGCGTGCAGCAGGTGCGCGGCGCCGAGCCGTTCGACGGCCTGCTCGGCCAGCACGATCGCGGCGGCCAGATCCGGCAGGTCGGTGTCCGCGTCCCCGGCCTGGTCGAGCAGCCGCCCCGCGGCCTCGTACGCCTCCAGCGCCCACTGGTAGGCCAGCCGGGCGGCCGACTCCTCGCCGCCCAGCTCCAGTTCGGCGGCCCGGAAGACGGCCCCGGCGGCGGTCACCCGCTCGGCGGCGGTCTCCCGCAGGCGTTCCCGCAGCGCCTCCCACTCCCCCAGCAGCAGCGCCCGGCGGGCCCGTTCCTCGCGCCGGGTCGGCGGTGCGGCGGGGTTCACCGGGACGGCCGCCGCGACCTTGAGAAACCACCAGCGCCGGAACACCGCGCCTCCCCCCGTGCCTGTGCGTCGACGCCCCATTGTCGCCTCCCGGGCGGGGCGGCGGACAGCGGCGCGGCCGGGTGGCGGGCCCGGTTCGGCCGGTTCGGCCGGTCCGGTTCGGCCCGCCCGGTCAGCTCGCCTCGGCGAGGAGTTCGGCGACGGTGTGGTCGAAGGCGGCGCTGTAGGAGGTGTCCTCGGTGTCGCCGCCCTGCTGGTAGCCGCCGATGACGCCGATGACCCGGCCGGTGGCGGTGTCGACGAAGGGGCCGCCGCTGGTGCCGCCGGGGAAGGAGGGGCAGTCGATGCGGCGCTGGTAGGTGTCCTGCCGACTGGTGGTGTTGGTGCACAGGCGGGGGAGTTCGGCACCGGCGGGGTAGCCGTAGAGGCGGACCTGGGCGGTCCAGGAGGCGTCGGTGCCGAGCGGGTTGCCGCCGAGCACGTCCTCGATCAGGCGGCCGTCCCGGGGGGCGACGGCGAGGATCGCGAAGTCCTCGTCCGGGTCGCCGCCGTTGCGCCAGCCGTCTGCGGTGTACACCTCGGTGACCTGCCAACTGCCGTACGGGGCACGGCCGTCGCGGTAGCCGGGGACGAAGGTGACGCCGTTCGCGGAGGAGAGGCAGTGCGCGGCGGTAAGGATCAGGTCGCGGCCGGGGCTGTCGATGACGCTGGCGGTGCAGAAGTGGTGGCCGGGGCCGGTCGGACCGGAGAACAGGGCGCCGACCCGGCGGGACTCGGCGTCGTCGGGGGCGGTCGCGGTGGTGCCGGGGGCGGTGTCCGGCGGCGCGGCGGGCGGGGCGAGCAGGGTGGGGGCGGTGACGGGGGCGGCCTGCTGCACGGTGTCGGGGCCGCCGGCCGCGGGGTCGGACGCCGCGGCGGGCGTGGCCGCGGGGGCCGGCGTCGGCGTCGGGGCCGACGAGGGCGCGGCGGTGGCGGCGGGCGCCGGGGCGGTCATCGCCACGGTGTCGGTGCTGGGCCGTCCGGGGTGGCGCAGGTGGACGGTGAAGACCCCGGCGGTGGCCATCGCGCCGACGACGCCGACGGCGAGGACCGAGGTGAGGGCGGCCGACCGCAGCGGGCGCCGTCCGTCCTGCCTGGTGTGTCGTCCCATCGGGTGCCCCGTTCCGGCCGGTACTGGTCATGGCGGTGCGCGTGTGCCCGCTCCGGCCCCCAATATCCGCCGCGGAGCTGGGAAAGCCGTCAGTGCCGCCTGGGAGCCCGGTGAGATTTCCGGCCGCCCGGTGCCGGGCCGGGGAGGGCCCGCCACCCGTCCGGGGCGGGCCCGCCACCCGTCCGGGGCGGGCCCGTCACCCGTCGGTGCGTCCGTCCGGGCGGGTCAGACCACCGCCCGGGCCTCGGCCGCGGCGCCCTCGCCCTCGGCCTCGCCGGGGGCGGGGCGGTGGTTGATCATCAGGAAGGCGACCACCGCGGCGAGCAGCAGGATGCCCATCGCGACGGTGGTGGCGACGGCGTAGCCGTGCACCGCGCCCTGGGCCTGGACCAGCGGGTCGGTGGGGTTGCGGGCGGCCAGGTAGGTGGCGGTGGCGCTGGCGGCGATGGTGTTGAGCAGCGCGGTGCCGATCGAGCCGCCGACCTGCTGGGCGCTGTTGATGATGGCGGAGGCCGCGCCGGTCTCCTCCGGGGCGACGCCGAGGGTGGCCAGGCTGATGGCGGGCATGAAGACCAGGCCGAGCCCGAAGCCGAGCAGCACTTCGGCGGGCAGCACCAGGGTGGTGTAGGGGCTGTCGACCTGGAGCTGGGTGAGCCAGGCCATGCCGCCGGCGCCGAGCAGCAGTCCGGGGACCATCAGCGCGCGGGTGGGGACCCGGGTCATCAGCCGGGAGCCGAGTCCGGCGGAGCTGACCACGATCGCGGCGGTCATCGGGAGGAAGGAGACGCCGGCCCGGATCGGCGAGTACCCCTTGATGACCTGGAGGTAGTAGGTCAGGAACAGGAACAGGCCGTACATGGCGATCACCGCGAGGCCGACCGAGAGCGCGCCGCCGGACCGGTTGCGGTCCCGGACCAGGTGCATCGGCAGCAGCGCGTGCGGGGTGCGGCGCTCGACCTGGGCGAAGACCACCAGCAGGGCGGCGCCGACGCAGAGCGCGGTGAGCACCAGCCAGTCGCTCCAGCCCCGGCTGACCGCCTCGGAGGTGCCGTAGACGATCAGCAGCAGTCCGCCGCAGCCGAACACGGCGCCCGGCAGGTCGAGCCGGACCCGGTGGGAGCGGTCGATGTGGTCGCGGCGCAGCAGCCGGAAGGCGGCGAGCGCGGTGATCAGGGCGATCGGGCCGTTCACGTACAGGCACCAGCGCCAGTCGAGGTACTCGGTGAGCAGTCCGCCGGTGATCAGGCCGATCGCCGCGCCGCCGCCCGCGAGCGCGCCGAACACGCCGAACGCGGTGGCCCGCTCGCGCGGGTCGCGGAAGGTGATCGACAGCAGGGCCAGGGCGGACGGGGCGAGCAGCGCGCCGAAGGCGCCCTGGAGGGCGCGGGCGATGAACAGCATGCCGCCGCTGGTGGCGAAGCCGCCGAGGCAGGAGGCCGCGGCGAAGCCGAGCAGTCCGACGATGAAGGTGCGTTTGCGGCCGAAGAGGTCGCCGATCCGGCCGCCGAGCAGCAGCAGTCCGCCGAAGGCCAGCGTGTAGGCGGTGATCACCCACTGCCGGTTGCCGTTGGAGATGTCCAGGTCGTGCTGCGCGGACGGGAGGGCGATGTTCACGATCGTCGCGTCGAGGACGATCATCAGCTGGGCGATGGCGATGACCGCCAGGGCCCACCAGCGGCGCGGGTCCGCCGCTGGGGTTTCGGGGGCGTTCCGGGAGGTCACCGTGGGCCGCCTTCCGCCGATCGGGAGTGGGGCTGGGCGCGTACGGCGCTCCTCCCAGGGAAACCCCGCGACGGGACGGCGGCAAGGCGAATTGTCGTGCTTGTCAAGATTTGGGACGGCCCGCGAGGGGGACGGCGTCCCGGGTGCCCGGCCGCATCGGCCACCCGGGACACGGCTTCCGTCCGTGCGTCCGTGCGACGGCGCTACAGCGCGCCCAGCTCGGTGACCAGGTCGTCCAGGCCGAGCGAGCCCTGGGACAGCGCCGCCATGTGCCAGCCCTTGAGGTCGAACTCCGCGCCGCGCGCCTCGGCGGCCGCCCGGGCCGCGGCCCGGCCGCGCAGCCAGGCCCGCTCGCCGAGCTTGTAGCCGATCGCCTGGCCGGGCAGGCCGAGGTAGCGCACCAGCTCGCTGTCCAGGAAGTCCGCGGACAGGCCGCAGTAGGCGCCGAAGAACTCCCGGGCCCGCTCGGGCCGCATCGGCTCGCCCGGGGCGAACGGCGAGTCGGCGGGGAAGTCCAGCTCGGCGTGCATGCCGATGTCGACGATCACCCGCAGCGCCCGCATCATCTGGGCGTTCAGGTAGCCCAGGCGGTGGCCCGGGTCGGTCAGGTAGCCGAGCTCGTCCATCAGGCGCTCGGCGTACAGCGCCCAGCCCTCCATGTTGGCGCTGACCCCGCCCAGGGTGACCTGGTAGGTGGAGAGCCGGTCCGCGACGTACGTCCACTGCGCGAGCTGCAGGTGGTGGCCCGGGACGCCCTCGTGGTACCAGGTGGAGATCAGGTCCCACTCCGGGAACGCCTCCCGGCCCAGGGTGGGCAGCCAGGTCCGGCCGGGGCGGGAGAAGTCCAGCGAGGGCTGGGTGTAGTAGGGGGCGGCGGCGCTGCCGGGCGGGGCGATCCGCGCCTCCACCTTCAGCAGCGGCTCGGCCAGGTCGAAGTGCACGCCCTGGAGGTCCTCGATGGCCCGGTCCATCAGGTCCTGCAGGTACTCCTGCACCTGCTGCTCGCCGCGGATCGCCGGGCCCTCGGTCTCCAGCCACTTCATGGCCCGCATCGGGGTCTGCCCGGGGCGGACCTTCTCCGCCTCGACCCGCATCTGGGCGTCCAGGTCGTGGAACTGCTCCCAGGCCCAGCGGTACGCCTCGTCCAGGTCGAGCTCGGCGCCCGTCCAGTACCGCACCCAGCGGGTGTAGCGCTCCCGGCCGACCGCGTCGGGGGTGCCCTGGGCGGCCGGGCCGTACACGTCGCGCATCCAGTCGCGCAGGTCGGCGAGCGAGGCGGTGGCCTCGACGGCGGTGGCGGTCAGCGGCTCGCGCAGGTGGGCGGGGGCGGTGGAGACCAGTTCGCCGAACCAGCCGCCGGGCAGCTCGCCCTCGATCCACTCGCCGAGCTGGCCGACCAGCGTCTCGACCTGGCGCGGTGCCGACAGCAGGCCGCGCCGGACGCCCTCCTCCAGGCTCTGCCGGTACTGGGCCATCGCCAGCGGGAAGCGGGCCAGCCGGCGGCCCAGCCGCTGCCAGTCCTCGTCGGTGTCGGTGGGCAGCAGGGTGAACACCTCGCGGGTGTTGTGCACCGGCGAGCCCAGGTTGCGGACGCTGCGGTAGCCCTCGCCCGCGTCGTGGACGGCCAGTTCGGCGGTCAGCCGCTCGCGCAGCAGCCGGGCGCAGCGGCGTTCGGCCTCGTCCTCGACCGGGCCGGACGCCTCCAGCGCGTCCAGGGCGGCCAGGGTGCGGCGGGCGAGTTCGGCGGTCGCCTCGATGCCCTCGGAGGACAGGTCGGTCAGCCGGTCGTCCTCCGGGTTGAGGCCGAGGTACACCGCGGTCAGCGGGTCGGCCTCGGCGAGCGCGTGGACGTAGGAGTCGGCGAGTCGGCGCGGGGTGGGGCCGCTCGGGTGAGGGGTGTTCAGTTCATGAGCCATCCGGCCATCCTGTCGTAGCCGCAGGCGAATTCAACCCCTGTCAGGTATCGGCGTCGTCACCCCCGGACGGGGTCCGGGCGCCGGACGCCGCGCCGCGGGTCCCAGGTCGGCCGGCCCCGGGTGATCGGGCGGAAGGCGAGGCCGATCAGCACCGAGCAGAAGTGCCCCAGGTCGGTGAACGTGTGCGAGACCAGCAGCGGCACCAGGTAGAAGGCGACCAGCCCGCACCCGTACACCCAGCGCCACGCCCCGGCCAGCGCGTACGTCAGCACGCCCTCCACCCCGGCCAGCGCGTACGACACGCCGACGTCCACCGTGGTCGACATGTTCGCCGGCAGCACGTGGTGGCGCACGCCCCAGGCGACCGCGCCCTCGCTGACGAAGGTCGCCAGCACGTGCGCGGTCAGCGCGACGGTCAGCCAGCGGCGGGTGCCGAGCCAGCGCTCGGCCGGCACGTGGAAGACGTGGAAGACCACGAAGTAGAACAGGAAGTTCGCCTGCTCGGTCCAGATCAGGCTGGCCAGCAGGGCGTGCACCGGGTGCGAGGAGAGCTGGTGCAGGTTGGTGGAGCGTTTCTGCAGGAAGTAGTCCAGCGTCGCCGGGTCCATCCGGGCCACCACGAAACTGGTGAACGCGAGCAGCAGCAGCCACACGTACGTCCCCGGGGACTTCCCGACCCACCGACCCGCCGCCCGCACCCACCGCACCGGCCGCTCCTCGTCGCGCTCCACCCGCACCTGGTCACAGTCTGCGGCCGCGCCCCGCGCCCCGCCCGGCGGGGACCCGCCGGTCGCGGCCGTGCGGAGGGGGTCCGCCGACCCGCCCGAGGTCTACCCTGGCACGCATGGCAGCGACCCCCTCCCCCGTCGAGGAGCCCGTCGACGACTCCCCCGCCGCGGAGCGGCCCCGCCGCGCCGCCTACCGGCGACTGCCCGTCCAGCAACGGCGCGACCAGCTCATCGCCGTCGCCCTCGAACTCTTCGCCGCCCGCCCGCCCGAGGAGGTCTCCCTCGACGACGTCGCCGAGGCCGCGGGCGCCTCCCGGCCGCTCGTCTACCGGTACTTCGCCGGCGGCAAGCAGCAGCTGTACGAGGCGGCGCTGCGCAGCGCCGCCGCCGAACTCACCACCCGCTTCACCGTCGAGCCCGCCGACGGCACCCCCACCCGGCAGCTCGGCGCCGTCCTGCACCGCTACTTCGACTTCGTCGACCAGCACGCCGCCGGCTACGGCGCGCTGCTGCGCGGCGGCTCGGTCGTGGAGACCGCGCGCACCTCGGCGATCGTCGACGACGTCCGCCGCGCGGCGCTGAGGCGCACCCTGCGCCACCTCGGCGTCCGGGAGGCCGGGCCCCGGCTCACCCTGCTGGTGCGCTCCTGGATCTCGGTGGTCGAGGCCTCGGCGATCAGCTGGCTCGACGAGGGCCGGCAGATCCCGGCCGACTCGCTCTGCGCCTGGCTGGTCGACCAGTTCGTGGTGATGGCCGCGGCCACCGCGATCCGCGACGACCAGACCGCGGAGGTGCTGCACGGCTGGCTGGAGCTGGAGACGGCGGACAGCCCGGCGGGCGTGCTCATCGCGCGGTTGCGCGACCTGGGGCTGTAGGAGGGGCCGGTGTTCGGGCCCCGGCGGGGCCCCTACGCCTGGCCGAGGGTGGTCTCCTGGCGGCCCAGGCCGGTGACTTCGAGGGCGAGCCGGTCGCCGGGGCGCAGGAAGGGCGTGCCGGGGCGGCCGAGGGTGACGCCGGCGGGGGTGCCGGTGATGACGACGTCGCCGGGGTCGAGGCGCATGAAGTGGGTGAGGTAGCGGACCGTCTCGTGGACCGGGAAGATCATGTCGGCGGTGCTGCCGTCCTGGCGGAGCTCGCCGTTGACCCAGAGCCGCAGGCCGAGCGCCTGGGGGTCGCCGAGTTCGTCGGGGGTGACCAGCCAGGGGCCCAGCGGGGTGAAGGTCTCGGCGGACTTGCCCTTGTCCCACTGGCCGCCGCGGTCGAGCTGGAAGGCGCGCTCGGTGACGTCGTTGGCGGCGGCGTAGCCGGCGATGATCGCGGCGGCGTCCGCCGCGGAGTCGAGGTAGCGGCCGGTGCGGCCGATGACGACGGCGAGTTCGACCTCGTAGTCGGTCTTCCGGCTGCCGCGCGGGACGAGCACCTGGTCGTGCGGGCCGACCAGGGTGTTGGCGGGCTTGAGGAAGACCACCGGCTCGGCCGGTATCGCGGCGCCGGCCTCGGCCGCGTGGTCGCGGTAGTTGAGGCCGATGCCGACGATCTTGCCGGGGCGGGCGACCGGCGGGCCGGTCCGTTCGCCGGTGAGGTCGGTGACGGGGAGGTCGGCGGGGTCGAGCGCCGCGGGGTCGAACCGGGCGAGGAACGCGCCGTCGAGGTCGGGGGTGAGGGGGCGGAGGTCGCGGGCGGTGCCGTCGGGGGCGAGGACGACCGGTCGTTCCGCGCCCGCAGGGCCCACACGGAGGAGCTTCACTGCCTGTCACCACCTGATTCGTCTCGGGGGCGGGTGGTCCCCCGCCCCGGGACATCGAGGTATACCAGCGGCGCTCACCTGCGGAACAGTGGTTCCGGTTCGGCGAATTCCTCCCGATCGGAGGGCCCGGACGGGGACCGGCTCGGTGGCCCGCACCCTTGACAGCGGCCCGCCCGCAGTTTCGACGGCGGCCCGCCCGCAGCCGTGACGGCGGCCCGGCGGCCGGTCAGGTCTCGCGCTGCGGGCGGTACTCGGCCTCCTCGACGCCGAACGTCCAGGCGACGCCGGCCCGCGCGGTGCGGGTGGCGGGCGGGACGCGCAGGTAGTAGGTGCGGTGGGTGCCGTCCGGCTCGGGGGTGGAGTTGAGCACCTCGACCATCACCACCGGCTCGTCGTTCGGGAGCTGGATCCGCCACAGGGTGCCGGTCTCGTCCCGGTGCAGCGGTTCGGCGCCGGACTCGGCCAGGTAGCGGTCGTAGCCGAAGTGCTCCAGCATGACGCGGCGCAGCTCGGCGTTGTCCTCGGCGCGGATGCGCTCGGGGGTGAGGCCGGTCAGCCGGTCGAGGAAGTCGGCGGGGACGGGCATGCCGCGCCAGGCGTGCAGCGCGAAGCCGTCGGCGTAGGCGAGGGCGGGGCCGTCGGCGCGGTCGAGCCGGCCGGCCTCGTCGCGGTGCAGGGCGACGGGGCGCTCGCTGAGCAGCACGGTGCGCTCGTACGGCCACCACCAGCCGGTCTGGCGGGCGATGCCGGCCAGCGCGGCCAGCGCCGGGTCGCCGGTGCCGGCGGTGTCGAAGGCGGCGAGCCAGGCGGCGTCGTGCTGGCCGGCCACCGCGTCCAGCAGGAGCAGGCGGACCCGGCCGCGCTGTTCGGCGGCGGCCAGCCGGGCCGCCCGGTTCTCGGGCTTGCGGGCCTCGGTCCAGTCGTCGATCGGCTCGGGCTCGGGGGCGAAGTGGTCGAGCAGCGCGGCGCGGACGCGTTCGGCGGGCAGCGCGGTGGTGGTGGCGAGTTCGGCGCCGGTGGTGGCCCACAGCTCGCCCCAGCCGCCGGGGCCGAGCGCGGCGAGGGCGGCGGTGCGGGCCCGCTCCCAGGCGGCGGTGCGCACCTGCTCGCGCACGCTTGCCCCGAACTCCTCGCGACGCGAAAGGAGTTCGGCGACGGCGGCGCGCGGCGAGGGGCACCAGCGGAACTCGGCGGGCTCGGCGAGGCCGGCGGCCCGGTAGGCGTCCCGGACGGCCTGCTCCACGGTGGCCCGGTCGGCGGGGCCGGTCGCGGCGGCGACGGCCCGCCAGTGGGCCACCGAGAGGTCGGCCGGTCGGCCCGTCAGCTGGCTGCTCATCAGTTTCCTGTCCTCGTGCGGTGCGGGTGGCGGGTCGGGTGCGGTGGCGGGTACGCGCGCGGGCGGGGGCCCGGGGGGATCAGTCGGCGACCACCCGGACCGCGTTCGGCGTGTACTCGCGCTGGCGGACCACCCGGAACCAGCCGCCGGGCAGGGCGATCGCGGCGTGCTCCTCGTGGACCACCCGGCCGCCCTCCGGCAGGTGCAGCCAGGAGAAGCCGAACGGGCCTCCCTCGCGCACGAGTTCGCCCGGGCCGACCACCGCGTGGGCGTGCCCGGTGACCTCGCCGAGGGCCAGCACCAGCCGCCCGCGGGCGTCCCTCGGCTGCCGGGCCATGTGCGCGACGGCGGCCGGCACGGCGCTCTGCGCGACCGGCACGATCAGTACGTCTCCCTGGCGGTACACGGGGCCTCCCGGTGGTCGGGTCCGGCCCGCTGCCGAACGCCACGTCAGGAAAACTAGGCCGCGCCACCGACAACCCCGCTCCCGCCGGGTCCTTCGTGCGGGTGAACGTCACGGGCGGCTGGTAGACAGGTCTCGGCCATCACGCGCACGAGCACCACCGGCACGGCGGCCGAGCACCACGGACGACGAGCAGCGACCAGCGACGAGGAGCAGCGCATGACCATCAACGAGCACGCCGAGACGTTCCACGGCCTCCCGGTGACCGACTTCCGGGCGGCCGCGGCGGAGGGGAAGCTGCCGGCGGCGGACGCCACCGCCTGGCGGATCGCCCTGGACTGGGACGACGAGCAGGGCTTCGACGAGCTCTGGCAGAAGTTCCTGGAGACCGTCGAGCCGGAGCGGGTCACCGCGCTGGTGCTCGGCCGCTGGTTCCCGGAGGAGCCGGAGCCGCTCTCCAAGGCGCTGCCGCAGATCCTCGCCGCCGCCGACCGGCTGCCCGCGCTGCGCGGCCTGTTCCTGGGCGACATCACCTTCGAGGAGTGCGAGATCTCCTGGATCCAGATGTGCGACATCACCCCGGTGTTCGCGGCGTTCCCGCGGCTGGAGGAACTGGTGGTGCGCGGCGCCGGCGAGGACTACGAGGACAACGAGCGGCTCGGCCTCCAGCCGGTGGAGCACGCGGCGCTGAAGGCGCTGCGCTTCGAGTCCGGCGGCCTGCCCGCGAGCATCGTCCGCGCGGTCGGCGCCTGCGACTTCCCGGCGCTGGAGCGGCTGGAGCTGTGGCTCGGCGTGGACAACTACGGCGGCGACTGGACGCTGGACGACCTCGCCCCGTTCCTGTCCGGCACCAAGCTGCCCGCGCTGACGTACCTGGGCCTGCAGGACTCGGTGTTCCAGGACCAGATCGCCGCGCTGGTCGCCCGGGCCCCCGTGGTGCCCCGGCTGACCGGCCTGTCGCTGTCCATGGGCGCGTTCACCGACGAGGGCGCGGGGGCGCTGCTGGAGGGCCAGCCGCTCACCCACCTGAAGACCCTGGACCTGCACCACCACTACCTCACCGAGGGCATGCAGCAGCGCCTGCGGGACGCCCTGCCCGGCGTCGAGATCGACCTCTCCGGCGCCGAGGACCCGGGCGACAACTGGCGCTACGTCGCCATCTCCGAGTAGGCGGGACGGCGCACGTGACCTCGCACCAGCTGGTCGTCCTGGGCTGCCCCGGGCACCGCCGGACCACCCTGTTCGCCGCCGCGGCCCGCGCCGCCGGCCGACCGGAGCCCGCCGTGCTGCCCTGGTCCGCCGTGCTGCACGGCCGGTACGAGCTGCCGCCCGGCGCGGTGGTCCGGATCGACTCGCCCGGGGAGGACCCGGCGGCCGACCGGCTGCTGCGCGGCCCCGTCCTCGGCGCGGGCTACGCCCCGACCCGGGTCGAGGGCGGCCCCGCCTGGTACGCGGGCGTCACCGCGGCGCTGCGCGCCCTGGCCGAGCGGCCCGGGGTGCGGCTGCTGGGCGATCCGGACGAGATCGCCGTCATGTTCGACAAGCGGCGCGCGCACGCCCGGCTGGCCGCCGCCGGGGTGCCGGTGCCGCCCGCGCTGCCGGGCGGACTCCCGTGCTCCTGGCGGGAGTTGCGGGAGCGGCTGGCGGACGCCGGGATGCGCCGGGTGTTCCTCAAGCCGGTGCACGGCTCGTCCGCCTCCGGGGTGGTGGCCCTGGAGTTCGGCCCGCGCGGCCGGGTCCAGGCGACCACCTCGGTGGAGCTCGCCCCGGACGGGCTGCACAACTCGCTCGCGGTGCGCCGCTACCGCTCCGCGGCGGAGGTCGCCGAGCTGGTCGACCGGCTCGCCCCCGAGGGGCTGCACGTCGAGCGCTGGGTCCCGAAGTCCGAGCAGGGCGGCCGGGCGGCGGACCTGCGGGTGCTGGTGGTCGGCGGCCGGGCCACCCACGTGGTGGTCCGCACCAGCCGGCACCCGATGACCAACCTGCACCTCGGCGGCGTCCGCGGCGAGCCGGCGGCGGTCCGGGCCGCCGCCGGGGAGCGCTGGCCCGGGCTGCTCGTCACCGCGGAGGCCGCCGCGCGCTGCTTCCCCCGCTCCCCGATGGTCGGCGTCGACCTCCTCCCGCACGCCCGCTGGCGGCGCGCCCTGGTCGGCGAGGTCAACGCCTTCGGCGACCTGCTCCCGAACCTCCCCGGCCTGCCCGACGGACCGGCCCCGGGTCTCGACACCTACGCGGCCCAACTCGCCTCCCCGGCGTACGCGTTCGGCCCTCCGACGGGCGAAGGGGAGCCCGCCGTCCTGCCCCGCATCCTGGAGGCGCGGTGATCCCCGACATGAACGAGGTGGTCGGCTCGCACGACCTGCTGCTGGTCACCCTCGACACGCTGCGCTTCGACGTCGCCGCGGAGCTGCTCGCGGCCGGCCGGCTGCCCCACCTGGCGAAGGTGCTCCCGCCCACCGGCTGGGAGCGCCGGCACTCGCCGGGGAGTTTCACGTACGCCGCGCACCAGGCGATCCTGGCCGGGTTCCTGCCGACGCCCGCCTCGCCGGACGGGCCGCACCCGCGGCTGTTCGCGGCGCGGTTCGCGGGTTCGGAGAGCACCGAGCCGCGCACCTGGGTGTTCGACGCGCCCGACCTGCCGACGGGGCTGGCGCAGGCCGGGTACCGGACGGTCTGCGTCGGCGGGGTGGGGTTCTTCAACAAGCAGGGGCCGCTCGGCTCCGTCCTGCCGGGCCTGTTCCAGGAGAGCCACTGGGCGCCGGAGCTGGGCGTCCCGTCGCCGACCTCCTTCGAGTCGCAGGTGGCCGTGGCCGAGCGGGTGGCGGCCGAACAGCCGCCCGGGCAGCCGCTGTTCCTGTTCGTCAACGTCTCGGCGCTGCACCAGCCGAACTGGTTCCACCTGCCGGGGGCGACCCGCGCGGACGGGGACAGCCGGGCCACCCACGCCGCCGCGCTGGAGTACGTGGACGCGCACGTCGGGCGGCTGTTCGCGGCGATGACCGCCCGGCGCCCGTGCTTCGCGATCGTCTGCTCGGACCACGGCACCGCGTACGGCGAGGACGGGTACACCGGCCACCGGATCGGCCACGAGGTGGTCTGGACCGTCCCCTACGCGCACTTCACCCTCCCGGCCACCCCGCAGGAGCCCCGATGAGCACCGTCGCCGCCACCACCGTCGGCACCGAGTCCCCGTACCAGAGTTACGTCTACGCGTACCCGCACAAGACGGCCTACCGCCCGCTGCCGGAGCGCCCGCGGCTCGCGGAGCTGTGGCGGGGCGAGAAGCAGGACGCGCTCTCGCTCTACCTGCACGTGCCGTTCTGCGAGGTGCGGTGCGGGTTCTGCAACCTGTTCACCCGGATCGGCAGCCCGGAGGGGCTGACCACCGCCTACCTGGACGCGCTGGAGCGGCAGGCCCGGCAGGTGCGGGAGGCGCTGGCGCCGGAGGCCCGGTTCGCGCTGGCGGCCTTCGGCGGCGGGACGCCGACCTACCTGACCGCGGCCGAGCTGGAACGGCTCTGCGACATCGCCGAGTCGGGGACGGGCGCGGACCTGCGGGCGGTCCCGCTGTCGGTGGAGGCGTCGCCGGACACCGCGACGGCCGACCGGCTGCGGGTGCTGGCCGAGCGCGGGACGACCCGGCTGAGCCTGGGCGTGCAGTCCTTCCTGGACGGGGAGGCGCGGGCCGCGGTGCGCCCGCAGAAGCGGGCGGCGGTGGAGGCGGCGCTGGGCCGGGTGCGGGACGCCGGGTTCCCGGTGCTGAACATCGACCTGATCTACGGCATCGACGGCCAGACGCCGGCCAGCTGGATCGCGTCCCTGGACGCGGCGCTGGCCTGGCGGCCGGAGGAGCTGTACCTGTACCCGCTGTACGTCCGCCCGCTGACCGGCCTGGGCCGGCACGCGGGGACCGCGGCGAACCCCGCCTGGGACGCCCGGCGGCTGGCGCTGTACCGGGCGGGCCGCGACCACCTGCTGGCCGAGGGGTACCGGCAGGTGTCGATGCGGATGTTCCGCCGGACCGGCGCCGCGAGCGCGAGCGCGGGCGAGTACGCCTGCCAGACCGACGGCATGGTGGGCCTGGGCTGCGGGGCCCGCTCGTACACCTCGCGGCTGCACTACTCCTTCGACTACGCGGTGGACGCCCGCGAGGTGCGCCGGATCATCGACGACTACGTGGCCGCGCCGGACTTCTCCCGGGCCGAGCTGGGCTGGGTGATGACGGACGAGGAGACCCGCCGCCGCCACCTGGTGCAGTCGCTGCTCCAGGGCGAGGGCGTCGACCTGGCGGCCTACCGGGAGCGCTTCGGCAGTACCCCGGAGCTGGACTTCCCGGCCGAGCTGGCCGAGTTCGCCGCCCGCGGCTGGCTGGCGGCGGACGACCCGGCGCGGCTGCTGCTGAGCCCGGAGGGCCTGGCCTGGTCGGACGCGGTGGGGCCGCGGCTGTTCTCGGCCGGGGTGCGGGCCAACATGGCGGAGTACGAGGCGAAGTGACCGACCGTACGAGCGAGTTGACGATCCTGTACCGGGGCCCGCTGTCCTCCTGCGACTACGACTGCCCGTACTGCCCGTTCGCCAAGCGGCGGGACACGCCGGAGCTGCTGCGCGCCGACCGGGCGGCGCTGGAGCGGTTCACGGCCTGGGCGGCGGCGTACCGGCACGGCCGGCTGTCGGTGCTGTTCACGCCGTGGGGCGAGGGGCTGGTGCGCAGCTGGTACCGGCGGGCGATGGTGGAGCTGAGCCGGCTGCCGCACCTGGAGCGGGTGGCGATCCAGACCAACGCGAGCTGCCGGACGGGCTGGCTGGCCGAGGCGGACCGCGCGAAGCTGGCGCTCTGGGTGACGTACCACCCGGGGCAGGTGAGCGAGCGGCGCTTCCTCGCCAAGTGCGCCGAACTCACCGCGCTGGGCGTGCGGTTCAGCGTCGGCGTGGTCGGGCAGCCGGAGCACCTGGCGGCGGCCCGGCGGCTGCGCGCGGCGCTGCCGGCGGGTGTCTACCTGTGGGTGAACGCGGCCGACGGGCTGACGTACACCGACGCCGAGGCGGCCGGGTGGGCGGAGCTGGACCCGCTGTTCGGCTACAGCCGCCACCCGCACCGCAGCGCGGGGCTGCCGTGCCGGACCGGGGAGAGCGTGGTGTCGGTGGACGGGGACGGCACGGTGCGCCGCTGCCACTTCGTCCGGCCGCCGCTGGGCAACCTGTACGACGACTCGTACCGGGACCAACTGCGGCCGCGGGCGTGCCCGTTGGGGAGCTGCGACTGCCACATCGGCTACGTGCACCTGGAGTCGCTGCCGCTGTACGACGTGTTCGCGGGCGGCGTGCTGGAGCGCATCCCGCACGGGTGGTGAGGGATGCGCTCCGGGGGGTGCCGGGGAGGCGTCAGCTGTCGGTCTTGGGCAGGCCGGGCGGGTTGATCTCGGAGGTCGGGACGGCTTCGTTCTCCAGGCCCCAGCGCTTGAGGACCTCGGTGTAGGTGCCGTTCTTGATGACCTCGTTGAGGGCCTCGTTGAACGCCTTGACCAGGCCGTTGTCCTTCTTGGTGGTGGCGGCGATCTTGCCGAGGACGGTGTCGCCGGCGCCGGAGTAGGTGCCGATGACCTCGGTCTCGCCGGTCTGCGCGGCGTGGAAGGCGCTGGCCGGGTTGGGGCCGAGCCAGGCGTCGATCCGGCCGGAGCCGAGGGCCAGGTAGTAGTCGGAGGCGTTCTGGTAGTACTTCACGTCCACCGGCTTGAGGCCGTTCTTGACGTCCTGGGCGCTCCAGTCGAGCAGCAGCTTCTCCTGGTTGGTGCCGGAGGCGACGCCGATGGTGTGGCCGGCCACGTCGGCCGGGCCCTTGACCTTCCAGCTGCCGCCCTTCTTGGCCTCGAAGCCGAGGATGTCGAGGCGGTAGGTGGCGAAGTCGTACTTCTCCTTGCGGGCCTCGGTGACGGTGACGTTGGTGATGCCCGCGTCGTACTTGCCGCTGTCCAGGCCGACGAAGACGTTCTCCCAGGAGACCGGGTTGATCTCGACCTTGAGGCCGAGCACGTCGCCGATCAGGTAGGCGATGTCGGGTTCGGTGCCGATCACCGTCTTGTCGTCGGTGGCGTAGAAGCCCAGCGGCGGGACGGTGCTGACGTTGGCCGCGACCTCCAGGGTGCCTCTTCGGCGGATCTCGTCCGGGACGAGGGCGGCGATCGCGTCGACCTTCGGGGTGGTGACCCGGTTCTGGTCGGGCGTCAGGTTGACCTTGACCCCGTTGGGCGCGGTGCCCTCCTTCTTGGCGCCGAGGTCCGCGGAGGCGTTGTCGGAGGAGCCGCAGGAGGAGAGCAGCAGGGCGGCGGCGAGGGCGGCGGCGGCCGGGACGAAGGTGCGGCGGGTCACGGACATGGGGGCAACTCCTTTGTTTCGTAAGGTGGTTCAGAGGACCTTGGCGAGGAAGGCGCGGGTCCGCTCGTGCTGCGGGTCGTCCAGCACCCGGGCGGGCGGCCCCTGTTCGACCACCACGCCGCCGTCCATGAACACCACGGTGTCGGCGACCTCGCGGGCGAAGCCGATCTCGTGGGTGACCACGATCATGGTGGTGCCGGTGCGGGCCAGGTCCTTGATCACGTCGAGGACCTCGCCGACCAGCTCGGGGTCGAGCGCGGAGGTCGGCTCGTCGAACAGCAGCACCTTGGGTTCCAGGGCGAGCGCCCGGGCGATGGCGACGCGCTGCTGCTGGCCGCCGGAGAGCCGGCGCGGGTACTCGTCGGCCTTGTCGGCGAGGCCGACCCGCTCCAGCAGTTCGCGGGCCCGGGCCCGGGCCTCGGCCTTGGGGACGCCGAGCGCGCCGACCGGGGCCTCGACCAGGTTCTCCAGCACGGTCAGGTGCGGGAACAGGTTGAAGTTCTGGAACACGAAGCCGAGCTTGGTGCGCTGCTTGAGCACCTCGCGCTCGGGCAGTTCGCGCAGCTTGTCGCCGACCCGCCGGTAGCCGATCAGCTCGCCGTCCACCCGGACGTGGCCCCGGTCGAGCTTCTCCAGGTGGTTGACCGCCCGCAGCAGGGTGGACTTGCCGGAGCCGGACGGGCCGAGCACCACCGTGACGGTGCCGGGGCGGACGTCGAGGTCGATGCCGCGCAGCACCTCCAGCCGTCCGAACCGCTTGTGCACGCCGCGTACTTCGACCATGGCCGTGGCGCCGTCGCCGCTCATGCCCGCTTCTCCTTGATCTCGGTGGCGGCGGCCCGCAGCCGCTGCCAGGGGGTGGGCGGCGCGGCGCGTCCGCTGCCGCGGGCGAAGTAGCGCTCGACCCAGTACTGGACGAGCGAGAGCCCGGTGGTCAGCAGCACGTACCAGACGGTGGCGACCATCAGCAGCGGCACCACCCGGCCGGTGCGGCCGTAGATCACCTGCACCTGGTAGAAGAGCTCGCCGATCGCCATCACGTAGACGATCGAGGTGCCCTTGAACAGCGAGATGACCTCGTTGGCGGCGTTCGGCAGGATGCCGCGCATGGCCTGCGGCAGCACGATCCGCCAGGCCTGCCGGAACCTCGGGATGCCGAGCGCGGCGGCCGCCTCGAGCTGTCCGGCGTCCACCGCGAGCACGCCGCCGCGGATGATCTCGGCGGCGTACGCGGCCTGGTGCAGGGCCAGGCCGAGGACGGCCGCGCCGAGCGCGCCGAGCAGGTCCATGGTGCCGAAGGAGACGAAGCTCGGGCCGAACGGGATGCCGATGCCGATCCGCTTGTACAGGTAGGCCAGGTTGAACCAGAAGACCAGCTGCACGATCAGCGGGATCGAGCGGAACGCCCACACGTACGTCCAGGCGATGGTGCGCAGGATCGGGCTGCCGGACAGCCGCAGCGCGGCGATCACCGCGCCCAGTGCGAAGCCCAGGACCGTGCCGTAGAGGGTGAGTTGGAGGGTGACGCCGACCGCGCGCAGGATGCTGTCGGAGAACACGAAGGCGCGGAAGGTCGGCCAGTCCCAGCCGGGGTTGACGGCCAGTCCGTGCAGGAACTGGGCGGTCAGCACCAGCGCGGCCAGGCCGGCCACCAGCCGCCACGGCCTGCGGTGCGGGACGATCGGCAACTCGGCGGTGTCGTCCACGGGTTGTCGGTCGGCGAGGGGGGTTTCGGGAGTCACGGCGGTCATCGGGGGCTCCGCGGTCAGGAGTGCTCGGGCGGGTTGATCTTCGACTCGGTGATCGCCGAGTCGGTGGTGCCCCACTTGGCGAGGATCTTCTGGTACGAGCCGTCCTTGATCAGCTCGTTGACGGCGGCCTGGAAGGCCGGGGTGAGCGGCGAACCCTTCTTGAACGCGAAGCCGACGTCGAGCCGGTGGTACTCGCCGAGGAAGCGGGTCTTGGAGCCGGGCTGGGCGGCCTGGTAGCGCAGGCCGTTGATGGTGGACATCACCACGTCCAGCCGGCCCTGCTGGAGGCCGGTGATCACGGCGCCGTTGTCGGAGAACGACTTGACCTCGTACGGCTTCTTGCCGGCCTGGGTGCAGACGTCCTTCTTGGCGTTCAGGGTGGCCTCGAAGGTGGTGCCCGCGCCGGTGCCGACGGTCAGGCCGCAGAGCTGGACCAGGTCGGTGACGCTGGTCAGCGCGGTGTTGTCGGAGCGCACCGCGAAGCCCTGGCCGTCGTCGATGTAGGTGACGAAGTCGGTGGTCTTCAGCCGGGCCTCGGTGACGCCGAAGTTGCCGGTGCCGACGTCGTACTTGCCGCTGCCGAGCGCGGGCAGGATGCTCTCGAACGCGGCGTCCTCGCGCTGCACGGTGATCCCGAGCACCTTGGCGACGCCGTTGACCAGGTCGACGTCCACCCCGGCGGGCTCGTGCTGGCCCTCCGGGTAGTACGCCGCGGGCGGGGCGGCGACCGTGCCGCCGAGCTTGACGGTGCCCGAGGCGCGGACCTCGGGGGGCAGCAGCGCGGCGATGGCCTCGTTCTTCGTCACCCCCGCCAGCGCGTCCTGGTTCGGCTGGACGCCGACCGGCGAGGCCTTCGCGGGGGCCGCCGGGTCGGAGCCGCAGCCCGCCAGCGCCAGGACGGCGACGGCGGCCAGTGCGGTGGCGGGGAGGTGGCGCTTCATCTGGAGGGTGCCTTTCCGGCCGCCGCGGCGGCGGCCAGGTCTTGCGCGAACGTGGTTCGTGCGTGCGGGAGTTGCAGGTGCTTCTCGAACGGCAGCGGCTTCAGCTCCGGGCGCGGCGCCCGGAGGTCGAACAGCGGGGTGTAGCCGGTCGCCAGGTAGAGCGCCTCGGCCTCGGGCTGGCGCGGGCCGGTGGTGAGGAAGATCCGCCGGTAGCCGGCCTGCCCGGCGGCGGCCTCCAGTTCGGCCAGGACCCGGCGGCCCAGGCCCTGGCGGCGGTGCGCGGCGGAGGTCCACATCCGCTTCAGCTCGGCGGTGCCCTCGTCCTGGTGCCGGCGGTAGGCGCCGCCGGCCACCGGTTCGCCGTCGCGCAGCAGCAGGAGCAGCAGGCCGTCCGGCGGGGTGAACTCCGCGGCGCCGTGCCGGTCCATCTCCTGCCGGCCCTCGGGGCCGTAGCGGGTGACGTACTCGTGGGTGAGTTCGCGGATCAGGGGGGCGGTGAGCGGGTCGCCGAGCACGGCCCGCGCCACGGTCAGCTCGCTCATGCCGCCGCGGCCCCGGCGGCCTTGGCGGCGTCGCGCTTGGCGACCTCCTCGCGGACGATCGGGATGACGTACCGGCCGAAGTCGATCGCGTCGTCGACGTGGTCGTAGCCGCGGGCGGAGAGGATGTCCACGCCGAGGTCGTAGTAGTCGAGCAGCGCCTGGGCGACCGTCTCGGGCGTGCCGACCAGGGCGTTGGAGTTGCCCGCGCCGCCGGTGGCGGCGGCGGTCGGGGTCCACAGCGCGCGGTCGTAGCGCTCGCCCGCCTCGGCGATCTCCAGCAGCCGCTGGGAGCCGGAGTTCTCCGGCTGGGCGCCGTTGGCCAGGCGGCGGCGGACCAGGTCGTTGCCCTCCCGGCGGGCCTTGATCGCGGCGACCGTGCGGTGCGCCTTCTCCCAGGCGAGTTCCTCGGTGGGCGCGATGATCGGCCGGAAGGCGACCTGGATCCGCGGGGTGTCGGTGCGCCCGGCGGCCGCGGCGGCGGCCTTGACCAGCTCGATCTGCTCGGCGGTGCGGGCCAGCGGCTCGCCCCACAGCGCGTAGATGTCGGCCTCGGCGCCGCCGGCGGCGAACGCGGCGGGCGAGGAGCCGCCGAAGGAGACGTCCGGCCGGGGCTGCTGGACCGGGAAGACGTCCGAGACGAAGTCGTTGAAGCGGTAGAACTCGCCCGCGTGGTCGAAGGGTTCGCGGCTGGTCCAGGCCTTCTTGACGATGCCGATGTACTCGCGGGTGCGGTCGTAGCGGCGGTCCTTGGGCAGGAAGTCGCCCTCGCGCTGCTGCTCGTGGTCGCTGCCGCCGGTGATGAAGTGCACGGTGAGCCGGCCGTCGCTGATCCGGTCCAGGGTGGCGAAGGTCTTGGCCGCGAAGGTCGGGTAGGAGACGTTCGGGCGGTGCGCCAGCAGGATCTGCAGCTTGTCGAGTTTGGCGGCGAGGTACGCGGCGGCGGCGGCGGGCTCGGGCGAGCCGGCGCCGTAGGCGAACAGCACCCGGTCCCAGCCGTGGTCCTCGTGGGCGCGGGCCAGGCGCAGCGTGTAGTCGCGGTCGAAGGCGTGGGTGGTGCGGGCGGTGGTCTCCGAACCGTCGCCGGTGGCGGCGATTCCGAGGAACTCGACGGGCATGGCAGGGCTCTTCCGGTCGGGTGGGAGCCGCGTCCGGGCAGGCCGGGGGACGCCCTGGCGGGCGGGGGCGGACGCGGGCGGCGGGTGGACGGACGGGGGCGTGCGGCGCGTGACGGGACGCCGGCTCAGGAGCGAGCGGGAACGCGGAGGAGGCGGCAGCGTGCGCCTGTTGGTCCGTCCGGACGGACGGCTTCCCGGACCGGTACTGGGCGACCGAGGGAGGACTCCCGGAGGGGAGGAGGGCCGGTCAGGCGGCCCGCTGCCGGGTCAGCCGCGACACGCCGCGGACCACACCCGACCGAAGTCGATGTGGCCGCGCGTCACCAGGGCGGGCTGTCCGGCTCTCATGTCGAACAGTTGAGCAGTGCCGCCGAGGGTCCGTCAACCTTTCCGCGCGGGACGAAACACCGGCGTCACACCCGCGTCCTTGACAGCCTCCGGACGCACACCCGTACGATCGAAGTGGAGCGAGTACTGCCCGGGCCCGGTCGAACTGCCGCCAGGCCCAGCCGCGTTGAGGGACGCGGCGCGCGTGAGTGACGGCATGCGGATACCGCCTGCCCCGCCGCCCGATGGAGCCCTCATGGCCTCGCCCGCCGTCCCGTCCGCCCGCGCCCGGTCCGCCGCGCCGCCGGACCCGACCGACCAGCCCCCCACCGGGACCGTCCCCGCCGAGCTGCCGATCGTGCCCCGCCGCCGCCCCGGGCGGTACCTGAGCGGCGGGCTGGCGCTGCTGGCCGCCGCCCTGCTGCTGCGCTCGCTGGCCGGCAACGCGGCCTTCGAGTGGTCGGTGGTCGGCAGCTACCTGACCGCCCCGTCGATCCTGCGCGGCCTGCTGCTGACGCTCTGGCTGACCGGCGCGGTGACCGCCCTCGGCTTCGCCCTGGGCACCGCCCTGGCGGTGGCCCGCCTGTCGGGCAACCCGGTTCTCCAGGCGCTGAGTTGGGGCTTCGTCTGGATCTTCCGGGCCACCCCGCTGCTGGTCCAGCTGCTGCTCTGGTTCAACATCGGGGCGCTGTACCCGAAGCTGTCGCTGAGCCTGCCGTTCGGCGGCGAGCTGTTCGCGGTGAAGACCGTCGACCTGCTCGGCCCGGTGCTCACCGCCCTGATCGGACTGACCCTGCACGAGGCCGCGTTCGCCGCCGAGGTGGTCCGCTCCGGCGTCCTGTCGGTCGACCAGGGCCAGCTGGAGGCGGCCGCCTCGCTGGGCCTGGGCCGCGGCCGGGTGCTGCGCCGGATCGTGCTGCCGCAGGCGATGCGGGCGATCCTGCCGCCCGCCGGGAACATGCTGATCGGCACCCTCAAGGGCACCTCGATCATCAGCGTGCTGGCCGTCCACGACCTGCTGTTCTCCACCCAACTGGTCTACAACCAGACCTACCAGGTGATCCCGCTGCTGATGGTGGCCACCCTCTGGTACATCGCGGTGACCAGCGTGCTGTCCGTCGGCCAGTACTACCTGGAGCGGCACTTCGCCCGCGGCGCCACCCGGGCCGGGCTGCCGCCGACCCCGTGGCAGCGGGCCCGGGCCGTCTTCCGCCGCGCGGTCGGGCGGTGAGCGCGGTGCCCGTGCTGGTCGTCGTGGGAGCCGGTCCGCGGGGCACCGGCCTGCTGGAGCGGATAGCCGCCAACGCGCCCGAACTACTGGGCCCCGGCGTGCGGTTGGACGTCCACCTGGTCGATCCGCACCCGCCCGGCGGGGGCCGGATCTGGCGCAACGCGCAGTCCCCGCTGCTGCGGATGAACTCGATGGCGGAGGACGTCACCATGTTCACCGACGAGCGCACCACCATGGACGGCCCGGTCCGCCCCGGCCCCTCGCTCGCCGAGTGGGCCACCGACCCGGCCGCCCACCCGCCGTACCTGCCGGAGGCCGACCCCGGCATCGCCGACGAACTGCGCACCCTGCTGCCCACCGACTTCCCGACCCGGCGCGCCCAGTCCGCCTACCTGGACTGGACGCTGCGCCGCGCCGCCGCCGAACTCCCGGAGAACGTACGGCTGTTCGTCCACCAGGACACCGCGCTGCGGATCACCGGCGACCCGGACGGCCCGCAGCGCGTCCACCTCTCCGACACCGTGCTGCTCGCCGACCGGGTGGTGCTCGCACTCGGCCACCTCGACTCCGCGCCCGGCCCCGACACCGCCGAGGCCCGCGGCTTCGCCGACCGGCACGGCCGCACCTACCTGCCGCCCGCGTTCACCGCCGACGCCGACCTGTCCGGCCTCGCCCCCGGCGAGCGGGTGGTGGTCCGCGGCCTCGGCCTGGCCTTCGTCGACCTGGTCGCGCTGCTCACCGAGGGCCGCGGCGGCCGCTTCACCCCGCGCCTGGGCGGCGGCCTGCGCTACCACCCCTCCGGCCGTGAACCCGTGCTGTACGCGGGCTCCCGGCGCGGCGTCCCGTACCACGCCAAGACCGGCTACCGGCTCCGCGGCCCGATCCCGCCGCTGCCCCGCTACTTCGGCCCCGACCTCGAACTCCCGGACGGTCCGGCCGAGTTCAAGCGCGACCTGTGGCCCGCCATGGCCAAGGAGATCGGCTTCGGCTACTACCACGAGCTCTTCCACGGCCACCCGGAGCGCACCGCCCTGCCCTGGGCCGAGTTCCTGGCCGGCTACGACCGCCACCCCTGGGACAGCCCCGAACGCGCCGCCCTGGTCGCCGCCGCCGTCCCCGACCCGGCCGACCGCCTCGACCTGGAACGGCTCGACCGCCCGCTGGCCGGCCTGCGCGTCGGCAGCCCCACCGAACTCCAGCAGCACCTGCGCGCCCACCTGCGCGCCGACCTGGCCCGCCGCTCCGACCAGCGGCACAGCGCCGACCTCGGCGCCTTCTACGCCCTGCTCTCGCTGTACGGCCAGCTCGTCCACCTGCTGCCCGCCCACCCGCTCACCGCCCGCTCCACCGCCGCCGAACTCGACGGCTGGTGGACCGGCTTCTTCTCCTTCTACGCCTCCGGCCCGCCCGGCTTCCGCCTGGAGCAGCTGCTCGCCCTCTCCGACGCCGGGCTGCTGCACTTCCTCGGCCCCGACCTGCGGGTCGACCTCGACGAGCAGCACGGCACCTTCCGCGCCTCCTCCCCCGCCCTGCCCGGTCACCGGATCCACGGCACCGCCCTGGTCGACGCCTTCCTCCCCCGGCACGCCCTCGACCGCAGCAACGACCCGCTGCTGCGCCGGCTCCTGCACGAGGGCCGGATCGACGAGGAGCGGCTGGCCGACCCCGACGGCCACACCTACCGCTCCGGCCTGGTGCGCACCGACCCCGAGTCCCGGCTGCTCGACCCCGCCCTCGGCGGCCCGCACCCGCGCCGCACCGCGCTCGGCGCCCCCACCACCACCCGCGCCCCGGCCGCCTTCGCCCGCCCGCGCACCGACGCCCCGTCCTTCCGGCAGAACGACGCCGTCGCCCGCCGCCTGCTCACCGAACTCCAGAAGGAGGACTGAGGCCCGCGCCGCCGGACACCCGCCGCTGCCGAACACCCGCCGTCGGACACCCGCCGCCGTCGAACACCCGCACCGGATACGCTCGGAAGCACCCCGAGCCCTCCGGAGAGCCCGCCATGGCCAAGCAGCCCCCGCACCGCGACCCCGCCCAGGACGCGCCGCAGACCTCCCCGCCGGCGCACGCCGCCGCCGGGCTGCCCGCGATCGGGCACACCCTGCGGATGGCCGCCGACCAGATGTCGCCGGGGCGGGTGCTCGCCACCCTGCGCCGGGTCAACCAGCCGGGCGGCTTCGACTGCCCCGGCTGCGCCTGGCCCGAGCCGGACAAGCCGCACCTGGCCGAGTTCTGCGAGAACGGCGCCAAGGCCGTCGCCGAGGAGGCCACCGAGCGCCGGATCACCCCGGCCTTCTTCGCCGAGCACCCGGTCGCCGAACTCGCCGGGCGCTCCGGCTACTGGCTCGGCCAGCAGGGCCGGCTCACCACCCCGATGCTGCTGGACGCGGGCGCCGCCCACTACGCCCCGATCGGCTGGGACGACGCCTTCGCCCTGATCGCCGAGGAGCTGACCGCGCTCGGCTCCCCGGACGAGGCCGCCTTCTACACCTCCGGCCGCACCTCCAACGAGGCCGCCTTCGCGTACCAGCTGTTCGCCCGCCGGCTCGGCACCAACAACCTGCCCGACTGCTCCAACATGTGCCACGAGTCCTCGGGTTCGGCGCTCACCGAGACGCTCGGCGTCGGCAAGGGCAGCGTCTCGCTCAAGGACCTCTACCAGGCCGACCTGATCATCGTCGCGGGCCAGAACCCGGGCACCAACCACCCCCGGATGCTCTCCGCCCTGGAGCGCGCCAAGCGGGCCGGGGCGAAGATCGTCAGCGTCAACCCGCTGCCCGAGGCCGGGCTGGAGCGCTTCAAGAACCCGCAGACCCCGCGCGGCCTGGTCGGCGGCGGCACCAGGCTCACCGACCTGTTCCTGCAGATCCGGCTCGGCGGCGACCTCGCCCTGTTCCGCGCCCTCAACCACCTGCTGCTCACCACCCCCGGCGCGGTCGACGAGGCGTTCGTCGCCGAACACTGCGCCGGTTACCCGGAGTTCGCCGCCGAGGCCGCCGAGCTCGACCGGGACGCCACGCTGCGCGCCACCGGGCTGCCCTGGGAGCAGGTCGAGGAGCTGCACCGCCTGGTGCTCTCCTCGAAGAAGATCATCGTCTGCTGGGCGATGGGCCTCACCCAGCACAAGCACTCCGTGCCCACCATCCGCGAGGTGGTCAACTTCCTGCTGCTGCGCGGCAACGTCGGCCGCCCCGGGGCCGGCGTCTGCCCGGTCCGCGGCCACAGCAACGTCCAGGGCGACCGCACCATGGGCATCTTCGAACGCCCCTCCGCCGCCTTCCTGGACGCCCTCGGCAAGGAGTTCGGCTTCGAGCCCCCGCGCCACCACGGCTTCGACACCGTCGACACCATCCGGGCCATGCGCGACGGCCGGGTCAAGGTGTTCTTCGCGATGGGCGGCAACTTCGTCTCGGCCGGCCCGGACACCGACACCACCGAGGCCGCGATGCGCCGCTGCCGGCTGACCGTGCACGTCTCCACCAAGCTGAACCGCTCGCACCTGGTCACCGGCGCCCGCGCCCTGATCCTGCCCACCCTGGGCCGCACCGACCGCGACCTCACCGCCGCCGGGCAGCAGTTCGTCAGCGTCGAGGACTCCATGGGCATGGTGCACGCCTCCCGCGGCGGCCTGCGCCCGCCCGCGCCCGGCCTGCTCTCCGAGGTCGCCATCGTGGCCCGGCTGGCCCGCGCCGCCCTCGGCCCCCAGGACCCCACCCCCTGGGAGGAGTTCGCCCTCGACTACGACCGCGTCCGCGAGCGGATCGCCCGGGTCGTCCCCGGCTTCGACGACTACAACACCAGGGTCCGCCGCCCCGGCGGCTTCGCCCTCCCACACGCCCCGCGCGACACCCGCACCTTCCCCACCGCCACCGGGAAGGCCAACTTCACCGTCAACCCGCTGACCGCCCCCGAGGTCCCGCCGGGCCGACTGCTGCTCCAGACCCTGCGCTCGCACGACCAGTACAACACCACCGTCTACGGCCTGGACGACCGCTACCGGGGCATCACCGGCGGGCGCCGGGTGGTCCTGGTCAACCCCGCCGACGCCGCCGAACTCGGCCTGGCCGACGGCCGGTACGTCGACCTGGTCGGCGAGTGGAGCGACGGCGTCGAACGCCGGGCCCCGCACTTCCGGGTGGTGCACTACCCCGTCGCCCGCGGCGGCGCCGCCGCGTACTACCCCGAGACCAACGTGCTGGTCCCGCTGGACTCCACGGCCGACATCAGCAACACCCCGACCTCGAAGTCGGTCGTGGTCCGCCTCGAAGCCGAGTAGCCGAGGAGCCGAGGAGCCGAGCAGCGGGCCCGCCGGACCGGTCGGCGGGCCCCGCCGCTCCGGGCCTCAGCCCGCCGACCGGCTCCCGGACGGCGACACCGCGTCCGCCCCGCTCGGCGACCCCGACCCGGCGGGCGTCGTGAGGCCGCTGGGCGTGCCCGTCCCGCTCGGCCCGGCCGTCCCGCTCGGGGTGCCCGAGCCGCTCGGCGTCCCGGAGCCACCGGGCGTGCTGGAACCGCTCGGCGTCCCGGAACCGCTCGGCGTCCCCGAACCGCCGGGCGTGGCCGGGTCGGACGGCGTCGCGGGCGCGCTGGGCGTGCCGCCCGGCGCGGTGGGCGTGGTCGTCGGCGCGGGCGGCGTCGGCAGCGTCGAGGGCTTGGCGGGCTGGATCTTCACCGCGCCCAGCGGCACGTCCGGCACCTTCCAGGCGCCGCCCGCGTCGTCCGCCGCGTCGTTCCCGTCCGGGCGCACCGCGCCCAGGATCGGCATCGCGCCGATCTGCGAGACCTTCACCACGTCCCCGGTGTGCGGGGCCTGCACGATCAGCCCGCCGCCGATGTACATCCCGATGTGGGTGGCGCCGCCGAAGTAGACGATCAGGTCGCCGGGGCGGATCTGGTTCAGCGGGACGTGCTTGAGCTGCGCCCACTGCTCCTGGCTGGTGCGCGGGATGGGCAGCCCGGCGTGCAGCCAGGCCTGCGAGGTGAGGCCGGAGCAGTCGAACACGTCCGGCCCGGCGCCGCCCCACACGTAGTCCTTGCCGAGCTGCTGGAGCGCCCAGGCGACCGCCTTGCGGCCCGTCGCCGAGGGCGTCCGCTCGCCCTTGCCGAGCGCCCCGGAGGCCAGGAAGGCCAGCTGCGCCTCGTTGGCCTGCTGCTTCTCCAGCTCGGCCAGCTCGTCGCGCTGGGCGCCGGTGAGCGAGCCGACCAGCTGCTCGACCTCGGCCAGCTTCCGGGCGACGTCGTCCTTCGCCTTCTCCTGCTCGGCGGCCAGCGCCTGCGACTGGGCGACGGCCTGCTCGGCGGCGGTGCGCAGCGCGGTCAGGGTGTCCCGGTCCGCCTTGAGGCGGTCCAGGAACTCCTTCTGCGAGTGCCCGGCGGAGTTCAGCAGCTCGGCGATCACCACGGCCTCGTACGGGTTCTCGGCCATCAGCAGCTCGGCGTACCCGGATATCTGGCTGTTGCGGTACTGCGCGGCGGCGAGCTGGGAGGCGAGGTCGCTGCCGGCGTCGACGGCGTCCTGCTGCCGGGCGGCCCGGTTGTTCAGGTCCTCGACGGTGGCCTGCTGCTCGGCGAGCTTGGCGACCGTGCCGTTGTACTGCTCGGTGGCGGTCTCGGCCTGCTGGTACAGGGCGTGCAGTTCGTCGAGCATCGGCCCGAGGGTGCGCTTGGCCTCGGCCAGCGGGTCGGACCCGGCGGAGACCGCAGGCGCGCCCGGCCCGGGCACGGCGTACGCCGCCGAGGAGAAGAACGGCAGGGTGAGCGCGGCGGCGGCGAGCACCGCTCCGCAGCGCAGCGCGGCGCGCACCCACGGCCTCAGGCCGGTCGATTCGGTCCGCTGCCCAGCCCCCATCGGCCGGCCCTCCCCAGATTGTCCGTCGGCGATCGGACCGATCCTGCCACGTGGAGGGGTGTTCGGGGCAGGTGCTTTCCGGACCGCCGGGTGAATTCTCATCCGGCGCGGGGTGTGAGAACGGTCTCACCGCGGGGTCGTGGTCTCCACCGGAACCCAACGCCCCGGCAACTCCCGGGCCACCGGGGGAACCAGGACTCCGCGCCCAGTTAACCTCCCGTTCACCGAGGCTCCTTACCTTCGCCGAGGACAGCAACGTCAGTCCGACCACTTCGACGATTGTTTGGGTATGGAACACATCACGTTCCTGGTGGCCGTTGTGATCATCACGGCGCTCGCCTTCGACTTCACCAACGGCTTCCACGACACCGCCAACGCGATGGCCACCTCCATCGCGACCGGCGCGCTCCGGCCCAAGGTCGCCGTCACGATCGCGGCGGTGCTCAACTTCGCCGGCGCCTTCCTCTCGGTGAAGGTCGCCACCACCATCTCGGGCGGCCTCGTCAACGAGAAGGCCGGACTGCAGCCCTCGATCATCTTCGCCGCCCTGGTCGGCGCGATCCTGTGGAACCTGCTGACCTGGCTCAAGGGCCTGCCCTCGTCCTCCTCGCACGCCCTGTACGGCGGCCTGATCGGCGCCACCGTGGTCGGGGTCGGCCTGCACGGGGTGAACTTCTCCACCGTGCTCTCCAAGATCCTGATCCCGGCGGTCGCCTCCCCGCTGGTGGCGGGCCTGGCCTCCTGGGGCGCCACCAAGCTGGCCTACCTGATCACCCGGGGCGCGCCGAAGGCGGGCACCGAGAAGGGCTTCCGCCGCGGGCAGGTCCTCTCCTCCTCGCTGATCTCGCTCGCGCACGGCACCAACGACGCGCAGAAGACCATGGGCATCATCACGCTGACCCTGGTCTCGGCCGGTGCCCTGCACAAGGGCGACGGCCCGCCGACCTGGGTGATCGCCAGTGCGGGCACGGCCATCGCGCTGGGCACCTACATGGGCGGCTGGCGGATCATCCGCTCGATGGGCTCCGGCCTGGCCGACATCCGGCCGCCGCAGGGCTTCGCCTCGGAGACCGCCGCCGCGACGGTGATCCTGACCTCCTCGCACATGGGCTACGGCCTGTCCACCACCCAGGTCTGCTCCGGCGGCATCATGGGCGCGGGCCTGGGCGGCCCGTCCGGCCGGCTGCGCTGGGGCATGGTGCGCCGGATGTTCTACACCTGGGGCCTGACCCTGCCGGCCGCCGCCGCGGTCTCCGGCCTGGCCGCGCTGGTGGCCGGCCGCGGTGACTGGGGCGTGGCCCTGGTCGGCCTGGTCCTGGTGCTGGGCGCCGGTTCGATGTGGCTGCTCTCGCGCCGCCAGCCGGTGCACGCCGGCAACGTGCACGGCGCGGACGTCGCCCCCGTCACCGAGGTGCCCGCCCCCGCCCCCACCGCCCCGACCACCCTCGCGGCCTGAGAGGAACCCCCGCCATGACCATCAAGTGGGCCGCACTGGCCGAGACCGCGGGCGTCAGCCTGCTCGTGACCGTCGCCGTGGTCGCCGTGTTCGCGCTCGGCAACCTCGCCCTCTCCCGCCGGGAGGCCGCCGTCGCGGCGGGCACCGGCCGGGGCACGGCGGCGCTGGCCGCCGCGGGTGTCTGCTTCGCGGCCTGCGCGGCCGTGGTGCTGTACGGCATCTCGCTGATCGCCGCCAAGTAGCGCCGCACCCGGCCGTGCGCACCGCACGGCGAAGGGCCCCCGCCGCACCGGCGGGGGCCCTTCTCGCATGTCGTCTCTCGGGTGTCGGCGGCCCGGCGGTCCGCCGGACCGACGGTCAGTCGGCGACCAGCTCCGCGGCCTTGGCCTCGGCGGGGGCGGCGGCCCGCTCCTCGTTGGAGGTGCGCAGCGGCACCTCGCGGATGAACAGCACCAGCAGGAAGCCGACCACCGCGAACGGCGCGGCGATCAGGAACACCGTGCCGACGCCGTGCCCGTACGCGTCGGTGATCAGCGGGACGATCTGCGCGGGCAGCTTCTTGAGGTCCGGGATGCCGTCGCCGCCCGCCCCGGCGGCCGGGATGCCGGCCTTGGCGAAGTTCTCCGCCGCGTAGCTGGCGACCTTGTTGCCGAGCAGCGCGCCGAGCGCGGAGACGCCCATCGCGCCGCCCATGGTGCGGAAGAAGGTGACCACCGAGCTGGCCGCGCCGAGCTCGTTGCGCGGCACCGTGTTCTGCACCGCGAGCACCAGGTTCTGGCTGGTCAGGCCGAGGCCGATGCCGGCCAGCAGCATGTAGAGGGCGAGCAGCGCGTACGAGGTGTCGGCCCGGGCGGTGCCCATCAGGCCGAGGCCGGTGGCGAGCAGCACGGTGCCGGCGACCAGGAAGCCCTTCCACTTGCCGTACTTGGTGATCAGCCGGCCGGCCACGGTGGAGGAGACCGCGAGGCCGAGGATCATCGGCAGGGTGAGCAGGCCGGCCTGGGTGGGCGACTTCTCCTTGGCGAGCTGGAAGTACTGGCCGAGGAAGGTGGTGGTGCCGTACATCCCGACGCCGACGAAGGCGCTGGCCAGCGCGGCGAGGGCGACGGTGCGGTGGCGGAACAGGTCGAGCGGGATCAGCGGCTCGGCGGCGCGCTTCTCGACCGCGACGAACAGGCCGGCCAGCGCCAGGCCGCCGAACACCATCACGAAGGTCTGCCAGGAGACCCAGTCGTAGTTCTTGCCGGCCAGCGAGATCCAGATCATCAGCAGGCTGACGGCGGCGGTGATCAGCGTCGCGCCCAGGTAGTCGATCTTCGGCTTGCGGGCCGGGGCCTCGGGCAGCTTGAGGGTGCGCTGCAGCACCAGGATGGCGACCAGGGCGAACGGGACGCCGACGTAGAAGCACCAGCGCCAGCCGAGCCAGGAGGTGTCCACGATGACGCCGCCGATCAGCGGGCCGCCGATGGTGGCGAGCGCGAAGACCGCGCCGAAGTAGCCGCTGTAGCGGCCGCGTTCGCGCGGCGGGACCATCGCGGCCAGGCAGATCTGGCCGAGCGCGATCACGCCGCCGGCGCCGATGCCCTGGAGCACCCGGCAGAAGATCAGCATGCCGATGCTCTGCGACAGGCCGGCCAGCGCCGAGGAGAACACGTAGATCACCATGGCGATCTGGACCAGCAGCTTCTTGCTGACCAGGTCGGAGAGCTTGCCCCAGAGCGGGGTGGCGGCGGTGATCGACAGCAGGGCGGCGGTGACCACCCAGGTGTACGCGGACTCGCCGCCGTGCAGGTCGGTGAGGATCCGCGGGAGCGCGTTGGAGACGACCGTGGAGGAGAGCACGGCCACGAACAGGCCGAGCAGCAGGCCCGAGAGGGCTTCGAGGACTTGGCGGTGGGACATCTGGACCTGCGGCGGTGCTTTGAGGGTCGTCGACATGCGGTTCCTTCGACTAAAAATTCGTTGCCTCAAGCAACTATACGCCGATAGTTGACTGAGGCAACTTTCTTCAAGCCCAAGTAAAGAAACCCTCCCGACCGGCCGCCCTCAGACCCCCTCGGTCAGCTCGTTGAACCGCTCCAGCAGCCGGGCGAACTGCTCCAGCTCGCCCAGCTCCCACCCGGACAGCGAGGCCCGGAACCGCGCCATCCGCACCTCCCGGGCCGCCGCGAACCGCCGCTCGCCCTCCTCGGTCAGCGAGACCAGCGAGGCCCGCCGGTCCAGCGGGTCGGTCTCCCGGCAGAGCAGGCCCAGCTCCTCGATCGCCCGGATCTGCCGGCTCACGGTGGCCTTGCCCACCCCGAAGTGCAGCCCGACGTCGGTCACCCGGGCCCGCCCGGACTCCCGGATGAACCCGAGCAGCACGTACGCCCCGGCCTCCAGCTCGGGGTGCACCAGGCGGGAGGTCTCCGCGGCCCGCGCCCGGCTGCGCCGGAACAGCGTCGCCACCTCGCGCTCGACCGCGAGGAACGCCAGTTCGGCGGGGTTCCGCCGGTCCAGGGGGTCACTCATGGCGCTCAGTATCGCGCAGCTCGCGCCTCCCCCGGCACGCAACTGTTTCATGATATGAAGTATCCGTTTTGACTTTTTTGCCGCATTCGAACCGCTATATAGAGGGAGACGCCCCGCCATGGCCCACACGGCAGAGCAGCGCAAGGGATTCCTCGGCGACCTCCGGGACGCGGTCACCCCCCGCGCGTTCTTCCTGGTGGTCGCCGTCCTGCTGCTCCAGCTCGGCTTCATCACCTCGTACGTGGGCGCGCTGCACCACCCGACGCCGCACGAGCTGTCCATCGCGGTGGTCGCCCCGCCCGAGGTCGCGCCCAAGCTGGTCGGCGCGCTGGAGTCCGTCCCGGACAGCGCGGTGCGCGCCTCCGCGCTGCCGGACGGCGACACCGCGCGGGAGCGGATCAAGGACCAGAAGGTCTACGCGGCCTGGGTGTTCGACCCGACCGGCACCGAGGACGCGCTGCTGGTCGCCGACGCCCGCGGCCCGGCCGCCGCCACCGCCGCGGAGGGCGTGGTCACCAAGCTGGCCGCCGCCCAGGGCCGGACCGTCGTGGTCGACGACACCATCCCGCTGGCCAAGGGCGACGCCGAGGGCCTGTCCGCCTTCTACCTGGTGGTCGGCTGGTGCGTGGGCGGCTACCTGGTCGCCTCGATCCTCGGGATCAGCGCCGGCTCCCGCCCGGCCAACACCGGCCGGGCGCTGCTGCGGCTGGGCACGCTGGCGCTGTACTCGGTCGCGGCGGGCCTCGGCGGCGCGCTGATCATCGGCCCGATCCTGCACGCGCTGCCCGGCTCGATCGCCGCGCTCACCGGGCTGGGCACCCTGGTGGTGTTCTCGGTCGGCGCCGTCACGATGGCCCTGGAGTGCCTGTTCGACGTGGTCGGCATCGGCCTGGCGGTGCTGCTCTTCGTGGTGCTGGGCAACCCCAGCGCGGGCGGCGTCTTCCCGCCGCCGCTGCTGCCCGCGTTCTGGCGGGCGATCGGCGAGTGGATCCCGAACGGGGCCGGCACCTCCGCGGCCCGCTCGATCGCCTACCTGGACTCCACCCACCTCACCGTGCCGTTCCTGGTGCTGGCGGCCTGGGCGGTGGGCGGCGTCGCGGTGACCTTCCTCGCGGTGGCCCGGCCGCCCCGGTTCGGCCGCCCCATCCCGGCCGAGGGGTGAGCCCGGCCGGGGCGGGGGTCAGACCCGCTCGGGCTCCCGCCCCGGCCGCCGGTCCTCCGGCTCCCGTTCGGCCAGCTCGGTGAAGACGAAGCGGTTCATCGCCCAGAACCGGAACGCCATCGCCAGCAGGGTGCCGACGATCATCCCGCTGAAGAAGTCGGCGACCTCCTGCGCGAAGTGGCTCACGTCCGGCGTCCGGAGGTCGAACACGTACCGGGACGCCACCAGCGGGAGGTCGTTCACCCCCACCGCCAGCGCGCTCACCACGAAGAACCCGGCCGCCTCCCGCTTGCGCCCGACCGCGCGGAACGACCACTGCCGGTTCAGCACGTACGAGATCACCGTGGTGACCACGGTCGCGACGGTCAGCGCCAGCACCGGCTTGTTCTCCAGCACGGTGGTCTTCAGGCCGAAGTTGATCAGCATGGTGAGGAGGAAGCAGGTCCCTCCGACCACCAGGAACTTCACCAGCGTGCGGTGCTTGACCAGGAACGGCCGGTAGCGCTCCGGGACGGCGGCCAGCACGCGCTGCGTAGGGGACGGCATGCGGGCAGTCTCCCATCGGCGCCGCCCGGAGACCACCAGGGGCCCGCGGACGGGTCCGCGGGCCCCCGGTGGTGCCGGACGGGGCGTCAGGCCGCCGCCACCAGCACCTCGGCCGGCTCCAGGGCGAGCCGCAGCACCTCGCGGACGTCGGACACCGGGTGCACCGTCAGGCGCTCCAGCACCTCGGCGGGGACGTCGTCCAGGTCCGCCTCGTTGCGCTTCGGGATGATCACCGTGGTGATCCCGGAGCGGTCCGCGGCCAGCAGCTTCTGCTTGACGCCGCCGATCGGCAGCACCCGGCCGGTCAGCGACACCTCGCCGGTCATCGCCACGTCGGTGCGCACCTTGCGGCCGGACAGCAGCGAGGCCAGCGCCGTGGTCATGGTGATGCCCGCGCTCGGACCGTCCTTCGGCACCGCGCCGGCCGGCACGTGCAGGTGGATGCCCCGCTCGCGCAGCCCGGTCACCGGCAGCTCCAGCTCGGCGCCGCGCGAACGCAGGTAGGAGAGCGCGATGTGCGCGGACTCCTTCATCACGTCGCCCAGCTGGCCGGTCAGGGTCAGCCCGGTCGAGCCGGTCTCGGCGTCCGCCAGCGAGGCCTCGATGTAGAGGACGTCGCCGCCGGCCCCGGTGACCGCCAGCCCGGTGGCCACGCCCGGCACCGCCGTGCGGCGCTCGGCCGGCTCCTGGGCCGACTCCGGCACGTGGTGCGGCCGGCCCAGCAGGGCCCGCAGGTCGTCCGGGCCGACCGCGGCGGGCAGCTCGCGCTCGCCCAGCTCGACCTGGGCGGCGACCTTGCGCAGGATGCGCGCGATCGCCCGCTCCAGGTTCCGGACGCCCGCCTCCCGGGTGTACTCGGCGGCCAGCCTGCGCAGCGCCCGCTCGTCCACCGTCAGCTCGGCCTCGCCCAGGCCCGCCTTGGCCAGCTGGCGCGGCAGCAGGTGGTCGCGGGCGATGGCGACCTTCTCGTCCTCGGTGTAGCCGTCGAGGCGGACCAGGTCCATCCGGTCCAGCAGCGGCTCGGGGATGGCCTCCAGCACGTTCGCGGTGGCCAGGAACACCACGTCGGAGAGGTCGAGCTCGACCTCCAGGTAGTGGTCCCGGAAGGTGTGGTTCTGCGCCGGGTCCAGCACCTCCAGCAGGGCCGCCGCCGGGTCGCCCCGGTAGTCCGAGCCGACCTTGTCGATCTCGTCCAGCAGCACCACCGGGTTCATCGTCCCGGCCTCCTTGACCGCCCGGACGATCCGGCCGGGGATCGAGCCCACGTACGTCCGGCGGTGGCCGCGGATCTCCGCCTCGTCGCGCACGCCGCCGAGCGCGACCCGGACGAAGGACCGGCCCATCGCCTTCGCCACCGACTCGCCCAGCGAGGTCTTGCCCACGCCGGGCGGCCCGACCAGCGCCAGCACCGCACCTCCCCGGCGTCCGCCGATCTGCCCGAGGCCCTGGTCGGCCCGGCGCTTGCGGACGGCCAGGTACTCGACGATCCGGTCCTTCACGTCCGCCAGGCCGGTGTGGTCCGCGTCCAGCACGGCGCGGGCCCCGGCGATGTCGTACGCGTCCTCGGAGCGCTCGTTCCACGGCAGTTCGAGCACGGTGTCCAGCCAGGTGCGGATCCAGGAGCCCTCGGGCGACTGGTCGCTGGAGCGCTCCAGCTTGTCGACCTCCTTGAGCGCGGCCTCCCGGACCTTCCCGGGCAGCGCGGCGGCCTCGACCCGGGCCCGGTAGTCGTCCTCCTCGGAGTCCGTCCCGCCGTTCAGCTCGGCCAGCTCCTTGCGGACCGCCTCCAGCTGGCGCCGCAGCAGGAACTCCTTCTGCTGCTTGGCCACGCCCTCCTCGACGTCCTTGCGGATGGTGTCGTTGACCTCCTCCTCCGCGAGGTGCTCGCGCAGCAGGCCCAGCGCGTACTCCAGCCGGGCCGGGCGGTCCGCCTCCAGCAGCACCTTGAGCTTCTGCTCGGCGGTCGCGAACGGCGCGTAGCCGATGTGGTCGGCCAGCTCGCCGACGTCCTCGATCGCGGCCACCCGGTCGACGATCTGCCAGGCGCCGCGACGGCGCAGCCACTGCGTCGACAGCGCCTTGTACTCCTTGACCAGCTCGGCCGCCCGCCCCGCCACCGGCAGCCCCTGGTCCGACTCCTTGAACGGCGTGGTCTCCACCCAGAGCGCGGCCCCGGGCCCGGTCGTCCCGGCGCCGATCCGCACCCGGCGCGCGGCCCGCACCAGCGCCGCCGGGTCGCCGTCCGCCAGCCGCCCGACCTGCTCGACCGTCGCCAGCGCGCCCACCGCCGCGTACGACCCGTCCAGCCGCGGCACCAGCAGCACCTGCGGCTTGCCCCCGCCGCTCCCGGCCCGCGCCGCCTCCACGGCGGCCCGCACCTCGGGATTCGAGAGCTCCAACGGAACCACCATGCCGGGAAGCACTACCTCGTCGTCGAGCGGCAGCACGGGCAGGGTGAGTGGAACGGACGTCGATGCCATGATCTCTCCCCAGTCAGTGAAGTTGAGCTGACCTGACTAAGGTTCGGTGCACCGCGATTGTTCCCCACCCGCTGTTCACCGTCAGTGAACGCAGCGCGAGAACCCCGCACCCCGGTCGGGGCACGGGGAACGGCGGGGGGACGACGGGGGGACGGCGCGGGGGTCGGGCGGTCAGCCCTCGACGGACGCGGTCTCCGGGCGGGACCGGACCTGCCAGGCCGGCGCCCGCCGCGCCCGCCACGGCGGCCGGGGCCCGCGGCCGCGCAGCAGCGGCCAGAGCGAGACGCCCACCGCCAGGGCCGCCGGGTGGCCGACCGAGGTGACCAGGTCGGGGTCGGTCACCAGCTGGTGGCCGACCAGCGCGACGCCCGCGCCCAGCGCGGTCCGCCGCCCCACCGGGCCGAGCAGCCCGGCGAGCGCGCCCAGCGAGGCGAGGACGCCGTACGAGACGCCGATGTCCATCGCGTCGAGCAGCTCCTTCTCGGCCCGGCCGGTCGCCACCGCGGCGACCACGACGGCCTGCGAGAGCAGCGTCGCGGCGACGTGGCCGGCGCCGAAGACGCCGAGGGCACGAAGGCCGCCGACGCGTCGTTCCAGGGGTGCGACGGTGAGGGCGAAGGCCCAGAAGTACGGCATCCAGACCGGTCCGGCGACCCACAGGCCGCTGCCGACCAGGGAGAGGGCGGGGTGGACGAGCAGGTTGTGCGCGTCGGTGGAGGAGAGCGACTGGAGCCGGTGCACGGTCTCCGGGTCGCCCAGGCGCCCGTACAGGGTGGTGCCGAGCAGCAGCGCGAGGTAACCGAGTGCGAACGGGTTGGCCCGCGGGGTGGGCACGGCCCGCAGCCCGGGGCGGATCAGTCGTCGACGCAGTTCCGCGCTGGTCATGGTGCCTCCAGAACGCCTTGTCCGGCCCACGATACGGGGGCCGGGTGAGAGCCGTCTGAGGAACTTCTGTGAAGACCTCCGCCCCGGCACCTGCCGCTCGCACACGTACCGTTACAGCTCGCAAGTGCTCCGGGTAAGGTATCGGCCCGTGCCCGTCCGAGCGGGGACCTGCCAAACCGGCCGCGACCGCGGACGGGGCGCTCCCGCGCGGAACGGCACGGCGGAAGCAAGACGACGACGGAACAAGACGACTACGAGCGGAGCCCGCCGTCCCCCCGGACGGCCGGCCCGCGAGCCCTGGGGGCGGTGGCGTGACCGTGACAGAGATCCAGCAAGAGACGATCAGCAGTGGGCCGGTGGGCACCCAGCGACGGGTGCTCGTCGTGGAGGACGAGCCCACCATCGCCGAATCGATCGCGGCCCGGCTGGGAGCAGAGGGCTTCAAGGTGGCGGTGGCCCATGACGGGCCGGGCGCGGTGGACGGGTTCCACACCTGGCAGCCGGACCTGGTGGTGCTCGACATCATGCTGCCGGGCTTCGACGGCCTGGAGGTGTGCCGCCGGATCCAGGCGCAGCGCCCGGTGCCGGTGCTGATGCTGACCGCGCGGGACGACGAGACGGACCTGCTGGTGGGTCTGGGCGTCGGCGCGGACGACTACATGACCAAGCCGTTCTCGATGCGCGAGCTGGCGGCCCGGGTGAACGTGCTGCTGCGCCGGGTGGAGCGCGCCCAGCAGGCGGCCCGCACCCCCGCGCTGGGGTCGCTGCGGTTCGGCGAGCTGGAGATCGACCACGTGCAGCGCCGGGTCCGGCTGGGCTCGGGCGACGTGCACCTGACGCCGACCGAGTTCGACCTGCTGGCCTGCCTGGCGGCGCAGCCGCGCGCGGTGCTGACCCGCGAGCAGCTGCTGGCCGAGGTGTGGGACTGGACCGACGCGTCCGGCACCCGCACGGTGGACAGCCACGTGAAGGCGCTGCGCCGGAAGATCGGCGCGAGCTGGATCCGCACGGTGCACGGCGTGGGGTACGCGCTGGAGGCCCCGCTGTCCTGACCGGGCCCCGCCGGTCCCGGGCCCGCGGGCCCGCGCGGCTGCCCCCGCCCCGCCCCGAGCACGAGTCGCAGGGACACCATGACCTTTCCGCAGCAACGCAACGGGGAAGCCGAACCGGCTTCCCCCCGGCCCCGGCCCTCGCTCGCGGCGCGCGCCGCGCACCGGGTGTGGGCCGACATCCGCCCGTTCGACCCGGTCCGGTCGATCAAGGGCAAGCTGGCCATGCTGGTGGTCGTCTCGGTGGTGCTGGCCACCGGGATGGTGGTGGTGGCGATCCGCTCGGAGACCCAGATCCGGCTGATCATGATCTTCTCGCTGATCGCCTCGCTGCTGTTCATGCAGTTCCTGGCGAACGGCCTGACGGCGCCGCTGCGCGACATGACGGCGGCGGCGCGGTCGATGGCGGAGGGCGACTACAGCGCCCGGGTCGAGGTGTCCTCGCGGGACGAGATCGGCGAACTGGCCGACACCTTCAACCGGATGGCGGGCGACCTGGAGGCCGCCGACCGGCACCGCCGCGAGCTGATCGCCAACGTCTCGCACGAGCTGCGCACGCCGATCGCGGCGCTGCGCGGCCTGCTGGAGAACGTGGTGGACGGCGTGGTGAAGCCGGACCCGAAGAACCTGGGCACCGCGCTGGAGCAGACCGAGCGGCTGGGCCGGCTGGTCACCCACCTGCTGGACCTGTCGAAGCTGGACGACGGCGTGGTCCCGCTGGACTCCCGCCCGTTCCGGGTCGGCCCGTTCCTGGACGGCGTGCTGCGCGGGGTGACGGTGGACGGCGCGACGGCGGGCGGCGCGTACGCCCGGCGCGAGGACGTCCGGCTGGCGCTGGACGTGCAGCCGGCCGACCTGGCGGCGGTGGCGGACGCGGAGCGGCTGCACCAGGTGGTGGCCAACCTGGTGGACAACGCCTGCAAGCACTCGCCGGCCGGGGGCACCGTGACGGTGCGGGCCCGGGCGGCGGAGGGCGGCGGGCTGCTGCTGGAGGTCGAGGACCAGGGTCCTGGCATCCCGGCGGCGGACCGCGAGCGGGTCTTCGAGCGGTTCGGCCGCAGCGGTTCGCCGACCGCGCTGGGGCCGGGCAGCGACGGCGGGACGGGCCTGGGGCTGGCGATCGCGCGCTGGGCGGTGGACCTGCACGGCGGCCGGATCCGGGTGGCGGAGGCGGCCGCGGGCTGCCGGATCGAGGTCACCCTCCCGGGTGGGACGCCGGTGCCGGCCTGAGACTGTGGCGCAATCGGTACAGACCGGGACCGGGCTGCTCGGTGCCGGTCCCCGGCCCGGGCCGTAAAATGGTCCAGACCACTGGTTCGTCCGATTTTCCGCCGGTATGACCACGACCGATCAGGGGCCGAGTTCCCTGATTTCCGGCATCTCTAACGCTCGGATTCAGCCAAAAACCAGCTCAGCGATGTGATCTGGGCGACGCCTGACCACCGGGGACTGCGCGATCACTGGTCGGAGGCGTAGCCTTAATCCCCGCTGTCCACCATCCCAAAAGGAAGCGGAAGAGGGCGGTTGCCCCGTGTCGCCACACCAAGAAACCCCCAGCTCGGCAAGCTCCACTGGCTTCGGCCCCAATGAGTGGCTCGTCGACGAGATCTACCAGCAGTACCTCCAGGACCCGGCCTCGGTCGACCGTGCCTGGTGGGACTTTTTCGCCGACTACAAGCCCGGTACCGAGGTGACTCCAGTGACCCAGGCCGCAACTCCGGTCGGCGCCCAGCCGACCCCCGTTGCCGCTCCCGTTGCCGCAGCTCCGGCCGCGCCCGCCGCCCCCGCGCCCGTCGCGCCGGCGCCCGCGCAGCCGGTGGCCGCTCCCGCGCCGCTCCCGGCCGCCCCCGCCGCGCCGCCCGCGCCGAAGGCGGCGGCCCCGGCCGCCGCCGCGCCCGCGAAGGCCGCCGCGGAGGGCCCCGAGCTGGTCCAGCTGCGCGGCCCGGCCAAGGCCGTGGCGTCCAACATGGACGCCTCGCTGGAGGTTCCGACCGCCACCTCGGTGCGCGCCGTGCCGGCGAAGCTGCTGATCGACAACCGCATCGTCATCAACAACCACCTGCAGCGGGCCCGCGGCGGCAAGGTGTCCTTCACCCACCTGATCGGCTACGCGCTGGTCCAGGCCGTGAAGGCCAACCCCGGCATGAACCACAGCTACAAGGTGGAGGACGGCAAGTCCTACCTGGTGAAGCCCGAGCACGTGAACCTGGGCCTCGCCATCGACCTGGTCAAGCCGAACGGCGACCGCCAGCTGGTCGTCGCGGCCATCAAGAAGGCCGAGACGCTCGACTTCTTCGGCTTCTGGCAGGCCTACGAGGACATCGTCCGCCGGGCCCGCGCCAACAAGCTGACCATGGACGACTTCACCGGCGTCACGATCTCGCTGACCAACCCCGGCGGCATCGGCACCGTGCACTCGGTGCCGCGCCTGATGCAGAACCAGGGCACCATCGTCGGCGTCGGCGCCATGGAGTACCCGGCCGAGTTCCAGGGCTCCTCCCAGGAGACGCTGGCCCGCCTGGGCATCTCCAAGACCATGACCCTGACCTCGACCTACGACCACCGGGTCATCCAGGGCGCGGCCTCGGGCGAGTTCCTGCGCTCGATCCACCAGCTGCTGCTGGGCGCGAACAACTTCTACGACGAGGTGTTCGAGTCCCTGCGGATCCCGTACGAGCCGGTGCGCTGGGCCACCGACGTGGCCACCACCCACGACGACGAGGTCAACAAGACCGCCCGGGTCATCGAGCTGATCCACTCCTACCGGGTCCGCGGCCACCTGATGGCCGACACCGACCCGCTGGAGTACATGCAGCGCAAGCACCCCGACCTGGACGTCGTCTCGCACGGCCTCACCCTGTGGGACCTGGAGCGCGAGTTCGCGGTCGGCGGCTTCGGCGGCCAGAAGATGATGAAGCTCCGCGACATCCTCGGCCTGCTGCGCAACACCTACTGCCGCACCGTCGGCATCGAGTACATGCACATCCAGGACCCGGCGCAGCGCACCTGGCTGCAGGAGCGCCTGGAGAAGCCGTACACCAAGCCGGAGCGCGAGGAGCAGCTGCGCATCCTGCGCCGGCTGAACTCGGCCGAGGCGTTCGAGACCTTCCTGCAGACCAAGTACGTCGGGCAGAAGCGCTTCTCGCTGGAGGGCGGCGAGTCGCTCATCCCGCTGCTGGACGCCACCATCGACGCCGCCGCCGAGCACCGCCTCGACGAGGCCGTCATCGGCATGGCCCACCGCGGCCGGCTGAACGTGCTGGCGAACATCGTCGGCAAGCCGTTCGGCAAGATCTTCGGCGAGTTCGAGGGCAACCTCGACCCGAAGTCGATGCACGGCTCCGGCGACGTGAAGTACCACCTGGGCTCCGAGGGCACCTTCACCGGCCTGGACGGCGAGACCATCAAGGTGTCGCTGGCCGCCAACCCCTCGCACCTGGAGACCGTCGACCCGGTCGTCGAGGGCATCGCCCGCGCCAAGCAGGACATCCTGGACTTCGGCGGCACCACCTTCCCGGTGCTGCCGATCCAGATCCACGGCGACGCGGCCTTCGCGGGCCAGGGCGTGGTCGCGGAGACCCTGAACATGTCGCAGCTGCGCGGCTACCGCACCGGCGGCACCGTGCACATCGTGGTCAACAACCAGGTCGGCTTCACCGCCGCCCCGGCCTCCTCGCGCTCCTCGATGTACTGCACCGACGTGGCCCGGATGATCGAGGCCCCGATCTTCCACGTGAACGGCGACGACCCGGAGGCCGTGGTCCGCGTCGCGCGGCTGGCCTTCGAGTTCCGCCAGCAGTTCCACAAGGACGTCGTGATCGACCTCATCTGCTACCGCCGCCGCGGTCACAACGAGGCCGACAACCCGTCGTTCACCCAGCCGCTGATGTACGACCTGATCGACAAGAAGCGCTCGGTGCGCAAGCTCTACACCGAGGCGCTGATCGGTCGCGGCGACATCACCATGGAAGAGGCCGAGCAGGCGCTGCAGGACTTCCAGGGCCAGCTGGAGAAGGTGTTCGCCGAGGTCCGCGAGGCCGTCGCCGCCCCGGCCCAGGCCGAGGCCGGCCGCCCGGTCGCGGACTTCCCGGTCTCCATCCAGACCGGCATCTCCGCCGAGATGGTCAAGCGGATCGCCGCCTCGCAGGTCAACCTGCCGGACTGGCTGACCGTGCACCCGCGCCTGCTGCCGCAGTTGCAGCGCCGCGCCGCCTCGGTCGAGGACAACACCATCGACTGGGCCACCGGCGAGGCGCTCGCCATCGGCTCGCTGCTGATGGAGGGCCACCCGGTCCGGCTGGCCGGCCAGGACTCCCGCCGCGGCACCTTCGGCCAGCGCCACGCGGTGCTGATCGACCGGAACACCGGCGAGGACTACACCCCGCTGATGTACCTGACCGAGGACCAGGCCCGGTTCACCGTCTACGACTCGCTGCTCAGCGAGTACGCGGCGATGGGCTTCGAGTACGGCTACTCGCTGACCCGCCCCAACGCGCTGGTCATGTGGGAGGCGCAGTTCGGCGACTTCGTCAACGGCGCGCAGACCATGGTCGACGAGTACATCGCGTCGGCCGAGCAGAAGTGGGGCCAGCACTCCGGCGTCACCCTGCTGCTGCCGCACGGCATGGAGGGCCAGGGCCCGGACCACTCGTCCGCCCGCCCGGAGCGCTTCCTGCAGCTGTGCGCGCAGGACAACATGACGGTCGCCATGCCGACCCTGCCGTCGAACTACTTCCACCTGCTGCGCTGGCAGGCGCACAACCCGCACCACAAGCCGCTCATCGTCTTCACCCCGAAGTCGATGCTGCGCCTGAAGGCCGCGGCGTCCGCCACCTCCGAGTTCCTGAGCGGCTCGTTCCGCCCGGTGATCGGGGACAGCACGGTCGACCCGGCGCAGGTCCGCAAGGTGGTCATCACCTCCGGCAAGTTCTACTACGACCTGGAGGCGGCCCGGACCGCGCGCGGCACCACCGACACCGCGATCGTCCGCGTCGAGCGCCTGTACCCGCTGCCGGTGGCCGAGCTCCAGGAGGAGCTGAGCCGCTACGGCGAGAACGTCCAGTTCGTCTGGGCGCAGGAGGAGCCGGCCAACCAGGGCGCCTGGCCGTTCATCGCGATGAACCTGGTCGACCACCTGCAGGTCGTGGTCGGCCGCTCCGGTGGCGACGCCCGGCTGCGCCGGGTCGCCCGCACGGCCTCCTCGGCCCCCGCGGTCGGCTCCGCCAAGCGGCACGCCGCCGAGCAGCAGGCGCTGATCGAAGAGGTGTTCTCGCTCTGACGCGCTGAGGCACGGCACTGCACGGCACGACGCCGTACGGCACGGCACGGATCGCCCCCGTCCCCGGTTCTCCGGGGGCGGGGGCGCTTCCGTTTCCGGACCGTGACGCACTGCGGGAGCCGGTGGGCTGCACGGGTTCTGACGGGTCGATAGGTTGTGGTTCGCCGTTCCCGGCGCCGCGCGCCGGACGGCCGTCTTTCGACACGCTCATCCGAGGGGGACCCGCCTCATGGCAGCCGACACTCCGCAGCACGCCGCTCCGCTCCCACCGGTCTTCCAGCCGCTGCTGCCGGACGACCCCCGCGAGGTCGGCGGCTACCGGCTGTTCGCCCGGCTCGGCGCCGGCGGCATGGGCCGGGTCTACCTGTCGTACACGCCGGGCGGCCGTCCGGTGGCGCTCAAGGTGGTGCGGTCGGAGTTCGCCGAGGACGGGGAGTTCCGCCGCCGCTTCGCGCAGGAGGTGAGCAGCGCCCAGCGCATCCACGGGCTGTACACGGCGCAGGTGATCGACTCCGGCGGCCTGGAGTCGGGCGCGCCCTGGCTGGTCACCTCGTACGTGCCGGGGCCGTCGCTCCAGCAGGTGGTGCGCGAGCACGGGGCGCTGCCGGTGCGGACGGTGCTGCTGCTGGTGGGCGGCATCGCGGAGGCGCTGCAGGCGATCCACAGCGTGCGGGTGGTGCACCGGGACCTCAAGCCGGCCAACGTGCTGGTGGCCGCGGACGGGCCGCGGGTGATCGACTTCGGCATCGCGCGGGCCGCCGACGCGACGGCGCTGACCGGCACCGGCTACCGGATCGGCTCGCCGGCGTTCATGTCGCCGGAGCAGGCCCAGGGGCGGCCGGTCACCGCGGCCACCGACGTGTTCGCGCTGGGCGCGCTGGCCGCGTACGTGGCGGGCGGCGCGCCGCCGTTCGGCGACGGCCCGGACACCGCGGTGCTGTACCGGGTGGTGCACGAGGAGCCGGAGCTGAACGGCGTGCCCGCACCGCTGCGCGAGCTGATCGGGCGCTGCCTGGCGAAGGACCCGGCGGACCGGCCGACGCCCGCCGAGATCATCCTGGCGGCCCGCGAGCACCCGGCGGTGGGCGGGCAGCTGCGGTTCGGCGAGGACTGGCTGCCGGGGCAGGTGAACACCGAGATCACCCGGCGCTCCGACCTGCCGCGGACCCCGCCGACCCCGCTGCCGGCCGCGCCGCCGACCCTGCCGACCACTCCCCCGCAGCCGCTCGCCCCGCCGGTGCAGCACGCCCCGGTGGCGCCGCCGGTGCAGCAGCACGCCCCGGTGGCGCCGCCGGCGGGCGTGTTCGGGCCGCCCACCCCGGTCTCCGAGGCGGTCACCGGCCCGGTGGCCCCGGCCGACCCGACGGTGCGGCTGGCCGAGCAGCACACCCCGCCGCCCGGCCCGGCCGTCCCGCTCGCCGCCGAGCCGGCCCCGGCCGGACCGGCGGAGCGCCACCGCGGGGTGTCCTGGAAGACCCTGCTGATCGTCGCGCTGGTGACCCTGCTGGCCGGGACGGCGGGCGGGCTGGTGCTGATGAAGCAGCTGGGCGGCGACACCGGGGGCACCCCGGTCGCCACCGAGACCGTCACGGTCGGTCCGAGCCCCACCGGCGGCGGCGCCGGGGGCGACAGCGTGGGCCAGGACCAGGTGTCGCCGCCGCCGCCGTCCGCCTCCGGCAGCCCGAAGTCCTCGCCCTCCGGGTCGGCCCGCCCGAGCGGGGCGCCCGCCGGGTTCACCGCGGTCTACACCGACCGCGAGCTGTCCGCGCCCAGCAGCGACTACGGCTTCGACCTGGTCAACGGCAAGGTGGTGCCGACCTCGGTCAGCGACGGCCTGGTGCGGCCGGGCTACGACAAGCTGTCCGTGCCGGACGACTTCGACCGCTACCTCAGCAAGGCGGACTCGCTCACCCCGCAGGAGTGCTCGGACGCCATCGACAAGAACCCCAGCGCCGCGTTCCCGTACGGGGACCTGCCGCCGGGCCGGATGATCTGCGTGCGCAACCGGCAGAGCTGGAGCGTGGCGATCATGAAGGTCACCAACGTCACCAACGACGGCGCGGTCTCCCTCTCGCTCAGCTACTACCGGTACAACGGCTGATCGGCGCGCCACTATCCTGGGTTCCGACGGACCTGGAACCACCCACCCCCGGAGCGAACCACCGTGTACTTCACCGACCGCGGCATCGAGGAGTTGGAGAGCCGGCGAGGCGAGGAGGAGGTCACCTTCGAGTGGCTGGCCGAGCGCCTGCGGGAGTTCGTGGACCTGAACCCGGACTTCGAGGTGCCGGTGGAGCGGCTGGCCACCTGGCTGGCCCGGCTGGACGACGAGGACGACGAGGAGTGACCGGCTGACGCGACGTCAGCAGCGCGGCCCGGGAGGCGAGTTCGCCTCCCGGGCCGTTCGCGTTCCCGGAGCCCGGCCCGGAGCCCGGTCCGGCCCCGCCCCGGAGTCCGGCTCGGGGTCGGCTCGGGGTGCGCTCCGGGTCGGGGTGGGGGCCGGAGCGCCTTGACTTCCGCGCCACGCGATATATCGTGAATAACAGGACGACGCGATACATCGCGTATGGGAGGACGGGGAGTCGGACATGACGCAGTGGACGGTAGACAGCACTCAGCAGATCGCCTTCGACGAGAGCGTGCACACCCTGCACGTGCGGGTCGTCGACGGCACCGTGAACGTGGTCCCCACCGAGGGGCCCGCCCGGCTGGAGGTGGCCCGGCTGGAGGGTGAGCCGCTCCAGGTCGCCCTGGAGGACGGCGTGCTCACCGTCACCTACAAGGACCTCAGCTGGGGCGAGTTCGGCGAGGCCGTGAAGTCGGTGCAGACGGTCAAGTCCTTCTTCTCCGGGCTGCGCCGCAAGCGCAGCGCCGACCTGACGGTCGCGGTCCCGGCCGCCGCCGTGGTCCGGGTCGGCACCGTCTCCGCCGACGCCACCATCTCCGGCATCGCGGGCGAGGTCGGCGTGCACGGCGCCAGCGGCGCCACCACGCTGGCCGGGCTGACCGGCCTGGTCAGCGCCAACACCGTCTCGGGGGACGTGGACGCCGAGGGCCTGTCCGGCCAGCTGAAGGTCAACACGGTCTCCGGCGCGGTCACCCTGGTGGCCGGCTCCGCGACGAAGATCCGCGCCCACTCGGTCTCCGGCGCCGTCACCCTGGACCTGGACGCCGCCACCCCCACCGACATCGGCGTGAACACCGTCTCCGGCGCGGTCGGCGTCCGGCTGCCCGCCCTCGCCGACGCCAAGGTCGAGGCCGGCACCACCAGCGGGACGCTCTCCAGCGCCTTCGCCGAGCTGAGCGTCGGCGGCGGCTGGGGCTCCAAGAAGCTCTCCGGCCAGCTCGGCACCGGCCGCGGCCGCCTCGCGGTGACCACCGTCACCGGCGCGGTCACCGTCCAGCGCCGCCCCGAGTCCGAGGAGGAGCAGCCGGCCAAGGAACTGTCGGCGGCCCCGCTCGACCTGACCAAGGAGTCCTGATGACACCGGTGTTCGGCCATGGGCGGCTGCGCCTCTACCTGTTGAAGCTGCTCGACGAGAGCCCCCGGCACGGCTACGAGGTGATCCGCCTGCTGGAGGAGCGCTTCCACGGCCTGTACGCGCCCTCCGCGGGCACCGTCTACCCCCGGCTGGCCAAGCTGGAGGCGGAGGGACTGGTCAGCCACACCACCGAGGGCGGCCGCAAGGTCTACCGGCTCACCGACCAGGGCCGAGCCGAACTCGCCTCCCGCGCTGCCGAGTTGACCGACCTGGAGGCCGAGATCCACGACTCGGTCGGCCAGCTCGCCGGGGCCATCCGGCAGGACGTCCGGGACAACGCCAAGGACCTGCGCGCCGAGCTGTGGAACCAGGCCGCCGCCGAGCCCGGCGCCTCCTCGACCGGCACCCCCTGGCGCGACCAGGAGTCCTGGCAGCGGGCCAAGGAGGAGTTCGCCCGGCTCAAGGCCGAGACCAAGGAGCAGGCCCGGCGCGCCAAGGAGCAGGAGAAGGCCGCCCGGCAGCAGGCCAAGGCCGCCGAGGCCGAGTCCAGGCGGCTGCGCGAGCAGTCCAGGGCCGCCCGCACCGCCGCCCAGCAGGAGGCGCTGCGGCTCAAGCGGCGGGTCGAGGAGCAGGTCCGGGCGCACGCCTCGGGCGGCGACTGGTCGGCCGGCCTGGCCGAGGGCCTGGCCGAACTCACCCGCGGCCTCGGCTCGTTGGCGGACGCCGCGCGCTGGGGCAGCTCCGAGGAGCCGGCCGTCCGGATCGACCTGGACAAGGACGCCCCGGCGGACGCGACCGGCCCGGCGGACGCTGCCGGCACCGTTGACGCCGCCGAGCTGCCCGACTGGGCCCGCACCGACCCGGACGGCGACCCGGCCCGCGAGCTGGAGCGCCTGCTCGACCGGTTCCGCGACCACGTCCGGGACACCGCCCGCGACCGGGGCGTCGACGCCGCCCGGCTGGCCCGCGCCCGGCAGGCGCTGGCCGCCGCCGCCCGCGCCCTGTACGGACGCTAGGCCCGCACCGGAGACCCGGAGCGCCCCCGAGGACGGGTCGGGGGCGCTCCGCCCACGTCCGGCGCCCCGGCCGGGCCCCGGGTCAGGGGGTGAGCACCAGCTTGCCGAACACGTCCCCGCGCTCCAGCCGGGCGAACGCCTCCCGGGCCCCGGCCAGCGGCAGCACCGAGTCGATCACCGGCCGCACCCCGGTGTGGGCGCACAGCGCCAGCAGGCCGGCCAGTTCCTCCTTGGTGCCCATGGTCGAGCCGACCACCTTCAGCTCCAGGAAGAAGATCCGGTTCAGTTCGGCGGCCTTCGGGTTCGGGCCGCTGGTCGCCCCGGAGATCACGATGGTGCCGCCCGGGCGCAGCGACTTCACCGAGTGCGACCAGGTCGCCGCGCCGACCGTCTCCATCACCGCGTCCACCCGCTCCGGCAGCCGGGCGCCGCTCTCGAACGCCGCGTCCGCGCCGAGCTCCACCGCCCGGGCCCGCTTCGCCTCGTCCCGTCCGGTGACCCACACCCGCAGCCCGGCCGCCTTGGCCAGCACCACCAGCGCCGTGGACACCCCGCCGCCGGCGCCCTGCACCAGCACCGTGTCGCCGGGCTTCACGCCCGCGTTGGTGAACAGCATCCGGTAGGCGGTCAGCCAGGCGGTCGGCAGGCAGGCCGCCTGCTCGAAGCTCAGTTCCGCCGGCTTGGGCAGCAGGTTCCAGGTCGGCACCGCGACGCGCTGGGCGAAGGTGCCCTGGTAGCGCTCGGTGAGGATCGAGCGCGGCTCGTGCGGGCCCACCCCGTGGCCGCTCTGGCCGACCACCGAGTGGATCACCACCTCGTTGCCGTCCTCGTCGACGCCCGCCGCGTCGCACCCCAGCACCATCGGCAGCCGCTCGGCGGGCAGGCCCACCCCGCGCAGCGACCACAGGTCGTGGTGGTTCAGCGTGGCGGCCCTGACCGTCACCACGCTCCAGCCGGGGCGGGCCTCCGGTTCGGGCACCTCGCCCAGTTCCAGTGCGCTCAGCGGGTCGTCGGGACTGATGCGGGCGGCGTAGGCAGCGAACATGCCCGGACCATAGCCGGGCGACGCCCCGCGCGTTAACCACGACTCACTGTGAACGTCCCCATATTGCTTTTCCGGGGCGGCCGTTGTCCGCGCACGGCACCGGGGCCCGCCCCCGGACGAGTCCTCGGGCGGGCCCCGGTGCCGTGCGACCCGGCGTCAGAGCCGGGCGAGCCCCTCCGCCCGCGCCGCCTCGGCGACCGCGCGGGTGACCGCGGGGGCGACCCGCTCGTCGAAGGGCGACGGGATGACCTTCTGCGGGGTCAGCTCGTCGGCGACGACGCCCGCCAGGGCCTGCGCCGCGGCGAGCTTCATGCCCTCGGAGATCCGGCTGGCCCGGACCGAGAGCGCGCCGGCGAAGATGCCCGGGAAGGCCAGCACGTTGTTGATCTGGTTCGGGAAGTCGGAGCGCCCGGTGGCGACCACCGCCGCGTACCGGTGGGCCACCTCGGGGTGGATCTCCGGGGTGGGGTTGGCCATCGCGAAGACGAAGCAGCCGGGCGCCATGGTGGCGACGACGTCCTCGGGGACGGTGCCGCCGGAGACGCCGATGAACACGTCCGCGCCCGCCAGCGCGTCGGCCAGGCTGCCCGTGCGGCCGGTGCGGTTGGTGAGCGCCGCGATCTCGGCCTTGACGTCGGTGAGGTCCTCGCGGCCCTGGTGGACCACGCCCCGGCGGTCGCAGACCGCGACGTCGCCGATGCCGGCGGCGAGCAGCATCTTGGCGATCGCGATGCCGGCCGCGCCCGCGCCGGAGATGACCGCGCGCAGGTCGCCGACCTGACGGCCGGTCACCTTGGCTGCGTTCCACAGCGCGGCGGTGGTGACGATCGCGGTGCCGTGCTGGTCGTCGTGGAAGACCGGGATGTCCAGCCGCTCCTGGAGCCGCCGCTCGATCTCGAAGCAGCGCGGGGCGGAGATGTCCTCCAGGTTGACGCCGCCGAAGGACGGCGCGAGCCGGACCACGGTCTCGACGATCTCGTCGACGCCGGTGCAGTCCAGCGCGATCGGCACCGCGTCGACGCCGCCGAACTGCTTGAACAGGATGGCCTTGCCCTCCATCACGGGCAGCGAGGCCGCGGGGCCGATGTCGCCGAGGCCGAGCACCGCGGTGCCGTCGGTGACGACGGCGACGGTGTTGGACTTCCAGGTGTAGTCGTTGACCAGGGCGGGCTGTTCGGCGATGGCGGTGCAGACCCGGGCCACGCCCGGGGTGTAGGCGAGCGACAGGTCCTCCGCGTCGCGGACCGGGACGGTCGCCCGGATCTCCATCTTGCCGCCGCGGTGGAGCGCGAAGACGGCGTCGACCGGGTCGTCAGTGCTCTGGGTGTCGGTGATGATCTCCGCTGCCACAATGACCTCTTCGTCATATCAGCGAAGGCGCGCGTCCGACGGACTTCGGCCCGGCCGCGCGGCAATGCGCGAATCCGGGTACGCCGCCTGTGGCGTACCCGTGTCCGGGTCGGGGCGCTGCCGTCGGCGGCGCCCTCGGGGTGAGGGTGTTAGGTGTTCTGCGCTTGTGGTCCGGGCCCGGTACCGCACCTGTGCCGGGTCCTTCTTGTCCGCGTGGCCCCCGAAGCGAGGGGTCCGCAGGGCACTCGCAGGAGTGAACGCAGACACGGAGGGGAGCTGGCGCCTTCGGATACGGAGCCGGTGACGGCTTCCGTTCCTGGGCACCCCGGCCCTGTGGCGAACCGGCGGTCTGAGTTCTGCGTCGGGGGTCACCCGATACCAGATTCTGACACACCCGCTACCTGCTCCATCAGGTCGGGATGGCAGTATCCGGTGTTCGACCACCGTTGTCCGGACGTTCCCGCGCACGTCGGGCCGCGTCCTGCCCCGTCGCACCCGGTCGCGCACACCAGCGCGCGGCGTCGGGGGCCCGCTCCCTCTCCCACAGGAGGACCAAGATGTCGACGGCCACTCGCCCCGTCAGATCCGGCACCGGCGCCGGAAGCCGGACCACCACCACCGCGCACCGGGCCGGCGCCCTCACCGCCGCCGCGGTGACCGGTTCACTGCTGCTGACCGGCTGCGGCTCCGGCTCCTCGTCGGGCGCCACCGCCGCGCCGTCCGACCTGCACGGCCGGCTGCCCGCCCCGGTCCGCTCCGCGGGGGTGCTGCGGATCGGCGCGGACCTGACGTACGCGCCGATCGGCTTCAAGGCGGAGGGCGGCGAGCCGGACGGCCTGGACGTGGACCTGGCCCACGCGCTGGGGGACGTGCTGGGCGTGCAGGTGCAGTTCAGCGACGTGCCGTTCGACCGGCTGCGGCTGGGGCTGCAGGCCCACGAGTACGACCTGGTGATGTCGGGCATGACCGACAACACCCAGCGCCGGGACGGCACCGACGACCAGGCCCGCAAGATCAACGACGGCCTGGACTTCGTGGACTACTTCGTCACCGGCACCTCGATCGTGGTGGCCAAGGGCAACCCGCAGAAGGTCTCCTCGCTGGACGACCTGTGCGGGCGGACGGTCGCGCTGCAGCGCGAGACCGTCCAGTCGGTGATGATGGAGCGCCAGGCCGGGGCCTGCGAGAAGACCGGCAAGAAGCTGACGGTGACCGAGACCGAGACGGACGACCAGGCACTGGCGCTGGTGGCCCAGGGCCGGGCGACCGCGGACCTGAACGACTCCCCGGTGGCGGCGCACGCGGTGAAGAACGGCCGGGCCGGCGCGCAGTTCCAGGTGGCGGGTGAGCAGTTGCAGATGGCGCCGTACGGGATCGCGTTCGCCAAGGAGGACACCGCGCTGCGGGACGCCGTGGCGGAGGCGCTGAACCGGCTGATCCGGAACGGCGTGTACGACAAGGTGCTGGCGAAGTGGGGCCTGTCCGAGGGCGCGGTGCAGAGCGCCGTGGTGAACGGCAGCTTCTAGACCGCCGAGCCGGTCGCCCGCCCACTCGGTCACCCGGTGCATGGTTATGCACCGGGTGACATGAACGGGAGAAATATCCGGATACCGGACAGTCGGCAGTCCTGTTATCCGATTTTGATCTGCCACAGGCTCCGATTTCCCGCCCACAGTGGCAGGATTCCCCCCACATCGGAACCACCTGTCACCTCGGCGGAGGGTGGCGAGCACCGACCCGCTGTACCGCGCCGTCCCACCCGCAGCGCGGCACCCCGTCCGATCCCCAAGAGGAGATCCCCCCCATGCCCGCTGCCCGTACCCCGCGCCTCCGGCCGCTCACCGCGGCCGCCGTCCTCGCGGCCGGCTCGCTGCTCCTCACCGCGTGCAGCAGCTCCAGCACCACCACGACCACTGCGGGCGCCGCCCCGATACCCACCCAGGCGATCCCCGCGGTCGCCGCCGACCCGGCCCTGGCCGGACTGGTCCCGGACACCCTGAAGGCCGGCGGCAAGCTGGTCGTCGGCTCCGACACCTCCTACGCGCCCAACGAGTTCAAGGACGAGAAGGGCAAGATCGTCGGCATGGACGTCGACCTGGGCGCGGCCATCGCCCAGAAGCTCGGCCTGACCGCCGACTTCCAGAGCGCCGGCTTCGCCGACATCATCCCCGGCATCCAGTCGAACAAGTACCAGCTCGGCATGAGCTCCTTCACCGTCACCAAGGAGCGCCAGGAGCAGGTCGACATGGTCAGCTACTTCTCGGCCGGCACCTCCGCCGCCGTGAAGAAGGGCAACCCGGACAAGATCGTCCTGGACGACCTGTGCGGCAAGAAGGTCGCGGTCCAGGACGCCACCACCCAGGCCGACGAGGTCAAGGACACCCGCAACCCGGACTGCGCCAAGGCCGGCAAGAGCGCCATCCCGAACGACGGCGACCGCTTCGCCCTGCAGACCGACGTCGCCCAGGCGCTGGTCTCCGGCCGCGACCAGGTGATGCTGGCCGACTCCCCGGTCATCGACTACGCCCTCAAGCAGACCGGCGGCCAGCTGGAGAAGCTCGGCGACACCTACGGCGCCGCCCCGTACGGCGTGATCCTGGCCAAGGACTCGCCGCTCAGCAAGGCGGTGCAGGGTGCGATCCAGTCGCTGATGGCGGACGGCACCTACAAGACCATCCTGGACAAGTGGGGCGTCTCGGCCGGGGCGATCACCACCTCCGAGATCAACGCCGCCCAGAGCTGACGCCCCGTCGTCCGATCCCTGACGAGGTAACCACGTGAAAACGACCGACCAGGGGTCGGCGGCCGCGGGACGGCCCGATCCCATCAGGGCCGTCCCCGTCCGCCACCCCGGCCGCTGGGTCACCGTCGCCGTCGTCGCCGTGCTCGGCGCGATGCTGCTGCACGTCCTGTTCACCAACCCCGCCCTGGACTGGGACTTCGTCGGCGCCACGCTGCGCGACCCCACCGTCGTCCACGGCATCTGGACCACCCTGGAACTGACCGTCCTGGCCATGCTGATGGGCGTGGTCGGCGGCGTGCTGCTGGCCGTGATGCGGCTGTCGAGGAACCCGGTGCTCTCCGGCGCCGCCTGGTTCTACATCTGGGTCTTCCGCGGCACTCCGGTCCTGGTGCAGCTGGTGCTCTGGAACAACATCGGCTTCCTGTGGAAGGAGATCTCGCTCGGCATCCCGTTCGGCCCCTCCTTCTGGTCCCAGGAGTCCAACACCCTGGTGCCGGTGTTCACCGCCGCGCTGCTCGGCCTCGGCCTCAACGAGGCCGCCTACATGGCGGAGATCGTCCGGGCCGGCATCCAGTCGGTGGACGAGGGCCAGTCCGAGGCCGCGCACGCGCTCGGCATGAGCCGGGCCACCGCGCTGCGCCGGATCGTGCTGCCGCAGGCGATGCGGGTGATCATCCCGCCGACCGGCAACGAGACCATCTCGATGCTGAAGACCACCTCGCTGGTGCAGGTGATCTCGCTGGTGGAGTTGTTCACCGCCGGCCACGACATCTCCACCCGCACCTACAAGCCGATCGCCGCGATGATCGCGGTCTCGATCTACTACCTGCTGCTGACCTCGGTCCTCACGGTCGGCCAGTACTACCTGGAGCGGTACTACGCCCGCGGCGCCAACCGGACGCTGCCGCCCACCCCGCTGCAACGGGTGCGCGCCCTGTTCGCCGGCCGCGCCCCGGCGAAAACGGCGGCACCGGCGGCAGCGGCGGCCCCGGCGACAGCGACAGCGGCAGCGGCAGCGGCACCCGCGGCACCCGCCCCGGCGGAGCCCGCGGCGTCCGACGGCGGCGCACCGGACGGAGGGAAGGACGCATGACCGACCTGACCAAGCCGCAGGCGGCCCCCGACCACCCGATGGTCCGGGCCGAGGGCGTGCACAAGTCCTACGGCCAGGTCGAGGTGCTCAAGGGCATCGACCTGGAGGTGCGGCAGAGCGAGGTGTTCTGCCTGGTCGGCCCGTCCGGCTCCGGCAAGTCCACCTTCCTGCGCTGCATCAACCACCTGGAGAAGATCAACTCCGGTCGACTGTACGTCGACGGCGAGCTGGTCGGCTACCGGCAGAAGGGCGACCGGCTGTACGAGCTCAAGGACCGCGAGGTCGCGCTCAAGCGCCAGGACATCGGCATGGTGTTCCAGCGCTTCAACCTGTTCCCGCACATGACCGCGCTGGAGAACGTCATCGAGGCGCCGGTGCAGGTCAAGAAGGAGAGCAGGGCCGCCGCCCGGGAGCGCGCGACGGCCCTGCTGGAGCGGGTCGGGCTGGCCGACAAGGCCGGCAACTACCCGTCCCAGCTCTCCGGCGGCCAGCAGCAGCGGGTGGCGATCGCCCGGGCGCTGGCCATGGAGCCCAAGCTGATGCTGTTCGACGAGCCCACCTCGGCGCTCGACCCCGAACTGGTCGGCGACGTGCTGGACGTGATGCGCGGCCTCGCCGAGGACGGCATGACGATGATCGTGGTCACCCACGAGATGGGCTTCGCCCGCGAGGTCGGCGACGCCCTGGTGTTCATGGACGGGGGCGTGGTGGTCGAGTCCGGCCACCCGCGCGAGGTGCTCGGCAACCCGCAGCACGAGCGCACCCGGGCCTTCCTGTCCAAGGTGCTCTGACCCCGCTCCCGCACGCCCCCCGGTGCCCGCCCTGCGCCCCGCGCACGGCGGGCACCGGCGCGCCCGCCCCCACCTGTAATACCCTGGAGTCATTCGACCCGTTACACTCCCGCCCGGAAGGACCCCCGTGGAGCTCGCCTCCTACGCCGACTTCGCCGTCCGGCTGGTCAACAGCGAGGAACCCGGCCGCGGCACCGACGACCTCACCTCGGTGGACGCCGTCCGGGCCCTGTTCGGCGCGCCGTCCCGGGCCGCCGCCCTGGCCGACGAGTCCGACCTGCCCCGGCTGCGCGCCGTGCGCACCCGGCTGCGCGGGGTGTTCGAGGCCGCCGCCGACGGCGAGGACGTCCGGGCGGTCGACCTGCTGAACAGCCTGATGGTGGAGTACCCCGTCAGCCCGCTGGTCTCCGGCCACGACGACCTGGACGACACCGGCCGCCCCAACTGGCACCTGCACCTGGCCGACAACGCGCCCACCGCCGCCGCCAACTACGCCGCCGTCGCCTGCATGGGCCTGGCCATCCACCTCACCGGCCTGGGCGTCGACCGGCTCGGCATCTGCCAGGCCGCGCCCTGCCGCAACGCCTACCTGGACACCTCGACCAACCGCTCCCGCCGCTACTGCTCCGACCGGTGCGCCACCCGCGCCAACGTGGCCGCCTACCGGGCCCGCAAGCGGCAGGAGGCCCAGCGCGCCCTGGCCGCCCAGGGCTGAGCCGCCGTCAGAGCCGGTCCTCGAACGGGACGCCGACCCCCAGCCGCTCCGCCAGCCGCGGCACCCGCCCGCGCAGCACCCGCCCGCGCAGCACCCGCTCCAGCCGCCGCCCCGGCGCCAGCCAGGCCGGCCGGGGGGCCAGCCGCAGCAGCACCCGGCCGAGCACCAACTCGTCCGGCACCGCGCCGTACTCCCGGCTGTCGGTGCGCACCAGCGGGTTGTCGGAGAGCATCCACCACCCGCCCGGACGCCGCTCGGCCGCCCGCTTGACCACCAGCAGGTCGTGCTGGAGCGGGTGCCGGAACAGCGCGATCGCCCCGGGCCGCAGCGGAGCGCCGTAGCGCACCAGCACCCGGTCGCCGTCGGAGAGCAGCCGGCGCATCGACGGGCCGGCGATGTCGGCGAGGCCGAACGGTGTCCCATATCGCACGATTCGAACTCCTTCTTTTGCCCTAGGCCCCCGGGGCGACCGCGATTTCGGCCTGCCGTGAGGGTAATGTCGGGCGCGGGAAGACGATCTAAGGAAGGACCCCCATGTTCTCTCGTCTGTTTGCTCCGCGAGTCACCGCCCACGCCCACTGCGACCTGCCGTGCGGCGTGTACGACCCGGCCCAGGCCCGCATCGAGGCCGAGTCGGTGAAGGCCACTCAGGAGAAGTACCAGGCCAACGAGGACGCCGAGTTCCGGGCTCGCGCCATCGTCATCAAGGAGGAGCGCGCCGAGCTGGTCAAGCACCACCTCTCGGTGCTGCACACCGACTACTTCAAGGCCCCGCACTTCGAGGCCTACCCGGGCCTGCACGACCTGTTCAACCGCGCCGGCAAGGCCGCCTCGGCCGCCAAGGCGTCCACCGACCCGGCCACCGGCCAGGCCCTGCTGGACCTGATCGCCGAGATCGACGCGATCTTCTGGGAGACCAAGAAGGCCTGACCCCGGGTCAGCCCTCGCCGGCACCCGGCCGCCCCACCAGGGGCGGCCGGGTGCTTCGCGTTTCCGGGACCGGGAGGGCTCCGGCAGCCCCGTTCGAGCCAATGGTGCTATCTTCATTAGCACCATGCTGCTGAGACTGGACACCAAGGACACCCGGCCCCTGCACGAGCAGGTCGCCGCCGCCGTCCGCCGTGCCGTGGCCGAGGGCGAGTGCCGCCCGGGCGACCGGCTGCCCTCCGCGCGCGACCTCGCGCAGGCGCTCGACCTGAACGTCAACACCGTGCTGCGCGCCCTGCGCGACCTGCGCGACGACGGCCTGCTGGAGTTCCGCCGGGGCCGGGGCGTGACGGTCGCGAGCGGCGCGGAGCAGCGCTCCGGGCTGCTGGAGCAGGCCCGCGCGCTGGTCGCGGAGGCCGCCCGGGCCGGGTACAGCAGGGCCGAACTCGTCGAGATGATCAGGGGGATACCGTGAGCGAGCAGCGGAGCGCACACCGGGACGGCCTGCGGTGGCCGGCGGTCCGGCCGGCGGTCTGGACGGCGGGCACCGCGGTGCTGACCGCCGTCCTCCCGCTGGGCGCGGCCGGGCGGCTGCCGGAGCGGATGGCCACCCACTGGAGGAGCAGCACCGCGGACGGCTCGATGCCGTTCTGGGCGGCCTGCCTGGTCCCGGCGCTGATCTGGGCGGTGCTGGGCGCGCTGGGCCTGCTGGGCCTGTCCCTGCTGGAGCGGCACCGGGGCGATCCGCTCGCCCGGCTCTGGCTGCTGGTCTGCCTGGCGGCGGGCGGCGTGCTGTTCCCGGGCGTGCAGGCCACCCTGGTCCGGGCCAACCTCGACCGCGCCGACTGGCACGGGGCCGGGCTGCCGCTCGGCTGGTTCCTCGGCACCCTGGCGGCGGCGCTGCTGACCGGCGCGGCGGCGTGGCTGTCGGGCCGCCGCCGGCTGTCCGCCCGGCGGGTGCTCCCGGCCCCGGCCGGCCCGGTGCTCGAACTCCCGGACGGCGAACGCCTGGTGTGGCTCTCCCGGACCGCCAACCCGTGGCTGCGGGCGCTGGCGGCGCTCTGCGGCCTGGCCGCGGCGGCGGTCCTGCTGGGCGCCGGGACCGGCCTGCTCGCGGCGCGACCGGGCTGGACGGTGTTCGGGGTGCTCGCCCTGACCGGGCTGACCGTCGGGGCCTGCTCCTCGGTGCGGGTGCGGGTCTCGACGGCCGGCCTTGAGGTGGCGCTGGGCCCGCTCGGCCTGCCCACCCGCCGCTGGCCGCTGGCGGAGCTGGAGTCGGCCCGGGTCGAGCGCCGGGGCGCGGCGCAGGTCGGCGGCTGGGGCTACCGGCTGAGCGGCCGCGGCACCACGGTGATGCTGCGGGCCGGCGAGTGCCTGGTGGTCCGGGTCCGGGCCACCGGCCACGACTTCGCGGTCAGCGTCGACGACGCCGAGCGCGGTGCCGCCCTGCTGAACGCGCTGCGCGCCCGGCGGTCCGTCTGAGCCCCCGCCCCGCTCCCCCTCCGTCCCCCACCCCGTCCCGCCGGTGCGGCGGCGCCGTCCGGGCACCGTTTCCGGCGGTGCCGTCCAGGGCATAAAGCCCTTTCCGGATGGAGGGGTGAGATGAGTACGCTCGACCGTATGATCCGCACCGCGACTCCCGCCGACATCCCCTTCGTCCACGCCATGATCCGCGAGCTCGCCGAGTACGAGCGGGCGCTGCCCGAGGCGAAGGCCACCGAGGAGCAGCTGCACGACGCGCTGTTCGGCGAGCACCCGGCGGTGTTCGGCCTGATCGCCGAGTCCGACGACCCGGAGGACGCGGGCGAGCCGGTCGGTTTCGCGCTCTGGTTCCGCAACTTCTCGACCTGGCGCGGCACCCACGGCATCTACCTGGAAGACCTGTACGTCCGCCCGCACAAGCGCGGCGGCGGCCACGGCAAGGCGCTGCTGACCGAGCTGGCCCGGATCTGCGTGGAGCGCGGCTACCAGCGCCTGGAGTGGTCGGTGCTGGACTGGAACGAGCCCTCGATCGGTTTCTACAAGTCGCTCGGCGCGGTGCCGATGGACGAGTGGACGGTCTTCCGGCTCACCGACGGCGCGCTCACCGCGCTCGGCTCCGGTCCGCGCTGAGCGCGAGCCCGTTCGAACCGTGGTCCCCCGTTCCCGTGACGGTACGGCGAGATCACGACAGACCACCCCCGGGCGCGGTAACGTCTCGGGGCACAAGGCAGTTGAACCGAGCCAGTGGTGTTGGCAGCTCCCCGGCCGCAAGCACCGTGCGTCACCCAGGAGGTGAGGGTGTCCCAGATCGACGGCGAGCCCGGAGTGAAGGACTTCGTTGAGGTCCGGCTGCCCGCGGCGGGCGCCTACCTCTCGGTGCTGCGGACGGCGACGGCCGGCCTCGCGGCACGGCTGGACTTCACCCTGGACGAGATCGAGGATCTCCGGATCGCGGTGGACGAGGCCTGCGCCATCCTGCTCCAACAGGCCGTCCCCGGCTCGATCCTGAGCTGCGAGTTCCGCCTGGTGGGAGACGCGCTGCGGGTCACCGTGTCCGCCCCGACCACCGACGGCCGGGCCCCGGAGCGGGACACCTTCGCCTGGACGGTGCTCTCCGCGCTGGCCGGCGAGGTCGACTCGACGGTCGGCTCGGACAACACGGTCTCCATCAGCCTGCACAAGAAGCGCGGCGGGTCGCCGGGCCAGCCGTAGGTAGTGACGTGTTCTCGGAACGGAACGGGTGATCGCCGTGAGTGATCTGGACCGCACAGTTGCCGTCGTACCGCCGCAGGCGAGCGTCGCCCGCACCGCCACCCCTGACGAAGAAGCCCTCCCGAAGGACTCCCACCGGATGAGCCAGCCGACCGATCCGAAGCCCGAGCGGCCCGAGGTGGTGCCCGAGGCGGTGCCCGCGGTCGAGCCCGCTGCGGGCGGTGGTCCGGCGGCGGCCGCCGAGGCCGTCCGCTCGACCGTCCCGGCGCAGGGGCACCGCAGCGGTGCCCCGGACCGCGAGGCGGCCCGGGCGCTGTTCGTCCGGCTGTCCGAGCTGCCGGAGGGGTCGCCGGAGCGGGTGGAGATCCGCAACCAGCTGGTCCGGATGCACATCCCGCTGGTGGAGCACCTGGCCCGCCGCTTCCGCAACCGCGGCGAGCCGCTGGACGACCTGACCCAGGTCGCCACCATCGGCCTGATCAAGTCGGTGGACCGGTTCGACCACGAGCGCGGGGTCGAGTTCTCCACGTACGCGACGCCCACCATCGTCGGCGAGATCAAGCGGCACTTCCGCGACAAGGGCTGGGCGGTGCGGGTGCCGCGCCGCCTCCAGGAGCTGCGGCTGTCGCTGACCACGGCGACCAGCGAGCTGTCCCAGCGGCACGGCCGGTCGCCGACGGTGCACGAGCTGGCCGAGCACCTGGGCATCTCCGAGGAGGACGTGCTGGAGGGCCTGGAGTCCGCCAACGCGTACTCCACGCTCTCGCTGGACGTGCCGGACAGCGACGACGAGTCGCCGGCCGTCGCGGACACCCTGGGGGCCACCGACGAGGCGCTGGAGGGCGTCGAGTACCGCGAGTCGCTGAAGCCGCTGCTGGCCCAACTCCCGCCCCGGGAGCAGAAGATCCTGGTGCTGCGGTTCTTCCGGAACATGACCCAGTCGCAGATCGCCGCCGAGGTCGGCATCTCCCAGATGCACGTCTCCCGGCTGCTGGCCCGCACCCTGGCGCAGCTGCGCGAGAAGCTGCTGGTCGAGGAGTAGGCGAGGAGCGGACGGACGCGCGGGCACCCGCCGCGCGCCCGTCCGGGCCTCCGCACGCCCCCGTACGACGCCGCAGGGCCCGGCCCCACCCGGGGACGGGCCCTGCCGGTCGTGGCGGGCCGGGGCGTGCGGCTAGCGCTCGCCGGGGGTGCCGTAGAGCACGGCGGTGACCCGGGGGTTGAGCAGGGCGACGATGCCGGCCAGCCCGACCAGGGCGACCGCGGCGCCGACGGCGGCCATCGCGCCGCCGGACTGCCACATGTAGTACGCGACCGGCAGGCAGATGGAGTTGGTGAGCACCGCGGGGCTGCGGCCCCAGCGCTGCCCGCGCAGCAGCGCGCGGGCGGCCAGCAGCGGCAGCAGGCCCATCAGCAGCAGGACGGCGCCGCCCAGCTCGGCGCGGCCGAAGTCGGCGTCCGCGCCGGTGAAGCCGGACAGCAGGTTGTAGACGCCCCAGCCGGCCATGGCCGCGCCCTCCAGCGCGGTGGTCACCGCGCCGACGAGCAGCGGGACGGGCCGGGCGACGGGGGTGGTGGCGGAGGCGGGTTCAGCGGTCACCGGGCCAGGGTAACGGTCGTCCCGGGTCGGGCGGGTCGTAGGCTGATCACCATGCGCGCTCTCCTGGTCGTGAACCCGAAGGCGACCACCACCAGTGGCCGGACCCGGGACGTGCTGATCCACGCCCTGCGCAGCGACCTGAAGCTGGACGTCGCCCAGACCCAGTACCGCGGCCACGCCCGGGACCTGGCCCAGCGGGCGGTCGAGGACGGCGCGGTGGACCTGGTGGTGGCCCTGGGCGGCGACGGCACGGTCAACGAGGTGGTGAACGGCCTGCTGGCGCACGGCCCGGGCGAGCGGGTGCCGCGGCTGGCGGTGGTGCCGGGCGGTTCGACCAACGTGTTCGCCCGCGCGCTGGGCCTGCCGAACGACCCGGTGGAGGCGACCGGCGCGCTGCTGGACGCGCTGGCGGAGCGCCGGGAGCGGGCGATCGGCCTGGGCAAGGCGCTGACCGACGGGGTGCCGGACCGCTGGTTCACCTTCACCGCGGGGTTCGGCTTCGACGCGGGCGTGGTCGGCCGGGTGGAGCGCCAGCGCCGGGCGGGGCGCAGATCCACCCACGCGCTCTACGTGGTCGAGGCGCTCCGGCACTACGTCACCGAGCGTGAACACCGGCGTTCCGGGCCGATCTCCCTGGAGATCAACGGCCAGGAGCCGGTGCCGGGCATGGTGATGGCCATAGTCTCGAACACTTCACCGTGGACCTTTCTGGGTTCCCGTCCCGTCTTCCCGTCCCCCTCGGCTTCATTCGAAACCGACCTGGACATCTTCGGCATCACTCGAATGACGGCGTTCCGGACCGCCCGGACGGTCCGTCAGATCCTCCGTCCGCTGCCCTCGGCGGAGGGCGGTGAACGCCCGGCCGGCCCCTCCGGGAAGCACCTCGTCTCCTATCACGACGTCCGGCACTTCACCTTGGTTTCAGAGGAACCGGCCCCGTTTCAGGTCGACGGGGACCACCTTGGAGACAGGAGTCGCGTCAGTTTCACAGGCGTACGGCGGGCACTGCGTGTGATTGTGTGACCAGAAGGGGGTCATCGCCTTGCTCTCGAACGTTCGAGCCCCTTCACCCCATAGAAGTACTGCCTGTGAGGTAGGCGACACCGAAGAATCAAAAATTTCTTGCCGAAGGGGGTTGTATCCGGCTTCGAGGTTTGCGAACCTCTACATGGCGATCGGGACACACCGCAGCGGGACACCGCGGGAGAGCCCCTCGAATCGCCGAACCCCCCTCAGCACAGACCGCCCGGGCCCGATGGGCCTTAGGTCCCTTTTGCTGTTGCGGGATTCGTGAAAGCGTTCACATTCACAAGCCATTCGAGTGAGTCGCGGGCCACGGCCCGTCGACCGGAGGAGTTGGACGACCATGGACTGGCGCCACCGCGCTGTCTGCCGCGAAGAGGACCCGGAGCTGTTCTTCCCGATCGGGAACACCGGCCCTGCTCTGCTGCAGATCGAGGAAGCCAAGGCCGTGTGCCGCCGTTGTCCCGTGATGGAGCAGTGCCTGCAGTGGGCGCTCGAAACCGGCCAGGACGCCGGCGTCTGGGGCGGCATGAGCGAGGACGAGCGTCGCGCGATGAAGCGCCGCGCTGCCCGCAACCGCGCCCGCACCGCCTGATACACCCGACCACCCGCCGACTGACGCGTCGTCAGGAGCAGTCGGCAGCAGTACGGATCAACCCATGATCAAGGGTTCGGCCGCGATTGGCCGGCCGAGCCTTCCCGAACGGGCCCGCTCGATCCGCGGGGCCGACGACGCGAGCCGCCCAGGCACTTGATACTGTTCACGGAGAGCAATATCGTTGGCCTGTGGCGCTCACCGTGTGCAACGCACGGGGCGGGCGTCGCGCCACCACCAGAAGCCCCCGTTCCGGCCGACTCCCCCCGACGGCCGGACCGGGTCGAGAGGCCCTGCCGACCCACCCCCCCCGGTCGGCAGGGCCTCGTTTCTGTCTCCGCCCCCGGGAGGGGGACGCCCCGCCCCCGTCAGGGGACGGGGATCTCCAGCACCACCTTGGTGCCGCCGTCCGGCGCGGCCACCATGTCGAAGCTGCCGCCGAGTTCGCCGGTGGCCAGGGTGCGGACGATCTGCAGGCCGAGGTTGCCGGCCTGCTGCGGGTCGAAGCCCTCGGGCATGCCGCGGCCGTCGTCCTGCACGGTGATCAGCAGGTACTCCTCGGGCTTCACGCCGTTGTTCCAGGTGTCCGACCAGCCCTTGCCACCGGCCGGGGCGCGCCCGCGCAGCGCGCTGACCTCCAGGTTGCCGGAGGCGCTGGGGCCGAAGGCGTGCTCCAGGGCGTTCTGGGTCAGCTCGGTGAGGATCATCGCCAGCGGGGTGGCGACCTCGGCGGACAGGATGCCGAAGGAGCCGCTGCGGCGGGCCACCACCCGGCCGTCCTGGGAGAGTTCCATCACCATCGCCAGCACCCGGTCGGCGATCTCGTCGAACGCCACCGACTCGTCCAGCGCCTGCGAGAGCGTCTCGTGCACGATGGCGATCGAGCCGACCCGGCGGACCGCCTCGTCGAGGGCGGCCCGGCCGGCCGCCGAGTCCATCCGGCGGGACTGCAGCCGCAGCAGCGCGGCGACGGTCTGCAGGTTGTTCTTCACCCGGTGGTGGATCTCCCGGATGGTGGCGTCCTTGGTCATCAACTCGCGGTCTCGGCGGCGAAGTTCGGTGACGTCCCGGCAGAGCACCAGGGAGCCGGTGGGGGTGCCCTTGGGCTTGAGCGGGATGGTGCGCAGCGTCACCACGCCGCCCTGGGCCTCGATCTCGGTCTGCCGGGGGGCCCAGCCGCTGGCCATCTTCACCAGCGCCTCGTGCACCGCGCCGCGGCTGGGCGGCACCAGTTCGGCGGTGCTGCGGCCCAGGTGACTGCCCACCAGGTCGGTGGTCAGCCCGAGCCGGTGGTAGGCGGAGAGCGCGTTGGGGCTGGCGTAGGTGACCACGCCCTCCACGTCGAGCCGGATCAGCCCGTCGCCGACCCGGGGCGCGGCGTCCATGTCGGCCTGTTCGACGCCCGGGTAGGGGAAGGTGCCGGCCGCGATCATCTGGGCCAGGTCGGAGGCGCTCTGCAGGTAGGTGAGCTCCAGCCGGCTGGGGGTGCGGACGGTCAGCAGGTTGGTGTTGCGGGCGATCACGCCGAGCACCTTGCCGTCCCGTCGCACCGGGATGGACTCCACCCGCACCGGCACCTCCTCCCGCCACTCCGGGTCGCCCTCGCGGACGATCCGCCCCTCGTCGTAGGCGGCGTCCAGCAGCGGGCGGCGGCCGCGCGGCACCAGGTGGCCGACCATGTCGTCCTGGTACGAGGTGGGGCCGGTGTTGGGCCGCATCTGGGCCACCGAGACGTAGCGGATGCCGTCCCAGGTGGGGATCCACAGCACCAGGTCGGCGAAGGACAGGTCGGAGAGCAGCTGCCACTCCGAGACCAGGAGGTGCAGCCACTCCACGTCGGCACCGGTGAGGGTGGTGTGGCGGCGGACGAGTTCGTTCAGCGAGGGCACACCGTGAGCGTATCGCCGACCGCCCTGCCGCACGTTGTCCAGACCAATTGCGGGGACCCCCTGGACAACCACAATTGGTCTAGTCCACAATGAACACGCACCAAGGAGAGGCCCTCCGCGCAACTGCCCTGACCGCGCGAGGCCCCTCCTCGGTCGGAGGCGTCGTTCGAGGGTCCCGCACAACTCTCGGACGGTCCCCGCCTCCGGCATACAGCTCCGGGCTGCGGTGCCGCACAGGTTGAGGGTCCTGTGTCGGCGCCGTGGCCCGTAGTGTTTCCCGGCCCCGGACGAGCCCCGCTCCCCGGCCCCGGACACGGCGAAGCCGCCCCCGCAGCACCTCGCGGGGGCGGCTTCGCCGTACCCACCTCGGCGGGTCCCGCCTCGGCGGGGCTCGCCTCGGCGGGTCTCGCCTCAGTGGGTCTCGGTGACCTTGGCCAGGGCGCGCGGGGCGTCCGGGTCCTGGCCGCGGGCGATGGTGACCTCGTAGGCCAGCAGCTGGAGCGGCAGGATCTCCAGGATCGGCTGGACCTCCTGGGGCACGCCGGCCGGCAGCGCGAAGCCCGCGCTGGCGGCGTCGACCTGCGCCTGCTGGCCGATCACGACCAGGTCCGCGCCACGGCCGCGCAGGCGGTCCAGGACGGGCTGCAGGGCCTCCCCGCCCTTGCCGTCCGGGACGATGGCGATGACCGGCGAGACGTTGTCGACCATGGCCAGCGGGCCGTGCAGCAGGTCGGCGCCGGAGAACGGGGAGGCCGGGATGTAGGTGGTCTCCATCAGCTTGAGCGCCGCCTCGCGGGCGGTCGGGTAGCCGTAGCCGCGCGAGGTGATGACCAGGCGCTGGGCGAAGCGGTAGCGCTCGGCCAGGTCCTTGACCTCGCCCTGGCGGGCCAGGATGCCGGCCGCCAGCTCCGGCAGCGCCTTCGCCGCGGAGCCGTCGCCGCCGCGCAGGCCCTCGACGAACAGGTACAGCGCCAGCAGTTCGGCGGTGTAGGTCTTGGTGGCGGGCAGCGCCTTCTCCGGTCCGGCCAGCACGTCGATGTGGAACTCGGAGACCTCGGCGAGCGGCGAGGCGGCGTTGTTGGTGACCGCCAGGGTGATCGCGCCGGCCTCGCGGGCCGCCTTGGTGGAGGCCACCAGGTCGGGCGAGCCGCCGGACTGGCTGACCGTGATGACCAGGCAGTCGGTGAGGTCCGGCTTGGCGCCGTACGCGGTGGTGGTGGACATCGAGGTGAGGCCGGCCGGCTTGCCGAGCAGGACCTCGATCAGGTACTTGGCGTACAGCGCCGCGTTGTCGGAGGTGCCGCGGGCGGTCAGCAGGACGAAACGCGGGTTGCGGGCGGCGATCTGCGCGGCGATCTCACGGATCGCCGGCGCACCCTCGTCGAGGATGCGCTGCAGGACGGCCGGCTGCTCGGCCATCTCCGCCGACATGATCCTGCCGGGTACGGAAACAGTCTGCGGGTCGGACATCGGGGTGTGCCTCCGTGGAGAGATGGTTCTACCCCGTGGGGCGGGACGCCCGACGGGGACCTCTGAACGGCGGCGAGTCCGCACCCTCGCTGCGTGGAACTGTTCTGTGCCGATCCTACGTGCGACCGGGCCCCGCGGCACACTCCGTGACGGTGCGCCGGGGCCCGGTCCCGGGGAGCGGGACGCCGGACCGGTGGTCCGGCGGTCCGGTCAGCCCGGGTTGTTGATCAGCTGGTCGATCTGGGCGTCGGCCTCCTTGGTGGCCTCCTCCACGCTCTTGCCCGCGAAGACCGCGTTGAGCATGTTGACCAGGATGTTCTGCTTCTCGATCGCGCCCCAGCCGGGGGCGAGCGGGGTGAACCAGGCGTCCTGCACGGCGTTGGCGGCCGCGGAGGTGGCCGGCTTGTTCTTCAGCGGGGCGAGCTGGACCAGGTTGTTCGGCAGGGTGTCCTTGTCGGCCAGCACCTGCTCGGACTTGCTGCTGGTGAACATCCGCACCCAGTCCGCGGCGGCCTCGGCGTTCTGCGACTTGGCGGTGACCGCCAGGTCGGAGCCGCCGATGAAGGAGGGCAGCGGCTTGCCGTTCGGACCGGGCATCGCGGCGATCCTGAGCGAGTCCTGGAGCGCCGGGGTGCCGGTGATCGGCGCGGTGGCGACGCTCTGCTCCCAGCCGTTGGCGTAGATCAGCCCGGCCTTCTCGTGGCCGAGCACCTTGGCCTGGTCGGCCTCGTTGACCTTGTAGTCGCCGCTCTTGTTGTACTTCTTCACCAGGTCGACGAAGTGCTGGAGGCCCTGCTGGGACTTGGCGTCGTGCAGGGTGCCGTGCCAGTTGCCGGCCGAGTCGAACTTGGCGATCGAGCCGCCGTACGCGGTGACGTAGGACATCGCGGCGTACCAGTAGGGGCCGGGCAGGTAGAGCGAGGAGTAGCCGGCGCTGCCCTTGTACTTGGCCTGCACCTTGTCGAGGGCGGTGAGCAGGTCGTCCTCGTTCTGCGGCAGGTCGGCGGAGCCGGTGGCGTCCTGGAACATCTTCGAGTTGTAGAGGCCGATCCGGGCGCCCGCGTAGTAGGGCACGCAGTAGAGCGTCTGGTTGTAGGTGCAGGTGTCGGAGAGGCCCTTGATCCAGTTGTCGGAGTTGTCGAAGCTGCCGCGCTCCAGGGACATCAGCGAGCCGTTGACGATGTACTTCAGCGTCTCGGTGTTGCCCAGCTCGACCACGTCCGGGGCCTGGCCGGCGGCGATCGCGGCGTCCAGCTCGGAGACCTTGTTCTGCCACTCGTGGTAGCTCAGCTTGATCTGGACCTTCGGGTACTTCCGGGCGAACTCGTCGTTCACCTGCTGCACCAGCTCGGGCCAGCTCTTCTGGGCGTCGTTCATCAGCCACACGGTCACGGTGCCGGTCACGTTCTTCGCGTCGACGCCGGTCGGCGCGGGCGACGGGCCGCCGGACGAGCAGCCCGCGGCGGTGGCCAGCAGGGCAGCGGTGCTGAGCGTGGCCAGTACCTGACGCTTCACGCGATCCTCCGGATGGGGTACGGGGAGGTCTGCGCGGTGGTACAGACCAGCTTTCCGGATCTTGGCCTAGACCATTTTGGGGCGTCAACGCAGGTGCGGTTTCGCACCCTGCTCGTTGTCAATCCGTTGTCTTCCTTGGCCCGGCCACGTCAACGATCGGCGGGGGCCGACCCGGGCATGACTTTAGGCTCACTTAAGGTGACCCAGGGTGAGAGGAATGGATCAAGCGGAATCCCGGGAATTCCGCGCCCCGGTTTATCCGGCCCGGCGCCCCGGTCCGGTCGGCGGGCCGACGAGGGCGGCGCGGCCTCCGGGCGGGACGGCGGGGGCGGCGGGAGGCGGCGGACCGTCCGTCGAATACGCACGACTTCACCGGGGCGCGGGCTCGGCGCCGTCCGGCGGCCCAGCGCCGGAGGCCGGACCTGCGGCGGCGCGACCCCGGCCGCCCGGCGGCGGGCCCCCGCGGCCGGGGCGGGGCGCGGGCGGCCCGGCGAAAACACCGGGGACCCGCCGTCCGGGCGGTCGGCGCGACGGTGGGCGGGCCGGGTTCCCGGGGGAAATCCGCAGAACTCCGGCGGTGATTCCCGGCCCGTTATCGGCCGCGGCGGCGGGAAAGAACGGGGACGACCGGCCTCACTATTCGCCCCGCGCCATTCGGCCGGGAAACTCCGCCGCTTTCGGGACCGCCCCTCGCGGGTGCGGGCCCGGGCCCGCACGGGGACGGGCGCGCGGGCGCGCCGCGCGGGCGGCACGCCCGGGGGACGCACGGGGGACGCACGGGGGACGCACGGGGACGACCCGCAGGACGCGCGGGCACCGCGCCGACGGCCGCACCCGGGGGCGGTCTTGACATGACCTCACAGATATGCAGCGCCCGTACCACCCACCCGCCGACGGGGCCGTCGAGGTGTCCCGATAGGTCCCGTTTCCTCCCCGACTTGGTCCAGTCCAACACAGGCGAGTCAAGCGTTGATAACGGCTTGTGCAGCGGCTCTTCGAGCCCTTGACGCTCGCCATTGGTCCATGCCAACCTCCAGGCGTTGGTCTAAACCAATGGTCTACTCCACCTCACGGATCGGCCCGCCGGCCCCGGCAGTTCGTATCCGTGTCACCCGGTGACGTTCCCCCATACGGCACAACGCAGCTCCAGGCCAGTCGGCCCAGCAGCCCGGTGCCCTACCTTGCTCATCCCTCTGGAGGATGGTTTGAACCGCAAGATCGCAGCCGTGGCCGCTATCGCCACCGTGCTCGTCGCCTCGGCCTGCTCGTCGTCTTCTTCGTCCGGCAGCAAGTCGAGCGGTGACGTCCTGAGCACGGACGGCAAGGGCAAGAAGATCACCGTCTGGCTGATGGACGACGCGCAGAAGGGCTGGAACGAGGTCGTCGAGGCGGCGAAGACCGAGTTCAAGGAGAAGACCGGCGCCGACGTCGACATCCAGTGGCAGACCTGGACCAACTACACCACCAAGCTCGACACCGCCCTGCTCTCGGGCAACGCCCCCGACGCGATCGAGCTCGGCAACACCCAGGCCGCCAAGTACATCGACGCCGACTCCTTCGTCGACCTCACCTCGGTGAAGAGCAAGTTCGACAACTCGGACAAGTGGCTGGACTCGCTGGCCGCCTCCGGCCAGTCGGCCGACGGCTCCAAGACCTACGCCGTCCCGTACTACGCCGGCGCCCGCGTCGTGATCTACCGCAAGGACCTCTTCGAGGCCGCCGGTGTCACCCAGGCCCCGACCACCCTGGCCGAGCTGAAGGACGCCCTGACCAAGGTCAAGGCCGCCAACGCCAGCACCCCGGGCTTCTCCGCGATGTACCTGCCGGGTCAGAACTGGTACACCGCCGTCTCCTTCGGCGCCGGCACCTACGGCGTGAAGAACGTCATCGCCAAGAAGGACGGCGACAAGTGGACCAGCACCCTGGCCGACCCGAAGTTCGTTGAGGGCGTCTCCACCTGGAACGACCTGCAGAAGAACTTCTCCACCGGTGGCACCACCTCCGACGAGGCCACCCAGGACGCCCTGATGGCCAAGGGCAACATCGCCGCCATCGTCGGCAACGGCTGGGAGCTCTCCTCCGTGGCCGACCCGAAGACCGGCGACCCGTCCCTGAAGGACAAGCTCGGCACCTTCGCCCTCCCGGGCGCCGCGGCCGGCAGCACCACCCCGGCCTTCCTGGGCGGCTCCGACCTGGCCGTCCCGACCAACGCCAAGAACGCGGGCCTGGGCGCGACCTTCCTGCAGATCTACACCAACACCGCGCAGCAGACCCTGCTCGCCAAGCACGCCATCCCGAACGCCAAGAACCTGGTGGACGCCTACAAGGCGGCCGACCCGGCGAACAAGGCCACCGGTGACGCGGCCCAGGGCGAGACCTGGTTCATCCCGAACACCCCGCTGTGGTCCGGCACCAACGAGACCGCGCTGAAGACCGCCTTCGGTGCGATCGCCGCCGGTGGCGACCCGGCCACCGAGCTGAAGAAGGCGAACGACGACCTTCTGAAGACCCTGAACGGCTGATCCAGCTCCAGCTGAACCGCAGGTCGGCCCGGGGAGTTCCAACGGTGCTCCCCGGACGGACCACCGCACTGAGCGCCGGATAGGGGGTGGGCAGTCCGCGATACCGCGGGCTGCCCACCCGTGCGCCAGGACCGACCAGATCCGCGGGCCCGGGAAGGACCCTGATGAGTGTGACCACCAACGAGACCGTGACCCGGTCCGAGAACCAGGGGCCTGCCCCGACGGGGAAGCCGCAGCGGCGCGGGTTCTTCGCGGCCGGCCATTACATCCCCTACACCCTGCTGCTGCCCGCGGTCGTCGTACTGGCGGGCGTTCTGGCGTACCCGCTGTACCGGCTGATCGACCTGGCCTTCCAGAACGTCAACAAGTACGCGCTGCTGGTCCACCCGGAGCGGGCGCAGTACATCGGCTTCGACGGCTTCTCGCGGGTCTTCGGCGACAGCGAGTTCTGGGAGGTCGTGCTCCGCTCGGTCTACTTCACCGCGGAGCTGGTCATCCTCTCCATGGTGCTGTCGATGGCACTGGCACTGCTGCTCAACCGGGTCTCCAACTGGGTCCGGGTCACCGTCATCACCGTGATGATGTTCGTCTGGTCGATCCCGGCGCTGGTCAACGGCCAGGTGTTCCGCTGGCTGTTCTCCCCGCAGGGCGGCGTCGTCGACTACATCGCGTACCTGGTCACCGGCGACGAGACCTGGAAGAACTACGACTGGTTCGCCGACGCGCACGTCGGCCTCTACGTGGTCGGCGCCGCGGTGGTCATCTGGGGCGCGCTGCCCTTCCTGGTGCTGGGCCTGTACGCCGCGCTGACCCAGGTGCCCAAGGAGCTGATGGAGGCCGCCAAGCTGGACGGCGCCAACGCGTTCCAGGCGTTCCGCAACGTCACCCTGCCGGTCATCCGGCCGTTCCTCATGATCTCCACCGCGCTGAGCTTCATCTGGGACTTCCAGGTCTTCGCGCAGATCTTCGCGCTGCGCAACACCTCGCCCGAACCCGGCTACCGGACCATCGGCACCTACCTGTACATGCAGGGCATCGTCGCCTCCCGGTACAGCGAAGCCTCGGTGATCTCGATCGCCATGATCGTCATGATGCTGGCGGTTCTCGTGTACTACATCCGCCAGATGCTCAAGATCGGAGCCAACGAGCGATGACCACGGACGTCTCCACCACCGCTCCGAAGACCCAGCAGCCGCTCCCGCCGGTCAAGCGGAAGAAGGTCAAGGAGACCGAGGTCGGCCGCAGCGGCGCCATGACCTGGGTCTGGAACACCATCGCCCTGCTCGTGGCGGTCGTGATGGCCTTCCCGATCTACTGGATGATCATCACCACGTTCAAGACGAACAAGGACCTGATCTCCAAGGACCCGACCTTCTGGCCCACCTCGTTCTCGTTCGACAGCTACCGGACGATCTTCGACGACGACCAGTTCCTGCCCAGCCTCGGGCACACCCTGGTGCTGACCCTGGGCGCGGTCGTGCTCGGCGTCGCGGTCGGCTTCCTGGCCGCGGTCGGCGTGGCCCGGTTCAACTTCCGCGGCCGCAACTTCTTCATCGTCACCATGCTGGTGGTCCAGATGGTGCCGCTGCTGGCGATCATCATCCCGCTGTTCGTGGTGATGAACAGCCTCAACATGACCGGCGGCCTGTTCGGCGTCATCCTCGCCTACCTGGTCTTCACCGTCCCGTACGTGATCTGGACGCTGCGCTCGTTCATCGTGAACATCCCGGCGGAGCTGGACGAGGCCGCGATGGTCGACGGCTGCACCCAGTGGGGCGCGTTCTTCCGCGTCATCCTGCCGCTCACCCTGCCCGGCCTGATCACCACCTCGGTGTACAGCTGGATCCAGGCCTGGAACGAGTTCATCGTCGCCAAGACCCTGCTGGGCACCAGCGGCATGAACACCTCGATGACCTGGCTGACGTTCTACTCGACCACTCCCACCCGTGGCGCGGACTACGGCGCGCAGATGGCCGGCGGTCTGCTGGTCTCGCTGCCCGTGATCATCCTGTTCGTGTTCTTCCAGAAGAAGGTGTCGGCGGGTCTCACCGCCGGTGCGGTCAAGGGCTGATCCCCCTTTCCCCACCCCACTGCACCTGTCACACCTCCACCTCCAGGGAAGGAACCAAGGCGATGCCCGGTACGGAAAGCGCCGATCTCCTCCGCGACGCCGGAGCGGTCCTGCAGCCCGGCTTCGCCGGTCTGACCGCGCCCGAGTGGCTGCGCCGCAGACTGGGCGACGGCGAACTCGGCGGCGTCGCCCTGTTCGGCCGCAACATCCGCACCCCGCAGCAGGTCGCCGCGCTCACCTCGGAGCTGTACGCCCTCAACGGCGAGCTGCTGGTCGCCACCGACGAGGAGGGCGGCGACGTCACCCGCCTCGAAGTGGTCAGCGGTTCCTCCTACCCCGGCAACCTGGCGCTCGGTGAGGTCGACGACACCGACCTCACCGAGCGGGTCGCCCGCTCCATCGGGTTCGACTTGGCCGGCGTCGGCGTGAACCTCAACTACGCGCCCGACGCGGACGTCAACTCCAACCCGGACAACCCGGTGATCGGCGTCCGGTCCTTCGGCGGCGACGGCGAGCTGGCCGCCCGGCACACCGCCGCCTACGTCCGCGGCCTGCAGTCGGCCGGCGTCGCGGCCTGCGCCAAGCACTTCCCCGGCCACGGCGACACCGCCGGCGACTCGCACCTCGGGCTGCCCCGGATCGACCTGGCCGCCGACCAGTTCGCCGCGCACCTGCTGCCCTTCCGCGCCGCCATCGCGGCCGGCGCGAAGAGCATCATGACCGCGCACATCCTGTTCGACGCGTACGACGCCCAGCTGCCCGCGACCATGTCGCAGCGCATCCTGACCGGCCTGCTCCGCGAGGAGCTCGGCTTCGACGGGCTGATCGTCACCGACGGCATCGAGATGGGCGCCATCTCCGGCACCCACGGCGTCGCGGCCGGCTCGGTGCGGGCCGTCGCGGCCGGCGCCGACACCATCTGCGTCGGCGGCGGCCTCCAGGACGAGGACGCCTTCGTCTACCTGCGCGACGCCCTGGTCTGGGCGGTCCGCGAGGGCCGGCTGTCCGCCGGACGGCTGCACGAGGCCGCCGAGCGCAACCGGGCCGTCGCCCGCTGGTCGGCCGAGCTGCGGGCCTCGCTGGTCGGCCAGCAGGCCGAGGTCGGCGTCGGCCTGACCGCCGCCCGCCGGGCGCTGCGGATCACCGGCGGGCTGCGCCCGCTGGGCGGCGTCCCGCACGTGGTGGAGTTCTCCCCCGGCGCGAACATCGCGGCCGGCGACGAGACCCCGTGGGGCGTGGCCGGGCCGCTGGCCGAGCTGGTGCCCGGCACCACCTCCAGCCGGGTCTCCCCGCCCGCGACGGTGACCGAGGGCTCCGGCCTGCTGCACGTCGCGGTGGCCGCCGACGACGCCGAGATCGACACCGCCCCGCTGCTGGGCGCGGCGGTCGGCCGCCCGCTGGTGCTGGTGGTGCGCGACGTGCACCGGCACGGCTGGATGCGCCGGGCCGCGCTGGCCCTGGTCGAGCACCGGCCGGACGCGGTGGTGGTGGAGATCGGCACCGCCCACGGCGTGGCCGAGCTGTTCGCCCCGCGCGGGGTGACCACGCTGGCCACCTACGGCGGCTCGCGGGTCTGCGCGGTCGCCGCGGCGGAGGCCCTGGCGGGGCTCACGGTGACGGCCGCCCAGGCCGGCTGAGACACTCGGGACGGGCCCGGGGCGGGCGCCTGGCGCCCGTTCCGGGCCCGTCGCGTTGACCGGGGGCCCCGGACACCCGGAGGGCCCCCCGGGGCCGCCGCCGGGCCGCCACGGGCCCGCCACCGGCCGCGAATGCGGCCGAGGGCTCACGTTTGCTCTCCCGTGCGTGCAAACATGTGCTGTTACATAGGACTTAGGGGTCCGTTAAGGGACCGCCTCCAACGAGGAGTGAGAGCTGCCATGAGTGGCGACAGGGACACGGCGGCGCTCGCCGAGGGCTCCACCGTGCCGACCCAGACCGGCCCTGCCACCGCCACGGCCCGGGTCCCCAAGTACTACGGCCTCAAGCGGCACCTGCTGCAGCTGACCGAGACCCAGCCGGCCGGGACGCCGGTCCCGCCGGAGCGCGCGCTGGCCGCCCAGTTCGACACCTCGCGCACCACCGTCCGGCAGGCCCTGCAGGAGCTGGTCGTCGAGGGCCGGCTGGAGCGCATCCAGGGCAAGGGCACCTTCGTCGCCAAGCCGAAGGTCGCCCAGGCCCTCCAGCTCACCTCGTACACCGAGGACATGCGCGCCCAGGGCCTGGAGCCGACCTCCCGGCTGGTCGAGGTCGCCTACATCTCCGCCGACGAGCGGCTCGCCCCGCTGCTGGACATCAAGCCCGGCGGCCGGGTGCTGCGGATCGAGCGCCTGCGGCTGGCCAACGGCGACCCGATGGCCATCGAGGTGGCGCACCTGTCCGCCAAGCGCTTCCCCGCGCTCCGGCGCAACCTGGCCAAGCACAACTCGCTGTACACCGCGCTGCGCGAGGTCTACGGGGTGACGGTCGCGGAGGCCGAGGAGACCATCGAGACCACCCTGGCCAACCCGCGCGAGGCCGGCCTGCTCGGCTCCGACCTGGGCCTGCCGATGCTGCAGCTGTCCCGGCACTCCTTCGACGCGGACGGCGCGCCGGTCGAGTGGGTGCGCTCGATCTACCGCGGCGACCGGTACAAGTTCATCACGCGGTTGAACCGGCCGGCCTAGTCCCACGGGCGGTTCCGGGACAACACCGCATCACGCGGTCGAACCGGCCGGCCCAGTCCCACGGGCGGTTCCGGGACAACACCGCACCACGCGGTCGAACCGGCCGGCCCAGTCCCACGGGCGGTTCCGGGACAACACCGCACCACGCGGTCGAACCGGCCGGCCCAGTCCCACGGGCGGTTCCGGGACAACACCGCATCACGCGGTCGAACCGGCCCGTGTGAACGGGCGATCCGGGTTGACCGGGTAGTGACACGGGTCGCTCCGCTGCCCTAGCCTCTCGGGGACCTTTCGATCACCGAGGGTGCTGCTCGGCGGGCGCACAGCCATGTGCGTTGCGGTGCCACTGAGGTGACTCCTCGTCAGCCAGGAGCCGCTCGTGTCGTCGTCCCAAGTCCCTGCCGCGGGCGCACCGCCCGTGGTCTCCCCCGCCCGGGTGCTGGCCGGCCTGTGCCTGCTGGTGCCGATCGTGGTGGTGCTGTGGGTGCCGTCCTACAGCAAGATCTCTCCCGAACTCGGCGGAATGCCGTTCTTCTACTGGTACCAGCTGCTGTGGGTGCCGGTGTCGGCGCTGTTCACCGGCGCCGCGTACCTGCTGATCCGGCGGGACGAGGCGGCCCGCAAGGCCGCCCCCGCCGTCCCGGTCCTGCCCGCCCAGCCGTCGGACGGGGGCCGGTCGTGAAGCACGTCGACTGGACCGCGATGACGGTCTTCCTGCTGTTCTTCGCCGCGGTGACGGTGATGGGCTTCCTGGCCTCCCGCTGGCGGCGCGCCGCGGACGCCGCGCACCTGCACGAGTGGGGGCTGGGCGGCCGGAGCTTCGGCACCTGGATCACCTGGTTCCTGCTGGGCGGCGACCTGTACACCGCGTACACGTTCATCGCGGTGCCGGCGGCGATCTACGCGGCCGGCGCCGCGGGCTTCTTCGCGGTGCCGTACACGATCATCGCGTACCCGCTGGTGTTCCTGTTCCTGCCCCGGCTGTGGTCGGTGTCGCGGGTGCACGGGTACGTGACGCCGGCGGACTTCGTGCGCGGCCGGTACGGCTCGCGCGGGCTGTCGGTGGCGGTGGCGCTGACCGGCATCCTGGCGACCATGCCGTACGTGGCGCTGCAGCTGGTCGGCATCCAGGCGGTGCTGGACGTGCTGGGCGTGGGCGGCAGCGGCAACTGGTTCCTGAAGGACCTGCCGCTGTTCATCGCGTTCGGCGTGCTGGCCGCGTACACGTACTCCTCGGGCCTGCGGGCACCGGCGCTGATCGCGTTCGTCAAGGACGCGCTGGTCTACATCGTGATCATCGTGGCGGTGGTCTACATCCCGATGCGGCTGGGCGGCTACGGGCACGTGTTCGACGCGGCGCAGCACAAGTTCGCCACGCCCGGGGCGAACGGGAAGCCGAGCGGGGCGCTGGTGGTCGGCCCGTCGGGGCAGTGGGCGTACGCGACGCTGGCGTTCGGTTCGGCGCTGGCGCTGTTCATGTACCCGCACTCGGTGACCGGCGTGCTGGCCTCGAAGTCGCGCAACACGGTGCGCCGGAACATGGCGATCATGCCGGCGTACTCGCTGATGCTGGGCCTGCTGGCGCTGCTGGGCTTCCTGGCGATCGCGGCCGGGGTGGGCAAGGGCGTGAAGGGCTACAACAGCCAGCTGGCGGTGCCGCAGCTGTTCGCGGACATGTTCCCGTCCTGGTTCACCGGGGTGGCGTTCGCGGCGATCGGGATCGGCGCGCTGGTGCCGGCGGCGATCATGTCGATCGCGGCGGCGAACCTGTTCACCCGGAACGTCTACAAGGAGTTCCTGAAGCCGGACGCGACGCCGGCCGAGGAGACCCGGGTGGCGAAGATCGCCTCGCTGCTGGTGAAGGTCGGCGCGCTGGTGTTCGTGCTGCTGATGGACAAGCAGGTGGCGATCAACTTCCAGCTGCTGGGCGGCCTGTGGATCCTGCAGACCGCGGTGGCACTGGTGGCGGGCCTGTTCACCCGGTGGTTCCACCGCTGGGCGCTGCTGGCGGGCTGGGCGGTCGGCATGGTGTACGGCACCTGGCTGGCCTGGGGGATCTCCTCCCCGGCCACCAAGCACTTCGGCGGCAGCAGCTCGAACATCCCGGGGATCGGGCAGACCGGCTACATCGGTCTGACCGCGTTCGTGCTGAACCTGGCGGTGGCCGTGGTCCTGACGCTGGTGCTGCGGGCCCTGAAGGCCCCGGAGGGGGCCGACGAGACCTCGAAGGCGGACTATTCCGCGGAGTCCGGCGACGAGGCCGTGGAGCACGCTCCACAGCCCGCGGTGGCGCACTGACGCACCGGGGGCGCGCATAGCCGCGCCATGCGCCCTGTGGTCGCGCCGTTGCCCCGATCGACACTGGGGTGACGGCGCGACCATCTGTTATGACCGCCCGCTCCCTGGAGAGACCGGGGGAGACGGGTCCACTCGCCCGCGCCACCGACCACGGGGAGCCACCGCCATGACCGACCTCACCACGGTACGCAACGGGCACCGTCCGGAGGCGCAGCAGCCGGACGCCGGACCGAGACTGCCCTCGGTCCTGATCGCCACCCGGCACGGCGAGTCCACCGCCAACGTGGAGTTCCGGCACGCGGACGCCAGCGGGGCGCTCTCCGTCCCGATCACCTGCCGGGACGCCGACATCCCGCTCTCCCTGCACGGCCAGGACCAGGCCCGCGACCTGGGCCGCTGGTGGGCCGAACTGCCGCCCGCCGACCGGCCGCGCTCGGTGTGGTGCTCCCCGTACGTGCGCACCGCCGAGACCGCCCGGATCGCGCTGGCCCAGGCGTCCGGGCTGGGAGCCGTCCAGGTGGGGCTGGCGGTGCGCCACGACGAGCGGCTGCGGGACCGCGAGCTGGGCGTGCTGGAGATGCTCACCAAGGCCGCGATCGAACGCGACCACCCCGCGGAGGCGGCCCGGCGGCGGCGGATGGGCGAGCTGTACTACCGGCCGCCGGGCGGCGAGTCCTGGCTGGACGTGGCCCTGCGGGTCCGCGACCTGCTGCGCGACCTGTGCGCGGAGGAGGCCGGCCGGTCGGTGCTGGTGGTGGCGCACGACTGCACGGTGCTGATGCTGCGCCACGTCCTGGACCGGCCGACCGAGCGGGAGCTGCTGGCCCTGCTCCCGGTGGCGAACTGCTCGACCAGCACGTGGCGGTCCCACGAGGGACGGCTGCGCCCGACCGGCTGGAACCGCACCGACCACCTCTCGACCTGACCGCAGCCCCACGCCGGCACCCCGGGCCCGGACGCCCTGCCGTCGCAGCCCGGCACCACAGCAGCCCGACCCCCGACCTGGCCCCCGCCACGGGGCCGCGAGCGCCCGCGGCCGACTCGGGCGGGCGACCCCCGGCACAGGCACCCCGGGCCCGGACGCCTGCCGGCGCAGCCCGGTGTCCGTGGCCCGGTCCCTCGTTCCAGCCCCCGTTCCGGCTCCCCCGCCGTGCCCCGGTCAGGCGTCCTGGTACTGCGGCCCGGCGGTGCGGCGCGGGCCGCCGAAGGCCCGGCGGTAGGCCTGCGGGGTGGTGCCCAGGCGGCGGCCGAAGTGGTGTCGCAGGGTGGCGGCGTTGCCGAAGCCGCAGCGGGTGGCGATGGCGTCCACGCTCTCGCCGGTGGACTCCAGCAGGTGCTGCGCGAGCAGCACCCGCTGGCCGGTCAGCCAGCGGTGCGGGGTGGTGCCGGTCTCCTCCCGGAAGCGGCGGGCGAAGGTGCGCGGCGACATGTGGGCGAGCCGGGCGAGCTGGTCGACGCCGGTCTCCCGGTCGAGGTGGCGGCGCATCCACTCCAGCACCCCGGCCAGCGACTCGCCGCCGCCCTCGGGCACCGGCCGGTTGATGAACTGGGCCTGGCCGCCGTCCCGGTGCGGGGCGACCACCATCCGGCGGGCGATCGCCCGGGCCACCTCGGCGCCCTGCACCTTGCGGACCAGGTGCAGGCAGGCGTCGATGCCCGCGGCGGTGCCGGCCGAGGTGATCACCGGGTGGTCGTCCACGTACAGCACGCCGGGTTCGACGGTGGTCAGCGGGAAGCGCTCGGCCATCAGGTCGGCGTAGCGCCAGTGGGTGGTGCAGCGGCGGCCGTCGAGCAGGCCGGCCGCGCCGAGCAGGAAGCTGCCGGAGCAGATCGACAGCAGGTGGGCGCCGCGGTCGTGGGCGGCCCGCAGCGCCGCGCAGACCTCCTCGGGGTAGTGCGCGCGGATGCCGGTGGCGGTGGCGATCACCAGGTCGGCCCCGGCGATCCGCTCGGGGCCGTGCGGGACGTCGACGGTGAAGCCGGAGTGGGTGCGCATCGGGCCGGGGCGGTCGCCGACCAGGGCGAAGTCGTAGACCGGCAGGCCGCTCTCGCTCCGGTCCAGGCCGAACACCTCGCAGGCCACCCCCAGTTCGAAGGGGTGGACCTCCTCCAGCACCACGACGGCGACGTTCTCCAGCTTCCGCATCCGGCCAGCATGGCAGTGGCAGGATTTCGTGGCAATGGTGCGTTCCTGCCACTCGTCCGGCCCCGGCCGGGCGCGGACAGTGGAGGCATGACCACCGCACTCGCCCTGCTGGGCCTCCTCGGCAGTTTCGGACTCCTCGGCGTCCTGGTCGGCCGCGACCTGGACCGCAACGGCCGGCACGGCCGCGACGACGTGCACCGGCCGGGCGGCTACCCGTTCGACCCGGACCTGGCCGACCCGCGCCGTCGGCCGTCCGGCACACTGTCCGGATGCGCTCCCCGACCGTCCGCCGCGCCCTCGACCGCGACCTCGCCGGAGCCGGGGAGGTCAGCGTCGAAGCCTTCGTCGGCGACGGCCACACCCGCCCCGACTCCCCCTACGCCGCACTCCTCCGCGACGCCGCCCGCCGCAACCGGGAGGCCGAGCTCCTGGTCGCCGTCGACGACGGCGGGGCGGTGCTCGGCTGCGTGACCTTCGCGCCCGGCGGCACCGCGTGGGCGGACGTCGCGCACCCCGACGAGGGCGAGATCCGGATGCTCGCGGTCGGCGCGGCGGCCCGCGGGCGCGGCGTCGGCCGGGCCCTGGTGCGGGCCTCGATCGCGCGCAGCCGGGAACTGCGGCTGGCCGGGATGGCGTTCTCCACCCGGCCGTCGATGACCGCCGCGCACCGGATCTACGACGCCCTGGGCTTCGTCCGCAGCCCCGCGCGGGACTGGTCGGCGGCGCCCGGCACGGACCTGTGGGTCTACACGACGCGGTTCTGAGGGCGGGCCCGAGCAGGGCCCCGAGCCCGGACCCGAAGCCGTCCGCGGGCCGTCCGCGGGCGGGCCCACGGGCCGTCAGTGGGCGGTTCGCGGACGGTTCGTGGGCGGTCGGCGGACGGTTCGTGGGCGGTCGGCGGACGGTTCGCGGACGGTTTCGTTGTCTACGCGCGGCACCGCCGACGCGACACGCGCTACTACATCTGGTGCTTCCAGTTCCAGCCACCACAACATGTATGCTCACTCTCGCTGTCGACGCAGGGGAATCCGGTGCGAATCCGGGACTGCCCCGCAACGGTGAGCGGGTTGCTGCGACGCCCGCGCAGTCCGAGGACCTGCCGACGGTGTGCGACACGGCATCCCCGCAGACGCCATGCAGCACAGCTTTGCCGTCCGGTCTCGCGGGCGGACCGGGGGTGGTCTTCGCGCGCCGGAACGCGTTCTCGTTCCTTCGTGCCGCCCTCCCCTGGCCGCGTGCGGTGCCGGACACCCCGAGCCACGTCCGCCGCCACAGGAGAGAGTGCGCCTTGACCGTCGCCGCCTCAGTCACCCTGCCGTCCCAGGGATCCGCCGACGCCTTCACCGACCCCGGTGCGGCGCTGCTCCGGCTGCTCACCGACCGCAGCACCGACCTCCCCCAGGTGGACCCCGGCCACGTCGCCGCCGCCGCGCTGCGCGGCCGCCACGCCGGCTCGGACTTCGCCGAGCTGCGCGGGCTGGCCGTGGAGGCCGCCGCGTCGATGATCGCCGAGGACCCGCAGTACTCGAAGCTGGCCGCCCGCCTGCTGGCGCTGGAGATCCGCGACGAGGCCGCCACCCAGGGCGTCACCTCGTTCTCCTCCTCGGTGGCCGTGGGCCACGCCGAGGGCCTGATCGGCGACGCCACCGCCGCGTTCGTGGCCGGGCACGCCGGGCTGTTCGACTCGCTGATCGACGAGGCGGGCGACGACCGCTTCGAGTACTTCGGCCTGCGCACCGTCCAGTCCCGCTACCTGCTGCGCCACCCGATCACCCGCAAGGTGGTCGAGACCCCGCAGCACTTCCTGCTGCGGGTGGCGGCGGGCCTGGCGGTCGGCACCACCGAGGAGTCGGTGCGCGAGGTCGCCGAGCTGTACACCCTGATGAGCCGGCTGGAGTACCTGACCAGCTCGCCGACGCTGTTCAACTCCGGCACCCGGCACCCGCAGATGTCCTCCTGCTACCTGCTGGACTCGCCGCTGGACAACCTGGACTCGATCTACAACCGGTACGCGCAGATCGCCCGGCTCTCCAAGCACGCCGGCGGCATCGGCCTGTCCTACTCGCGGATCCGCTCCCGCGGCTCGCTGATCCGCGGCACCAACGGCAAGTCGAACGGCATCGTGCCGTTCCTGCGCACCCTGGACTCCTCCGTGGCGGCGGTCAACCAGGGCGGCCGGCGCAAGGGCGCGGCCTGCGTGTACCTGGAGACCTGGCACGCCGACATCGAGGAGTTCCTGGAGCTCCGCGACAACACCGGCGAGGAGGCCCGGCGCACCCACAACCTGAACCTGGCGCACTGGATCCCGGACGAGTTCATGCGCCGGGTCAACGCCGACGCCGACTGGTCGCTGTTCTCCCCGGCCGACGTGCCGGAGCTGGTCGACCTGTGGGGCGCCGAGTTCGACGAGGCGTACGTCAAGGCCGAGCTGGCCGGCAAGGCCGTGCGCACCATCCCCGCGCAGACCCTGTACGCCCGGATGATGCGCACCCTGGCGCAGACCGGCAACGGCTGGATGACCTTCAAGGACGCCTCCAACCGGGCCGCCAACCAGACCGCGCTGCCCGGCCGCACGGTGCACTCCTCGAACCTGTGCACCGAGATCCTGGAGGTCACCGACGACTCCGAGACCGCGGTCTGCAACCTCGGCTCGGTCAACCTGGGCGCGCACGTCGCCCCCGGCGCCACCGCCGCCGACCTGCTGAACGCGATGGACTGGGACCGGCTGGACGCCACCGTCCGCACCGCGGTGACCTTCCTCGACCGCGTGATCGACATCAACTTCTACCCGACCACCGAGGCCGGCACCTCCAACTCCCGCTGGCGGCCGGTCGGCCTGGGCGTGATGGGCCTGCAGGACGTCTTCTTCCAGCTGCGGATCGACTTCGACTCCGCCGAGGCCAAGACCCTCTCCACCCTGATCTCCGAGCGCATCATGCTCACCGCGTACGAGCGCTCCGCCGACCTGGCCGAGCGGTTCGGCCGGCACGAGGCGTACGGCGAGACCCGCGCCGCCCGCGGCCAGCTGCACGTCGACCACTTCGGCAGCGCCGACCCGCGGTGGACCGGGCGCTGGGAGGCGCTGCGCGCCCGGATCGCCGAGGTCGGCCTGCGCAACTCGCTGCTGCTGGCGATCGCCCCGACCGCGACCATCGCGTCCATCGCCGGCGTCTACGAGTGCATCGAGCCGCAGGTCTCCAACCTGTTCAAGCGCGAGACGCTGTCCGGCGAGTTCCTCCAGGTCAACCCGTACCTGGTGCGCGAGCTCAAGGAGCTGGGCGTCTGGGACCAGCAGACCCGGGACGCGCTGCGCGACGCCAACGGCTCCATCCAGGAGTTCAACTGGCTGCCGCAGGAGGTCCGTTCGCTGTACCGCACGGCGTGGGAGCTGCCGCAGCGCGCGCTGATCGACCTGGCCGCCGCCCGCCAGCCGTACATCGACCAGAGCCAGTCGCTGAACCTGTTCATGGCCGCGCCGACCATCGGCAAGCTCTCCTCGATGTACTCCTACGCCTGGAAGGTCGGTCTGAAGACCACCTACTACCTGCGCTCGCGCCCGGCGACCCGGATCGCCCAGGCCGCGTCCGGCGCCACCCGCACCGCCGCCCCCGTGCCGGTGCAGACCCCCGCCCTCTCCCAGGCCGAGCAGGACGCCATCGCCTGCTCGCTGGAGAACCCCGAGTCCTGCGAGGCCTGCCAGTGAGCACCGAAGACCAGAAGAAGATGCTGCTCGACCCGGGCTTCGAGCTGACGCTGCGTCCGATGCGCTACCCGTCGTTCTACGACCGCTACCGGGACGCGATCAAGAACACCTGGACCGTGGAGGAGGTGGACCTGCACTCCGACGTCGCCGACCTCGCCAAGCTCTCCGAGGGCGAGCGGCACATGATCGGCCGGCTGGTCGCGTTCTTCGCCACCGGCGACTCGATCGTCGCCAACAACGTGGTGCTGAGCCTCTACAAGCACATCAACTCCCCCGAGGCCCGGCTCTACCTGTCGCGGCAGCTGTTCGAGGAGGCCGTGCACGTCCAGTTCTACCTGACGCTGCTGGACACCTACCTGCCCGACCCGGAGGACCGCAACGCCGCCTTCGCGGCGGTGGAGAACATCCCCTCCATCGCGCAGAAGGCCCAGTTCTGCTTCACGTACATGAACGCGGTCGACCACCTCGACTCGCTGCAGAGCAAGGAGGACCGCCGGGCCTTCCTGCTCAACCTGATCTGCTTCGCGGCCTGCGTCGAGGGCCTGTTCTTCTACGGCGCGTTCGCCTACGTGTACTGGTTCCGCAGCCGCGGCCTGCTGCACGGCCTGGCCACCGGCACCAACTGGGTCTTCCGCGACGAGTCGATGCACATGGACTTCGCGTTCTCGGTGGTCGACACCGTGCGCGAGGAGGAGCCCGACCTCTTCGACGACAAGATGGCCCGGCAGGTCACCGAGATGCTGGAGGAGGCCGTCGAGGCCGAGCTCCAGTTCGCCCGCGACCTGTGCGGCGAGGGCCTGCCCGGCATGAACACCGAGTCGATGCGCGAGTACCTCCAGGCCGTCGCCGACCAGCGCCTGGCCCGCCTCGGCCTGCCGATCCGCTACGGCTCCACCAACCCGTTCGGCTTCATGGAGCTCCAGAACGTCCAGGAGCTCACCAACTTCTTCGAACGCCGGGTCTCCGCCTACCAGGTGGCCGTCGAGGGCTCGGTCTCCTTCGACGACGACTTCTAGGCCGCCCCGCCACCGACGACGGAGGGCCGCACCCCGACGGGGTGCGGCCCTCCGCGCGTGCCCGCCGCGGCGTCAGTCGTTCGGGACGGTGGCGTACTTGGGGGTGCCCTCGGCCATCTGCCGCAGCGCGTCCTTGCGGTCGCGCTTGGAGAGGCGGTCGATGTAGAGGTAGCCGTACAGGTGGTCGGTCTCGTGCTGGAGGCAGCGGGCGAAGAAGCCGGTGCCCTCGACCCGGACCGGGTTGCCGTCCTTGTCCTGGCCGGTGACGGCCGCGTAGTCGGGGCGGGCCAGCTCCTGGTAGGCGGTGGGGACCGACAGGCAGCCCTCCTGGCCGTCGTCCAGCACCCGGCGGCCGGCCGGCAGCTCCTCCAGGACCGGGTTGACCACGTGGCCGACGTGCCGGACGCCCTCGTCGTCGGGGCAGTCGTAGACGAAGACCTTCAGGTCGACGCCGATCTGGTTGGCGGCCAGGCCGACGCCCTCCGCCGCGTACATGGACTGGAACATGTCGTCGATCAGCGCGGAGAGTTCGCCGTCGAAGGCGGTGACGGTCCTGACCTCGCGGTGCAGCACCGGGTTGCCGACCACGGTGATCGGACGGGCGGTGCCCTTCGTCAGGTCGGGCTCCTCGCCCACCACCCGCTGGGGCTCGGTGTCCTCGTGCGCGTGGTCGTGTCCGTGCTCGTGCTCGTGGTCGTGGTGCTCGGCCATCGCTCGGTTCCGCTTTCGTCCGCATCCGCCTGGTGTACCGGTCCAGGGTACGGGGCGCGGTCCGGGGCGGGGTCACCTCCCGGCCCCCCGGGATGCGGCAGGGTCAGCAGACCTCTTCGAGGTCCCGGTAGGCGCGGGTGACGGGGGAGGCGGCGGCCCAGCGCTCCAGCAGGGAGCGGACCAGGCCGGCGGGCGCGGCGATCCCGCACTCGCGCTCGACCTGCCAGGGGCCGCCGGCCGCGCCCTGGCTGAGGTGGCTGAGGTGGCCGGGGTGCAGCGGGTCGCCGTCGTCGTGCGGGTCGTGGTGGGCGGTGTGGCCGTCGTCGATGGCCATCCGGGACTCCGAGCAGGTGCGGCACAGCAGCCGCACCGAGGAGGTCCAGTCCTCGGCGGCGTACCCGGCGTCGGCCACCGTCTTCTCCAGCGCGTCCCGGTCGGCGGCGGTGGCGGCCTGCAGCAGCACCACCCAGGTCGGCACCGGGGACGGCGCCCACAGCTCGATCTCGTCGAAGACCGGGTAGGCGACGCCGTCGGCGACCCGCTCGCCGTGCGGGGCGCCGTCGTGCAGCACCACCTCGCCCCAGCGGCGGCCGGAGGACGGCAGCGGGATGGACAGCACCTCGATCCGGGCCGGGTCCAGCCGCCGGCCCCAGACCACCTCGGACTCGCCGTCCGGGGACAGCCGCACCGGGGTGGTGCCCAGGTCCAGCTCGATCGGCCCGTCCAGCGCGGGCCCGCCGGGCAGCCGCAGCCCGTACGCCTGCCAGGCCCGGCGGGCCAGCGGCCAGTCCTGGAGGGCGGTGGCGGTGATGCCGAGGTTCCACCAGTCCGGGGCGCCGTGCTGGCGGTCGAGCAGGGCGACGGCGCGCAGGCCGGCCGAGCGGGCCTGCTCCCAGTCCCGACGGAACTTGTGCAGCAGGGCCAGGTTGAACCAGGAGTCCGACAGCCACGGCTCCAGGTCCGCCGCCATCACCAGCAGCGCCCCGGCGTCCTCGTAGCGGCCGTCGCCGATCAGGGTGAACGCACGGTCGGTGGTCTGCCGCCAGGTCGCCGACGGACGGTGCCGTGCGCGGTGGAAGATCCTCACGTTGGTCCCTTGCCGTCGGTCGTCACCGGGTCGCCCCGCCTCCGGGTCTTCCCGCCACGACCGCATCCAACCACGCCCGCCCCCGGCCGCGCGCCCCGCGCGGCCATTCAGGCCGCCGGGCGGCAGCGGCGGTCCGGACCGCGGGCGGCGCGGTGGCCGCGGCGGCCCAGCCGGGCCAGCGCGTCCAGCACCACCGGGTCGTAGCCGGGCCCGGCTTCCAGCCGCAGGTGCTCCAGCGGGTCGAGCAGGCCGCCGCGGGGGCGGTCGGCGGCGGCGGTGCGCAGGTCGTCGTGGGCGTTGGCGACCCGGATGATCCGGGAGGCCAGCGGCAGGGTGGGGTCGTGCCGGCCGTCGGCCAGGCGGCACGGGTCGGCCAGCCGGGCGACCTGCTGCCACACCTGCCGGGGCACCCCGGTGCGCTGGATCACCTCGCTGCCGAGCCGGGCGATGCGCTGCTGCTCGCCGTCGGGCAGCAGCGCGGTGGCCCCGCCCGGGACGGGTTCGACCAGCGACAGCTGCCCGATGTCGTGCATCAGCGCGGCGTACTCCAGCAGCGTCAGCTCCCGGCTGCCGAGCCCGAGTTCGCGCCCCAGCGCGCACGCCGTGTCGGCGACCCGGCGGGCGTGCCCCGGGGTGGTGTACCCGGCGATCTCGGTGGCCCGGGCCAGCGTCTCGATGGTCTGCCCGGTGGTGGCCCGCACCGCGACGGCCCGCCGGAACGAGGTCTGGGCGAGGATCAGCGGCAGGCAGAACACCGGCAGCGCCCACAGCCCGGCCTCCCCGGCGAGCAGGCTCAGCAGCAGCCCGGTGGCGACCTGCGCGGAGCCGATGCCGAGCAGCGCGTGCAGCTGGTCCTCCAGCGCGGCGGCGTACCGCAGCCCGGTGCGGGCGGCCTGCTGGGCGGCGGCCAGCACCGCGTCGCCGAGCGCGGCCAGCGCGGCCACGCCCGCCAGCAGCGCCCCGTACGCGGGGCCGGGCAGCCGGTCGGTGAGGCCGGTGTTGTACAGCGGCTGGAACAGCAGCGCGGCGAACGCGACGGTGACCAGCCGGCGGGCGGCGGCGTCCAGCCCGGCGGGCGGGGTGCGCGGCCGGTGCCGGGCGGCGGCCAGCACGGCCTGCCCGCCGAGCTGGGCGCCCAGCCCGAGCAGGGTGCCGGCCGCGGTGACGCCCGCGACCTGCAGCACCCCGTGCGTGGTGGGCAGCCCGTGCAGCGGCCCGAGCAGCGCGTACGCGAGGGCGACGGCGGTGGCGACGGGCGCGGGTTCGCGGTCGCCGGGCAGGGCCGGCCCGGCGCACTGGCCGAGGCCGATCAGCACCGCGAAGGCCAGCGCGACCCGGCCCTGGGCGACGCCGCTGGCCAGCGCGTGCAGCACGGCGGCGGCGGCGAGCGCGGCGGAGGCGGCGAGCAGCAGGTCGGCCGGGGCCGGGCGGCGGGTGGTCACGCCGCTCCCCCGGTCGGCAGGCCGGTGCCGGACTGCTGCGGCAGCCGGGCCGGCTCGGGCACGCCGAGCGGGATGTCCGGCACCTCGCCGTCCCAGCCGCCGGGCGGCGGCGGTTCGGGCTGCCAGCCGTGCTCGGCGACGGCCTCGACCAGCGCCGAGACCATCACCGGGTCGAACTGGCTGCCGGCGCACCGCTCCAGTTCGGCGACCGCCTCCGGGACGGGGCGGCCGCGCCGGTAGGAGCGGGTGGAGGTCATCGAGTCGAAGGCGTCGGCGACCGAGATGATCCGGGCGAACTCGGGGATCCGGTCCCCGGTCAGCCCGTGCGGGTAGCCGCGGCCGTCCATCCGCTCGTGGTGGTGCAGGATGCCGTCGCGGCCCTCGCCGAGGAAGTCCAGCTGCCGCACCAGCTCGTGCCCGAACACCGGGTGCACCTCGACGGCGCGCCGCTCGGCGTCGGTCAGCGGCCCGTTGCGGCGCAGCAGCTCGGTGGCGACGGCGAGCTTGCCGACGTCGTGCAGCGTCCCGGCGAAGTGCAGGGTGCGCACCCGGTCCTCGGCCAGGCCGAGCTGGCGGGCGATCAGCACCGAGGCCCGGCCGACCCGTTCGCTGTGGCCGCGGGTGTAGGAGTCCTTGATCTCCACGGCCTGCACCAGGGCCTGCACGGTGGCCCGGTGCGCGGCCCGCTCGCGGTGGCCCTGCGCGGACAGCCAGGCGGTGATGGTCAGCGGCAGCAGCCCGAGCACGGCGGCGAACGCCCCGTACGGGCCCTGCCAGAGCACCGCGATCATCAGCCCGCCCGCGCCGTGCAGCAGCGCGGCGGGGGCGGCCCGGCGCAGCGCGCGGGCCGCGCCGGGGCCGGCCGAGCCGCAGGTCAGCCGAACCATGCCGGTCACCAGCACGCCGTTGACCAGGCAGAACGTCAGGATCGCGGCCAGCGCGCCGAGCGCGGCCCCGGGGAAGCGGGTGCCGAGCAGCAGCCGGGCCCCGCCGAGCAGCCGGAACACCTCGGCGGCGGCAGCGGCGGCCAGGGCCAGCTGGGCGGCGTTCCACACCCGGCGCAGGCCGCGCGGCGGGACGGCGGGTCCGAGCAGTGCCCCGGGCAGGGCGACCAGGGCGGCGGCGGCGGGCGGCAGCATCAGCACGCCCGCGAACAGCACCGGGAAGAAGCCGCTGCCCCGCGGGTCGGCCGGGGCCTCGTCGGCGGGGCGGCCGCGCAGTCGGCGCCAGAGCCGGGCGCACGGGGTGCGGGCGCCCTGCGCCAGCGACTCCAGGCACAGGTGCAGCAGGGCGAGCAGGCCGATCCGGGGCCAGTCCAGCCCTGGGCCGACGGCGGCCAGCGGCAGCAGCACCGCGAACGCGGCCACCAGGACGGCGGCCAGGTAGCCCGCGGCCGGCCCCGGCAGGGCCGCGGCGCTCCGCTGGCGTTCGCTTCCGCTGGCGATCTCGGCCTCCCCCGCCCGTACCGGGCCCTCCGACGTGAGGACTCGTCAGAGAATAGGGCCCGCCCGCACGGACGTGGCGCACGATCGCGCATCGCCGCAGCCGGAGCAGCGTCGGCTCACCCGATCGAGTGAGCGCTACTCGGCGGTCGCCACCGCCGAGCCGTGCCCGGCCGTCCCGTCGACCGTCACCTCGACGCTCACCGAGGACACCTCGATCACCGAGGTGTCCACCTCTCCCGAGCGCTGGGTGCGGATCGAGTCGATCCGGGCCAGCACCTTGGCCCGCAGGTCGGTCGGGGTGTCGTCGCACCCGCAGGAGCGCTTGATCAGCGCCTTGATCGCCTGCTCCAGGCCGTACTTCTCCAAGCACGGCGAGCACTCGTCGAAGTGCACCCGCAGCTTGGCGCAGTCGCCCTCGGCCATCTCGTTGTCGAGGAACTCGTAGAGGTGGTCGAGCACCTCACCGCACTCGGTCTCGTGCGGATCTCCGCAGCTCATGAGCCCGCGCCCTTCGCTTCCTGCCCTGCACCGGTACCGGCCGGGACCAGCCCCCGCTCGCGGGCGTAGTCCTCCAGCATGCCGCGCAACTGGCGGCGGCCACGGTGCAGTCGGGACATCACCGTACCGATGGGTGTACCCATGATGTCCGCGATCTCCTTGTACGCAAAGCCCTCGACGTCCGCGAGGTACACCGCGATCCGGAATTCCTCCGGGATGGCCTGGAGCGCGTCCTTCACGTCGCTGTCCGGCAGGTGGTCGAGCGCCTGCGCCTCGGCCGACCGCAGGCCGGTCGACATGTGCGACTCGGCGCGCGCCAGCTGCCAGTCCTCGATCTCCTCGGCCGCGGTGCGCTGGGGTTCGCGCTGCTTCTTGCGGTACGAGTTGATGAACGTGTTGGTGAGGATGCGGTACAGCCAGGCCTTGAGGTTGGTGCCCTCGCGGAACTGGTGGAACGACGCGTACGCCTTGGCGAACGCCTCCTGGAGCAGGTCCTCCGCGTCGGCGGGGTTGCGGGTCATCCGCAGCGCCGCCGAGTACATCGGGTCCAGGTAGCCGAGCGCGTCGCGCTCGAAGCGCTCGCGCCTGGCCCCCTCGCTCTCGTTCTCGGACACCCGGAAGGTGTCCTCGCCGATCGCCTCGGCCAGTTCGTCGCCGGTGAGCTGTTCGCCCTCCGGACGGCCCTGGTCGGCGCCGGCAGCGCCCGACACGGCCGCGTCATCGGTCCCGACGACTGGACCCACCTCCTCGGAAACCCGCACACGGCCCACCTCGGGCCGACCCGCAAGCGAGGATATCGGGCTGACCGGCTTCTCGCCCGCGACAACCCACTCCGACCAGTCCGGCAGGAGCGCAGACTGCGCAGCCCGCTCTTCCGGCCGCTCGCGGCACGCGATCGAACCCATGGACGCTGCCTTTCCACCGGGGGCATGTTCTGACGCCTCGTGCAACCCCGTCCGCCACCCGGGCATTCCCGGACGGCACAACTCACTGCCGGAGCCGTGGCCTTGCCGGCCCGCTCCGGCCGCCCCGCGCCGCTCCCCTCCCTTCCCCTCCCCCGGCGGGGCGCGGAACCGCAGCCGCGAAGGGCGCGGCAGGGGGGCGGTATGAGGACGGTCACACCGCCCGCTCCGCCCGCCGGGGGCCCGGAGGCGCCGGGCGGCGGGGTTCAGGGCCGGCGGAGCCAGTCGGCGGCCGTGCGGGTGATCAGTTCCAGGGCCTCGTCCTGGGACAGCGGGGCCTTCTTCGGGGTCTTGAAGGCGTGCGAGGCGTGCGGGACCCCGGTCAGGCGGTGGGTGGCGGGCAGGGCGGGGAACTCGTCCGGGGTGCCGAAGGTGTCGGCGCCGCCCTGGAGGACCAGGGTGGGCAGGCCGGTGGCGAGCAGTTCGTCCGCCCGGCTCCGCTCCGGCTTGCCGGGCGGGTGCAGCGGGAAGGCCAGCGCGAGGACGCCCGCCGCGCCCAGCGCGGCGGAGGTCCGGCAGGCGACCCGGGCGCCGGCGCTGCGGCCGCCCGCGTACACCGGCAGGCCCTCCTCGGCCGCGGCGGCGAACTGCGCGGGCCAGCCCGCGTCGAGCGCGGCCGGGGCGGGGGCGAGCTTGCGGCCGGCCACCCGCCAGGGCTGCTCGGCCAGCACCACGGTGACGCCGGTGGCCGGCAGCGCGGCCGCGAGGGCCCGCAGGTCGGGGGCCTCGACGCCGCCGCCCGCGCCGTGGCCGAGCAGCAGCACGGCGCGCGGGCGGGCGGCGCGGTGGTAGTGGAGCCTGGCGTCCCCGGCGGGGGTGTCGATGATGCGCTGCACGGCCCCGAGCGTACCCATCCGTCCCCCGCCCCTCCTCGTGCGCGGGCCGCTCAGAACAGCGTGGTGCGGTCGTCCTCGGTGCGCGGCCGGGTCAGGCCGGGGTGGTTGTTGCGGATCTTGCCGACCTCGTCGGGGACGGCGTGGATGCGCAGGTCGCCGGGCGGTGGCGGGGTGAGGTCGGCGGTCTCGGCGTGCGGGTCGAGCCAGGCGTCCCAGCGGTCGGGGCCGAGGTGGAGCGGCATCCGCTCGTGGACGGGGGCGAGCAGCGGTTCGGCGGCGGTGGTGACGACGGTGCAGGTGACCAGCCAGGCGTCGGGGTGGTCGCCGGGGCGTTCGCGGTCGCGCCAGAACTCGTACAGCCCGGCCAGGGCGAGCGGCGCGCCGTCGGCGCGGTGCACGAAGTAGGGGCGGCGGGGCGGGCGCGCGAGGTCGTCGGTGGGGGCGGTCTGCCACTCGTAGTAGCCGTCGACGGGTATCAGGCAGCGCCGGGAGGCGTACGCCTGCCGGTAGGCGGGCTTCTCGTGGACGGTCTCCGCCCGGGCGTTGATCATCTTGACCGCGGTGTCGGGGCTGCTCGCCCAGCCGGGCACCAGGCCCCAGCGCAGCGCGTGCAGTTGGCGCACCGGGCGGCCCCGGCCGCGCGGGGCCCGGTCGAGGACGGCGTAGGTCTTCGCGGTGGGGGCGACGTTCCAGCTGGGCGCGATCGTCTCGGTCGGGTCCCACTGCTGGACGCCGAACAGCCGGACCAGTTCGGCGGGGTCGGTGGAGGAGGCGAAGCGTCCGCACATGGCGTCCAGCTTGCCAGAGCGGGCCGGGCGGGCGGGGCCGTCCGGGAGAACCGGCGGCTACCGGGGACCCGTCCTCCCGTGGGAGGCTGCCCGCCCCGGGCAGGGGAAGCGACGGTGATCGGAGGCCGGCGGCGATGGACTTCGCGCGACTGTGGGACCGGGTGACGAACGTGCAGCCGGACCCGCCGCACTGGCTGGTGTGGGGCACGGCGGCGGTGGCGCTGCTGGCGGTGGCGGTGCGCCCGGTGTGGCTGTGGACCCGCACCGTGGTGACGATCGCGCACGAGGGCGGGCACGGGCTGACGGCGCTGCTGACCCGGCGTCGGCTGTCGGGCATCCGGCTGCACTCGGACACCTCGGGGCTGACGGTCTCCTCCGGGCGGCCGACCGGCCCGGGCATGGTGCTGACCGCCGCGGCGGGCTACCCGGCGCCCTCGCTGCTGGGCCTGGGCGGGGCGGCGCTGCTCGCGGCGGGGCGGATCACCGCGCTGCTGTGGATCGGCATCGCGCTGCTGGCGATGATGCTGCTGACGCTGCGCAACCTGTTCGGGGTGGCGGCGGTGCTGGCGACCGGCGGGGCGTTCGTCGCGGTGTCCTGGTACGGGACGGCCGAATGGCAGGGGGCGTTCGCCTACCTGGGGGTGTGGTTCCTGCTGCTGGCGGGGGTGCGTCCGATGCTGGAGCTGTGGGCGACCCGGCGGCGGCGCGGCGGCGCGCCCGGCTCGGACGCCGACCAGTTGGCGCGGCTGACGGGCGTGCCGGGGGCGCTGTGGCTGCTGGCGTTCCTGGCGGTGGCACTGGCCTGCCTGGGGCTCGGAGCGGCCTGGCTGCTGCCCCGGTAGGAGCGCCGCGCCTCATAGACTGGCGCCATGACCGACTCCCTGTGGCCCGCCCCCGTCGCCACCGCCGCCGTGGACGCGGCCGTGACCATCCCCGGCTCGAAGTCCGCGACCAACCGCGCGCTGGTGCTGGCCGCCCTCGCCGACGGCCCGGGCTGGGTGCGCCGCCCGCTGCGCAGCCGCGACTCGCAGCTGATGGCGGACGGCCTGCGGGCGCTGGGCGTGACGGTCGAGGAGACGGTGAACGCGGCGTCCGGCGGCACCGGCGGCGGCGAGGCGTGGCGGGTGATCCCGGCCGAGCGGCTGCGCGGCCCGGCCCGGGTGGACGTGGGCAACGCCGGGACGGTGATGCGCTTCCTGCCGCCGCTGGCCACCCTGGCGGACGGCCCGGTGCACTTCGACGGCGACCCGCGCAGCCACGAGCGCCCGCAGCACGGCGTGATCGACGCGCTGCGCGCGCTGGGCGCCCGGATCGAGGACGGCGGTCGCGGCGGCTTCCCGCTGACCGTGCACGGCGCGGGCGCGCTGGACGGCGGGTCGGTGGAGGTGGACGCCTCGTCCTCCTCGCAGTTCATCTCGGCGCTGCTGCTCTCCGGCGCCCGGTTCAACAACGGCGTGGAGATCCGCAACACCGGCGGGACGGTGCCCTCGCTGCCGCACATCCGGATGACCGTGGACATGATCCGCAAGGCCGGCGGCCAGGTCGACGCGCCGGAGGACGGCGGCGAGAAGGACGTCTGGCGGGTCACCCCGGGCGCGCTGATCGGCCGCGACCTGGTGGTCGAGCCGGACCTGTCGAACGCGGCCCCGTTCTTCGCGGCGGCGCTGGCCACCGGCGGCCGGGTGACCGTCCGGGACTGGCCCCGGCACACCTACCAGCCGGGTGACCAGCTGCGCGAGATCTACACCGCGATGGGCGGGAGCTGCCAGTTCACCGACGACGGGCTGAAGTTCACCGGCACCGGCAAGGTCCACGGGATCGAGGTCGACCTGCACGACGTGGGCGAGCTGACCCCGGTGATCGCCGCGGTGGCGGCGCTGGCCGACTCCGAGTCGCACCTGTACGGCATCTCCCACCTGCGGCTGCACGAGACCGACCGGCTGGCCGCGCTGGCCAAGGAGGTCAACGGGCTGGGCGGCGACGTCTCGGAGACCGAGGACGGCCTGCGGATCCGGCCCCGCCCGCTGCACGGCGGCGTCTTCCACACCTACGAGGACCACCGGCTGGCCACCGCCGCCGCCGTCCTGGGCCTGGCCGTCGAGGGCGTGCTGGTGGAGAACGTGGCGACCACGGCCAAGACGCTGCCGGACTTCCCGCAGATGTGGGCCGACCTCCTCGGCCAGGGCTGACGGGGGATCACGAGCATGCGCCGCTACGGCAAGGACGCCGACGAGGACGACATCCGCAGCCGCCCGGGCCGCCGGGGCTCCCGCCCCCGCACCCGCACCCGGCCCAAGCACGAGGACGCCGCCGAGGCGATGATCCTCACCGTGGACCGGGGCCGGATGACCTGCCTGGTCGACGGCGGCACGAAGGACGAGCGCCTGGTCACCGCCATGAAGGCCCGCGAGCTGGGCCGCAAGGGCGTCGTGGTCGGCGACACCGTCAGCGTGGTCGGCGACCTGTCCGGCGAGCCGGACACGCTGGCCCGGATCGTCCGGGTCGAGGAGCGCAGCTCGGTGCTGCGCCGCACCGCGGACGACGACGACCCGTACGAGCGGATCGTGGTCGCCAACGCCCAGCAGATGGCCATCGTCACCGCGCTGGCCAACCCGGAGCCGCGCCCCCGGCTGATCGACCGCTGCCTGGTCGCCGCGTACGACGCCGGGATGGAGCCGCTGCTGGTGCTCACCAAGTCGGACCTGGCCCCGGCCGACGAGCTGCTGGAGTCGTACGCGCCGCTGGGCATCGACTACGTGGTGACCCGGGCCGACGAGTTGGAGACGGCCGGCGCGGAGGCGGTGCGCGCGCACCTGCGCGGGCGCACCACGGTGTTCATCGGGCACTCCGGCGTCGGCAAGACCACCCTGGTCAACGCGCTCGTCCCGGAGCGGCAGCGCAGCACCGGCCACGTCAACGCGGTCACCGGCCGGGGCCGGCACACCACCGTCTCCGCGCTGGCCCTGCGGCTTCCCCCGCCGCCCGGCGCCAAGCCGGGCTCGAAGAAGGCGCTGGACCCGGGCTGGGTGATCGACACCCCCGGCTTCCGCTCCTTCGGCCTGTCCCACATCGACCCGTCCCGGGTCATCCTCGCCTTCCCCGACCTGGAGCCCGGCACCGCCGACTGCCCGCGCGCCTGCTCGCACGACGAACCGGACTGCGCGCTGGACGCCTGGGTCGCCGGCGGCCACGCCGACCCGGCCCGGCTGTACTCGCTGCGCCGGCTGCTGGCCACCCGCGAGGCGCCGGAGGCGGAGTGAGAATTCCCGGCGATCACGAGTCGCTGGGGCCGCTGCGCTGGGTAACGATAGGAAGGTCACACCTTCCTACCTGACAGGGAGTCAACCCGATGGCATGGGCCATGGTGATCCTCGCCGGTCTGCTGGAAACGGGATTCGCGGTCAACCTCAAGCTCAGCCACGGCTTCACCAGGCTCTGGCCCACCATCAGCTTCGCGCTCTTCGCGCTGGGCTCCTTCGGCCTGCTCACCCTCTCCCTGAAGACGCTCCCGGTCGGCAGCGCCTACGCGGTGTGGACCGGCATCGGCGCGGCCGGCACAGCGGTGTACGGGATGGTCTTCCTCGGGGAGTCCTCCTCCGTCCTCAAACTGGTGTCCATCTCCCTGGTCATCGCGGGCGTGATCGGTCTCCAGCTCAGCGGCTCGGGACACTGAGTCCGCTAGGGTGCCGTGCATGGCCGACTACCACGACGACCTCCGACTCGCCCACGTCCTCGCCGACTCGGCCGACTCGATCACCATGGAGCGGTTCCGGGCGCTCGACCTGAAGATCGAGACCAAGCCCGACCTGACCCCGGTCAGCGACGCCGACAAGGCCGCCGAGGAACTCGTCCGCTCCGTCCTGCAGCGGGCCCGCCCCCGGGACGCGGTGCTGGGCGAGGAGTACGGCCTGCAGGGCTCCGGCCCGCGCCGCTGGGTGATCGACCCGATCGACGGCACCAAGAACTACGTCCGCGGCGTCCCGGTCTGGGCCACCCTGGTGGCCCTGCTGGAGGAGCAGCCCGACGGCGAGCACGTCCCGGTGGTCGGCATCGTCTCCGCCCCCGCGCTCGGCCGCCGCTGGTGGGCCGCCAAGGACCTGGGCGCGTTCGCCGGCCGCAGCCTGGCCAAGGCCCAGCGCATCCACGTCTCCAAGGTCTCCCGCCTCGCCGACGCCTCGCTCTCCTTCTCCTCGCTGAGCGGCTGGGAGGAGCGCGCCCGCCTCGACGCCTTCCTCGACCTCACCCGGATCTGCTGGCGCACCCGCGCCTTCGGCGACTTCTGGTCCTACATGATGGTCGCCGAGGGCGCCGTCGACATCGCCGCCGAACCCGAGCTCTCGCTCTGGGACATGGCCGCCCCCTGCGTCATCGTCCAGGAGGCCGGCGGCCGCTTCACCGGCCTCGACGGCATCGACGGCCCCACCGGCGCGGACGCGGTCGCCACCAACGGCGTCCTCCACGAGGCCGTGCTGCGCTCGCTCAGCGTGTGACCGCCGGGGAGCGCACCGGCAGGGAGCGCACCGGCAGGGGCGCGAGGAACCGCGCGGCCGACCGGGCACGCACCGCCGGACCGCGACGCGGGACAGCGTCCTGCCCTGTCCCGCGACCCCGCCGAGGCCCGCTCCCCCGCTACGCGCTCAGTTCCGCGCTCAGCGCTCCCAGCAGCCGCCCCGCCCGCTCCGCGACCTCGGCCGGCCCGTACTCCGCCGCGCGGCGGCACCAGTTCTCGGCCTGGATCGCCTCGCCGCGCCGCAGCGCGAGCAGCGCCAGCCGCAGCGCGGCGCGGCCGTGGCCGGCGTCCGCGGCGCGGGTGTACCAGAGCATCGCCTCGGCCTCGCTGTCCTGCCGGGCCAGCAGCAGGCCGAGGTTGAACGCGGCGCTGCGGCTGCCGCCCTCGGCGGCGCGCCGGTACCAGCTCTCGGCGATCTGGAGCGCGCCGCGCTCGGCCGCGCGCACGCCCATCCGGACCTGGGCCCGGCGGTGTCCGGCGTCCGCGGCGACCGCGTACCAGTGCTCGGCCTCGGCGTCGGCGTCGCCGCGGCGGTCGAGCAGCGAGGCGAGCCGGAAGGCGCCCTCCGCGGAGCCGCCGTCGGCGGCCTGCCGGTAGCGTTCCAGCGCGCCGGCCAGGTTGCCGCGCTGCTCCTGGGCGACGGCGAGTTGCAGGGCGGCCTCGCCGTGGCCCTCGGCGGCGGCCCGGGCGTACCACTCCTGGGCCTGCCGGGTCTCGCCGCGGCCGGCGTGCAGGACGCCGAGGTTGAAGGCGCCGTCGACGGAGCCGGCCTCGGCGGCCTTGGAGAACCAGGGTTCGGCGCCGGACTCGTCGCCGCGCTGGAGCAGCACGATGGCGAGCGCGTTGCAGGCTTCGCGGTGGCCGGCGTACGCGGCGCGGCGGTACCACTGCTCGGCCTGGGCCTCGCGCCCGGCGCCGGCGCACAGCAGGCCGAGGTTGAAGGCGCCGTTGTGGTCGCCGGCGTCGAGCGCGGCGCGGTACCAGCGTTCGGCGACGGCGTTCTCGCCGCGGCCGGCGTGCAGCGCGCCGAGCGCGTTGGCGGCGGTGCCGTCGCCGGCCTCGGCGGCCTCCTGCCACCATTCGGCGGCGGCGGAGAGGTCGCCGGTGTCGCGGAGCAGGAAGCCGAGGGCGCAGGCGGCGCGGGCCTCGCCGTTCTGGGCGGACTGCCGGTACCAGCGGGCGGCCTCGTCGAGGTCGCCGCGGGCTTCGAGCAGGACGCCCAGGCGCAGCGCGGCGCGGGCGTGGCTGCGGGCGGCGGCGGTGCGGTACCAGGTCTCGGCGGTGTCCTTGTCGCCGGCGGCCTCGCGCATCCGGGCGAGGCGGTAGGCGGCCTCGCGGTGGCCGGAGTCGGCGGCGGCCTTGAACCAACGCTCGGCGCGGACGTCGCGGCGGTGCTCCATCAGGTCGCCGAGGGCGTACGCGCCGAGCGGGTGGCCCTGTTCGGCGGCGAAGTGCAGCCAGTACTCGGCGGCCTCCTCCTCGCCCTGGTCGCGCAGTTGCAGGCCGAGGGCGTGGGCGGCGGGGGCGGAGCCGGCCACCGCGGCCTGGCGCCACCACTGGGCGGCCTCGGTGCGGTGGCCCTGCTGGTGGAGCAGGACGCCGAGGTTGTTGGCGGCGGCGCGCAGTCCGGCCGCGGCGGCGGCGCGCAGGTAGCGCTCGGCGTCGAGCAGGTCGCCGCGGCGCAGCAGGAGGGCGCCGAGCTGGCTGGCGGCGCCCGGGTCGCCGGCGTCGGCGGAGCCGCGGTGGCGGGCCTCGAGGGCGGCCTGTTCGCGGGCGGCGAGGGCGGTCTCGAAGCTGTCGGCGGCGTCGTCGTCGGGGTCGATCAGGTCGCGGACGGAGGCGGCGGCGACCTGGTCGGCGGTCAGGTGGACCAGGCTCTCGGGGCCGTAGCCGGTCACGTCGATGCCGCCCGCGGTGCCGCGCTGGGCGGGCAGGCTGCCGGTGGACTGGTCGGTGGGGCGGGCACCGGTGTCGGTGTCCGCGGTGCTGCCGGCCGCCAGTCGTTCCCCCGTCCCGCTGTTGCCGATGAGCTTCATGCCGACTCCCGCTCCCCCCGAGTGTCGCGGCATCCGACCCGGGCCGTCGGCCCGGGTCGTCTCCCCCGGGGGGCACGCCGGACCGGACGGCCCGTCAACGGCCGCGCCGCGTCCCCCTCGTGGTCCATCGTCGCATCACCCGCACACCGCGTACACCTGCTCCGTCCGTTTTGGCGGAGCGGGGCCGAAGCCCGGCGAGATCGCTTCGGCTCTTTGTCGATTTCCCGACACTGAGCCCCACAAACCCCGGCCACGCATCGTACCGGAGTCGATCAACTCCGCGCGCCCGCAAGGGGGAAGGCCCGGAGGACGGAATCCTCCGGGCCTTCCTTAAAAGGGTCTTGACGGAGCCTCAGCTGACACTGAAGTCGTCGGCCTGGTAGGCACCCTGTCCGTACCAACCATGGACCCAGACGGTCACCGAGGTGACCGAGGCGCCGGTGGTGAACTTGGTGGACAGCTGCGTCCACGCGCTCCCGCCGGGGGTCCAGGTCGAGCTGTCCGCGCCGGAGCCGGTGACGCCCAGGTAGGTGTAGTTGCCCTTGACCCAGGCGGACAGCGTGTAGGCGGTGTTCGGCTTGACCGTGACGGTCTGCTGGCACTGCGCGGTGTCACCGGCGCTCGCGTTGCCCTGCAGGGCGTAGGAGCCGGTGTGCCCGCCGCCGACCACGGCGCCGCCCGAGCAGGTCCACGGGCTGAGCGCGCCGGACTCCAGGCCGGGGTTGGCCACGATCCCGCCGCCGGGCGAGGTCGGCGAGGAGGACGGGCTGCCGGACGGGCTGCCGGACGGCGAGGTCGAGGGGCTGGTCGACGGGCTGGTGGACGGGCTGGTGGACGGCGACGGCGACGGGGACTTCGACGGCGAGGCGCTGGCGCTCGGCGAGCCGGTCGGCGGGGCCGGGCAGGAGGCGGCCGAGCCGCCGGTCGCGGTCATCAGCGGGTTGAGCAGCGCCGCGTTCGGGTCGTCGTAGAGCGAGAAGACGAACGATCCGCCGAGTCCGTTGCAGTGCGCGTAGTCCATCTTGGCCTGGATGGACTTGGCGTTCTCGCCGGACCAGAAGGTGGTGCCGTCGTAGAAGTACGCGGCCTGCGCGGCGGCGTCCCAGTAGGTGTAGGCGGGGTTGTCCACCGTCCCGAGCAGTTCCTTGTACATCCGCACGCCCGCGACGTTGCCGGAGTTCGGCGCGCCGGGGGCCGGGCCGGCCGCGGGCTGGAACAGCCCGTGGTTGGCCCCGGCCGCCACGCCGGTCCAGCCGCGGTAGTAGAGCGGGACGCCCATGTTCAGCTTGTTCGCCGGGAACCCGCCGGGGATGCCGTACGAGGGGTCGCCGACCGTGTACGCCTTGATCGCCTCGTCGATGGAGTACTTGGCGTTGCCCGGCGGCACGTTGTTCATCGGGTCGTTCGGGCTCTGGTAGACCGGCGTCTGGTGGTTGGTCGGACCCTGGGCCTCCCAGCCGCCGTGCATGTCGTACGTCATCGGGTCCGCGAAGGTCAGGTACTGCCCGATCTTGTTGGTCTCGATGTTCTGGATCTTGTCCTGGCCGGCCGGCAGCGCCGCGCTCAGCGCGTAGGTCTTGCCGTCCGCGGCGCCCTGGGTGTTGAGCTCGCTGCGGAACTCGGCCAGCAGGGCGGTGAAGTTCTGCTTGTCGGCCGTCGAGGAGTGGTTGCCGGTGTGGCCGCCGCCGCCCGGGTACTCCCAGTCGATGTCGAAGCCGTCGAAGATGCCCTTGCCGGTGCCCGGGCCGCCGTAGCCGCCCTGGGCGGGCAGGTTGCCCTTGATGAACATGTCGACGCAGGAGGAGACCAGCTTCTTGCGCGAGGCGTCGGTGGCCGCCGCGTCGGAGAAGTACTTGGAGTACGTCCACCCGCCGATCGACAGCAGCACCTTGAGCTTCGGGTACTTCGCCTTCAGCTCCTGGAGCTGGTGGAAGTTGCCGGCCAGCGGCTGGTTCCAGGTGTCGGTGGAGTTGTCGACGCTGTTGCCGTTGGCGAAGGTCTTGGCGTAGTCGGCGTAGTAGTCGCCCGCGCCGTCGCCGGCGTTCGGGTTGTTCTCGTCCTGGGAGGCCGCCGAGTTGGCCTCGAAGCAGGTCAGGTTGGCCGGGTCGATGTTGGCGAAGTCGTACAGCAGGTAGTCGAGCTTCCCGGCCATGCCGTTGGTGTCGACGTTCTTCAGGTAGTAGGCGTTCTGGTAGATCGACCACTGGTCGAAGTACGCGACCTTGATGCCGCCGCTGGTGGCGGGGGCCCCGGTGGTGTTGCCCGGTCCGGCGCTCGCGCTGGGGGCTCCCAGCAGTGAGACCGCCCCGGCGAGCAGCGTGGCGGCCGCGGCCGTGACGGCCCAGGCCCTGCGATTGTGGCGATGCATGCGGATGTGCCTCTCTCCTGTCACGTGGGGATGCAGGAACGCCGTCCGACACCCGGTCGGGGAGAGCGGCAGACGGAGCCGGCACGTGATCAATTCCCGTTGCCGGCAAAGGAATTGCAACGCATCAAGGCGGACGGTGGGGGCCGCCCGCCATGGGCATGACTCAGATTGGACTGGACCACATGGGGTGTCAATCGGCCCGACGCCCAAGGAATGGCAAAGGCCCGGAGGCTGATGCCTCCGGGCCTTTCGCTACTGAGTAGCGGGGACAGGATTTGAACCTGCGACCTCTGGGTTATGAGCCCAGCGAGCTACCGAGCTGCTCCACCCCGCGTCGGTGAAACCACTGTATCACGATCACGGGGTGGACCAACAAACCGGTTTCCGCAGCTCAGCCCGTCGGCGAGGCCGAGGGCGCGGCGGGGGGCGAGGCGGGCGGGGAGGCGGACGGCGAGGCGGCGGCCCCGCCGCCCGGCTGGGCCGGCGCGGTGGCGCCGGACGCCTTCTGCTCGGCGGCCATCGCGTCGCCGATGGCCTTCTTCAGCGCCTCCTGGGCCTTGCCGTACGCCGTCCAGTCGCCGTTCTTCAGCGCCGCCTGGCCGTCGTCGAAGGCCTTCTGCGCCTCGGTGAGCGCCTGCTGCACCTCCGGGCTGTCCGGCGTGGTGGGCGTGGTCGGCGTCCCGGTGCCCGGGTTCTGCGGGTCGGCCGGGGCGGTCGGGGTGGTGGCCCCGTCGGCCGCGCCGCCGAGCACCTTGGCCAGCGCCTGGTCCAGGGTGTCCTCCAGCGCCACGTTGTGGTCGCCGTACACCGCCAGCACCTTCTTCAGCACCGGCACCTTGGCGCCGCGGGCCACCAGGTACACCGGCTCCACGTTGAGGATGCCGCCGCCGACCGGCAGGGTCAGCAGGTTGCCGTAGACCACGTCGGAGTCGGTGCCGCTGCGCAGCAGGGTCAGCTGGCGGGCCACCTCGGAGTCCGAGTTGAACTTCGCCTGGGTCAGCGCCGGGCCGAGCGCGCCCGAACCGGACGGCATCCGCAGGATCCGCAGCTTGCCGTAGCCCGGCCCCGGGTCGGCGTCCGCGGTCATGAACGCGGCCAGGTTCTTGCGGCCCGAGGGCACGAAGGAGGTGGTCAGCGAGAAGCTGGCCTCCTGGGCGTCCGGCATCCGCAGCGTCAGGTAGTACGGCGGCTGCACCTCGTGGGTGTTGACCGTCGGGTCCTCCGGCACCTCCCAGATGTCGGTGCCGTTGAAGAACGCCGTGGCGTCCGTCATGTGGTACTGCCCGAGCAGGTCGCGCTGCACCTTGAACAGGTCCTGCGGGTAGCGCAGGTGCGGCAGCAGGGTGGCCGGGATGTCCGCCTTGGCCTTCACCGTGTCCGGGAACGCCTTCATCCAGGTCTTCAGCACCGGGTCGGCCTCGTCCCACTGGTAGAGCGTCACCTCGCCGGTGTACGCGTCCACGGTGGCCTTCACCGAGTTGCGGATGTAGTTGACCTGGTTGACGGCGGTCAGGGTGCGCCCGCGCTGGTCGGTCAGCGAGTCCTTGGTGGCGTCGCCGAAGGTGGTCTTGGACGAGAACGGGTACCCGTCCGAGGTGGTGTAGCCGTCCAGCACCCACACCAGCCGGCCGTTCTGCACCACCGGGTACGGGTCGGCGTCGATCGACAGCCACGGCGCGACCTTCTCGACCCGCTCCTTCGGGGTGCGGTCGTAGAGGATCTTCGCGTCGTCCTTGATCGCCCCCGAGTACAGGATCTGCGGCTCGGCGAACTTCAGCGCGTACGCGGCCCGGGTCAGCGGGTTGTTCAGCGAGACGCCGCTGCCGCCGCTGTACTGGGAGGTCTGGTCCGGCTGGCCGTCCCGGGTGTAGTCGATCTCGTCCAGGCCGGGCCCGACGACGGAGTACATCGTCGTCTTCTCGCCGTAGTACACCCGCTGCTCGTAGCTGCCCATGCTGCCCTCGGCGGGCAGCGAGTGCTCGGTGTAGACCGGGTTGCCGTTCGAGTCGACCTGGTTGCCCTTGGCGGCGACCACGCCGTACCCGTGGGTGTACTTGAAGTGGTCGTTGATGAAGTTGTGCTGCTGGACGCCGGTCAGGTCCAGCTCGCGCACGCCCAGTACGGTGTCCTGGTCGCCGTAGCGGTCCACGTCCAGCGTCTTCGGGAACGCGTAGTAGTTGCGCAGCGCCTGGTTCTGCTGGAACGTCGGCGAGACCACGTTCGGGTCCAGCAGCCGGATGTCGGAGACGGTCTGGGCGTCCTTGGCGAGCGTGCCGGCGTCGGTGGAGTCGGTCGGCGCGTACTGCTGCTCGGCCACGTCCGCGATGCCGTACGCCTGCCTGGTCGCGTCGATGTTCTTCTGGATGTACGCGGTCTCCTTGGCCTGCTCGTTCGGCTTGACCTGGAACTGCTGCACCAGCGCCGGGTAGAGCCCGCCGACCAGGATCGCCGACAGCGCCATCAGCCCGAAGCCGATCAGCGCCGGCGCCCAGGTCCGCCGGATCGGGGTCAGGAAGAACAGCAGCGCGCAGATGACCGCGACGAAGAACAGGATCGTCTTGGCCGGCAGGAACGCGTTGGCGTCCACGTAGCGCAGGCCGGTCCAGCCGTCGACGTTCTTGTACGACTCGCTCTTCACCGCCAGCGCGTACCGGTCCAGCCAGTACGCGACCGCCTTCAGCAGCACGAACACGCCCAGCAGCACGGCCAGGTGGCCCTGCGCCCCGGCGCTCGCCCGCCGCCCGGGCCCCTGCAGCCGCAGGCCCCCGTACAGGTAGTGCACGGCGGTGGCCGCCAGCAGCGACACGATCACCGCGCTGAAGCCGAAGCCCAGCACGAACTCGTACCAGGGCAGCTTGAACGCGTAGTAGGAGACGTCCTTGTGGAACTGGCCGTCCTTCACGCCGAACGCGGTGCCGTTGACCCACAGCATCCACGTCCGCCACTGCGCGCCCGCCGCGGCGCCGGCCGCCAGGCCGACCAGCAGCGACAGGCCGATCATCAGCCACTTGCGGAACGGCGCGATGCCCATCCGGTAGCGGTCCAGGCTCTGCTGCTCCACCGACATCGCGGCCAGCGGCGGCCGCAGCCGGTACGCCAGCCACAGGTTGAAGCCGACCACCAGCGCCATCAGCAGCCCGAAGACCGCGAACAGCCCGGCCTTGGCGCCCAGTTGCGCGGTGAACACCGAGCCGTAGCGCACCGAGTCGAACCACAGCCAGTCGGTCCACAGCCCCGCGAACAGCACGAACAGCACGAACAGCGCCGCCAGGACGCCCAGCGTCAGCAGCAGCACCTTCGCCCGGCGCGACGGCGGCCCGACTCTCGCTCGGAAACCCGGACCGGAGCGGTCCGGCATCTGGAAGGTCAAGGCGCCACCTCAGCTGTCGTCGTTGGGAATGCCCGCTGCCGCACCGATAACCGGCAGCGGTCTCCCCATGCAACTTAATCAGTCTTTACCTGAGTTCCCGGTGGCTGCGTCGGAGTTGGAGACGGCCCCCCCGGACGTGTGAGGATGACCCCATGTCCGACTCCCCTGACCTGACCGCCGCCACCTCCGGCCCGCCCGCGGCCACCCCGCTCACCCGGGCCGCCCTGGAGATCGACGAGCACGCCGCGACCCTCGGCTGGGACCTCCCGGCCCGCCTGTTCGCCCTGGTCGACAACGCCCAGATGCTCAAGGCCAACCCGCGGCTCGCCTCGCAGCTCGGCCTGGACGACAACCCGACCGGGCTCACCCCGGTCGAGCAGGAGGAGATCCCCCCGGGCACCGAGCTCGACCGCTTCCTCGGCACCATCGCCTGGCCCGACGGCGTGGTCGGCTGCGCCCTGGTGGTCGAGCGCCTGATGCTCCCGCCCGGCGCCGAGGCCACCCGGCCGAAGAACGCCACCGAGAAGGAGATCAACGACTGGGTGGCCACCCACCCGCAGCGCCAGGAGGTCCGGATCACCGCGGCCGTGCTGCGCGACGGCGCCAAGGAGGTCGCGCTGCGGCTGCGCGAGAAGGACCTCGCGCGCGAGGTGCTCACCGGCCCCGAACTCGTCCCCAACCTGACGGACGCCCTGCTCGCGACGTTCTCCTGACCGCCCGGGGCCCCGCCGGGGCCCCCGCCGGGGTGACTAACCGCATTTCGGCAGCGCGGCCCTGTCGCCGGCCCGGATGCCGTCCAGGGCCTTCACCGCGCCGTCCAGGTTCTCGACCTTGACCAGGGTGAGGCCGGACGGGGTGCCCTTGGTCGCCTCGGCGCAGTTGTCCGCGGGGGTGAAGAAGTACTCGGCGCCCTTGTCGCGGGCGGCGATCAGCTTCATCTGGATGCCGCCGATCGGGCCGACCGCGCCGTCGTCGTCGATGGTGCCGGTGCCCGCCACGAACGTGCCGCCGGTGAGGTCGGTGGGGGTGAGCTTGTCGACGATGCCGAGGGCGAACATCAGGCCGGCGCTGGGGCCGCCGACGTCCTGCAGGCCGATGTCGATCTTGAACGGGTAGACGTGGTCGACGCCGGGCGTGATCCCGACGACCGCCCGCTCCGGGCCGTCGTCCGCGGACTTGCCGGTGACGATCGGCACCTCGACCCGGTCCGCCGGGTCCGGCGTCGCGCCGGCCTTGGCGTGCGGCACCACGGTGAAGACGGTGGTCTCGCCGGGCTTGTGCCTGGTCACCTGCGCGGCGACCTGGGCCTGGCTGGAGATGGCCGTGCCGTCCACCGCGACGATCTGGTCGCCGGCGTGCAGCTTGCCCTCGGCGGGCCCGCCCGCGGCCACCGAGGAGACGATGATCTCGGTGCCGACCGGGATGTCCAGCTGCTTGAGGGCCGCGGTCTTGGCGCTGTCCTCGGAGGAGGCGAACTGCTCGGCGTTCTCCTGCTGGGCCTCCTGGTCGGTCTGGCCCTTCGGGTAGACGTTGTCGTGCGGGACGACCAGCACGTCGTCCCGCACCCAGCCGACGATCGCCGAGACCAGGCTGGGCTGGTACTTCGCCCCGGTGACCTGGACCGTGGTCATGTTGAGGTGGCCGCTGGTCGGGTAGGTCTCGTGGCCGGTGATGGTGATCACCGGGGTGCCGGTCTTGTCCTGCGTGCCGAGGGTGTTGTACGTCGGCCCCGGGCTCATCTCGGTGAACGGCACCTTGAACAGCACCGAGGCACAGAGCAGGCCTATCAGCAGCAGGGTGGCGGCGAGCATCGTCGACGATCGGCGTGGCATGGCACGACAGTACGGGAAGTGCGGTTCGGGGTGCACCGGCGGTCCGCGCCCGGCACCGCCGATCGGGGACGGGCCGGTCAGTCCCGGGCGCCGGTGCTGCGCTCCATCGCGGCGCGGAACCGCTCGTGCTCGGCGAGCGAGGTCGGATCGGTCATCGCGCGGGGCGGCCGGGCCGCCCAGGTGGCCCAGACCGCGGCCAGCACCCCGGCCACCACAGGAATGCTCAACCAGGCGAGCACAGCCATTTTCGAACTCCCCACAGGCTCGTCATGCGTATCAGCAGATTAGCCGCCTGCTGGGGGAACGGCGCGAGCGGCATCCGGGTTACGGGACGGGGCCCGTTCTCCACCGCACGGCGGTACCGCCGAACGGGGAACGAGCGCCGCCCGGGGCCGGACACGGGGGCGTCAGCAGGAGCCGGCGCCGACCCACTCCTCCTCGCCGTCGGCGAAGACCTGGTGCTTCCAGATCGGCACCTCGTGCTTGAGGTCGTCGATCAGCCGCCGGGCCGCCGCGAACGCCTCGCCGCGGTGCGGGCAGGACACCGCGACGATCACCGCGACGTCGCCGATCCCCAGCCGGCCGGTGCGGTGCACCGCCGCCAGCGCCCGGACCGGGAAGTCCGCGCAGACCTTCTCGGCGATCCGGCGCAGCTCGCGCGCGGCGGTCGGGTGGGCGCTGTACTCCAGCGCGGCGACCGGCTTGCCGCCGTCGTGGTCGCGCACCGTGCCGACGAACAGGGTGGTGCCGCCGGCCGCGTCGTCGCCGACCGCGGCGTGCACCTCGTCCAGCGAGAGCGGGGTGTCGCGGACGGCGAGCAGGCGGATCGGGTCGTGGTTCTCGGACATGCCCACCATCATTCCGCATCCCCGGCCAGCGGCCGCAAGGATTTTCGTATCACGATGCGGTAATTCCATGATGCGGAAAGATGTCGGTTCAGATCCGGCGCTGCCTGCGGGCCCGCCGGACCAGCGCAGCGGTGCCGATCAGCGCCACCGTGGCCCCGGCCGCGCCCAGGCTGGTGGCGGCCTCCTTGCCGCCGAGCCGGCGCCCGGCCACCGCGTGCTTGCCCGACACCTGGGCGAGCAGCTCGGCCAGCACCTCCTCGTTGCTGTGCCGCGGCCGCCAGCCCGCCTCGTGCAGCCGGCTGCCGGACACCACCCACGGGTACATGGTGTACGCGAGGTCCCCGGCCGGGGCCGGGGTCAGGCCGAGCCGGTGCAGCCGGGCCGCGGTGCCCAGGGCCAGCGAGGCGGGCAGCTCCATCCGGCGGATCCCGGACAGCTCCTCCACGTCCTCCTGCTCCAGCCAGCCGTCGCAGCCGACCGTCACCTCGCCCTCCACCAGGCCGAGCGCCGCGTACTCCAGCGCCGAGGCCAGGTCGTCCAGGTGGCAGAACTGCCAGCACGGGCGGGAGCCCGCCACCACCAGCAGCCGCGGCGCCTCGAAGTGCCGGGTCAGCACGGTGTCGATGCCGGGGCCGACCACCACGGCCGGGCGCAGCACGGTGATCTGCAGGCCCGGGTGGGCGCGCGGCGCGCGGCGGGCCAGGCGCTCGATCTCCAGCAGGTCGCCGACCAGCGAGGCCTCCTCGGTGGCCCGCAGCTCGGAGTCCTCGGCCAGCGGGACCTCGTTGTCGGGCAGCGCGCCGTAGACCATCGCGGAGGTGCACAGCACCACCCGGTGCACCCCGGCCGCCGCGGCGGCGGTCACCACGGTCTGCGCGCCGCGCACGTTGTAGGCGCTGCGGGCCCGCGGGTCGGACTCCATGCCGAGGTCCATCGCCAGGTGGACCACCACGTCGACGCCGGACAGCCGCTCGGCCACCGCCGGGTCGCGCACGTCCAGCACCCGCCACTGCACGCCGGGCACCTCGCCGCGCCGGTCGTCCACCGCCAGCACCCGGCGCACGTGCGGGGAGTCGACCAGCCGCTGCGCGACGCGCTCGCCGAGCACGCCCGCCGCGCCGGTGACCGCCACGGTCAGCGGCTTGCCGCCGTAGGCTGGAATCGGCGAACCGGCGTCGGCCGGCACGCCCTCGCCCTCGGTCAGCCCAGAGCGAACGTCCGAAGGCGGGGAACTCACCGGCCATCCTCCACGGTTAGCTTAAGTGCGGACGTACGAGTGTCACGCACTCGACCATCCTGCCCGAGGCTCGGCCCCGGCGGTGCACCCGGCGCGGTCGCCGCGAGACCATTGAAACCGCTCGGAGCCCCCGGGCGGCAGACTTTCCCGCCACACCACCCGCGTGACGGCCGATCAGATCGAGGACCCCGTGAGCGACCTCCCCTTCGGATTCGGCGTTCCCCCCGAGGAGCCCGAGGACGGCGAGAACAAGGGCAAGAAGGACGGCGAGCCGGGCGACTCGACCCCGCAGCAGCCGTTCGGCTTCGGCAGCGGAAACCCCTTCGGGGCGCTGTTCGGCATGGGCGGCCCCGGCGGCGGCCAGGGCGGGGACAACCCGTTCGCCGCGATGATGGGCGGCTTCAACCCCAACGACCTCGGCGCGGCGTTCCAGCAACTCGGGCAGATGCTCTCGTTCGAGGGCGGCCCGGTGAACTGGGACCTGGCCAAGAACATCGCCCGGCAGACCGTGGTCGCCGAGCAGCCCGAGGGGAAGACCAAGGACCGCTCGGTCGGCGCGGCCGAGCGCACCGCCGTCACCGAGGCCGTCCGGCTGGCCGACCTGTGGCTGGACTCCGCGACCGAGTTCCCGTCCACCTCCTCCGCGGCGGTGGCCTGGAGCCGCGCCGAGTGGATCGAGGCCACCCTGCCGGTCTGGAAGGACCTGGTCGACCCGGTCGCCGAGCGGGTCGGCAACGCCATGGGCGGCGTGCTGCCCGAGGAGATGCAGGCCGTGGCTGGGCCGCTGATGGGCATGATGCGCTCGATGGGCGGCGCCATGTTCGGCACCCAGATCGGGCAGGCGCTCGGTGCGCTGGCCGCCGAGGTGCTCGGCTCCACCGACGTCGGCCTGCCGCTGGCCCCCGCCGGGAAGGCCGCGCTGCTGCCGCAGAACATCGCCGAGTTCGGCGAGGGGCTGAACGTGCCGGCCGAGGAGGTCCGGCTCTACCTGGCCCTGCGCGAGGCCGCCCACCAGCGCCTGTTCGCGCACGTGCCGTGGCTGCGGGCGCACCTGTTCGGCGCCGTCGAGGCGTACGCGCGCGGCATCAAGGTCGACACCTCGCGGATGGAGGAGCTGGTCGGCCAGCTCGACCCGTCCAACCCCGAGGCCCTCCAGGAGGCGCTGGCCGGCGGCCTGCTCCAGCCCGAGGACACCCCCGCGCAGAAGGCCGCGCTGGCCCGGCTGGAGACCGCCCTCGCCCTGGTCGAGGGCTGGGTCGACGCCGTGGTGCACACCGCCGCCGCCCCGCACCTGCCGCACGCCGCCGCGCTGCGCGAGACGCTCCGCCGCCGCCGCGCCTCCGGCGGCCCCGCCGAGCAGACCTTCGCCACCCTGGTCGGCCTCGAACTGCGCCCGCGCCGCCTGCGCGACGCCTCCCGCCTCTGGGCCTCGCTCGCCGACGCCCGCGGCGTCGAGGGCCGCGACGCGCTGTGGAGCCACCCCGACATGCTGCCCACCGCCGCCGACCTGGACGACCCGGACGGCTTCGTGCACCGGGACACCGCGGCGGTGGCCGAGGGCGGCTTCGACTTCGACGCGCTGGACAAGCTGCTCGGCGAGGCGGCGGGCGGCGGGGCCGGTTCCGGCTCCGGTGCCGGCTCCGGTGCCGGGAAGGCGGACCTGCGCAAGGGCAAGGACGGCGGGGCGGACGGGGCGGCGGAGGAGTCCGCGGAGCAGCCCGCGGAGGACGCCCCGAAGGCTGCCCCGGACGACGCCCCGGGTGATGCCCCGGGCGAGGACGGTAAGGGCGAGGACGGCGGCGAGCAGGGTCCGGAGGGCACCGCCAAGTGACCGCGCTGCACGCCGACGCCGTCCGCGTCCTCACCGACTGGGTGCCCGACGGCGCCGGGCAGGACGAACTGCGCCGCGACTACCTGGCCCACCTGGCCGACCGCCCCGACGGCATGTGGCGGGCCTGCCTGCCCGGGCACCTCACCGCCAGCGCGCTGGTGGTCGACCCGGACGGCGGGCGGGTGCTGCTCACCCTGCACCCGAAGGTCGGGCTGTGGCTGCAGATGGGCGGCCACTGCGAGCCCGGCGACGGCACGCTGGCCGCGGCGGCGCTGCGCGAGGCGGTCGAGGAGTCCGGCATCGCCGGCCTGGCGCTGCTCGCCGTCGACGGCCGCCCCGCGCCCGTGAAGCTGGACCGGCACCGGGTGCGCTGCACCGGGAAGGACCGGCCGGAGAACACCCACCTCGACGTGCAGTACGTGGCGCTGGCCCCGGCCGGGGCGCGCGAGCTGATCAGCGAGGAGTCACTGGACCTGCGCTGGTTCGGCTGGGACGAGCTGCCCGCCGACACCGACCGCTCGGTGCGCGACCTGGTCGCGCGGGCCCGCGCGCTGGTCTGACGCCCTCCCCGCACCGGCCCGGCGTCCTCCGCCGTCCCGTAGGCCCTCGATCGCCCCGGCGGGGCCGGTCGGGGGCCTCCGTGCCGCTCCCGGGCCGGGCCGGTGGTGCGGCGGCCGGGGAGCGGGACGTCAGGTGAGGTGGGCGGGCGGGACGTGCGGCAGCCGGGCGGCGGAGGCGACGCCCTCCAGGTAGCCGCGGGCGCGCTCGGTGCGGGGGTAGGCGTCCAGCAGGGCCCAGAACCGGGGGCCGTGGTCGGGGACCAGCAGGTGCGCGAGCTCGTGCAGCAGGACGTAGTCGACCACGTACTCGGGCATGCCCTGGAGGCGGTGGGAGAGCCGGATGGTGCGCTCGCTGGGGGTGCAGGAGCCCCAGCGGGAGTTCTGGTTGGTGACCCAGCGGACCTGCTCGGGGACGGCGCGACCGCCCAGGTAGAGCCGCGAGAGCTCGCGGGCGCGGGACTGCAGCGCCTCGTCGCCGAGCATCCGGCGGCTCTCCTGCGCGGCCAGCTTGTCGAGCATCTGGGCCACCCAGCGCTGCTCCTCGGCGTGCGACATCCGGGCCGGGATCAGCACCACGGTGCGGTCGCCCTCGCGGTAGGCGGAGACGGTGCGGCTGCGGCGGGCGCTGCGGCGGACCTCGACCTTGCCGCGGTCGACGCCGCCGCGCTCCGGGCCGGTGCGGTCGAGGCCGCCGTGGTCGAGGCCGCCGCGGTCGGCCGCGCAGGTCGGATCGGGGGTGTGCTCGCGGTCGGATGTGCACTCACGATCGGCCCCGGTGCTGGCATGCGCACCGGGCGCCGCGACCGTCGGACCGGAGGCTGCCCGGGCACGCCGATGCGACGCCGACCGATGGGAGTCCCGTTCGGCTGCCATGGCACAGGACGTTACCCCGTCCCCGTGACAGAAGTCCGGCAGCGGGACGGCGCGGCCCACGGGTCCACCCGGGTGCGTTGTCCACAGGTGGTGCGCGGCGATGAACCGATCGTCACACCGGGGCTGTGGACAACGGATTTCCGCCGGTCCGGACGGGCGGGCAAGCTGCGGTCACCGGCGATCCCGACGCCGGGGTCCCGACCGTGGGAGGTACCCGCATGCGCCCCGTGATCAAGCCCGCCCTGTCCCGGCTCTGGCGGGAGAAGCAGACCCTGCAGTTCGGCACCGTACGGCGGCACGCCCGGCTGATCGAGGGTGTCGACCGCAAGCTGGCCGGCTTCCTGGAACTGATCGACGGCAGCCGGGACGGCCCCGCGCTGATCGCCGCCGGGCAGCGGCTCGGGCTGGGCGCCGAGTACTGCCGGGCGGTGCTCGACTCGCTCGGCCGCAGCGAGCTGCTGGACGACGCCCAGGCCCTGCGGGACGTGCTGGAGCTGTACCCACCCGCCCGGCGCGACCTGCTCGGCCCCGACCTGGCCTCGCTCTCCCTGGTGCACCCCGCGCCGGGCGAGGCCGCCGCCGTGCTGCACGGCCGGGTCCGGGCCCGGGTCGAGGTGCGCGGCGCCGGGCGGGTCGGGGCCGCCGTCGGGGCCGCGCTGGCGGCCGGCGGGATCGGCGAGGTCGCGGTGCTGGACCGCGGCCGGGTCGCCGCCCGGGACTGCCTGCCCGGCGGCCTGCCCCCGGGCGACATCGGGCGGCTGCGCTCCACCGCCGCCCGCGAGCTGGTGCACCGCGTCACCGGCGCCCCGGTGGGCGAGCGCTACCGGCGCCCGCCCGCCGCTCCCCCGCCGCCCACCCTGGTGGTGCTCGCCCCGAGGGACGGCTCCGCCGCGTACACCGGGGCCGCGGTGGACGCCCAGGAGCTGATGCGGGCCGGCGTCCCGCACCTGTACACCGGGGTGCTCGAACACCTCGGCGTGGTCGGCCCGCTGGTCGTCCCCGGCGCCTCCGCCTGCGGCAGCTGCGCGACCCTGGCCCGGCGCGACGAGGACGAGGCGTGGCCCCGGCTGCTGGCCCAGCTGATCGACGAGGGCCCCGGCCGGGCCCGCGTCCCGGCCTGCGACGGCGCGGTCGCGGCCTCGGTCGCGGGGCTCGCCGCGCTGCACGCCCAGCTGTACCTGGACGGAGTGCTGCCGCCGAGCGTGGACGGCTGGTGCGAGCTGTCCGCCGCCGACGGCATGGTCCGGCGGCTGCGGCTGCGCAGCCACCCGGACTGCGGTTGCCTCTGGCAGTCCGCCACACCGGGGCGAACGGGCACAATGGCCTAGGACGAGCCCTGGGGCCCGTCCGGCAGCCCGCGAGCCCGATCCGTCGCCACCCGTCCCGGTGCACCGCTTCCGGAGGCCGGGCGGGCGGCGGCCGTCGGGGCCGGAGCCGCCGGACGGGTCCGGGAGCGCCGCTGTACCGACCGCCGGCGGGGCGCCGGTCGGTCCGGAGGATCAGGAGGTCCGGTGAGCGATCTACCGCGCAAGGCAAGGACCGGCCCGGCCCGGCCGGTCGCCCACCCGTGCGCCGGGGCGGCTCCGGCCACCGCCGGCCGCACCGTCCGGACGGAGGCGGCGGATGTCTGACATGCCGCGCAAGGCGGTCTCCCGGACGGCCCGGCTGGCGGCCCTGCCGCTGAGCTTCGCCGGGCGGGCCACCCTCGGCCTGGGCAAGCGCCTGGGCGGGCGGCCCGCGGAGGAGGTGGCGGCCGAGCTCCAGGCCCAGACCGCGGAGCAGCTCTTCGCCACCCTCGGCAAGTTGAAGGGCGGTGCGATGAAGTTCGGGCAGGCCATGTCGGTCTTCGAGTCCGCCCTCCCGGAGGACGTCGCGGGCCCCTACCGGGCCGCGCTCACCAAGCTCCAGGAGTCCGCCCCGGCGATGCCGACCCGCACCGTGCACGCGGTGCTGGCCGCCGACCTCGGGGAGGACTGGGCCGACGGCTTCCGCTCCTTCTCCGACCAGCCGTCCGCCGCCGCCTCGATCGGCCAGGTGCACCGCGCCGTCTGGAAGGACGGGCGGGACGTCGCGGTCAAGATCCAGTACCCGGGCGCGGGCGACGCCCTGCTCAGCGACCTGAGCCAGCTCTCCCGGGTGGCCCGGATGCTGGGCCCGCTGATCCCGGGCGTGGACATCAAGCCGCTGATCGCCGAGCTGCGCGAGCGGGTCACCGAGGAGCTGGACTACGGGCTGGAGGCGGAGTCCCAGCAGCTGCACGCCCAGGAGTTCGCCGGGGACGCCGACATCGTGGTGCCCCGGGTGGTGGCCCAGTCCGGGCGGGTGCTGGTCACCGAGTGGCTGGAGGGCAAGCCGCTCTCCCAGGTCGTCTCGGACGGCACCCGGGCCGAGCGAGACCGGGCCGGGCAGCTGCTCGCCCGCTTCCTGTTCGCCGGTCCGAGCCGCACCGGCCTGCTGCACGCCGACCCGCACCCCGGCAACTTCCGGCTGGTCAAGACCGGCCGCACCGCCGCGAGTTGGAAGCTGGGCGTGCTCGACTTCGGCACCGTCGACCGCCTCCCCGGCGGTCTGCCCCGCACGATCGGCACCTCACTGCGGCTGGCCCTGGCCGGGGACGCCGGGGCGGTGTACGACCTGCTCAGGCAGGAGAACTTCGTCCGTCCCGGCATCTCGCTCGACCCGGACGCGGTGCTCGACTACCTGCTCCCGATCATCGAGCCCACCCGCGCCGAGCAGTTCACCTTCAGCCGCCCGTGGATGCGCACCCAGGCCGCCCGGATCGCCGACCCGCGCTCCCCCGCCTACAACCTCGGCAAGCAGCTCAACCTCCCGCCCTCCTACCTGCTGATCCACCGCGTCACCCTCTCCACCATCGGCGTCCTGTGCCAGCTCGGCGCCACCGTCCGCCTGCACGAGGAGCTGCTCCGCTGGCTGCCCGGCTTCGCCGGACCGGGGAACGAGCCGGAGACGGGGCCGGAAGCCGACTGAGCCGGGGCCCGGGCACCCGCGCCTCCGGACGCCCGGAGGCGCGGGTGCCCGGGCCCCGGCCGACGCTCGCGGGCGGCGGGTTCGCGGGCGGTCAGGCCCGTTCGGCGGGGAGCGGGGTGGCGGCGGGCCAGGCGGTGCGGGCGCGGGCGGCCAGGGTGGCGCAGAAGCGGCCGAAGACCGGGAGGGCGGTGTCGGCATCGGCGAGTTCGGCGACCACCCGCAGGCGGTGCAGGAGGCGGCGGCGGGCGGTGGCGTTGCCCCAGGTCCAGTCGCCGTGGTGGAGGCGGGACAGGTGGTCGGCGGTGCCGCGTTCGGCCTTGGGGACGAGGGCGTCGCCGCGCAGCAGCCAGCCGGCGCAGGCGTCGGCGAGTTCGGCGGGGGTGGCGGCCTCGGTGCCGGTGGCCGCGCGCCAGGCGGTGCGGTAGGCGGCCTCGGCCTCGGCCAGCACGGCGGCGGGCGGGGCGGTGGAGCACCAGCAGGTGGGGAAGCCGATCCGCAGGTAGGCGAACTCGACGGCGCCCGGGCCGAGCGCGGACTGCTCGAAGTCGACGAACCGGACGCCGTCGGCGGTGTGCAGGTCGTTGCCGGGGCAGGGGTCGCCGTGCAGCAGCGCGTGCCGGACGGGGGTGGCGCAGAGCCGGTCGAGCAGTGCCTCGGCCTCGGCGCGGGCGCCGGGCGGGGCCGGGACGTCGAGGATCCGGGCCAGGGCGATGAAGCAGCCGAGGTCGCGCCCGGTCGGGCCGGTCCAGGCGGGCAGGTCGGTGGCGGGGGCCGTCCCGGCGAGGTCCTGGAGGTCGGCGGGGGCGCTGGCGTGCAGCCCGGCCAGCGCGGTGGCGTACTCGCGCTGCCAGTCGGGGCCCGGGGTGCGGTCCTCCAGGCGTTCCAGCACCAGCAGGCGGGCGGCCGGGTCGGCGCCGAGCAGGGCGGGCGCCACCGGGCGGCCGGGCCGGCCGGGCCGGGCGGCGAGGGAGAGCCCGGCCGCCTCGCGGGCGTAACGGCCGTCGGCCCCGGGCGAGTCGACCAACTGCTTGACCACCACGGGGCGGCCGGAGAGCTCGGCCCGCCAGACCCGGGAGCGCGGGCTGCTGACCAGGCGGCGGACCTTGCGCGGCGGGCCGAGTTCGGCGCGCAGCCGCTCGCCGAGCGGGAGGGAGGACCACATGGGGGCCATCCTTGCACGACCCGTTCGAGTGGCGAACAGCAGTACGGAACCCTGGAGTTGGACGCCCGACACCCGGGCCCGGCGGGGGCCCCGGGAGCCGCAGAAGCCCCGGAGGCGGCGGGAACGCGCCGACGGCCGGCTCCCCGGGGGCGGGGAGTCGGCCGTCGGCGTTCAGGGGTGGGTCACCGGCGGGGCCTCGCGGCCGGCCGGCGGGGTGGAGCGTCCGTCACATCAGGGCGACGGCGAGGGCCTTGCGGGCGCGCAGCGAGGCACGTTCGGCCCGGCGGCGCAACCGCGCCGCGCGCAGCACCCGCAGGCCGAGGCGTTGCTCCTCGGCCTCGTGGAGGCGTTGCTGCATATGCGCGCGCGCCAGGGATTCTTGGAGGAGATTCATCTCGAGGGTCCTGTTCTGGATCTGAAGTTCGGTGGTCTGCTCGGAGCGGACGGTCGGATCGATGCCGGCGGGGTTCATGTGGTGGTCCTGCTCGTGGTGCGTGGTCGGGAAGGGACGGGTCAGTTCTGCGTCGGCCTTGGCGGCCGCGATGCGTACCGAGTGGCGCAGAGCGGTGTCCAGCGGGGGCTGCTCTCCCCTGCGGACGGCTCCGGTGCCGCTGCGGTCGGCCCTGGCTGCGGGGTTCACGCCATGACCTCGGTCTTGCGCGGACGGCCACGCGGGCGCTTCCGGGCGACGACGACGCCCTGCACGAAGAGCTCGCCGCCCCAGACGCCCCAGGGCTCGCGGCGCTCCAGGGCACCGGTGAGACAGGCGGCCTTGACGGGGCAGGTGCCACACAGCGACTTGGCGTACTCGACGTCCGCGGGGGTCTCCGCGAAGAAGACCTCCGGGTCGAAGGCCCGGCACGGGATGGGGAGCCCGAGCGAGTCAGCCTCGTCGATGGCGGTGAGCTGCATGAGTGTTACCTCCGGGGGGTGGGCCTGGTCGGCCTTGACGGTCTTGTCGGTCGGTACGGACGGGAGGGGCGGCGGTGTGATGACCGTGGACACTGTGGGCGTCTTCCTCGTCTTCGATGTGGATCCGGCCGTTCCGTGGTGCGGAGCGGTCCGGAGGCCCCGGGGGGCCTGGGTGGTCTTGCGTACCGGACAAAACAGAAGGGCCGCGGAACCCGGTTGCTGGGTTTCCGCGGCCCTGGAGGCACCGCCCGTGACTGGTTCAGTCAGGGTCGTTCGCTCCAGGGTCCAGGCCCGCGAAAAGCCTGCTTCCGGCCGGCCTCGGCGCCGTGGACGGCGGCTTCGGCCAGGGAGATCTGCTGGTCCTGCTTGTTGCTTCCGGCACCGATGACCGCGGCATAGCGCCCATGCAGGGCCTCTGCCACTACTGCCTTCGGTGCCTTGGTCGGTCGCTCGTCGGACAGCGAAATGCCGCCGCCGAACGTCGCCCAGTCACGGGAGAGACCTGCCTCGACACGGGTGGCCACAGCATTGCCGAGATCACTGACAAGGCAGTGCTCGGACAGCAGGACTCCGGCGTCGCCGCCGGCCGTGCCGAGACCCAGACCCGAAGCGCTGACGCGCGAGGGCATGGCGAGGGTGGTCATCAGGTCGGTCACTTTGGTGATCATCTTGGTCTCCACTGAACTCGCCTCCTCTCGGCGTCTCGCGGCACCCGGTCGCCCGGGCTCCGATATCTGGTTGATGGTCAGTGCACGCAGAAACAAGCCCTCTGCGAGCTTCGCGGCCTCGTCCCCTTGACCGCTCCGGCAGGCTATTGCGCCGTCCATGCGGCGCGCAAACTATTTTTCCGGCGAGTTCTCAGCCTGGTTCTCAGCTTCGCCCTCGGACGGGGCGGGCTCCGGTTCGCGGTCGGTCTCCCCCACCGGCTCCGGACTCTCCCCCGCACACAACAAGAGCACGTCGGAGCCGTACTTGTCCAGCTTCATGGCGCCCACTCCGGAGATCCGGGACAGCTCCGCGAGGCTGCCCGGCACGTCCTCCGCGATGGCCGTCAGGGTGGCGTCGGTGAACACCACGTAGGCCGGGGCGCCCTGCTCCCTGGCCTTGACCGAGCGCCACTCGCGCAGCCGCTCGTAGAGCGCCTCGTCCATCGTGGACGGGCAGCCCTCGCAGCGGCGGAGCTTGCGCTCGACGGCGTCGGTCAGGGTGCGCTCGCAGACCCGGCACTTGACCGGGCCGCGCGCCCGGCGCGCGGCGGAGCGCTCCGCGCCCGGCTCGACGCCCCCGCGCCCGCCCCGGGTGCGCGCGCCGGGGCCGGAGGAGCCGGGGCGCAGGCCGTCCAGGAAGCGGGTGGGCTTGCGGGAGGCGCGGCCGCCCGGGGAGCGGGAGAGCGACCAGGAGAGGGTCAGGAAGCGGCGGGCCCGGGTGACGCCGACGTAGAGCAGCCGGCGCTCCTCCTCGACCTGCTCGTCGGTCTTGGCGTAGATGATCGGCAGCGTGCCCTCGCTCAGGCCGACCAGGAACACCGCGTCCCACTCCAGGCCCTTGGCGGCGTGCAGCGAGGCGAGGGTGACGCCCTCGACGGCGGGGGCGTGCTGGGCGGCGGCCCGGGCGTCCAGCTCGGCGACGTAGGCGGCGAGGTCGGCCGGGGCCCCGGCGGACCGGCGGGCGGCCTCGAACTCCTCGGCGAGGCGGACCAGCGCGTTCAGCGACTCCCAGCGCTCGCGGACGGCGCCGGAGCCGGCCGGCGGGACGGCCGCGAAGCCGCGGGTGGCGAGCACCGCGCGGACCTGGGCGGCGAGGTCGGGCGCGCCGGAGGTCAGCGGGTCGTCGGCGGCCCGGGCGGCGCCCTTGAGCAGCACGCCGGCCTCGCGGACCTCGGGGCGCTCGAAGAACCGCTCGGCGCCCTTGAGCTGGTAGGCGATGCCGAGGTCGGCGAGGGCCTGCTCGTACACCTCGGACTGGCCGTTGGTGCGGAACAGCACGGCGACCTCGCTGGCCCGGACGCCGGTGCCGAGCAGGTCGCGGATCAGGCGGGCGGTGGACTCGGCCTCGGTCGGCTCGTCCGGGTACTCGCGGTAGACCGGCTCGGGGCCGGCCTCGCGCTGGGAGACCAGCTCCAGCCGGTGCTGGGCGGCCTGGCCGCGGGCCTGCGCGAGCAGCCCGTTGGCCAGGTGGACCACCTGCGGGGTGGAGCGGTAGTCCCGGACCAGCTTGACCACGGTGGCCTCGGGGTGCCGGTGCCGGAAGTTCAGCAGGTGGTCGGGGGTGGCGCCGGTGAAGGAGTAGATGGTCTGGCTGGCGTCGCCCACGACGCAGAGGCTGGCGCCGCCGTCGGAGCCCGTCCACTGCTCCAGCAGGCGCTGCTGGAGCGGGGAGACGTCCTGGTACTCGTCGACGGTGAAGTGCCGGTACTGGGAGCGGACCTGGTCGGCGATCTCCGGCCGGTCCTCCAGGACGGCGGCGGTGAGCAGCAGCACGTCCTCGAAGTCGATCAGGCGGCGCTGCTGCTTGGCGTGCTCGTAGGCGGCGTAGACCCGGGCGATCTCCGCCGGGTCGCGCGGGGCCTCGCGGCCGGACTTGGCGAGGGCGGCCGGGTAGTCGTCGGGGACGACCTGGGTGACCTTGGCCCACTCGACCTCGGCGGTCAGGTCGCGCAGTTCGGTGCGCTGGACGCGCAGGCCGCTGCGGCCGGCCGCCTCGGCGACCAGCTGGACCTTGCGCTCCAGCAGCCGGGGGAACTCGCCGCCGATGGCCCGCGGCCAGAAGTACTGGAGCTGGCGCAGGGCGGCCGAGTGGAAGGTGCGGGCCTGCACGCCGTCGGCGCCGAGCTGGCGCAGCCGGCCGCGCATCTCGCCGGCCGCGCGGGCGGTGAAGGTGACGGCGAGGACCTGCGCGGGGTGGTAGACGCCGCTGCGCACGCCGTAGGCGATCCGGTGGGTGATGGCGCGGGTCTTGCCGGTGCCGGCGCCGGCCAGCACGCAGACCGGGCCGTGCAGGGCGGTGGCCACGGCGCGCTGCTCGGGGTCGAGCCCGGCCAGCACCGCGTCCGCCCCGGCGGGGGCGTGGCCGTACTGCGGGTGGGGGCCGTCGAGCCCGAGGAGGTCTTCCTGCATGCCCTCCATCCTCGCAGGCGGGCCGGACAGTTCGGACGGGGTTGTCCACAGGCGGTCCGAGGTGGTCGGATCGTCACACCGTCACCCGCCCCGGAATGGGCCGGGGCCGCCGGACGTTGCACCGGGCGGCCGTCCGGCCACCGTCCGGCCACCGTCCGTCGACCGAAGGAGTCCCCCGCCATGTCCGGCACCGTCACGATGTACAGCACGACCTGGTGCGGCTACTGCAACCGCCTCAAGAGCCAGCTGGACCGCGAGGGCATCGCCTACACCGAGGTCAACATCGAGCAGGACCCGGCCTCGGCGTCCTACGTGGAGTCGGTGAACGACGGCAACCAGACGGTGCCGACGGTCGTGGTGGTCTCCGCCTCCGGGGAGCAGAGCGTGATGACCAACCCGAGCCTGCGGCAGGTCCAGTCCGCGCTGGCCTGATCGAATTCGGTCCCGATCCGATCATTACCGGTCCAATCCCGGTCGTCGGCGGTCGAATTCCGGCTGAATGTCAACCGGGGCCCGGTCGAATTCCGCCGGAGTTCCGACCGGTACTGATCGGAATTCCGGCCCGGCGGCCGGAACGGCGCGGGCCGGCATTCCGCCGCGGCACGCCGGGCGGCCGGACCGGGGCGGCGCCCGGCTGCCGGTTCAGCCGCCCGCCGCGGTGTCGCCGAGCTCGTAGAGCAGCCGGGCCCGGTCGGCCGCGTAGCGGGTCTCCACCACCCGGATCGGGCCGCGCCGGTCGCTGCTGATCCGGGTGTTGACCAGCAGCGGCACGCCCGGGCCGAGGCCGAACCAGGCGGCCTCGGCCGGGTCGGGCATCCGGGCGGTGAGGTGGTCGGTGGCGGAGGTCTCGGTCCGGCCGAGCTGCGCCAGTATCCGCTCGTCGCCGCCGGGGACGGGCCGGTCCTGCATCAGCGGGGTGCCGGCGGCCAGCCCGGCCCGGTAGTGGCTCTCCTCGATGGCGTAGGGCTCCTGGTCGACCCGGCAGAGCTGACGGCGCATCATCACGGTGTCCTCGGGGCGCAGTCCGAGCCAGGCGGCGACGTCCCGGCGGGCCCGGACGGCGGCCACCTCGAAGTCCACGGTGAGCTGCCGCCCGGCGGCGGCGGCCTCGGCGGCGTACACCTCGCCGCTGGGGGTGAGCGGTTCGCGGCGGGCCTGCCGGGGCGGGCGGGCGTGCACCCGGTGGTCGTGCCGGGAGGGCTCGCGCAGGTAGGTGCCCTTGCCCTGGACGCGCACCACCCGGCCCTCGTTGACCAGCACGTCCACGGCCAGCCGGACGGTGTTGCGGGCCACCCCGTACTGCGCCTCCAGCTCGGTCTCGACCGGGAGGCGGCCGCCGCCCTCCCACTCGCCGGACTCGATGCGCCGGCGCAGGTCGGTGGCGAGCTGCTGGTACTTGGGCGCGGGGGCGGCGCGGCGGTGGATCGTCACGCGAGTGAATGTAGCCAGTGGGCTCGCGCGGTTTCAGCGGAATGCGACAACCGTGCCGGGGAACGGAGTTCGGGAAACCCCGCCGGAACGTTCCGGGTGCGCCCGAACCATTCCGGCCGACCGGTCGCGGCCCCCCGGTGGACGCACGACGGGGGCGTACGGATCTCTCCGTACGCCCCCGTCGTGCGGGAACCACCGGCACCGGGCGCCGGGCGTCACCAGCGGGCGGCCGCCGGCAGCGGTTCGCCGTACCAGAGTTCGACCAGGTACCGGGCGATCGAGATGCCGGACGGCGGCAGGATCTCCCCGGCGGCCATCCCGGCCCGCAGTTCCTCCCGGGTGAACCAGCGGGCCTCGGACAGCTCCTCGCCGTCCACGGTGATCCCGGTGCCCCCGGGCAGCGCCCGGCCGAGGAAGCCGAGCATCAGGCTGGACGGGAACGGCCAGGGCTGGCTGGCCACGTACTCGACCTCGCCGACCCGGACCCCGGCCTCCTCCAGCACCTCGCGGACCACCGCCTGCTCGATCGACTCGCCGGGCTCGACGAACCCGGCCAGCGTGGACCAGCGGCCCTCCGGCCAGAGCGCCTGGCGGCCCAGCAGGCAGCGGTCCTCGGGGTCGGTGATCAGCATGATCACCGCCGGGTCGGTGCGCGGGTAGTGCTCGGCCGCGCAGGAGGTGCAGCGGCGCAGGTGGCCGGCCCCGGCCTTCTCGGTGCGGTGGCCGCAGCGGGAGCAGAAGGAGTGCAGCCGGTGCCAGTGCTCCAGGGCGACGGCGTGCACCAGCAGCCCGGAGTCCCGGTCGGAGAGGGCGCTGCCGACCTCGCGCAGGCCGGCCGGGCGGGCGTCGCCGTCGAGCCGGCCGGGCAGCGACTCGCAGTCCAGCGCGAAGTAGTGGGTGCCGTCCTCGTCGGTGCCCAGGAAGTACCGGTCGCCGGTCACCGGGGCCTCGAAGGAGGGCAGCAGCACCAGTTCGGTGCGGTCCGCGGTGTCGACCACGAACGCCTCGCCGCCGGCGATCGGCAGCACCCGGGTGCTGGGGTGGCTCCAGGCCGCGGCCAGCCACGGCTCGTCCAGCCGGCGGTGCGCCGCCCGGTCCACCCCGGCCCGGGCCAGCGCGAGGTGCTTGGTGTCGGGTGCGCTGCTCAACTCGTCCATCCCCGTTCGCTTCGCTTCAGTACGGCAGGTGCGGCAGGTGCGGGGCGCGTCGTCACGGTCGGAAGTTCTCCGCGAGGTCGCCCCACAGGTGGGCGGAGGTCTCGACGCCCTTGCGCAGCAGGTCGAGCTCCACCTTCTCGTTGATCGAGTGCCAGCCGTCCGAGGGGACCGAGATGCCGAGGAAGAGCACCGGCGCTCTCAGCACGTCCTGGAGGTCGGCGGCCGGGCCGGAGCCCCCCTCGCGGGTGAACAGGATCTTCTGCTCGAAGGCCCGCTCCATCGCCCGGACGGTGGACCGGAGCGCCGGGTGGTCCAGCGGCGTCAGGCAGGGGCGGGTCGCGCCGGGGAAGACGATCTCGTACCGGATTCCCGCCGGGACCCGCTCGGAAACCCAGGCCGCGACGGACTCCCGGACCTTCTCCACCTCCTGCCCGGCGACCAGCCGGAAGGAGAGCTTCAGGTGCGCCTCGGCCGGGACGATGGTCTTGCCGCCGGGTCCGGTGTAGCCGCCCCAGATGCCGTTGACCTCGGCGGTCGGCCGGGCCCAGACCCGCTCCAGGGTGGTGTAGCCGGCCTCGCCCAGGGTGCCGTGCGACTTGGCGACCTCCAGCCACCGCTGCTCGTCGAAGGGCAGTTCGGCGAAGAGCGCCCGCTCCTGGTCGGTGAGTTCGACGACGCCGTCGTAGAAGCCGGGCACCGCGACCCTGCGGTCGGCGTCGTGCAGGCCGGCGGCGAGTTCGGCGGCCACCGCGGCCGGGTTGGGGACGGCGCCGCCGAAGGAGCCGGAGTGGATGTCGCTGTCCGGGCCGTACAGGTCGATCTGGCAGTCGGCCAGGCCGCGCATGCCGGTGCAGACGGTCGGGGTGGTCTCGGACCACATCCCGGTGTCGGAGATGATCACCACGTCGGCGGCCAGCCGCCCGGCCTCGCGGCGCACCAGGGCGGCGAAGTTCGGCGAGCCGGACTCCTCCTCGCCCTCGACCAGCAGCTTGAGGTTGACCGCGGGCGCGGTGCGGCCGGTGGCGGCCAGGTGGGCGCGCACGCCCAGGGTGTGGAAGAAGACCTGGCCCTTGTCGTCGGCGGCGCCGCGCGCGTACAGCCGGCGGCCGACCACGGTGGGCTCGAACGGGTCGGTGTCCCAGCCGTCCTCGCGGGCGGCGGGCTGGACGTCGTGGTGGCCGTAGACCAGCACGGTCGGCGCGCCCTCCTCGCCGGAGGGCCACTCGGCGAACACCGCCGGCAGCCCGTCCGTCTCCCACACCTCGGCGACCGGGAAACCGGTCGCCCGCAGCTTCTCGGCCAGCCACTCGGCGGAGCGGCGGACCTCGCCCGCCCGGTCCGGGTCGGCGGAGACCGAGGGGATGCGCAGCCAGTCGGCGAGGTCGGCCAGGAAGGCGTCCTCGTGCCGGTCGATGTAGGAGCGGACGGCGCTGTCCGGGGTTTTCGTCATACGGACGACTTTAGTTCGCCCGGACGGGTGCGTGCCCACGGCCTCCCCCGGCCGTGAGCACGGTCACCCGCCCCGGTCCCCGCACCGCGGCCCCCGCCGCGGTCCGCCCGGCCCCACCGCGGCCCCCGCCGCGGCCCCGGGGCCGGTCCACCCGCGCCCGGCTCACCCGGCCCGGCGGGTCAGCCCGATCCGGGAGCGGGTGAGCACCGCGGCCAGCAGCACCGCGACCAGCGGCAGGCCGATCAGCAGCCCGGCCAGGTTCGCCCACGGGACCGCGATGACCGGGTCCTCGTGGCCGGCCGGCACTCCGTTGACCCAGACCGTCGAGTTGCGGGCCTCCAGCAGCCGCAGGGCCAGGGCCGGGACGGCGCCGCAGACCAGGCCGAGCACCGCCCCCATCGCGGCGATCACCCCGCACTGGAAGCCGGACAGCCGCCGCCGGATGCCGCCGGACGCGCCGACCGCGGCCAGCGTGGCCAGGTCCTGCTGGGAGTCGGCGGCGGCCAGGCCGGTGGCGATGCCGGCCGCGCCGAGGGCGACCAGGCCGGCGAAGCCGGTCAGGCCGAGGGTCAGGACGTCGGTCTCGGGCTTGAAGCCCTGCTCGACGGTCAGGTAGGCGTTGCCGTCGAGCTTGGAGAGGTCGGCGGTGGCCTTCTGGACGCTCTTGTCGGACAGCGTCCCGGCGGGCTTCCACAGCGAGCCGGCCCCGCGCACGCCCAGTCCGGCCTTCTGCGCGGCCTGCGGGCTCAGCACCGTCACCGCGAACGGGAGGGACGCGTGCACCTCCACCGCGTCGACGGCGACGTCCCGCTGCTTGCCCTGGTAGTCCCCGGCGTCGGTCTGCGCCTGGGTGGGCTGCTCCTCGGCGCGCAGGTACAGCTTGCCGTCGGTGACGAAGCCGGGCCGGAAGACCAGGGCCCTGCCCGCGGCCAGCGCCTGTTCGGCGGCCGGGTCGTGCACGTCGAGCAGGTTGTGCAGCAGGGCGGCGTCGCCGACCAGGGTGTCGCCGAAGAAGCTGGTCGGGTACTCGGGCTGACTGCGGTCGGCCACGCACCGGGGGTCGTCCTGGTACGCGCGGGCCTTGTCCGCGTCCTGGACGTCGTCGGCCGGGCAGCGCTTGTCCGGCGGCTTCACGGCCCGGACGTAGCCGCACTCGTAGCCGGTCGTGCAGTCGCCGGGCAGCGCGGTCATCTCCTGCACGTCGGCGCGCCGGCCGAGCCCGTCCAGGTGGGTCTCCACCGACTGGAGCAGCATCGGGAAGCGGGCGGGGTCGTCGGCCGGTCCGGAGGGCTGGTAGAGCGCGACCGCGCCGGACGGCAGGGTGGGCCGGTAGTCCTGGCGCTGCTTCTCGACGTCGCTGGCGTGGTAGATGCCGACCGCGACGGCGCCGGCCACGGCGGCCATCACGGCGGCCACGGCGGGCGCGGTGCGGCCGCGGTGGCGGACCGAGTCGCGCAGCGCGAGCCGGGGGCTGAGCGGCAGGTGGCGGCCGAGCCGCCCGAACAGGCCGATCAGCACCGGGGTGCACAGCAGCATGCCGAGTTCGGCGATCACCGAGCCGCCGAGCAGGCCGGCCACGACGGCGGTGTTGCCGATCGCGCAGAGCAGGGCCAGCGCGGTGCCGCCGGCCACCATCACCGCGCCGATCACGGCGACGGTCCGGTTGGCGGGCTTGCTGTCGCCGCGGCCGGTGAGGGCGGCGATGACGTCCTGCCGGGACGCCTGGACGGCGGGGACCACGGCCGCGAGCAGGCCGGTGACCAGGCCGATCAGGGCGACGCCGAGCAGGTCGAGGGGCTGCACGTCGAGGTGGCCGAAGCGCTGGCCGCCCAGGTGTTCGAGCTGTCCGCGGAGCAGGCCGACCAGGCCCACGCCGCCGAGCAGGCCGAGCACGGCGCCGCCGCTGCCCAGCACCGCGCCGCCGGCCAGCACCACCGCCCGGACGTGCGAGCGGTCGCCGCCGCCGGCCGCGAGCAGGCCGAGCTGGCGGCGCGAGCGGCGGGCGCCGACCGCGAACGCCGGTCCGGCCAGCAGCACGATCTCCAGCAGCGCCATGCCGGGCACCATGGCGGCGATCGCCAGCGCGCTCTTGCTGACGGCCGAGGAGGAGGACCGCTCGGCCGCGTAGTAGGGCACCTCGGAGCGGGCCGGCGGGTCCAGCAGGACGGCCCGGGAGACCACCGTGAAGCCGTGCTCGTTGAGTTCCCGCACCTTGGACCAGTCCACCCGGGCCCCGGCGGGCAGCTTGACCAGCCAGCTGCTGCCGTTGCGCACCCGGCCGCTGTCGCCGGCCGTCGGGTCGGCCTGCGCGATCGGGGCGAACACCGCGCCGGGGCGGCCGTACAGCATGTTCCGGTCCAGGTAGCCCGGGTCCTCGACGACGGCGGTGATGGTGTACGGCGTGGAGTCCAGGCCGTGGATCGCGGTGCGGTCGCCGACCCGCAGGTCGGAGCGGTCCAGGAAGCCCCGGGTGGCGGCGATCTGGTCGGGCCGGGTGGGGGCGGCGCCGGCCACCACGTTCAGCTTGCCCCGCCACACCGGGTCGGTCAGGTCGGCCTCGTCGAGGGTGACCTGCATCCGCCCTTCCCTGGTGGTGGTCGTGGTGCCGGTGTCGTTGCCGGTCGGCACCAGCACCGCGCCGGGCAGCAGTTCGGTGAGCAGCCGCGCCGGGTCGGTGTCGGCGCTGCGCTTCTGCGCGGCGGTCTGCGGCCGGTCCTTGTCGGGCACCTGGCTGACGGTGTTCTCGCCCGAGGGGTCCTGGAGGATGCTGCCGCCGCGCTGCGACATGGTGACGTACGCCTGGGCGGTGCCCATCTGCCGGGCGGCCTTCTCGGCCGGTTCGAGCTGGGCGCTGCGGGCGATCACGTCCACGCCGGCCACGCCGAGCACCGGCAGCGCGATCATCGCCAGCACCAGGGCGCTGCGGCCCTTGGCGCGGGCGGCGTCGCGGCGGGCGATCCGCAGGGCGGCGCGCCAGGCGGTCAGCTTCACCGCTGTCCGTCCTTCCGGGCGTTGGTGGCGGCGGTGACCAGCAGGCTGCCGGCGTCCTGCCGGGCGGTCTCGTCGACCAGCAGGCCGTCGCGCAGGAACACCACCCGGTCCGCCCAGGCGGCGTGCCGGGCCTCGTGGGTGACCATCATGGCGGCGGCGCCGGCGTCGCAGCGGGCGCGCAGCACGGCGAGCACGGACTCGCCGGTGGTGGAGTCCAGGGCGCCGGTGGGCTCGTCGGCGAGCACCAGGCGGCGGTCGCCGATCAGGGCGCGGGCGATGGCGACGCGCTGCTGCTGGCCGCCGGACATGTCGTCGGGGAAGCGGTCGGCGAGTTCGGCGATGCCGAGTTCCTCGAGCGCGGTGAGCGCCTCCCGGCGGGCGGCGCGGACGGAGACCCCGTCCAGTTCCCGGGGCAGCGCGATGTTCTCGGCGGCGGTGAGCGCGGGGATCAGGTTGTAGTCCTGGAACACGTAGCCCACCGAGCGGCGGCGGACGGCGGCCAGCTTCTTGCGGTCCAGGTCGCCCAGGACGGTGCCCTCGACGACCACCCGGCCGCCGGTGGGGCTGTCCAGGCCGCCGGCCAGGGTCAGCAGGGTGGACTTGCCGGAGCCGGAGGGGCCCATCACGGCGACCAGTTCGCCGGGGTAGACCCGCAGGTCGACGGCGCGCAGCGCGTGCACCTGGGCCGCGCCCTGGCCGTGCGTCCGGCTGACCTGGTCGAGGTGCAGCACGGGCTCGGCCGGCTTGAGTTGTTCGGTCATCACTCCCCCAGGAGGTTCAGATGCGGCCGCGGTCGCGGCTCTTGGCGGCGCGCCGGGCGGGCGGCGCGGCGGCGGGTTCGGACGGGGCGGCGGCGCGTTCGGCGTGCTGGGCGAGCCGGGACTCGCAGTGGTCCAGCCAGCGGATCTCCGCCTCGGTCTGGAAGATCAGCTGCTCCAGCACCAGCAGCCAGGCCAGGTCCTTGCCGGAGCCGTCGTCCGCGGCCAGCGCCCGGCCCTTGAGCCGGGTGTAGTCCTGGAGCGCCTGCATGCTGTGCCGGCGCTGGCCGTGCACGACCGCGGCCACGTCCACGCCGGGGATGGTCACCGCCATCGCCAGCTTGATCGCCAGTTCGTCGCGCGGCGGGTTGGTGCGCGGCACCGGGGTGTCGAACCACCGGCGCAGCTCCGCGCGTCCCTCGTCGGTGACGGAGTAGAACTGGTGGCCCTCGTCGTCCTCGCCGGCGGCCTCCACCAGACCGTCGCGCTCCAGGCGGCCCAGCGTGGTGTACACCTGGCCGACGTTGAGCGGCCAGGTCGCCCCGGTGCGGGCCTCGAACTCGGATCTCAGCTGGTAGCCGTAGCGCGGGCCCTGGTCGAGCAGGGCGAGCAGGCCGTGACGGATCGACATACCGAGTATGTATACCCGGTATGCCCGCCACCCTCAAGCCGCCGGGCCGTTCACCCGGGCCCGGTACGGTCGACGGCGTGACCACACTGCGGATCGCCACGTACAACCTGCTGCACGGCCAACCGCTCGCCCCCGACGGCAGCCCGGCGCCCCGGCCCGCCGATCCGGGCGGCCCGCTGGCCGAGGCCGTCGCCTCGCTCGACGCCGACGTGCTCGCCCTCCAGGAGGTCGACCGCCACCAGGAGCGCTCCGGCCTGGTCGACCAGGCGGCCGTCGCCGCGAAGGCGATGGGCGCCGCGGACTGGCGCTTCGCCGCCGCGCTGCACGGCGTCCCCGCCCCCTCCGCGGGCTGGGTGCCCGACCCGGAGCGGCCCGGCCTGGCCGTCTACGGGCCGGCCGACCTGGCCGACACCGCCCGGCCCTCGTACGGCACCGCACTGCTCACCCGGCTGCCGGTGCTGCACTGGCGGGCCCGCCGGTTCGCGCCCGCGCCCTTCGGCCTGCCGCTGCGGGTGGCCGGGCGGCGCGGGCTGACGCCCGTCCCGGACGAGCCGCGGGCGGCGCTGGCGGCGGTGCTGGCCGGGCCGGGCGGGGAGTTCACCGTGGTGGCGGCGCACCTGTCGTTCGTGCCGGGGTGGAACGTCGGGCAGCTCGCCGCGATCCGGCGCTGGATCGCCGACCTGCCGCAGCCCTACCTGGTGCTCGGCGACTTCAACCTGATCGGCGCGGTGCCGCGCACCGTGCTCGGCTCGGCGCACGCGATCCAGCGCACGGCGCGGCGCGAGCGCGTCCGCACCGCACGGCGCACCCGGCTGCAGGGCTGGTACGACCTGGCCCGCACGCCGACCTACCCCGCGCACCGGCCGACCGTCCAGTTCGACCACATCCTGGGCATCGGCGTCCCGCGCAACACCGTCGGCTCGGTCTCGGCGCCCCGCACCGGGGTCTCCGACCACCGGCCGCTGGTGGTCGAGGTCGAGGTCTGATCAGCGCCCGGGGGTCAGGCGTCGGCCCCGGTGCCCACCGCGGCCCCCGGGTCCCGGGGGGGCCGCCTGGGCGGGCAGCGCGACGGGGTCGAACTGGAGCAGCAGCATCGCCGCGTCGTCGCCGAGCTTGTGGCCGACGTGCCGGACCACGTCGTCGTGCAGGCGCTGCAGGACGTCGCCGGGGCCGTCGTCGGCGAGCAGCGGGAGCCGGTCGGTGAGCGGGTAGAAGGCGCCGCCGTGGTCCCGGGCCTCGATGACGCCGTCGGTGTAGAGCAGCAGGCGGTCGCCGGACCGGAGCTCGACCAGTTGCAGCGGGGGGCAGACGTCCTCGGGGTCGAGCACGCCCAGCGGGGGGACGGTCTCGTCGGCGGCCAGCAGGTGCGGCGGCTCCTCGCCGCGGAGCAGGACCGGCGGCGGGTGGCCGCAGTTGGCGATCTCCAGGACGCCGTCGGGGCGGACGCCGACCAGCACCAGGGTGACGAACTCCTCCTCGACGCCGGGGTGGTCGTTCTCGTGCAGGGCCCGGTCCAGGCTGACGGCCAGCCAGCCGGCCACCCGCTCCAGCGCGGGCTCCTGGTGGGCGGCCTCGCGGAACGCGCCGAGCACGGCGGCGGCGGTCTCGACGGCGGCCAGCCCCTTGCCGCGCACGTCGCCCATCACGGCGCGCACGCCGTGCCGGGTGTTGACCACCTCGTACAGGTCGCCGCCGATCGAGGCGTGCGCCGCGGCGGCGGCGTAGCGGACGGCGGCGCGGACCGGCCCGACCCGGTCGGGGACCGGGCGCAGCAGCACCCGGCGGGCGATCTCGGCGACCAACTGGGCCTCGGCGAGGGCGAGTTCCTGCCGCAGGCGGAGGGTGGCGCTGAGGTGGCCGATGCCGGCGATGACGACGATCGCGGCGACGGTGGCGGTGTGCACGGACTGGCCGAGGATGCCGTGGTACCAGGCCGTGCCGAAGGCGCACGCCTCGGCCAGGGCGCCGGTCAGCAGCGGGTACCACGTCCGGCGGGAGACGACGGCGGCGAGGGCGGGGACGGCGGTCAGGGCGGGCTCGACGCTGACCCGGCTGGCGGTCAGCAGGTCGAGGGAGAGGATCAGCAGCATGCCGATCAGCGGCAGGGCGTGCGAGGTCTTGGGCCAGGTCCCGGTGACGGTGCCCGGTACCGGGCCTGGGGTGGGGCCGTGGAGGACGTCCCTGATCCATCCGGTCGCGCTCAACGTCGGTCTCTCCAGCGGAAGGTGCGGGTGCTGCTCGGCACCTGCGGGTCTGACGGGAGGTCAGGGGGTCGGGAGCCCTGACGGCGGCCGGAGTACGAGGGATGACCGGTTACCGACCCCACAATAGGCACGAAACGTGCAGGGCGCACAGGTTTCGCGTGATCTCGTGACGGGTTGGATGCTCTGAGTGACTCTTTTCTACCTATTCCCGATCAGAAGATCGCTCAACTCCTTTCGGCCGGGAAGTCCTGACGGGGTTTCGATCCGGCCGGAGCGGACGTAGCAGAACGACGCGGTGACCTGCTCCACCGGAACGCCCGCCTGCTCGGCCCAGGCCAGCCGGTAGACGGCGAGCTGCAGCGGGTCGCCGGAGTCCTCCCGGCCGGTCTTCCAGTCGACCACCTCGTAGTGCGGTGACCCTGCGCCACCGCCCGCGTCCCGGTAGACCGCGTCGATCCGGCCGCGCACCACCCGCCCCGCGAGCACCAGCTGGAAGGGCGCCTCGACCCGGTACGGGGTGCGGCCGGCGTAGGGGCCGCGCAGGAACGCCTCCTTGAGCCGCTCCAGGTCGCGCTCGTCCTCGATCTCCTCGGCCTCCAGGCCGGGCAGCGCGTCGGGGCCGAGCAGCAGCGGCTGGTCGTAGCGGGACTGCACCCAGGCGTGGAAGCGGGTGCCGCGGCGGGCGGCGGGCGCGGGCGGGCGGGGCATCGGGCGGGCCAGGTCGCGGGCGAAGCCGTCCGGGTCGGCGGCCAGCCGCATCAGCTGGGTGGCGGACAGCGAGGCGGGCAGCCCGACGTCCCGGACGGTGCGCCGGGAGCGCTCCAACTCGCCGAGCAGGGCGGTCAGGTCGCGGTCCCAGGAGGCCAGCAGCCGCTGGTCCTCGGCGCCCATCGGCTCCGGCCCGGGGGCGGGCGCGCCGGCCAGCCGCTGCCGCACCACCCGGGCAACCCGTCGGCGGGCGTGCTGGGCGGTCGGGTCGAGCGGCAGCGGCCAGGGGGTCTCCACCGACACGTCGAACGCGGGGTTCCCGGCGTCCTCCGCCGGCTCCGCGGCCCAGTGCTCGACCTCGCCGTTGCCGGGCCGCTCGCAGTGCGCGCGCAGCGCGGTCAGGAACTCCGACGGCCCGCGGCGGCGCTTCTGGGTCGGCCCCCACCAGTGCCCGGAGGCCAGCAGCAGCGAGCGCGGCCGGGTGAACGCGACGTAGCCGAGCCGCAGTTCCTCGACCGCGCCGTGCCGGGCCGTCTCCTGCTTGAACCGGCCCATCCCCTTGGCGTCCCAGGCCGGGTCGGCGGGCAGCGTGGCGGCGTCGCCGCGCAGGGCGTGCGGCAGCACCCGGCGGGTGGAGGTCCAGCGCTCGCGCCCCTGGCCGGACGGGAAGCCCCCCTTGACCAGGCCGGGGACGGCGACCACGTCCCACTCCAGGCCCTTGGACTTGTGCGCGGTGAGCACCTTGACGGTGTCCTCGCCGCCGGGCAGCCCGGCGTCCAGGCCGCGCTCGTACTCCTGGGCGGCGCGCAGGAAGCCCAGGAAGGCGGCCAGGCCGGGGTCGCCGTCCAGGTCGGCGAAGGAGGCCGCGATGTCCAGGAAGGAGTGCAGCGTCTCGCGGCGGCGGGCGGCCAGCGCCAGCGGGGAGGCGGAGAGCTCGACCTCCAGGCCGGTGACGGTGAGCACCCGGTGCAGGACGTCCATCAGCGGTTCGGCCAGCGCCCGGCGCAGTTCGCGGATCTCCCGGGCGAAGCGGGCGAAGCGGACCCGCGCCTCGGGCGAGAACGGCAGGTCGTCGGGCTGCTCGGCGTCGACGAAGGTCTCCAGCGCGTCGGCCAGCGAGACCACCTCGGTCGGGTCGGTCCCGGCCACGGCGGCGGCCAGCGGGTCCTGCTCGCCGGGGCGGGCGGTGCGGACGAGCTCGGCGGCCCGGCGGCCGAGCAGGGCCAGGTCGCGCGGGCCGGTGCGCCAGCGCGGGCCGATCAGCAGGCGGACCAGGGCGGCGTTGGCGGTCGGGTCCTGGAGCACCTCGCAGACCGCCACCAGGTCCGCCACCTCCGGGAGTTGCAGCAGCCCGCCGAGGCCGACCACCTCGACCGGGACCTGCCGGGCGACCAGCGCGGCGTGCAGGTCGGGGAAGGAGCCGCCGGCCCGGCAGAGCACCGCGATCCGGCCGGGCGCGGTGCCGGTGCGCACCAGGTGGGCGATCGAGTCGGCCAGCCAGTCCACCTCCTCGGCGTGGGTGGGCAGCAGCGCGACGCGGGCGTAGCCGTCGAGCTCGGCGCCGGGGGCCGGGCGCAGCGCCGCCACGCCCTCGTGCATCTCGCGCAGCGGGGCGGCGAGTTCGTTGGCGAAGTCGAGCAGCCGGCCGCCGCTGCGGCGGTTCTCGCTGAGCGAGAAGCGGTGCGCCGGGCCGCCGTCGGCGCGCGGGAAGTGCCGCGGGAAGTCGTCCAGGTTGGCGACCGAGGCACCGCGCCAGCCGTAGATCGCCTGGCAGGGGTCGCCGACCGCGGTGACGGGGTGCCCGGCCCCGGCGGAGCCGCCGAACAGGCCCGCCAGCATGAGGCGTTGGGCGACGGAGGTGTCCTGGTACTCGTCCAGCAGCACCACCCGGTACTGCTCGCGCAGCAGCCGGCCGACCTCGGGGCGCTGCTGGGCCAGCCGGGCGGAGGCGGCGATCTGGTCGCCGAAGTCGAGCAGGCCGAGCCTCTGCTTGCGGGCCCGGTAGTCCTCGACCAGCTGCAGCAGTTCCTGCCGGCCGCGGGCGGCCTTCGGGACGGCCCGCAGGTCCTCGTTGGAGAGCTTGACGGTGGCCAGCCGGTCGAGCAGCTCCTGGTCGTACGCGCGCAGCCGCGCGGGCTCGACCAGGTGCTCGGCGAGTTCGGAGTCCAGCGCGATGATCTCGGCGACCAGCGCGCTGAAGGTGCCGGTGAGCCCCGGGAACGGGCCGCGGGCCTGGCGCAGGACCCGGGCGGCGAGCTGGAAGCGGGTGGCGTCGGCGAGCAGCCGGACGTCGGGTTCGATGCCCAGGCGCAGGCCGTGCTCCTTGAGCAGGGTGCCGGCGAAGGCGTGGTAGGTGGAGACCTGCGGTTCGCCGAGGGCGTCCTCGTCCGCCGCGCGGACCCCGGCCCGCAGCAGGGCGGCGCGGACGCGTTCGGCGAGTTCGCCGGCCGCCTTGTTGGTGAAGGTCAGGCCGAGCACCTGCTCGGGGCGGACCGCGCCGGAGCCGACCAGCCAGACCACCCGGGCGGCCATCACGGTGGTCTTGCCGGAGCCCGCGCCGGCCACGATCACGCCGGGCTCCATGGGCGCGCCGAGGGCCGCCACCTGCTCGTCGTTGAACGGGATGCCGAGCAGGTCGCGGAGCTGGGCCGGGTGCCGGAGCGGCTCAGTCGACGACATGCCGCCCGTCCCGCTGCGCGGAGCAGCTGCCGCGGAAGGAGCAGCGCCCGCAGCGCTCGCCCGCGGTGGGGGTGAACCTCTCGGCGAGCACCTTCCCGGCGGTGGTGACCAGCAGGTCCTCGATCCAGGGGGTGCTCTCCTCGGGCAGCTGCCGCTGCACCTTGGGGGCCTCCGGGTCGCCCTTGGCGGGCTCGCGCAGGTGCACCAGCTCGGCCCCGCCGGGGGTGGCGCCGTGCTCGAAGCCGGGCAGCGAGTCGAGCGCGCCGTTGCCCACCGCCAGCTGGTAGACGGCGAGTTGGCGGTGCCCGGGCAGCGACTTGTCGGTCGGGACCTGCTTGCCGGTCTTGAAGTCGACGACGTAGGCGCGGCCCGCGGCGTCGGTCTCCACCCGGTCCATCGAGCCGCGGACGCGCACCGCGACGCCGCCGACGTCCAGCGTCAGGTCGAAGCCGTACTCGGTGGCGACGGTGGTGCGCCCGCGCTCCAGCACGTGCCAGCGCAGGAAGCGCTCCAGGGCGGCCCGGGCCTCGCCCTTCTCCTGGGCGGACTTCCACGGCGCGTCGAAGGCCAGCGCGTCCCAGACGGTGTCCAGGCGCTCCATCAGGACGGCCAGGTCGGCGGGGGTGCGGCCGGAGCCGACCTCGTCGGCGAGGGCGTGCACCACGTTGCCGAAGCCCTGGGCGGCGGAGGCGGTGGTGCCCGCCTTGACGTCCTTCTCCAGGAACCACTGGAGCGAGCAGGACTCCAGCTGCTCCAGGCCGCTGCCGGAGAGTCCGACGGGCTGCCCGGGCTCGCGCAGCGGCTGCGGGGCGGCGGTGGGGTCGTCCAGGCCCCACCACTGGTCGGGGTGGGCGGCGGGGACGAGCGGGCGGCCCTCCTCGTCCAGGGCGGCGGCCAGGGTGGCGAGCCGTTCGGCGGCGGCCCGGCGCAGCTGCGGGGAGCGGGCCGGGTCGACGGTGACGGCGCGCAGCTCGGCGACCAGCGCGGGCACCGACAGCGGGCGGCGCGGCCGGGAGGTGACGTCGGCGACCCTGACCGGCGGGGTGCGCTCCAGCACCTTGCCGGTGCGCGGGTCGAGCGTCTCGCGGTAGAGCTCGCGCAGGAACCGGGAGGGCTCGTCGCCGTCCTCGGCCGGGGCCTTGACGGCGGTGACCACCAGCCGGTCCTTGGCCCGGGTCGCGGCGACGTAGAACAGCCGGCGCTCCTCGGCGAGCAGCGCGCCCGCCGACAGCGGCTCGGCCAGGCCGTCGCGGCCGATCCGGTCGGCCTCCAGCAGCGAGCCGCGGCGGCGCAGGTCGGGCCAGAGGCCCTCCTGGACGCCGGCGACGACGACCAGCCGCCACTCCAGGCCCTTGGAGCGGTGCGCGGTCATCAGCCGGACGGCGTCGGGGCGCACCGCGCGCACGTGCAGGGTGTCGGCGGCGATGTCCTGGGCCTCGACCTCGGCGAGCAGGTCGAGCGCGCCGCGGTGGCCGGTGACCCGCTCCTCGGCGCGGGCCGCGGTCTCGAACAGGGCGCACAGCGCGTCCAGGTCCCGGTCGGCGTTGCGCCCGGCGGGGCCGCCGCGCAGGGCGGCCCGCTCCAGCCGCTCGCGCCAGCGCCGGGAGCCGTCCCACAGCTCCCACAGCGCGTCCTCGGCGCTCGCGCCGCCGGCCAGCAGCTCCCGGACCTTGCGCAGCAGCGTGCCCAGCTCGTACGCGCGGCGGGCGTGGGGGGCGGCCAGCAGGGCGAGCAGTTCGGGCTGCTCCAGGGCCTCGCGGATCAGCTCCTCGGCGGGGCGGACCACCCCGGGGGTGCCCTCGGCGGCCAGCGCCCGGCGCTCCTCCTCGCGCAGGGTGCGGCCGAGGCGGCGCAGGTCGGAGCCGTCCAGGGCGGCGAGCGGGCCGGTGAGCAGGGTGTGCGCGAGGTCGGCGGTGAGCGCGCCGGGGCCCTCGGCGCACACCCGCAGGGCGAGCAGCAGCGGGACGACGGCGCTCTCCTCGCGCAGCGGCAGGTCGTCGCCGTCGATCTCCAGCGGGACGCCGGCGGCGGTCAGCGCGCGGCGCACCGCCGGTATGGTCCGGGACCCGGCCCGGACCAGCACGGCCATCTCGCCCCAGGGCACGCCGTCCTCCAGGTGGGCGCGGCGCAGCAGGTCGGCGACCGAGTCGAGCTCGGCGCCGGGCGTCGGGTAGGTGTACACCTCGACGGCGCCGCCCTCGCGCCCGTGGCCGGCCGCGGAGGGCAGCAGGGCGCGGTGCGCGGCGAGCTTGTCGGCGGGCAGCCGGCCCATCGGCATCCGGCGGGCCAGCTCCCGGGAGGCGGCCAGCAGCACCGGCCGGGAGCGCCGGGAGACCCGCAGCACCTTGACCTCGGCGGGGCTGCCGTCGGCGCGCGGGAAGGCGTGCGGGAACTCCAGGATGCCGTTCACGTCGGCGCCGCGGAAGGCGTAGATCGACTGGTCGGGGTCGCCGACCGCGACCAGGTCCCGGCCGCCGCCGGCCAGCCGCTGCAGCAGCCGGACCTGGGCCGGGTCGGTGTCCTGGTACTCGTCGACGAACACCGCGTCGTAGCGCCCGCGCAGCCCGGCGGCGACGTCCGGGCGCTCGGCGAGCAGCACGGCGCGGTGCACCAGCTCGGCGTAGTCCAGTACGCCGCGCAGGTCCAGCACGTCCAGGTACTCGGCCAGGAAGTGCGCGGCGGCGGCCCAGTCGGGGCGCTGCACGCCCCGGGCGAAGCGCTCCAGCTCCGCCTCGCCCAGGCCCAGCTCGCGGCTGCGGGCGAGCACGGCGCGCACCTCGTCGGCGAAGCCGCGGGTGGTCAGGCAGGCCCGCAGGTCGAGCGGCCAGTCGATGGTGCCGGCGCCCGCCCTCGCGTCCTCGGCGCCGCCGGCCAGCAGCTCGCGGACCATCACGTCCTGCTCGGGGCCGGAGAGCAGCCGCAGCGGCTCGGCGTACTCCTCGGGCGCCTGGTGGGCGCGGAGCAGGGCGTAGCAGAACGAGTGGAAGGTGGTGGCCTGCGGGGCGGTGGCGCCGATCCGGGCGGTCATCCGGTCGCGCAGCTCCATCGCGGCCCGGCGGCTGAAGGTCAGCACCAGGACGCGTTCGGGCGCGGTGCCGTCGGCGACCCGCCGGGCGACCGCCTCGACCAGCGTGGTGGTCTTGCCGGTGCCGGGCCCGGCGAGCACCAGCAGCGGCCCCGACGCGTGCTCGACCACCGCCTGCTGGAAGGAGTCCAGCTGGGGCGGGTCGGGCTGGGCGAGGGGGCTGCGCACCAGGCGGAACGGTGAGGTCACTGCGGTCCAGGGTCGTACGGCGGTTCAGGCGGTTCAGGCGGTTCGGGCGGTTCGGCGGCGGGCCGGGAGGCGGGCTCGCCCGACGAGCCTACGATCCTGCACCCACAGACCCCTCCGGCGCACCTCTCCCGGTCAGACCCCTCCGTCCCAGCGGGCGGCCCGCAGGTCGACCCGCGGCTCGCCGCCGACGGTGCGCAGCGGGGTGCCCTCGGACCGGTACTCGGGCAGCGCCCGGTGCTCGTGGCCGGGCAGCGGCCGCCCGTCCGCCCGGATCACCCGCCACCAGGGCACCGGCGCCCCGTACAGCGCCATCACCCGGCCGACCTGCCGGGGACCGCCGCGGCCCAGGTACTCGGCGACGTCCCCGTACGTCATCACCCGGCCGGGCGGGATGCGCTCGGCGAGGTCGAGCACGGCCTCGGCGTACGGCGGGATCTCGGGGACGTCCTCGGGCTCGGTCATCCGACGCATTCTTCCCCATCCGGTCGATTTCCAGCACCCCGTGCGGGCGACCCGGCGCGCGGGATGCCGCCCCTGGACCGCGCCCGGGTGGCGGGCATGGCAGCATCTTCGGGGCAGTGCGACACACCAGGACGAAGACCAGATGACCGGGACGGCGGAATTGAACGTGGACGAGGGCTCCGAGCAGCCCGCCACCGACGGTTCCGCCGCGCGGGGCCCCGCCGCCCCACCGGTCGACCTGCGCCACCGGGCACGGGACGCGCACCACACGGGGGAGGAAGCGGTGGCCGCACAGCTGCCGCCGGACGGCGGGCCGGACCGGCCGCCGGACGGGCCGGACGAGCCCTACGGACCGGACGGGCCGCCGGACGAGCCCTACGGACCGGACGGGCCGCCGGACGAGCCCTACGGCCCCGGCGGGGCGGACGGCCCCTACGGCCCGGGCGAGGACCAGCCCGCCGAGGAGCCGGCCGGCGAGTACCTGGCCGTCGACGAGCCGCTGCTCGCCCCGCGCGCGCACCGGCCGTCCGACCTGCTGCGCTTCCTGGCCGGGCTGTTCGGCATCATCGCGGTGTTCGTGCTGGCGCAGGTGGCGGTCTCCACCACCACCGGCATCGAGAACGACATCACGGTCAACGCCAACCGCATCCCCGGCGTGCTGTCCAAGATCTCCGCGCTGGTGTCCTCGGTCGCGGTGCTGACCGTGCCGCTGGCCTTCGCCGTCGAGCGGCTGATCAAACGCGACGGCCTGCGGGTCGCCGACGGCGTGCTCGCCTCGGTGCTGGCGTACGGCGTCTCGCTGGGCGTCGACTGGTGGGTGGCCGCCAGCGCGCCCGAGGAGATCCGCAACGCGCTGACCCAGAGCTCCCCCGGCAGCGACACGCTCACCGACCCGGTGCACGGCTACCTGGCGCCGGTGATCGCCTACATGACGGCGGTCGGCATGTCGAGCCGCCCGCGCTGGCGGGTCGCCCTGTGGGTGGTGGTGATCCTCTCCGGCGCCGCCGAGCTGATCAACGGCAACACCACCCCGCTCTCCCTGGTGCTGACCGTCCTGATCGGCTGGTCGGTGGCGTACGGCACGCTGTACGCGATCGGCTCGCCGAACATCCGCCCCACCGGGCAGCACCTGATGATCGGCCTGCGCAAGGTCGGCTTCGTCCCGTCCGCCGCGCACCTGGCCCCGCCCGCGCCCGGCGGCACCCGCCGCTACCTGGTCACCCAGCAGACCGGCCCGCTGCTGGACGTGCACATCATCGACCGCGAGCAGCAGGCGTCCGGCTTCTTCTACCGCGCCTGGCGGCGGCTGCGGCTGCGCTCCGTCGCGGTCCGCCGCAGCCCCCAGTCACTGCGCCAGGCGCTGGAGCAGGAGGCCCTGATCGCGTACGCGGCGGCCGCCTCCGGGGCCCGCGCCCCGCAGCTGGTCGCCACCTCCGAGCTGGGCCCGGACGCCGCGATCCTGGTCTACGAGAACGTGGCCGGGCGGACGCTGGACGACCTGGCCGACGCGGAGGTCACCGACGCGGTGATGGCCTCGTTCTGGAAGTCCGTGGCCACCCTGCACGAGCGCCGGATCGCGCACCGCCGGCTCACCGGCGAGTCGCTGCTGGTGGTCGACGAGCAGACCGGCTGCCTGGTCAACCTCTCCGGCGGCGACATCGCGGCCGGCGACCTGACCCTGCGCATCGACGTCGCCCAGCTGATCACCACCTTCGCCCTGCGGATCGGCCCGGAGCGCGCGGTGGCCGTCGCCACCGCCGTCCTCGGCCCGACCCGGATCGCCGAGGCGCTGCCGCTGCTGCAGCCCGTCGGCCTGAGCCGGCAGACCCGCGGCGACCTCCAGCGGATGACCAAGGAGCGCAAGGCCGCCGCCCAGGCGCTGGCCCTCCGGCAGGTCGCCGCCGGGGAGCGCACCCAGCAGCAGGCCGAGGAGGACATCGCCCAGGCCGGCGAGGACCTGCTGGCCCGGATCCGGGCGCAGATCCTGCAGATCGCCCCGGAGGCCCCGCTGGAGCCCGCCAAGCTGGAGCGCCTCAAGCCCAAGACACTGATCATGGTGGTGGCGCTCACCTTCGCCGCCTACCTGGCCCTGACCACCATCCGGCCGGACCAGTTCAAGGTCTCCCAGATGAACTGGGCCTGGGCCTCGGTCGCGCTGGCCGCCTCGGCGTTCTCGTACGTGGCCGCCGCGATGAGCCTGACCGGCTTCGTCCCGGAGAAGCTCCCGTTCTGGCGCACCGTCGCCGCCCAGCTGGCCGGCTCCTTCGTGAAGCTGGTCGCCCCGGCGGCGGTCGGCGGCATCGCCCTGAACACCCGCTACCTGCAGAAGGCCGGCATCCGCCCGGTCCAGGCCGTCGCCTCGGTCGGCGCCTCCCAGCTGGCCGGCCTCGGCGGCCACCTGCTGCTGCTGTTCGCCTTCGGCCTGATCACCGGCTCCCAGACCAACGGCGACCTCGGCGCCTCCCGGGCCGTCATCATCGGCGTCCTCACCGCGGCCGTGCTGGCCCTGGTGGTGGCCGCGGTCGGCCCGCTGCGCCGCTTCGTGGTGACCCGGGTCCGCTCCCTGCTGTTCGGCGTGATCCCGCGGATGCTCGACCTGATGCAGACCCCCCGCAAGCTGATCACCGGCTTCGGCGGCATCCTCCTGCTGACGCTCTCCTTCACCGCCTGCCTGGACGCCTCCGTGCACGCGTTCGGCGGCGGCGCCAACGTCACCTACGCGGCCGTGGCCGTGGTCTTCCTCACCGCGAACGCGGCCGGCTCCGCGATCCCCACCCCGGGCGGCATCGGCCCGGTCGAGATCGCCCTGATCACCGCCCTGACCGTGGCCGGCGTCCCCGCCACCGCGGCCACCCCGGCGGTCTTCCTCTACCGGCTGCTCACCTTCTGGCTCCCGGTCATCCCGGGCTGGGTCGCCTACAACGTCCTGCACCGCAGGAACGCCCTCTAGGACCCCGGCCCCTTTGCGGGACCCGGAGGGCCCCTGGACGCACGGAACCGCCCGGCCGGGGACGGCATCCCCGACCGGGCGGTCGCGCGGAGGGCACGGGCCCGTCAGTAGACGGGCTTCTCCGGCTCGATCTGGTTGACCCAGCCGATCACGCCGCCGCCCAGGTGCACCGCGTCCGCGAAGCCCGCGGACTTGAGGACCGCGAGGACCTCGGCGGAGCGCACGCCGGTCTTGCAGTGCAGCACGATGCGCCTGTCCTGCGGCAGGTCCTGGAGGGCGTTGCCCATCAGGAACTCGTTCTTCGGGATCAGGCGGGCGCCCGGGATGCTGACGATCTCGTACTCGTTGACCTCGCGGACGTCGATGATGTCGATCGGCTCGCCGTTGTCGATCCACTCCTTGAGCTGCTTGGAGGTGATCGTCGAGCCGACCGCCGCCGCGCTGGCCTCCTCCGAGACCACGCCGCAGAACGACTCGTAGTCGATCAGCTCGGTGACCGTCGGGTTCTCGCCGCAGACGGCGCAGTTCGGGTCCTTGCGGACCTTCACCGAGCGGTACTGCATCTCCAGGGCGTCGTAGATCATCAGCCGGCCGACCAGCGGCTCGCCGATCCCGGCCAGCAGCTTGATGGCCTCGTTGACCTGGATCGAGCCGATCGAGGCGCACAGCACGCCCAGCACGCCGCCCTCGGCGCAGGACGGGACCATGCCCGGCGGCGGGGCTTCCGGGTAGAGGCAGCGGTAGCAGGGGCCGTGCTCGGCCCAGAACACGCTGGCCTGGCCGTCGAAGCGGTAGATCGAACCCCAGACGTACGGCTTGCCGAGCAGCACCGCGGCGTCGTTCACCAGGTACCGGGTGGCGAAGTTGTCCGTGCCGTCGACGATCAGGTCGTAGCCGGAGAAGATCTCCATCACGTTGTCGTTGTCCAGGCGCTCCTCGTGCAGGACCACCTCGACCAGCGGGTTGATCTCCTTGACCGAGTCGCGCGCGGACTCGGCCTTGGACCGGCCGATGTCGGACTGGCCGTGGATGATCTGGCGCTGCAGGTTCGACTCGTCGACCGTGTCGAACTCGACGATGCCGAGGGTGCCGACACCGGCCGCGGCCATGTACATCAGGGCCGGGGACCCGAGGCCGCCGGCGCCGACGCACAGCACCTTGGCGTTCTTCAGCCGCTTCTGCCCGTCCATGCCCACGTCGGGGATGATCAGGTGGCGGGAGTACCGGCGGACCTCTTCGACGGTGAGCTCGGCGGCGGGCTCGACCAGGGGTGGCAGCGACACGGGGACTCCGATGGTCGTCAGGTTCTGTTCGACTACGCCAACAGTGTCACGTGCCCGGGGTATTCCAAGACAGCGGGTCCAGTGGGTGAGATGCGCCGCACCGGATGCCGAGACCTCGGCTCCCCGGGCCAACCCCCTGGTCAGGCCCGGCCGTTCCGGTTCACACCCGGCAGGCGGTCTCCAGCCAGACGTCCCCGAGGGACTCCTCCAGCGGCACCTGCGTCCGCCATCCGAGACGGTCCCGGGCGGTCCGGACGTCCGCCTGCCGCCACTGCACCGGCTCCACCACCGCCCGCGCCTCCGCGGCCCGCAGCCCCTCCGCGCCCGCCTGCTGCGCGGGCAGCACCACCTGCCGGGCGTCCTCGGTGACGGTGCCCTCGAAGCCGGACGCCCGCACCAGCAGGTGCGCCGCGTCCCGGGCCCGGACGGCGTGGCCGGAGCCGATGTTGATCACCCCGGTGGCGGCCGAGACCGCCGCCGCCTGGATCGCCCGGGCCACGTCCCGGACGTCCACGAAGTCCCGGTAGCCGGACAGGTCCGGCATCCGCACCTGGCTCTCCTCCTGCTCCAGCGCCCGCCGCAGGCCCTCCGCCAGCCGCCCGAACAGCGAGGCCGTCGGCGCCCCCGGCCCGACCACGTCGAACACCCGCAGCACCAGCGCGTCCAGCCCCGAGTTCAGCACCAGCTCGGTGCCCGCCAGCTTCGACACCCCGTACGGACCGACCGGACGCGGCTCCGCGCTCTCCGGGATCGGCCCGCCCGGCTGCGCCGGACCGTACTCGGCCGCCGAGCCCACGTGCACCAGCCGGGCCGGCTCCCGGCTGCGCCGGATCGCCTCGCAGACCGTGGCCACCGCGAGCGTGTTGGACCGGATCAGGGTCCGCGACGTCCCGTACGTGGCACCCGCGCAGTTGATCACCACCTGCGCGGCGACCGCGTCCAGGAACCGGGCCAGCGCGCCCGGACTCCCCGCGGCCAGGTCGAACCGGATGTCGGCGGAATCGCCCCGGCCCAGCACGGTCACCTGAAGCCCCTCCTCCGCCAGCAGCCGATCGGCCACCCGCCGGCCGATGAACCCGTCGGCCCCCAGCAGCAGCACCCTCATCGGGTCCAAGTCCTTCCCTCAGGCCCGGCGACCGCCGGGCGGAACGAGATCTGATCGACACACCGGCCGGCCCACCGCCCCGGAGCGCGCACCGCCCGAAGCCGCGCGGCCCGGGCAGCCGGATCACCGGCACCCGACGACCGCCGGGCCCGGACGACGGCGACGACCCGGGCCCGGCCGACAGCCGCCGCCCGAAGCCGCGCGGCCCGGGCCCGACCGGCCGCACCGGCCCCACGACGGGCGCCCCACGGCTCCCGGCCCGGGACCGCGGCCCCACGCCGGGCCCCCGACCGCTTCCGGGCCCGGCCGCCGGTCGCGGCCCCGGCGGGGCCGCCCGCCGCCGGAACGGCCCTCACCGGTACGCCCCCGGCCTCGTGGACGGGGGCCAGGCGCGGCCGGCCAGCAGCAGGGCGGGCCCGAGGGCCGCGGCCGAGAGGCCGCCGGACGGGGAGGCGTCCAGCCAGTGCGCGGGGCCGGGCAGGGCCAGGACGGCGGCCCCGGCGGCGGCGGTGAGGACCGCGACCGCGGCGGTGCCCGGGCGGCCCGCGTCGCGGACCACGGCGGCCAGCAGCGGCAGGACGCCGAGCACCAGCAGCGCGGCCGGGCCGGTGGCGGGCGCGCCGTCGGCGAGGGCCCAGCCGAGCGCGGCGAGGACGGCCAGCTGCGCCAGCACGGCCAGCGGCAGCGCGAACCGCAGCCGGGAGCGGAACTCCCCCAGCGTGGCGGCCCCGCCCTGCCGCTGACCGAACCGGCGCAGCCAGGCCGCCGCCCATCCGGCCCCCGCCGCGCCGAACGCGGCGGCGGGCGCGGCCCCGGGCGCGGCGGCGGCGAGCAGCGCCAGCAGCAGCCCGGTCCCGGCGCCCTGTCCGAGCGCGGCCCACGGGAACGCGCCCCGCGCCGGCTCCCGGTCCGGCTCGCCACCGCCGCCCCGCTCCCGGCCGGTCAGGCCCCGGCCGTCGTCCGGGCCGCCGTCGTCCGGCCCCCGGCCACCCCGGCCCCGGCCCCGCCCCTTCCGCCGCCCCGGCCCACCGTCCGGCCGCTCCGCCAGCGCGGCCCCCGCGCCCGCGCCGAGCAGCACCGCCAGCGCCCCGCCGGGCACCCCGCCGAGCGTGGTCGCGGGCAGCAGCGGCAGCAGGTGGGCGGCGGCGGTGCGCAGGGCGGTGAGCGGCAGGGTGCGCAGCGGTGCGGCGGGCGGGAGCGGTTCGCGGGCGGGCGGGCGGCGGGGCACCCGGGCGTACAGCTCCTCGGCGAGGCCGAACACGTCGGCGTGCCGGTAGCGGGTGGCGCCGTCGGCGGCCAGGCCGGAGTCCTCCAGGGCGGCGGCGATCTCCAGCGGGTCGACCGCCTGCTCGCACAAGTCCCGGTTGGCGTCCAGGAGTTCGCGGACGGGGTCGGCGGGTGTGCCGGTCACAGTGCCTCCGCGAGGGCGGGTCCGGCGGCGGCCCGCGCGGGTCGCTCGGGCCGCGCGGCCGGGGTCGGCACGACCGGCACGGACGGCACGGTCGGCAGCGGGGTCTCCCCGCCGTTGGCCCCGGCCACCCAGTACTCGGCGGGGCGGGCGAACGGCCGGACCGGGGCGCCGGGGCGGGCCGGGAAGGCGGGGTAGCGGGAGACCAGGTCGAGGTAGACCTCGCGGAACGCGCCGACCACGGGTTCCACGGCGAAGCGTTCCTGCGCCCGCAGCCGGCCGGCCAGGCCGAGCCGGGAGCGCCGTTCGTGGTCGGTGAGCAGGGCCAGGCAGGCCGCGGCGAGGGCGCGCGGGCTGCGCGGCGGCACCAGCAGTCCGGTGGGGCCGAGCACCTCGCGGGCGACGCCGACCTCGGTGGCGACCACCGCCCGGCCGCTGAGCATGGCGTCGGCGAGCGGACGGGGGCTGCGCTGGGCGAGCGCGCTGAACACCACGGCGCTGCCGGACTCCCACGCCTCGGCGGACGTCCCGGGCCGTCCGGCGAACTCGACGGCGTCCGCGACGCCGAGCCGCCCGGCGATCGCGGTGCAGTGCGCGAGGTAGCCGGGCGCGCCCTCCTCGCCGTACATCCGGAGTCTGGCGGCGGGCAGTTCGGCCCGGACCCGGGCGAAGGCGTGCAGCATCAGTTCGGGGTCGCGGCCGGGCTCCAGCGCGCCGGCCCAGACCAGCGTCGGCGCCTCGGGCTCGGCCCCGGCGGCGGGCCGGGTGGTGGCGGTGGTGCCCTCGTGGACGATCCGGGTGCGGGCCGGGTCGCCGCCGCAGCGCTGCTGCCACCGCCGGTCGTACTCGCTGCCGGGGGTGAGCACGGCGGCCTGCCGGTAGGTCTCCTCGGTGAGCTGCCGGAAGAAGGACAGCAGCAGGGCCCGCACCGGCCAGCGGTAGGGGGCGCTGCGGTAGCCGCGGTACTGCTCGCGCAGGTGCAGGCCGTGCTCGGTGACCACGAACGGGACGCCGTGCAGGTCGCGGGCGACCAGCGCGGGCAGCGCGGCCGGTCCGCCCCCGACCACGTGGCACAGGTCGGCGCCGCCGAGCCCGGCCGGGCCGGTGCCGTACCAGGGCACGGACAGCGGCCGCAGGCACTGCTCCAGCAGGTCGGCGGCGACCAGCACGTCGCAGACCAGCGGCTGGCCGCCGGCGGTGTCGGCGCCGGGCATCCGCCAGGTCCGCTCCAGGACGCGGTGCGCGTGGCCGGAGGCGAGGAACGCGGGCAGCGCCTCGTCCTCCCGGCCGAGCGCAGCCAGCCGGTACAGCGCGGGCCCGAACCCGGCCCGCTCGCCGGGCATCACCAGGGCGCGGACGAGTTCCTCGTACGCCTTGAGGTACGCCCGGCGGCGCAGCGCGGTCGGTCCGCGCCCGGCGGGGCGGCGGCCCCACATCGGCAGTTCGTGGACGCCGTGCAGGCCGCGGACGCCGCTGGGCGGGGCCTGGCGGTCGGCGGGCAGCAGCCGGTAGAGCCGGAACTCGTGCTCGGGCAGGCCGTCGACCAGGCGGCCGCACCAGCCCCCTCCGCCACGCTGTGCGGTGGTGAGGGTGCCCTCGGTGAGCAGAGCGATGCGCACGACGCCTCCAGAGCAGAGCGTTTCGACTGGGTTCGCGGCCCTACGACACAGGGGAGTGCGTCCGTGCTCGACGGCCGTCCGGCCGGTGTCCGCTCCCCGCGGCCGCCGCCCTCGCCGTCTCGCCCCCCACACCTGTTCGGTCCGACAACACGACGGTAGAGCGCCGGGCCGGGCCCCCTAGGGGCCCGGCCCGGCTTGCCACACCATCGAGTGAACGCCCGTGACCTCGCGCGTCCCCGTTCCGTTTTCGGCCTTCCGCCGCGTTCCGCGCGCCCGGTGCGCCCCGCGTGCGCCGGGCGCGGCCCCGCCGGTCGGCGCTCAGCCGCGCCCGTCGGCCTCCGCGAGCAGCTCCCGCACCGCGCGGGCGACCGGCTCGGGGTGCTCCAGCATCGCGACGTGCCCGGAGTCGGGCAGCACCAGCAGCCGGGCGTCCCGGAACGCGGCGCAGGCCCGCCGGGCGGAGCGGTAGGAGACCAGCTTGTCCCTGAGCCCGTAGACCAGCAGGACCGGCGCGGTGACCTGCTCGGCCTGCCGCCACAGCGCCTGCCCGCCGCGCTCGGTGTAGGCGCTGACGATGCCGCGCGCGGACCCGGTCAGCGCGCCCAGGGAGTAGGGGAGGGCGGCGCGGCGGCGGTACTCGTCGACCGCCCGGGCCCGGCGGTGGGCGGGGATGCCGGCCGGGTCGCCGTAGACCAGGCGCAGCAGGTCGGCGGTGGCGCTCTCCGGGTCGGCGCCGCGGCTGCGGCGGCGGATCAGCTCGGCGACGCCGGGCAGGGCCAGCAGGCCGGTGGACCAGGCGGTGCGCTGCGGGGGCAGCTCGGGCAGCGCCGGGGAGATCAGGGTGAGGCTGCGCACCAGGTCGGGCCGGAGCGCGGCGAGCCGGACGGCGACCGCGCCGCCGAGCGAGTTGCCGAGCAGGTGGACCGGCCCGCGCCCGGTCTCCTCCAGGTACCCGATGACCGCCCGGACGTGCCCGGAGAGGGTCAGGTTGCCGTCCAGCGGCGGGGCGGAGTGGCCGAAGCCGGGCAGGTCCACGGCCTCGCCGTCGACGTCGTCGGCGAGCTGGTCGAGGAGTTCGAGCCAGTTGTCGGCGGAGCCGCCGAGCCCGTGCACGAACAGGGCGGGCGGCAGGCCCTCCCGGGGTTCGCAGTGTCGGCTGACGGCCAGCTCCGCTCCGGGCACCCGGACGGTGCGGTGCGGTGCGGCTCCAGGGCGGCGAGGGGGTGCTGGGAGGCGCTCATGGAGCACGATGGTAGTGACGGGGACCGGTCACCACGGCCGGTCACGGGGCCGTACTGCCCCCGTCACGAGCCCGTCTCGACCTGTGGACAGTCCAGGTCCGGGTCGTATTGTGGGCTCCCGACAAGGGCGGTTGTGCGCTTTACTCGGCTTCACCCGCGCACGCGCGGGTTACCGAAAAGTAGAATCAATCACCTGTCCAGTCCCACCGCGGACCGTGAAGTGAGAAGTGAGGAGCGCCGTGACGGCCATCCAAGAGGCGCAGGAGCGCCCGCGCGGTGCCCGCCTGCCGCGAAGCGCCCGCCGTGAACAACTGCTCGGAGCCGCCCAGGAGGTGTTCGTCGCCCAGGGCTACCACGCCGCCGCCATGGACGACATCGCCGAGCGGGCCGGCGTCAGCAAGCCGGTGCTCTACCAGCACTTCCCGGGCAAGCTGGAGCTCTACCTCGCGCTGCTCGACAAGCACTGCGACGCGCTGGTCGACGGCACCCGGGCCGCCCTGGAGGCGACCAACGACAACAAGCAGCGGGTCGCCGCCACCATGGAGGCGTACTTCCACTACGTCTCCAGCGAGTCCGGCGCGTTCCGGCTGGTCTTCGAGTCGGACCTGACCAACGACCCGGCGGTGCGCGAGCGGGTCGACCGGGCCACCGACCTGAGCGCGACCCTGGTCTCCAAGGTGATCGCCGAGGACACCGACCTGCCCGAGGCCGAGGCCAAGCTGCTCGCGGTCGGCGTCTGCGGCCTGGCCCAGATCACCGCCCGGTACTGGCTCACCCAGGACGGCGAGATCCCGCGCGAGGAGGCCGTCCGGCTGGTCGCCAGCCTGGCCTGGCGCGGCCTGAAGGGCTTCCCGATGCACCCCTCCCAGGAGGGTTCCCAGGACGGTTCGGCCGAGCAGTCCGACTGACCGCCGGATTCGGCCCTGAGCGGACCGGCCCCCGACCTTCGCCTCCCGGCCGGGTTGCTGCCTTAAGGTGATGCCCGTAGGGCGCGCCCACCGCGAACCGCGGTCGGGGGCGCGCGGCCAGCTACCGGAGGGACGGAAGCCGTGGAGGTCAAGATCGGGGTGCAGAACGCGAACCGGGAGATCGTCCTGGAGAGCGCGCAATCTGCCGAAGAGGTCGCGGACGCGGTCGCCAAGGCCCTGGACGGCACCAGCAAGCTGTTCACCCTGGTCGACGAGCACGGCCGCCGGGTGCTGGTGCCCTCCGAGCGGCTCGCGTACGTCGAGATCGGCGAGCCGTCCGTCCGCAAGGTCGGTTTCGGCACGCTCTGAGCCCGCGTCACGGCGCCCCGTCCCCCGCCCGGGGGACGGGGCGCCGTGCTGTGCGTACCGGCGGGCGAGGGCGGGTAGGCGGAGTGCTGCCGCAGCATCGAACGCCCCGGGAGGCAGCCGTGTGGGAGACGACCGCGTTCGCGCTGATCGGACTGGCCGTCGGTTTCGGCGCCCTCATGGTCCGGCCCGAGCTGTTCCCGGGCCCGCGCGCGCTGCCCGTCGGCACCGCGCTGGTGGCCGCGGTGCTGGGCGGCCGGATCAGCGGCTACGTGATGGACGGGCAGCTGCCGCCGGTGCAGCTGCTGCTCTCCGCCGCGGCGGCGGTGCTGCTGGTGTCGCTGCCCGCCCGGCCGGACCTGCTGCCCCGCGGCCGGCACCGGCACGGCTGAGCGGCCGGGGGCGCCGCCCGCTCAGGAGGCCAGGCCCAGCGCCGCCATCCGCCTGGTGTGGGTCTCGGTGATCCGGTTGAACATCTTGCCGACCTCGACCAGGTCGAAGCCGCGCACCTCGGCCCCGCCGACCAGCAGGTTGGACAGCGCGTCGCGCTCGGCGACCACCCGCTGCGCCTGGCTGAGCGCCTCGCCCATCAGCCGCCGCCCCCACAGCGCCAGCCGCCCGCCGACCCGCCGGTCCTCGGCGATCGCCTGCCGCACCCGCTCGACCGCGAACTCGGCGTGCCCGGTGTCGGACATCACCCGCAGCACCAGGTCCCGGGTGTCGTCGTCGAGCCGGACGGCCACCTCGCGGTAGAAGTCGGTGGCGATCGCGTCGCCGACGTACGCCTTGACCAGGCCCTCCAGCCAGTCGGACGGGGCGGTCATCCGGTGGAAGTTCTCCAGCGGCTCGACGAACGGCTCCATCACCGCGACCGGGTCGGCGCCGACCTCGGCCAGCCGGTCGTGCAGCAGCTGGAAGTGCTGGTACTCGGCGGAGGCCATCCGGGCCAGCGCGGCCTTCTCGGTGATGCCGGGCGCGAACTTGGCATCCTCGGCCAGCCGCTCGAAGGCGCTCAGCTCGCCGTACGCGAGGGCGCCGAGCAGGTCCAGCACGGCCGCCCGGTACTGCGGGTCGGCGGCCCGGGCCGCCCAGGGGCCGATCGAGTCGGTGGGGCCCTCACCGGGTTCCTGAGTCTCCATGCCGACGACCTTAGTGCTCCCGCCCGCCCGCCGGATCCGCCCGCCGGGCGCCCCGCCACCCGGGCGCGGCCGGTCGGAGTAGCCGCCGTCACGTGTTCGAGTCGTCGCTTGACTGTATGGTAGGTGGTGAGGCCAGGTGTAGACCGGCGCGGCCCGTCCGTCCAACGGCAGGCCGCTCCCAGTCGCGCCCGGCGGCGTCCCGCCGCCCGGTGCAGCACCCGGCGCTCACGTACGCGGATGCCCGGTCGGAGACCCGATCGGCTCCGACCTGGCCCGAGCCTCGGGCCCAGGCACCGCATCAGGCCGAGCGAGGGCCGCCGCGGATCGCGCCGACAGCGCGCCGCACGACCCGTCACCGGGACGCCCTCCCCCGCGCCGCCCGCCCGTCACGCCCCGCACGGGGCTGCCCGGGCACGGCAGGACGCGTCGGACTCGGCCCTCCACACGGAAGAGGCAGCACCCTGTCCACCACCACTGAACCCGTCAAGCAGACCTTCCGGGACCTCGGGATCCTCCCGGAGACCGTCGAGGCCCTGGAGGCCGTCGGCATCGTCCACCCCTTCCCGATCCAGGAGATGACCCTGCCGGTCGCGCTGAGCGGCCACGACGTCATCGGCCAGGCCAAGACCGGCACCGGCAAGACCCTCGGCTTCGGCCTCCCGCTGATCGAGCGGGTCGTGGTCAAGGCCGACGTCGCCGCCGGCCGGGCCACCGCCGAGCAGCTCTCCGACGGCCCGCAGGCACTCATCGTGGTGCCCACCCGCGAGCTGTGCACCCAGGTCACCAACGACCTCCAGACCGCCGGCAAGGTCCGCGACGTCCGCGTCCTGGCCGTCTACGGCGGCCGCGCGTACGAGCCGCAGGTCGAGGCCCTGAAGAAGGGCGTCGACATCGTGGTCGGCACCCCCGGCCGCCTGCTCGACCTGGCCGGGCAGCGCAAGCTCGACCTGTCCAAGGTCCGCGCGCTGGTCCTGGACGAGGCCGACGAGATGCTCGACCTCGGCTTCCTGCCGGACGTCGAGAAGATCATCACCATGCTGCCCGCCAAGCGGCAGACCCTGCTCTTCTCGGCCACCATGCCCGGCCAGGTCATCTCGCTGGCCCGCCGGTACATGAGCCAGCCCACCCACATCCGGGCCGCCGCGCCGGACGACACCGGCACCACCGTCGCCAACATCGAGCAGCACATCTTCCGCGCGCACTCGCTCGACAAGGTCGAGATGGTCTCCCGGATCCTCCAGGCCGACGGCCGCGGCCTGGCGATGATCTTCTGCCGCACCAAGCGCACCGCCGCCGACGTCGCCGAGCAGCTCACCAAGCGCGGCTTCGCGGCCGGCGCGGTGCACGGCGACCTCGGCCAGGGCGCCCGCGAGCAGGCGCTGCGCGCCTTCCGCAACGGCAAGGTCGACGTCCTGGTCTGCACCGACGTCGCCGCCCGCGGCATCGACGTCGAGGGCGTCACGCACGTCATCAACTACCAGTGCACCGACGACGAGAAGACCTACCTGCACCGGATCGGCCGCACCGGCCGGGCCGGCGCCTCGGGCACCGCCGTCACCCTCGTCGACTGGGACGACATCCCGCGCTGGCAGCTCATCAACAAGGCGCTGGACCTGCCGTTCAACGACCCGGAGGAGACCTACTCCAGCTCGCCGCACCTGTACGAGCTGCTGCGCATCGCCCCCGGCACCAAGGGCGTCCTGCCGCGCTCCGAGCGCACCCGGGCCGGCCTGGCCGCCGAGGAGGTCGAGGACCTCGGCGAGACCGGCGGACGCGGCCAGCGCGGTCGCGGCGGGCGGGACGCCAAGGACGGCCGGGACAGCCGGGACGCTCGGGACAGCCGGGAGGGCCGGGACGTCCGCGGTGGGCGGAGCGCCGCCCCCGAGACCCCGGCTCCCGCCGAGCGGCCGTCCCGCCGCTCCCGCGAGCGCCGCCGCACCCGTGGCGGCAGCGGCGCGGTCGACGCCGTCGGCGCCGTGGCCCCCGAGACCCAGGCCGTCGAGCAGCAGCAGCCCGCCGCCACCGGCACCGGCCCCGCGGCCGTCCCGGTGGAGGGCCGCAGCTCGCGCCGCCGCAACCGCAACCGCCGGGGCGGCGCGTCCGCGTCCGCGGAGACCGTGGAGGCGGCGGAGGTGGCGGTGGAGACCGCCGAGGCCGTGGCCGCTCCGGTGGCTCCGGCCGTCGAGGCCGCCCCCGTCGAGGCGCCCGCCCGCACCCCGCGCAAGCGCGCCCACCGGGCGGAGCCGGTGGCCGAGACCACCGCCGTCGCCGCGGCGCCCGCCACCGCGGAGGCACCCGCCGCCGTCGAGGCGCCGGTCGCCGCCGAGCCCGTGATCCGCTCCCGGAAGCCGCAGCAGCGGGCCGTCCGCAAGCCGATCACCTCCCTGGTGAGCTCCCCCGAGGAGTCGGCGAGCGCCCCGGCCTCGCGCAAGCGGACCGCCAAGCGGGCCCCCGCCGCGGCCCCGGTGGCGGCCCCGGCCGCCGTCGCGGCTCCGGTCGCGACCCCGGCCGCGGCTCCGGCCGTCGTCGAGGCCCCGGCCGCCGACGTGGCAGCCGCTCCGGCCCCGCGCCGTCGGGCCGTGCGCAAGGCCACCACCAGCGTCGACACCCCGGCCCCCGCCGAGACCCCGGCCACCACCGAGGCCCCGGCCGCCGAGGTGGCAGCCGCCCCGGCCCCGCGCCGCCGGGCCGTGCGCAAGGCCACCACCACCATCGAGCCCCAGGCCCCCGCCGAGGCTCCGGTGGCGGCTCCGGCCGCCGTCGAGGCGCCCGCCGCAGAGGTGGCAGCCGCCCCGGCCCCGCGTCGCCGGGCCGTGCGCAAGGCCACCACCACCGTCGACACCCCGGCCCCCGCCGAGACCCCGGCCACCACCGAGGCCCCGGCCGCCGTCGAGGAGGCGCCGGCTCCGCGCAAGCGGGTCACCAAGAAGGCGGCCGCCGCCGTCGAGGCCCCCGGCGCCGAGGAAGCCCCGGCTCCCCGGAAGCGGGCCGCCAAGAAGGCCGTCGCCGCCGTCACCGAGGAGACGGACACCCCGGCGCCGCGCAAGCGCACCACCAAGAAGGCGGCCGCCGCCGTCGAGGCGGCCCCTGCCGCCGAGGAGGCGCCGGCGCCGCGCAAGCGGGCCGCCAAGAAGGCCACGGCCGCCCCGGCCGAGGAGGCCGCCGCCCCGGCGCCGCGCAAGCGGGCCGTGAAGAAGGCCGTCGCCGCCGTCGAGGCGGTCCCCGCGGCCGAAGAGGCTCCGGCTCCCCGGAAGCGGGCCGTCAAGAAGGCCACGGCCACCACCGCCGAGGAGATCCCGGCCCCGCGCCGGACCCGGAAGGCCGTCGAGAAGTAGTCGGGAAGCAACCGCACCACCCCGCAGGGGAGGGCCGGCCGCACAGGCCGCCCCTCCCCTGCGGCGTTCCCGCGCCCCGCGGGTTCCCGCTCGCGCCCGCCGTCCCGTCGCCGTCCCGCCGCCGTAGGCTGAGCCCGGTGTCGGGTGAGCCGGAGATGAGGGGCCGCAGCGGATGAGTACGCCGCCGTTCTTGAAGTTGCCGTCGTGCGTGCGGGCGGTCCGGGTGGCGGGGTTGGCCGCGCTGTGGGGCGAGCCGGCGGGGGCGGTGCGGGGGACGGCGGTGCTGGTGCCGGGGTTCACCGGCAGCAAGGAGGACTTCATCGCGCTGCTGGAGCCGCTCGCGGAGGCGGGGTTCCGGACGGTCGCGGTGGACCAGCGCGGCCAGTACGAGTCCGGCGGCCCGGACGACCCGGCGGCGTACGCGGTCCGGGCCCTGGGGGCGGACGTGCGGGCGGTGACGGCCGGGCTGGGGGTGGAGGGGCCGGTGCACCTGCTGGGGCACTCGTTCGGGGGCCAGGTGGTCCGGGAGGCGGTGCTGGCGGCGCCGGAGGAGCTGCCGTGGGCGTCGTTGGCGCTGGTGTCGACCGGGCCGGGGGCGATCGACGCGGCGGAGGCGGTCCGGACCGGGCTGCTGCTGACGGCGCTGGACTCGATGGACCTGGAGTCGATCTGGCAGGTGATGCGGCAGCTGGAGGGCGAGCGGGTGCCGCCGCTGGACCCGGAGATCGCGGACTTCCTGCACCGCCGCTGGCTGGCGAACCGCCCGCAGGCGCTGCGGGCGGCGGCGGCGCACCTGGTCGCGGCGCCGGACCGGGTGGACGAGCTGGCGGCGGTGGCGCTGCCGAAGCTGGTGCTGTCCGGCGAGCGGGACTACGCCTGGCCGGTCGAGGAGCAGTCGCGGATGGCCCGGCGGCTGGGCGCGGTGCGGAGGACGGTGGCCGGGGCGGGACACTCCCCGAACGCGGAGCGGCCGGCCGAGACGGCGGCGGTGCTGGCCGCGTTCTGGTCCGCCTGAGCGGGGCCGCGGCGGCGGGGCGCTGACCGGCCGGTTCTTCCGTGCCGGTTCCGGGCCACGGGCGGGCCTCCTGACAGCCGCTCAGAAGTCGGCCCCGGTTTTCGCGCGACAAGAATCGTTAGCTCGGGTAATATTTGATTTTGTCCGGGATCAACACCCTCCGGCTGCCGCACCCTCCTCCGGCTGCCGAAACCACGGATTTACCGGCGGGCAACCGCCGGGAAGCAGCGTCGCGGCACGATGAGTCATCGAGGCATCGCAGCCTCCCTCCAGTGCCGCAAGGGAAAGTGCCGCTGATCGAGTCCTGCTTGAGAGTGGGGGGAGCGACGGGTGACCGCACCTGCCGGACGTCCGACCCAGCCAACGCCGACGAGCCACCGCCTGGTGGCCGACCGTCGGCCGAGTCCGCCTCGGAGCCCGAGGACGGGAAGGGAGAGGCCCATGCGTTTCGAGATCCTCCGTCTGGATCACGCGGGAACGGAGAGCGATCGGCTGATCGCCGACGCGGAGACCGTCTCCGAGTACCTGAAGGCCGCCGCACAGACCGGCGAACGCCTGTACATCCGGCCGTGCAAGGCCGTGTGAGCGGACGCGGACCGACCTCCGAGTCGTCCGACGTTCCGATACCCGGCTGACGCCCCGTCACCGCAGGAGACCCCTGGGATGACGGGGCGTCAGTCTGTTCGGGGTCCGCGACCTGCGGGGGTTTGGCGGCGCCCCGCCCGGGACATCACCTGAGCCGGACCCGGGCCGTTGCCGGGGGCGGCTCGTGACGCACTCCTTACGGGTGATCGTCCTTGACGCAGCTGTCCGGAGGGAGGACCGTTGTCGGTTATGAGGGGCGAGCCAAGCTGCCCGAGGTGCGCCGGTCGGGTCCGCGCCCCCGGCCTCTTCTCCGACACCTGGCAGTGCGATCTGCACGGTGCCGTGCACCCGATGCAGCCGGTGCTGCCCCCGAGCATCGAGGCGCTGAACGTCGCGGTGAACCGCTCGCAGGTGCCCGTCTGGCTGCCCTGGCCGCTGCCGGTGGGCTGGCTGTTCACCGGGATCGCGCACGCCGGGGACGACCTGTCGGGCGCCCGGGCCACCGCCGTCGCCTGCTCCGGCCCGGCGCCGCTCGGCGGGTTCGGCGAGCTGGTGCTGGTGGCCGAGGAGCCGGGCATCGGCCTGGGCGCCCGGTACGCCGGGCTGGACGGGCCGGACCCGGGCGATTCGGTGGCGCTGTACAAGCCGGCCGACGCCAAGCTGATGGCGGCGGGCCGCCCGACCCCGATGTTCCACGTCCCGGGCGCGCCGGACGACCGCGCGGTGTACGTCGGCGAGGCGCGCGGCCTGTGGCTGTGGGCGATCGCCTGGCCCGAGCAGTCGGCGCTGCTGATGCACGACGAGCTGGTGCTGACCGACCTGCGCGACGCGGGCGCCGAACTGGGCCTGCTGCCCTGCGGGGCTCTCACCCCGCGCCTGCTGGGCTAGGACCCGTCCCTATCCTGGGCGGCATGCGTATCGATCTGCACGCCCACAGCAATGCCTCGGACGGCACCGACTCCCCCGCCGAGCTGGTGGCCAACGCGGTGGCCGCCGGGCTGGACGTGGTGGCGCTGACCGACCACGACACGGTGGCCGGGTACGGGGCGGCGGCGGCCGCGGTGGCCGGGACGGGGCTGGTGCTGGTGCCGGGCGCGGAGCTGTCCTGCCAGGTGGACGGGATCAGCATGCACCTGCTGGCGTACCTGTTCGACCCGGCGGAGCCGGCCTTCGCGGCCGAGCGGGAGCTGGTGCGCACCGACCGGTTCCGGCGCGGGCGGGCGATCGTGGAGCGCTGCCGGGAGCTGGGCGCGCCGATCAGCTGGGAGCAGGTGGAGCGGATCGCGGGCGAGGGCTCGGTGGGCCGTCCGCACATCGCCTCGGCGCTGGTGGAGGCGGGCGTGGTGGCGAGCGTCTCGGACGCGTTCACGCCCGAGTGGCTGGCCAACGGCGGGCGGGCGGACGTCCGCAAGCACGAGACCGACCCGGTGGCGGCGGTCCGGCTGGTGCGGGCGGCGGGCGGGGTGCCGGTGTTCGCGCACCCGGGGGCGGTCAAGCGCGGGCGGACGGTGTCGGACGCGGTGATCGCCGGGCTGGCGGCGGCCGGCCTGGGCGGCCTGGAGGTCGACCACGTCGACCACAACAAGCCGACCCGGGCCCGACTGCGCGCCCTGGCGGCCGAGTTGGGCCTCTTCACCACCGGCTCCAGCGACTACCACGGCACCCGCAAGACCGTCCGCCTGGGCGAGCACACCACGGACCCGGCCGCGTACGAGGAACTGCTCGCCCAGGCGACGGGGGCGGCCCCGGTCACCGGCTGACCCCCGCCGCCCGTCGTCCGCCGCCGGCCGTCAGTCCAGCGGGACGCCGCGGCGGTTCGGGTCGCGCAGGTCGGTGCCGTGCTTGAGCCAGCGGTCCTGGAGTGCTTCGGCGCCCTGGACGCGTTTGAAGGCGGCCTCGTTGGGGGTCATCGGCAGCAGCGGGAGGAAGCGGACCGGGTCGGCCGGGGCGGGGAGTTCGAGGTCCTCGACCAGGCCGCCGGGTTCGGCGGCCAGCACCGAGGTGAACGGGGCGCCGGTCCACAGCGGGGAGCCCAGGTCGAGCGAGCCGCCGGGGGCCACCACCAGGCCCTCGACCTGCGGGCTGGCGGCGAAGACCGCGAGCGCCCGGTGCGCCTCGTCGCGGCCGCCGCGCACGGTGAGCACCAGTTCGGCGCGCGGGCCGCGCACCGGGTCGGCGACGGGGGCGGTCGGGTCGGCCATCGGGGCGGCGGCCATGCCGAGCGTCGCGTACCGGACCAGGCCGTCCGGGTCGGGGCCGAACCGCAGCACCTCGATCCGGTCCGCGCCGACGAAGGTGACGGCGGCCCGGCCGGTGGGCTCGCCGAAGGTGCCGGTCAGCCGGGCCTCGACCAGGGTGAGGACGGTCTGCCGGGTCGGGCCGGCGTGGCCGTCCGGTTGCGAGAAGTCGCCGAAGTGCGGGAAGTCGTGCGCCATGCGGCGACCTTAGCGCGGGCGCGCCGTCGGGAACCTTGGCGCGACCTTTACCCGGGGGACGGCGAATGCCGGGCGCGGCTCCGGGAAGAGCTGTTAGTGTGAGCGGTCGGCCTCGTGAACGCGAACCGGGGCCGCGAAGGCCCCCGCGCGGGCCCCGGCGTGGAGGAGGTGGTCACGGTGGACAGCAGTCGACCATGCAGTACCGGCAGCTCTCTCCGGCCCACCCCGGCCCGCCGCCCCCGCGGCTGACCAGGTCCCCGCAGCGTCGCGCGCGGCCGAGAGAGCACCTTCCCCGGGCCTGATCCGACGAAACCCGCCCAGCGAACGGCTTTCTGACACTTCTTCAGCCCCGGCGTGTCCACCGGTGTTTTCCGCCGTCGCGTTCCCCCGGTACGTCCCGGGGCGCGCCGGTCCGGCCCTAGGGAGCCCGTGCCATGTCGATGATGCACAACCTGCGCGCCGCCGTCGTCCGTCCAGCCCGCCGCCGGGTCGGCGACTCGTTCGAGTCGAAGCCCGGCGACACCCCGTCCGCCGTGGTGGACTGCGCCGTCTACCACCAGGGCAAGCGGGCCACCGAGACGTGCAGCCCGCGCGAGGCCGCCCGGCAGGTGAAGGCCGCGCAGCAGATGGGCCCCGGCTCGTTCAGCTGGATCGGCCTGCACGAGCCGACCGAGGCCGAGTTCGAGGGCATCGCGCAGCGCTTCGGCCTGCACCCGCTGGCCGTGGAGGACGCGGTGCACGCGCACCAGCGCCCCAAGGTCGAGCGGTACGACGGCATGCTGTTCGCGGTGTTCAAGACCGTCCGCTACGTCGAGCACGAGCAGCTCACCCCGACCAGCGAGGTGGTCGAGACCGGCGAGCTGATGGTCTTCGCCGGCCAGGACTTCGTGATCACCGTCCGGCACGGCGCGCACTCCTCGCTGCGCACCCTGCGGCACCGCCTGGAGGCCGACGACGAGGGCACCGGCCTGCTCGCCAAGGGCCCGGCCGCGGTGCTGCACGCCATCGCCGACCACGTGGTGGACAACTACCTGCTGGTCGCCGACCGGCTGCAGAACGACGTCGACGAGATCGAGTTCGACGTGTTCGCCAACAAGGGCGGGCGCGGCGCCGACGTCGGCCGGGTGTACCAGCTCAAGCGCGAGGTGCTGGAGTTCAAGCGCGCCGTCACCCCGCTGCTGCGGCCGATGCTCCAGCTCGCCGAGCCCACCGCGCGGCTGGTCGACCCGGAGATGCAGAAGTACTTCCGGGACGTCGCCGACCACCTGGCCCGGGTCAGCGAGCAGGTGCACGGCTTCGACGAGCTGCTCAACTCGCTGCTCCAGGCCAACCTGGCGCAGGTCTCGGTCGCCCAGAACGAGGACATGCGCAAGATCACCGCCTGGGCCGCGATCTTCGCCGTCCCCACCATGATCACCGGTGTGTACGGGATGAACTTCGAGCACATGCCGGAGCTCAAGTCGACCTACGGCTACCCGACCGTGCTCGGCGCGATCGTGGTGATCTGCGTCGGCATGTACCGGGGCTTCCGCCGCAACGGCTGGCTGTGACGGCGGCGGGCGGCCGGGCGGGGCGTCAGCGGCGCTCCGCCCGGGCCACCAGCACCAGGCCCAGCAGGATCAGCCCCACCGCCGGGTAGGCGGCGACCGGCGGCCACTGGCCCAGCCAGACCGCGGCGATCAGCGCCGCGCCCGGGGTCTCCAGCAGGATCGCCGTCGAGGTGATCGACGGGCCCAGGGTGCGCACCACCCGGTTGCTCAGCGAGTGGCCGAGCAGCTGCGCCGTCACCATCAGCAGGAAGATCTGCCACCACGCGCCGGCCGGCCAGCCGCCCAGCCGGGTGCCGGTCAGCAGGCAGGCCGCCAGCAGCGCGAGCGCGCAGGTCGCGTAGCAGACCAGGGTGTACGCGGTGGTCGAGACGGTCCGCCGCACCTCCGCGCCCAGCAGCATGTACCCGGCCGCCGCCGCGCCCGCCGCCAGCGCCAGGCCGTCGCCCAGCAGGGCCCGGGCCGAGACCGTCAGGTCGACGCCGGTCAGCACCAGCACGCCCGCGAACGCGACGCCCGCGCCCAGCCAGACCAGCCGCGGCGCCCGCACCCCGGACAGCCGCATCAGCAGGATCGTCCACAGCGGGGTGGTGGTCACCAGCGCCGTGGACGACGCGACCGAGGTCATCCGCAGGCTCGGCATCCACAGCGCGAAGTGCAGCGCCAGCAGCACGCCCGCCGCCGTCGCCAGCAGCAGCGCCCGCCGCGGGATCCCGCGCAGCTCGGCCCGGTGCCGCCACAGCGCGTACGGGCCCAGCACCGCCACCGACATGCCGTTGCGCCAGAACGCGATGGCCAGCGCGGGCGCGGCCGTCGCGCTGATCAGCGGCGCGGAGAGCGAGATGCCCGCGATCGACACCGCCAGCAGCAGCAGGTCGGTGCGCGGCAGGTGCCGCCGCTCTCCCGGCGCCGGGGGTGCGGCGGGGGCGGTGGTGCTGACGGCGGTCACGGCGCTCCTTCGGGCGACGGGGTGGACGGCCTCTACGGTAAGGGCTGTCCGGCGGTGACGGCACTGTCGTCCGGGGGATGGACCGGCCGCCGCGGGCCCAGGCCGTACGCTGTGCGGCATGGAGCGTACGACGACCGCGAGCCCGACGGACTTCCTCGACCGGGCCCTGGTGGAGGAAGCCGCCAAGAAGTCCGGACTGCTCTGGGTCCGGCCCGCCGGACAGTCGCACGCCCGCCCGCTCTGGCACGCCTGGCACGACGGCGCGGTCGTCGTGGTCGGCGACGGTTCCGAACAGCCCCTGCACGGGCTCGCCGCCGTCACCTCCGCCGCGATCACGCTGCGCAGCAAGGACAAGTGGGGCCGCCTGGTCGCCCTGACCGCCACCGTCACCCGCCTCGACCCCGGCACCCCCGCCTGGGACGGCGCCGTCGAGGAGCTCAAGGGCAAGCGCCTGAACGCCCCCGACACCGACACCATCGGCGAGCGCTGGGCCCGCGAGTGCCACGTCCTGCGCCTCGCCCCGGTCGACGCGCCGCTCGCCCCGCTCCCCGACGACGACCTCGCCGCCGCGCCGCTGCCCACCGCCGCGACCACCCGGCGGCCGGTCCCGGCGGGGCTGCCCAAGCTGCTCCTCAAGCGGCGCGGGCGCTGACGCCCGCCCGACCCCGCCGCCCGGTCCTTCCGCCCGCCGCCCGTCCGGTTTCGCTCCCTCCCGCTCGCGTCTGACGGCCTCCCCTCCCCCGCCCGGCTAGATTTGGGGGGTTGTGTCCGCTTCCCCGGAGGGAGTCTCGTATGGCGGGGCCTGGCAGCCGGGTGTTCATCTCCCACCTCTCCGGTGTCGCGGTGTTCGACCCGAACGGGGACCAGGTGGGGCGGGTCCGGGACGTGGTGGTCTCGTTGCGGCTGGGCGGGCGGCCGCCCCGGGTGCTGGGGCTGGTGGTGGAGGTGATCGGGCGGCGGCGGATCTTCCTGCCGATGACCAGGGTGACCAGCCTGGAGTCGGGACAGGTGCTCTCCACCGGACTGCTGAACATGCGCCGGTTCGAGCAGCGGCCGTCCGAGACGCTGGTGCTGGCCGAGCTGCTCGACCGCACCGTGACCAGGACCAAGACCACCGACGAGGTGACCGTCCTGGACGTGGCGATGGTGCAGACCCGGCTGCGCGAGTGGGAGATCGACAAGGTGTTCGTCCAGGCGGGCCGGCCGGCCGGACGGCTGCGGAAGGCGAAGGGCGAGCAGCTGCTGCTCGACTGGTCGGCCGTGACCGGCTTCTCGCTGACCGAGGAGGGCCAGGGCGCGGCCAACCTGCTGGCCACCTTCGAGCAGCTCCGCCCGGCGGACCTGGCGAACGTCATGCACCACCTGTCGGCGAAGCGCCGGGCCGAGGTGGCCGCCGCCCTCGACGACGACCGGCTGGCCGACGTCCTGGAGGAGCTGCCGGAGGACGACCAGGTGGAGATCATCGGCAAGCTCAAGGAGGAGCGCGCCGCCGACATCCTGGAGACCATGGACCCGGACGACGCCGCCGACCTGCTCTCCGAACTGCCCGAGGCGGACGCCGAGCGCCTGCTGCGGCTGATGGAGCCCGCCGAGGCGGAGGAGATGCGCCGGCTGCTCTCGTACGAGGAGGACACCGCGGGCGGGCTGATGACCACCGAGCCGATCGTGCTGGAACCGGACGCCTCGGTGGCCGAGGCGCTGGCCCGGGTGCGGATCTCGGACACCAAGCCGGCGCTAGCCGCCCAGGTGTACGTGTGCCGCCCGCCGAACGAGACGCCGACCGGGACGTACCTGGGCACCGTGCACTTCCAGCGGCTGCTGCGCGAGCCCCCGTACACGCTGGTCGGCTCGATGGTGGACGACGACCTGGACCCGCTGCCGCCGAACACCCCGCTGCCGCTGATCACCTCCTACCTGGCCACGTACAACCTGGTGGCGGCGCCGGTGGTCGACGAGGAGGACCGGCTGCTGGGCGCCGTCACGGTGGACGACGTGCTGGACCACCTGCTGCCGGAGGACTGGCGCGAGGGCACGGCGCACGGCATCGACACGGCGCGCGGCACCGGCGCGGAGACGAGCGAGGTGCACGGTGGACGCTGACCGCAAGCGCCAGGGCGACAGCACCTCGGGCCAGCGGATCCAGGGCGAGCTGCGCGAACTGCGCCAGCTGCGCGAACTGCGGGCCCGCGAGCAGCGCGGCCGCCGCGAGGAGCGGCCCTCGACGGGCGGCGGCGGGCCGCGCTCCCGGCTCGACCAGCCGCGCACCGGCCGGCCCGGGCTGATCCGCCTGCCGGCCTGGGACCCGGAGGCGTTCGGCAAGCTCTCCGAGCGGATCGCGCGCTTCCTGGGCACCGGGCGGTTCATCGTCTGGATGACGGTGGTGATCATCGCCTGGGTGGTGTGGAACACCCTGCTCCCGGTGTCCGTCCGCTTCGACGACTACCCGTTCATCTTCCTCACCCTGATGCTCTCCCTCCAGGCCTCGTACGCGGCCCCGCTGATCCTGCTCGCGCAGAACCGGCAGGACGACCGCGACCGGGTCAACATGGAGCAGGACCGGGCCCGCAGCGACCGGAACATCGCCGACACCGAGTACCTGACCCGCGAGGTCGCGGCGCTGCGCCAGGGCCTGGGCGAGGTCGCCACGCGCGCCTTCATCAGCTCCGAACTGGGCGGCGTCCGCTCCGAACTGCAGGCGCTGCTCAAGGAGATCGACGAGCGCCGGGAGTCCGCCGACACGCTGTGACCGGCGGCACGCTACCGACGAGTCGGGGGCCGGGCGCCGCGCCGTACCATCAACACATGGCCAACGAGACAGAGGTGGCGACCGGGGTGACGGAGCAGTCCGTCCGGGAAGCCCTGGCGAGCGTCCACGACCCGGAGATCAACCGCCCGATCACCGAGATCGGCATGGTGAAGTCCGTCGAGACCGGCGACGGCGGCGCGGTGAAGGTCGCGGTGTACCTCACCGTCTCCGGCTGTCCGATGCGCGAGACGATCACCCAGCGGGTCACCGACGCGGTCTCCGCGGTGCCGGGGGTCTCCTCGGTCACCGTCGAGCTCGACGTGATGAGCGAGGAGCAGCGCCGCGAGCTCTCCCAGCTGCTGCGCGGCGGCGCCCCGGAGCGGGAGATCCCGTTCGCCAAGCCCGGCACCCTGACCCGGGTCTACGCGGTGGCCTCCGGCAAGGGCGGCGTCGGCAAGTCCTCGGTGACGGTCAACCTGGCGGCGGCGCTGGCCGCGGACGGGCTGAAGGTCGCCGTGGTGGACGCCGACATCTACGGCCACAGCGTGCCCCGGATGCTGGGCGTCGAGGGCCGGCCGACCCAGGTCCAGGACATGATCATGCCGCCGTCGGCGAACGGCGTGAAGGTCATCTCGATCGGCATGTTCACCCCGGGCAACGCCCCCGTGGTGTGGCGCGGCCCGATGCTGCACCGCGCCCTCCAGCAGTTCCTCGCCGACGTCTACTGGGGCGACCTCGACGTCCTCCTGCTCGACCTGCCCCCCGGCACCGGCGACATCGCCATCTCGGTCGCCCAGCTCGTCCCGAACGCCGAGATCCTGATCGTCACCACCCCCCAGATGGCCGCCGCCGAGGTCGCCGAACGGGCCGGCACCATCGCCCTCCAGACCCACCAGAAGATCGTCGGCGTCATCGAGAACATGTCCGGCATGCCCTGCCCGCACTGCGACGAGATGATCGACGTCTTCGGCACCGGCGGCGGCCAGACCGTGGCCGACGCCCTCACCCGCACCGTCGGCGCCACCGTCCCCGTCCTCGGCTCCATCCCCATCGACGTCCGCCTCCGCGAGGGCGGCGACGACGGCCGCCCGGTCGTCCTCACCGACCCCGACTCCCCCGCCGGCTCCGCCCTCCGCACCATCGCCGGCAAACTCTCCGGCCGCCAGCGCGGCCTCTCGGGCCTCTCGCTGGGGCTGACCCCGAGGAACAAGTTCTGATCAAGCAACGGGCTGGCCAGCGGCGGGACACTTCCCCGACCCGCTGGCCAGCCCGTTTGCCGTCGTCGGTCGGCATCGGTTGATCTCATACGGCGCAGCCGGCCCCAGGACTCGCGTCTCGGGGCCGCTGCTGAAATTGATTGGGTGATGTCGGGCTGTTCGCCGGACACCGCGCAGGTGGCTCCGGTAGTCCTGGGGCGGTGAGATATCCGTAGGGCGGCTGTTTGACCGACGCTGAGAGGGCCGCGCGGGTCCGGTGCCCGGCCGTGGCTTGCTTCGAGGCTGGCGAGAAGAATCGGGAAATCGTTGCCACGTTGCGGGTCTCGGAGCGGTCGGTGGAACGTTGGCGGCGTCAGTGGTGCGAGGGCGGTCACGCCGGGGTGGCCTCTAAGGGGTCACCTGGTCGTCCTCGGTTGTCCGAGATGCAGATGGCGAGGCGGGAACGGGAGTTGGAGCGCGGTCCGCTGGCACACGGGTGGACCGACCAGCGGTGGAGCTGTGGAAGCGGGAGGTCTGGCCGAGGGCATGACCTGCTACAACCAGGTGAACGGTCTCGGCTGATCTACGCGATCCACGAGTACCGGGCTCGTAAGGAAGAAGCGAAGGGCTTCGACTGGAAGGGCTACCGCGATCTAGTCATCCGCGCCCATATACAGCTCGACAGTCCGATCGTGCTCGTGTGGGACAACCTGCGTGCGCACCTGATCGCGCCACTGCAGGAGTTCATCGAGGCCAACACCGACTGGCTCACCGTGTTCCAGCTACCGATCTACGCCCCGGACCTCAATCCGCAGGAAGGCATCTGGTCCCTGGTCAAGCGCGACATCGGCAACCTGGCCGCCGCTGACCTCGGCCGGGCCACCCGTGCAGTGAAGCGCAAGCTCAAGATGCTCCAGTACCGGCCGGAGGTCATCGACGGCTGCCTGAGGGGCACCTGTCTGACCCTGCCGGTGGACCGTCAGAAGAAGCCGAAGAAGCGAGCCCACCAGGTGGGCCGCTGAACGTGCGAGGGCAGTCGACTCGGCCCGTCGTAGTTGCTCTCCAGCAGTTCCTCTGCAACCACGACATAGCCGAGTTCGACCAGCGCCCGGTTGGCCTTGGCGAGGTCCGCGCTGTCCAACTCGCCCTCGGTCTGGGCTTCCTCCGTTCCGAGGAAGGCCCCCGGGTTGTCGGCGCAGACCAGAGCCAGTGAGCCGAACTTGCTCACGCAGACGACGATCCGGGTTCCGCAGACGGTTGCGTCCCCGGGCACGACGACGCGTCCGTACTCGCTGGAGTCCTGGGTGTCCTGCTCGGCCGTGCAGGGGGCTGCGAAGTCGTCTTCAAGCCGAGCCACCAGAGCACCGAAATGAACTGATGTCTCGCCACGGTCGTAGTGCTGCGGCCACTCCAGCCACTCCGGATCATCGAGCTTGCGCAGCAACGCCAGCAGATCCACTTCGCTCTCGGTCATGCGCCCATCTTGACGCAGCAGCCACCCGCGGAGGAGCCCCGGGCACCACCACACTCGCTGCTCCCCGACATCACCCATTCAAATTCAGTAACTCTGAGCAAAAATCTTTAGTCGAAAAGGCGTCAGGGCTCCGGTCTGACCTGCATGATCACTGTGCACCCCTGCGGGCGGCCTGCTGACCACCGGCTAAAAACTGAGAGCAACCACCGAAAGTGAAAAAACTACTGTCCGTCGGCGTCATCGATGAGACCGGTCTCGTCAATCAGTCGGCCCCATTCCTCAATGATGGTTCGGCCATCGATGACCTGCTGAATGGACGAACCCAGTTTTTTCATCAGCGGCCGCAGGTCCGAACTCTGCTGCGCCGGCACCTTCACACTGTCCGAGAACTCTTCGAGCATAGGGTAGACCTGCCGACTCGACTCGACCAGCCCCTTGATCACGCCGAAGAACTCGCGAGCCGCGCTCAAGTCACTTTCCGCCAAGCCACCGTCTGCCACCTGGCGGATCACCGCAATGAACGCGGGGTCGATAGCAACCAGCTCGGAAGCGTACTTGGAACTCAGGCTCGCGTACCTGATGACAGGAGTTTCGAGTCGCTGCTTCATCTGCCGGACCACCGCGAGACGACCGGCGAAGCCGCGACCGCGCCGATCCGATTCCGCCATGGCATCGGATGCCCACTGCGCATGTGATCCGATATCGGTGGTGACTTCCGAAATCTCGTTGAGCGTCTCCGACCACCTGGGCATTACTTCCTCGGCCCTGGCCATCACGTCAAGGAAACCCGGCTCATCCTCCGAGGACTCCTCTGCGCTACCGGATTCTAGCGCGGTGAGGATAGGAGACGGGCTGACCGACTCTACGATCCCCTTCAGGCGAAGGGCCATTTCGTTGATCGCAGATCGATACCTCTGGGATCCCTCGTCCTCTAGGCGCAGATGCCTCCAATCAACCCACTGTCTTTTCGCAATGATCGCCATGACCTCATCGGCAGACGGATCCTCATTCAGAGCGGGAACATCGACGTAGTAAATTGGTAGGAGAAGATCGTCCAGGCCGAGACTTGCAGCGTGGCCAGAAAAGGTCAGGACTTCCTTACGGCATTCCTGGCTGAGAAAAAATTTCGGAGTGACGATCGGGATCAGGAATGTCCCGTTGAGTAGCGCCTTATCGATGCGCTCGCGCCAAGAGTCGCCCCAGGATATCTCCGTGCTGTCAACAAAGACCTCCAATTCCTTCCCCGTGATCAGCTCGAACGCATTGCCGATTTTCTTGGCCAGCCTGAGAATCCTCCCCTCGACAAGTTCGTCGTCGCGGTGAGTGTAAGACCAGAAACCTGCGGATCCCGTATCAGCCATGCCGCGCAGCATAGGCTTGCCAAGTCCCCCACGCGGCAACTTGTGGACAGCGGAGCGTTTTGGGCCACTATCCCGTCCGCTCTGGAATCGAGCATGATCGGGGAGGATCGCAAACTTTTGCGATTCGATCGGAGGTTAGAGGCCTGGTTGCAATGTGGCCGAGTGGCCCCGCTCGTGCTCGGTGCGTAGCCCGGCCCTGGCAGGGACGTCCTTGCTGTCACGGTCAGGGCCACGGCCTCCGGTCTGGTGCTGGCGATCCGGGTGCGGGCAGGGTGCGATGTCAGGTCGTTGACCGCGGCCGTCAGTTCGGCCTCGTGTGGCCGAAGCAAGCTCGGGGAGTTGGCGGAGGTGGGGCGGTCCGACCGGCGTGTGTCGGCGCACGAGGGCGGTCACTGCAGGGGATGGGTGGGCGGGGTCGCGGTGATGGCGGCGGCGTGGGCGGCGGGGGTGGTGGGGTGGGTGCGGATGGCGGCGGCGATGGCGAGGAGGGCTTCTACCTGGGCGAAGGCGGCGGCCTGTTCGGGGGTGAAGTGGCCGTTGCGGCGGCGGTGGGATTCGGTCAGCAGTTGCCTGGCCGCGCCGACGTGGCTTTCGTACTGGTCTATTGGCTGGCTGTCTCCTTGGTCTGGTGCGGGCGGAGGAGGGCGGCGGTGGCGTCGTCGTGGGTCTTGGTGCGGGGCCAGCGGGTGTGGTGGGGGTCGGTGTGTTCGAGGGTGCGGGTGTGGTCGATGAGGGACTGGGGGCCGGTGTCCTGGAGGAGGGTGAGGAGGGTGGGCCAGTCGGTGGTGGCGAAGTCGTCGACGGGGCGGGCGGCGCCGTCGGTGAGGAGGGCGGCGGAGCGGAGGTCGGGCCAGGGGGCGGTGCCGGTGAGGGCGTGGTGGGCGGCGGCGGGGTCGGGGCCGGCCACCCAGTAGCCGTCGGGGGTGTTCATGGCCTGGCGCTGGGCGTCGGCGAGGAGGGTGCGGCGGTCGGCGGCGGGGAGGCCCTCCAGGCGGTGCGCGAGGTCGCGGAGTTGACGGTCGGTCACCTCGCCGACGCGGTGGTCGGAGACGGCGCGCAGGCCGTCGGGGAGGTCGAGCAGGACGGTGGAGTCGGCGAGCACCAGCCACTGTGCGCGGTCCTCGGTGCGGCGCAGCAGGGCGACGGCGGCGGTGGGTGTCATGGGGTGGGCGAGGTCGCAGGCGGGGCCGTGGTGCCGGGCGGTGGCGGCGAGCGCGTCGGCCAGGCAGTCCGCCAGGGGCCGGGTGCCGTCCAGGGCGCGGTGGAGCAGTTCGGTGCCGAGGGTGCGGACGAACCAGGGCACGCCGTGCGCGCAGCCGGTCGCGGTGCCGTCGGGGAGGCCCGCGCCGTCGAGGACCAGGACGGTGTCGGGGCCGGCCAGGACGAGGTCCTCGTTCGGCCGGCCGGGGTGACCGGGGGCGGTGGCGAAGGATATCTGCACGGTGGGGCTCCGGAACCGGTCGGGCGGGCGGGACTGTCCACAGGGTGTGGACGGACGGCGGCGAGACGGGGCGCCCGACGGCGCTGTCGGCCCTGGGCCTGCTGCTGGTGCCGGTGGCCGGGGTGCTCGCCACCCGGTCCGGCAGCCGCTGCGGCTCGATCGCGGTGCTCGTCGTCACGCTGCCGCTCCCCGGGAGCCACCGGGCCCCGGTGCCGGAGTGCCGGGGCGGCCGGATCAGCCGGCAGGACGACGGCTCCTCCCGCTGCTCCGCGGGGCCGGCCGGGGCCTACTTGCCGTCGTACGTCCCCAGGTCGGCGACGGCGGTGAAGCCGACGCCGTACGCGGACACCGAGCGGCCGTAGGCGCCGATCAGCACGCCGGGGGCCTCGCCCGCCAGGACCCAGCCGTGTTCGGACTCGCGGTAGCGGAAGGGCTGCGGGAGGCCGTTGACCGGGAGGGTGAGCGAGGACCAGGCGGGGCCGTCGAGGTCGTCGGCCAGGTCCCAGGCGAGGGCGGACTGCTGGTCGAGCCAGTTCTGCCGCAGGGTGCGGTCGAGGTTGCCGGGCCAGGTGGCGGTGAGCAGGCCGGAGCCGGCCAGCCAGGCGGCGGAGGAGGCGGAGGTGGCCTCCAGGGTGCCGGTGTTGTCGGCGCTGCGGCGGACCTCGCGGCGGGCGACGGTGACGACCACCGCGAAGCGGCGGGTGTCGCGCGGTTCGGGGCCGCGGGCGGGCTCGTCGCCGTGGCCGAGGGTGCCGTAGTCGGGGGTGCCCGGCTCGGCGCCGCGCTGGCCGGTGCCGACCTGGCCGAGCCAGCGGCGGCCGGTCCAGCCCTCGTCCAGGCCGTACCAGGGGAAGTCGGCGGCGCGGTAGCCGGCCAGCGGGTCGATGGCGCGGCGGGCGGCGGCGATGCTCCCCGTACGGTGCGTGACGTCCACTGCGGGCCTCCTCAGCTGTGCTCCCCGGGCGCTCCATGGTCGCGCACCCGGGCCCTTCCGGCCGGAAGAACCGGGCCGGACACGGCCAGGCGTGACGGAACCCACAGGTCCGCCGTCCGGGAGGGGCAGTGGACACGATAGCGGCGCGGACGGCGATGCCCCGTCCTACCGGAGTGGGACGGGGCGTCGGAAGGGCCGGAGGGGGCGGCCGGGCGCGGGCGGCGTCAGGTCGCGTCGGGGTCGAACGGGGGGCGCTCCCCGACCGCCAGGGCCGGACCGGCGCCGGCGGTGGCGCTCTTGGCGAAGTCGACCGAGGCGGTGGGCGTCGGGGTGGGGTCGCCGTTCAGCGCGGACTTGAGGTCGACGCTGTCCTTGAGGTCCTTGAGGCCCAGCGGGTCGTCGCCGTCGCCGAGCAGCTGCTTGCGGACGAAGGTCTTCGGGTTGAGGTCCTCGAAGTCGAAGTTCTGGAACTCCGGCCCGAGTTCGCTGCGGATGTCCTCCTTCGCGCTGTCCGCGAAGGAGCGGACCTTGCGGATGAAGCCCATCGTGTCCTGGATCAGCTTGGGGAGCTTGTCCGGGCCGAAGATCACGATGGCCATGACGATGACCGTCACGACCTCCAGTCCGCCTATGTCTCCGAACACCTGAACTCCCAGCACCCGACATCGCTGAATCACAAGGGTAAACGCGGGCGGCCGTTCCCCCGGCCCCCGGCGGATGAAACCGTGGTAAAGACCACCCGGGTGACCGGCGTCGACGGCGTGCCGGTGAAGGCAGGCTAGCGCAGGAGTTGCCTCGGGTCACCGGTGGGCGCGGGCGTGCTGAGCTGGTAGCGGGCGCGCAGCGGGTACTCCTGCACGTCCACCGGCTGCTGGGCGTTGACCGGGACGACCGCCCCGCCGACCGGGGTGACGCTAGTGGGCTGGCGGCCGGGGCTCTGGCCGGCGGTGACGCTGCCGACCCCGCCGAGGGTGACGGCGGCGACCGAGAACGCCCCGGCGGCGGCGAACACCAGCCGACGGCCGCGGGCGGCCGGGCGGGAGACCGGGAGTTCGCCGAGTCCGGCGGCCAGCGGGCGCAGGTCGGCGTCCGGCTCGCGGCCCGGCAGGGCGGACGGGCGGGTGCCGAACAGGCCGGCCCGCGGGTCGATGCCGGGTATCGGGGCGTCCGCGCCGAGCGCGCCGCCGCCGAAGCCCGCGCCGCGGCCGAAGGAGCCGCCGGTGAGCCGGCTGCCGCCGAACACGCCGCCGGAACCGGAGCCGCCGGTGCCGCCGGGCGGCCCGTCCGGACCGTCCTGCTCCTCGGGCAGCGCGGCGACGGCCATCAGCCGGGCCATCAGGGCGGCCGACGGGCCGGGCGTGCCGGCTTCGCTCAGCGCGCGCTTGACCGACCGGGCCTGCTCGGCCTCGGCCAGGCAGTCCGGGCAGGTCGCCAGGTGGGCCTGGACCCGCTCGCGGGCGTCGTGGCCCAGCTCGCCGTCCAGGTAACCGGACAGCCGCTCGCCCAGGTGGTGCTCCTCGGCGGCCGGTTCGACCGGGCGGACCGCCGACGGGCGCGGCTCGGGACCGGGCGGGGCCGGCTGCTCGGCGCGGCGCAGCGGCGCCCAGCGCGAGCGGCCGGTGGCGTCCGCGCGCTCGGGGGCGCGATCGCTCATGACCCCCTCCGGTCGCTGACGGCCTGCTCGGCGCCGACCGGCACGGGCTCGGCGGAGCCGCCCCGGCGCGAACGGCCCGCGGCGGCGTTCGGCGCCCGGTGCTTGAGGGCAGCCCGCAGGTGCGAGCGGCCGCGGTGGATCCGGCTGCGGACGGTGCCGAGCTTCACCCCGAGGGTGGCGGCGATCTCCTCGTAGGAGAGGCCCTCGATGTCGCAGAGCACCACGGCGGCGCGGAACTCCGGAGCGAGGGTGTCCAGCGCCTGCTGGACGTCCGCGTCGAAGTGGGTGTCGCTGAAGTGCTGGGCGGGGCTGGGCTCGCGGCTGGCCAGGCGCTCCGCCGCGTCCTCGCCGAGGGCGTCGAAGCGGATCCGCTGGCGGCGGCGCACCATGTCCAGGAACAGGTTGGTGGTGATCCGGTGCAGCCAGCCCTCGAAGGTGCCGGGGGTGTAGGTGGAGAGCGAGCGGAAGACCCGGACGAAGACCTCCTGGGTGAGGTCCTCGGCGTCGTGCTGGTTGCCCGTCAGCCGGTACGCCAGGCGGTAGACCCGGGCGCTGTGCGCCTCGACGATCTCCTCCCAGCTGGGCGGCGTCCAGCTCTGCGCGTCGGGCCCCTCCGCGAAGGACGCGAGCGTGCCGGCGGCCCCGGCCACCGTGTCGTCGGCTGCGGTCGACTTGTCCAGGGGGGAGTGCACAGACTGGTTCATCACGGGCTTCGGCGTGCGGATCGACGTGAGGCCGCGGGAGTGCCGCTGCACAGGGACGTCGCCCTCGGCCACACCTCCTCGGTCGGCTCTTCTGCCCAGCAGAGCCACCACCATATCCACCTCACCCGTCAAGCCCGGATAAGAGCCGTCGAACAGCGACCGCCCCGGGCGGTCGGGCCGCCCGTAGCAGTCCAACGGCCAGCCGTCGAACGCGGTTCCCGGGCGGCCAGTAGTCTGTCGCTGGAATTTGTCGACTTGGGTCGGCACCGGCGCTCCGGAAGAGGCAGCCATCACCGAGTTCGGGCCCCAGCGAGCGGCCCTCGCCGACACCTACGTCGGCGAGGACGCGGTGCTGACCTACGCCCGGGCCCAGTCGGCCCGCACCGGCATACGCGCGATCGGCCCCAGCGGCGGCGCCGCGCTCCGGCTGCTCGCCGCCGCCCTCGACGCCAAGGCGGTGGTCGAGGTCGGCACCGGCACCGGCGTCTCCGGCGTCTACCTGCTGCGCGGCATGCGCACGGACGGGGTGCTCACCACCGTCGACTCCGAACCGGTGCGCCAGCAGTACGCCCGCGAGGCGTACCGGGCCGCCGGGTTCGCCGGCAACCGGGTCCGCTGCATCCCCGGCCGGGCCCGGGACGTGCTGCCCCGGCTCGCCGACGGCCAGTACGACCTGGTCTTCTGCGACGGCGACCCGGCCGACTCCCGGCTGCACCTGACCGAGGCGGTGCGGCTGCTGCGGCCGCGCGGCGTGGTCTGCTTCGAGGGCGTCTTCCAGGAGGGCCGGCTGGCCGAGCCCGAACTCGACGACCCGCAGACCCGCGCCGTGCGCGACCTGGTCGCCGACATCCGGGAGAGCGAGATCCTGCTGCCCGCCCTGCTTCCGGTCTCCGACGGGCTGCTCTGCGCCGTCAAGCGCTGACCGGCCCGGGACGGCCCTTCCGCACCGGTCCGGGGCGGCAGGGCCCGGGGCGGTGCGGAACGGGCCCGGCCCCCCGCAGCGGGGAGCCGGGCCCGTCGAGCACCTCGCCGATCGCCCGGGGAGATGCGGGGTCACCACCTGCAGATCAGCCGCAGGCCTTCTTGAGGGCCTCGCCCAGAGCGTCCGCCTCGTCGGGCGTCAGCTCCACCACCAGGCGCCCGCCTCCTTCGAGCGGAACTCGCATGATGATGCCCCGCCCCTCTTTGGTGACCTCCAGCGGGCCGTCACCCGTCCGCGGCTTCATGGCCGCCATGCTCGTTCCCCTTCCTGCAACCGTTCAGGTACGCACCGGACAGTCCGTCCACCGCCGGTATCGAACGCATTGATCGGAAGCCATTATCCCGCATGCGACGGCTGGATGACCAACATCACTCTCTGCGTCAAACTCCTCCAACCAGCCGAAAAGCCCCGATAACCTGCCGAAAGCCGCATCCCCGCGCAGTCCGACACGCCCGCCGGGGGTGCGCCACCTCACACTCCCCCGCCCGCCCGCGCTCCGGCATGCTGGCCCACGACAGCCACCGCGACCCGGGAGCCCTCACCATGTCCGACACCGTGCGCTACGAGCGCGACGGCGCCCTCGCCGTCCTCACCATCGACCGCGCCGCCGCCATGAACGCCCTCGACGTCCCCACCAAGGTCGCCCTCCGGGACGCCGTCACCACCGCCGCGGCCGACCCCGGGGTCCGGGCCGTGCTGCTCACCGGCGCCGGCGACAAGGCGTTCTGCGTCGGCCAGGACCTCAAGGAGCACGTCGGACTGCTCCAGCGCCAGCGCGAGACCGGCGAGGGCGCGCTGCGCACCGTCGCCGAGCACTACAACCCGCTGGTCCGGGCCCTGGCCGGGATGCGCAAGCCCACCGTCGCCGCGGTCAACGGCATCGCCGCCGGCGCCGGGGCCTCGCTCGCCTTCGCCTGCGACTTCCGGCTGCTCGCCGACACCGCGGGCTTCAACACCTCCTTCGCCGGCGTCGCCCTCACCGCCGACTCCGGCGCCTCCTGGACCCTCCCCCGGCTGGTCGGCCACGCCCGGGCCACCGAGCTGCTGATGCTGCCGCGCACCGTCCGCGCCGAGGAGGCGCTCGCCCTCGGACTCGCCACCCGCGTCCTGCCCGCCGCCGAACTCGCCGCCGCCGCACACGAGTTCGCCCTCGCCCTGGCCAACGGCCCGACGGTCGCCTACGGCGCGATCAAGGCGTCCCTGGCCTACGGCGCCTCCCACTCCCTGGACGAGTTGCTCGACAAGGAGGACGAACTCCAGACCCTCGCGGGCGAGAGCGAGGACCACCGCATCGCCGTCGACGCCTTCCTCGCCAAGGAGAAGCCCGCCTTCGTCGGCCGCTGACCGCCCCCGCGGGGCCCCGCAGAACCAAGAGAGCAGCCCCCGCACGACCCCCGCGCCCCGCCAGGGGCGCGGGAAACCGCGCGAAGAGGAACGACACCCCCGGTGAGATCCGCTCACGGCAGGCCGTAGCCGCCCGAGCGGCCCAAACGCTCCACCCCCTGCCTGCCCGGCGGAGCCGGAAACCGCACTCCCACCCACACCCCCCAACCCGCCAGGGGCGCGAGGAACCGCGCGAAGAGGAACGACACCCCCGGTGAGATCCGCTCACGGCGGGGCGGGGCTGCCCGAGCGGCTCCGGGGTGGAGGGGCTAGCGGGCGTGGCAGTCCGCGAGGTGGTCGTTGACCAGGCCGCACGCCTGCATCAGCGCGTACGCGGTGGTCGGGCCCACGAAGCGGAAGCCGGCCCGCTTGAGGGACTTCGCCAGTGCCGTGGACTCCGGCGTCACGGCCGGTACGTCGGCCAGGGTCGGCGGGGCGGGGCGGTCGCCGTCCGGGGCGTGGCTCCAGATCAGGGCGTCGAGTTCGCCGTCGGCCAGCGTCCGGGCGGCCTGCGCGTTGGCGATGGTGGCCAGGATCTTGGCCCGGTTGCGGATGATCCCGGTGTCGGCCAGCAGCCGTTCGACGTCCGCGTCGCCGAACTCGGCGACCGCCGCGGGGTCGAAGCCGCGGAAGGCCGCCCGGAAGCCCTCCCGGCGGCGCAGGATGGTGATCCAGGACAGCCCGGACTGGAACGCCTCCAGCGAGATCCGTTCGAACAGGGCCCGGTCGCCGTGGACCGGGCGGCCCCACTCGGTGTCGTGGTAGACCCGGTAGTCCTCGGCCGAGTCGCCCCAGCCGCAGCGCCGCAGCCCGTCGGCCCCGAGGACCGCACCCGTCACGCGCGGTCGCCCTTGTGCTCGGCGGCGGTGGCGGCGTCCTCGTCCGCGACCACGTCGGTGCCCTGCGCGCCGGTCTCGCCGGCCTCGGCGGCCTCGGTCACCTCGCCGACCGCCGGGCCCTGCGGCTCCTTCTCCAGGACGGTGGTGAACGCCTCCAGCCCCGGCAGCGGCTCCCCGGCCGCGCCCGCCGCACCCGCCGCGCCCTCGGCCGCCGCCACCGAGCCGCGGACCACGCCGACGGCCTCCAGTTCGGCGATCCGGGCGTCCCGGAGGGCGAGTTCCGCGCCGAGGCGGTCGAGCACGTCGTCGACCTCGTCCATCCGGTAGCCGCGCAGCGCCATCGGGAGGCGGAGCTCGTCGACGTCGGTGCGGCTGAGCGCGCGGTCCTGCGGGAGGCGCACCGTGAGCCGGTCGTGCTCGGCCTCCGGCAGTGTTCCGCCGCCGCCCAGCGCCACCACTGCGGCGCCGCCGACCACCAGGGCCATCGCGATCACGATCACCACGAACACGAGCTGTCCTCCGTCAGTTCCCGGCAGTTCCCGGTCGGCTTCGGCCCGCCCGCGAGGGCTACGGTGGGATCATGGTCCCGGTACAGGCCGGGGCCCATCATTGCACCCGGGAGCGCTGAGGAGGAGACACCGGTGGCACTACGCCTCGGCACACGGGAGTTCGGCCCGGACGAGCTGGTCGTCATGGCGATCGTGAACCGCACCCCGGACTCGTTCTTCGACCGGGGGGCGACCTTCGCCGACGAGGCGGCCTTCGCGGCCGCGGACCGGGCGGTGGCCGAGGGCGCCGCGATCCTGGACATCGGCGGGGTGAAGGCCGGTCCGGGCGAGGAGGTCACCGTGGAGGAGGAGTTGCGCCGCACGGTGCCGTTCGTGGCGGAGCTGCGCAAGCGCCACCCGGACGCGGTGATCAGCGTGGACACCTGGCGGCACGAGGTCGGCGAGGCGGTCTGCGAGGTCGGCGCGGACCTGCTGAACGACGCCTGGGGCGGCTTCGACCCGAAGCTCGCCGAGGTCGCGGCCCGGTACGGCGCGGGCCTGGTGTGCACGCACGCGGGCGGCGCCGAGCCGCGCACCCGCCCGCACCGGGTGGGGTACGAGGACGTGATGGCGGACATCCTGGCGGTGACCGTCGGCCTGGCCGAGCGGGCGCTCGAACTGGGCGTGCGCCGCGACGGGTTGATCATCGACCCGGGGCACGACTTCGGGAAGAACACCCGGCACTCGCTGGAGGCGACCCGCCGCCTGCCGGAGATGACCGCGACCGGCTTCCCGGTGCTGGTCTCGCTCTCGAACAAGGACTTCGTCGGCGAGACCCTGGACAAGCCGGTGGACGAGCGCCTGCTCGGCACCCTGGCCACCACGGCGGTCTCGGCCTGGCTGGGCGCGCGGGTCTACCGGGTGCACCAGGTCGCCGAGACCCGGCAGGTGCTGGACATGGTGGCCTCGATCCGCGGCACCCGCCCCCCGGCGGTGGCCCGCCGGGGGCTGGCCTGACGGCCCGTCGTCCCGCGCGCTACGCGGGGGTGCCCTTCGGCCCCCGCGCGGCGTCCAGGACCTTCAGCACCTCGGTCACGTCGTCGGTGACGTGGAACAGTTCGAGGTCGGCGGGGTTGGCCTTGCCCTGGGCGACCAGGGTGGACTTGAGCCACTCCACCAGGCCGCCCCAGTAGGCGCTGCCGAACAGGACCACCGGGAACCGGGTGACCTTCTTCGTCTGCACCAGGGTGAGCGCCTCGAACAGCTCGTCCAGGGTGCCGAGCCCGCCGGGGAGCACCACGAAGCCCTGGGCGTACTTCACGAACATCGTCTTGCGGACGAAGAAGTAGCGGAAGTTCAGGCCCAGGTCGACGTACTCGTTCAGGCCCTGCTCGAACGGCAGCTCGATGCCCAGGCCGACGCTCAGCCCGCCGGCCTCGGTGGCGCCCTTGTTGGCGGCCTCCATCGCGCCGGGCCCGCCGCCGGTGATCACCGCGTAGCCGGCCTCGGCCAGCGCCCGGCCGATCTCCACCCCTGCCTCGTACTCGGGCGAGCCGACCGGCGTCCGGGCGGAGCCGAACACGCTGATCGCGGTGGGGAGTTCGGCGAGGGCGCCGAAGCCCTCGACGAACTCCGAGGTGATCCGCAGCACCCGCCACGGGTCGGTGTGCAACCAGTCGGACGGCCCGGTGGTGTCCAGCAGCCGCTGGTCCGTCGTGCTCGTCTCGACCTGGTCGCGCCGCAGCAGGACCGGGCCCTTGCGCTTCTCGGGCCACGGCTTCTTCTGCCGGCGGACGGGTTCATCTCCGTTGGCTGTCATGTCGGAACACTACGCCTGACGAGGCACGATCCGAGGTAAATAACGGTGGTCGCGCAGGCGGGGGTCGGACGAACCTCCGCTCGCGCGGCCCCCGTTCGGCCCCCGCCGCTCCCCGTCCGCTACCGGCTACCGGCTACCGGCTACCGGCTACCGGCTCAGCCAGTCCCGCAGCCGCTGCTCGACCTCGGCGATCGCGCTCAGCGAGCAATGCTCCTCCCGCTTGTGGGCCAGGTTCGGGTCGCCGGGGCCGTAGTTGACGGCGGGGACGCCGTGCGCGGAGAACCGGGCCACGTCGGTCCAGCCGAACTTGGCCCGGGGCTCGCCGCCGACCGCGGCCAGGAAGGCCCGGGCGGCGGGCAGGCCGAGGCCGGGCAGCGCGGCGGGCGAGGCGTCCGCGATGTCGAGCCGGTAGCCCTCGAAGACCTCGCGCAGGTGCTCCTCGGCCTGCTCCAGGGTGCGGTCGGGGGCGAACCGGAAGGCGACGTGGATGGTGCACTCGTCGGGGATGACGTTCCCGGCGACGCCGCCGTCGATCCGGGTGGCGTTGAGGCCCTCGCGGTACTCCAGGCCGTCGATCTCGACCCGGCGCGGCTGGTACTCGGCGAGCCGGCGCAGCACCTCCGCGGCCTTGTGGATGGCGTTGTCGCCGAGCCAGCCGCGGGCGGCGTGGGCCCGGACTCCGGTGAGCGTGACGTCGGCGCGCAGGCTGCCCTGGCAGCCGCCCTCGACGACGGCGCCGCTGGGCTCCAGCAGGACGGCGAAGTCCCCGGCCAGCCAGTCGGGGTGGGTCGCGAACAGGTGGCCGAGGCCGTTGCGGGTGGCCTCCACCTCCTCGCAGTCGTAGAAGACGTAGGTGACGTCCCGGTTGGCCTCGGTGAGCGTGGCGGCGAGCCGCAGCTGCACGGCGACGCCGGACTTCATGTCGGAGGTGCCGCAGCCGTAGAGCAGGTCGCCCTCGACGTGCGAGGGCACGTTGTCGGCGATCGGCACGGTGTCCAGGTGGCCGGCGAGCACCACCCGCTCGTCCCGGCCGAAGTGGGTGCGGGCGACCACGTTGTTGCCGTGGCGGTCGACGGTGAGGTGCGGGAGGGCCCGGAGCGCGGCCTCGACGGCGTCCGCCAGGGCGGTCTCCTCGCCGCTGACGGACGGGAAGTCGACCAGGCGGGCGGTCAGCGCTCCGCCGTCGAGGGTCAGGTCGAGGGGCTCGTTCGGGCTGCTCATGGCGGCCACCCTACCGAGCCGCCGGACCGCTGCGCGGGCGCCCGCGCAACCGCGCGGACCCGTACGGCCGTCCGAGCGGTTACGGTGTCCGCGAACGACGCGCGCCGGGCCGGGACCGCGGCGACCGCACCACCAGGGAAAGGGGCCACCGTGGCCGAGGACGCCGGGTACGACGCCGCGGACGACGGGTACGACGCCGAGTACGACGACGGGTACGAGGCGCCGCGCCGGCGGCGGCCGTGGCGGCGGGTGCTGGTCGGGGTGCTGGCGCTGGCGGTGGTCGGCGGCCTGGTGGTGTGGCTGAACCGGGACAAGCTCGCGCCCCCGGCCGAGGGCTGCAAGGTCACCACCGCGGCCGGCTCGGGGACGCTGGAGCTGCCGCAGGCGGCGAACGCGGCCACCATCACGGCGGTGGCGATGGCCCGCGGCCTGCCGGAGCGGGCGGTGACCATCTCGCTGGCGACCGCCATCCAGGAGTCGAAGCTGCACAACCTGGCGGGCGGCGACCGGGACTCGGTGGGCCTGTTCCAGCAGCGCCCCTCGCAGGGCTGGGGCAGCGTCGAGCAGATCATGGACCCGGTCTACTCGACCGACAAGTTCCTGGACGCGCTGGTGAAGGTGAACGGGTACGCGCAGATGCCGCTGACCGACGCCGCCCAGCAGGTGCAGCGCAGCGGCTACCCGCAGGCGTACGCCAAGCACGAGAACAACGCGGCGCTGCTGGCCTCGGTGCTGACCGGCCGCGAACCGGCCGCGCTGGACTGCGTGGTGCACGCGCTGCCCGCGCCGGTCCCGACCGATCCGACCGAGCCGGCCCCGACCGCGGCCAACCTGTCGGACCGGGTGCGCCGGGAGTTCGGCAAGGCGGTGACGGTGGCGGGCGCCGAGAAGGCGGCCAAGGACCCGCGCGAGGTGCTGGCGCTCACCCCGCAGCCGACCGCGAGCACGGCGGGCGCCGGCGGGGCGGGGCAGACCGGCTGGGCGCTGGCGCACTGGTCGGTGGCGCAGGCCGCCGCGCTGGGCATCGGCCAGGTCGCGTACGACGGCAGGGTGTGGCGGGTGGACAAGCCGGGGCAGGGCTGGAAGCCGCTGGCGGGCGCGCCGTCGGACCGGGTGCTGGTGACGCTGGGCGAGCCGGTCAAGGGGAAGTGACGGTCCGACGGTGCGTTGACGCACTGGTGCGCGGGTGACCGCCCACCGGGTGATTCGGGTCAACTCCCGCTGACGGCGGCCCTCCTGGCGGGCGGCCCCGCGCCCGGCGCGCCACCCCGGCCCGGAGGCGTGGCGCAGCAGGGGAGTGACGGTTCTGCACCGGCCGCCGCCGGGGTGGCGGGTGCGCGCGGACCGAAAAAGGATCGTCCGATCTTTGCCAACCCTTGACCTTGACCGGCCGAAACCTTCCCGGTGCTCTTGCGGTCATACACGTCGCCCGCCGGACGGGCCGGCCCCGCGCCGGCCGCCCGGCGGACCGTCGACCTCACTTCTTAGGAGCACCATGTCCTTCCCCCTCACGCGCCGGATCGCCCAGGCCGCGCTGCTCGTCGCCGCCACCGCGGCGCCGCTCGCGGCCGCGGGCGCCGCCTCCGCCACCGAGGTGGTGCCGCAGACCGACCTGGGCGCCGGCGTGACCAAGCTGGCCGACGTCCCCAACTCGGGTGACGCGGTGCAGGGGGCCACCCACGAGCTGGGCCACGTGGTCGGCACCACCGGCGCCGCGACCCTGGCGGCGGGCGGCCCGGCGGCCGCCGACGCGGCGGGCAACACCGTCGCGCACAACCTGCCCTCCACCGACGACGCGCTCGGCAAGCTCGGTCCGCTCGGCAAGGCCGGCCAGCTGACCGGCTCGCTCGACACCCTCACCGACAAGGTCGCCCCGGCGGTCGAGGAGAAGGTCGCCCCGGCCGTCACCGACAAGGTCGTCCCGGCCGCCCAGAAGGTCACCGGCACCCCGCTGTCCACCGTGGCCCGGGGCCTGCCCACCGACAAGCTCGCCCAGGGCCTGCCGGCCGCCGACAAGCTCGGCCCGGTCACCGGCGCGGTCCAGTCGCTGCCGGTCGCGGGCACCCTGGCGGGCCTGACCGAGCACGAGTCCGCCAACCGCCTGGGCGGCGTGCCCTCGCTGGGCGGCGACAGCCCGCTGGGCGGCCTGACCGGCGCGCTGGGCCCGGTCGGCGGCCTGCTCGGCGGCATCCAGGGCGGCGGCCTGCCGATCGGCTGATCCGGCGCACGCACGCGGGAGGGGGCGGAGCCGGCCGGCTCCGCCCCCTCCCGCGCGCCCGTCGTGCCGCGTTGCCTGCGGCTGGACGATTGATGCGAAGGGTTAGTGGTCGTAGGCGGTCAGGGAGCGCATGGCGGGTTGGCCGGTGTGGTCGTTGTGCCAGATCGCGCTGGTCAGGGCGAGAGCGCGTTGCAGGACGCGGACCATCACACCGCCCTGGGTGCGGCCGTGGTGGCGTTCGAGGTCGAGTGGGGCCTTGAAGGTCTGGTTGACCGACTCGATGGTCTGCCGCAGCGGTTTGAACAGCCCGCCTCCGGCCCGTTCGGGCTCGCCCTCGCGGGCCGTGCGGAGCAGATGGAGTCTCCACTGGGCGAGTTCGTGTTCGAAGGCGCGGCCGTAGTGGTGCCGGTCGGCGATGAGGGTCTGTCCCGGCCGGGAGCGGGCCAGGTCGGGGTCGGCGTGGAGGATGCCGAGCAGGGTCTGGCGCTCGTCGGCCTTCGCGCCGGTGAGGGCGAAGGCGACGGGCAGGCCGTGCAGGGTGCACACCAGGTGCGGCCGCAGGCCCCGGAAGTAGCGTGAGTGGCTGGCGCAGTAGCCGTACTCGGCCCAGCCGACGAGGTCGGAGCGCTCGGCGTTCTCCCGGGAGCGGCCGCACTCCAGCGGTGTGGAGTCCACGATCCACACGCTCTCGGCCCACAGCGAGGTGTCGGTCACCAGGAGCCGGTTGACGTGGGCGATCAAATCGGCGGGCTTGCGCAGGCGCCTGTTGTAGCCGAACTGCCCGGGCGGGTAGGGGAACAGGTGGCGAAGGTGTGCGGTGGCGCGGCGGATCCAGCGGCGTTCGGAAGGGAAGCCGAGCAGGGCCTGCAACACTGCCAGGGTCACCAGCTCGGCGTCCGTGAGCCGGGGCGCGATTCCGACCGCGGGCCGCCACGACGCCGGATGCGACGATTCCTTCAGCAGGTCGTCGGTCTTCACGTGGAGTGCGGTCGCGAGGGAGTCCAGGTCAGGCGTCACAACCGACCTTTGGACTCCCTCGCTTCATCCCATGCGCGCTCAGGTGCCCTTGGCATGAATCATCTGGCAGACCCGGCGTGCCGGGGCACCCGGACCACCCGCGCATCCCCGCCGTTTTCAACGAGGCCACCGGCTCCCTCCGGGTCGGGGACGTCTGCGAAGTCCTCGGTCACGAATTCCTACCGAAGAACATCGAAGGCACCCGTCGAGCTGGAACGCCTCGTCGAGCTCGACGTCCTCACCGAGGTCGACGCGGCGTCGCCCACTGCTCCGACCTGGGCAGAACCCCCGCTGGGCGGCCGCGCCGGCTCTGCGCTCCGCTCGTCGTCCGGAACCCGGTGAGGAAGCGGTCGAGGGAACGGCGAGAGGTCGGTGCAGACCTCTCGCCGTTCCCTCGGACGGTGCTATTTCTTGCGGATCCATCGGATCGTCAGGGCTGCTGCCGTCCCCAGAGTGCCTCCGAGGAGGGCCCAGGGGCGACTTGGGTGGCCGCCGTTGGCGTGGTAACCGATGGCTGCGGCCGCTGTGGTGGACAGCAGTACCAGGACGAAGCCGAACTGTCTTGTCCTCATGGCGTCACCCTGCGGTCAGCGGAACCGGAGCTTGCACTTGCTGTTGGTGCAGTAGGCGCTCCATACGGCGGTGTACCTGGCGGGCACACCCCATATGTAGGTGAGGCCGTAGTAGTCGACGCGCATGTCGAACGTCTCGTCGTAGCCGCAGATCGGGATGTATTTGACAAGGCACGCGCGCATGCGCCCGCTGGAGATCCACTGGTGGTGGCCCTGGTTGTTCACGGAGGGCCACGGAGACCAGAAGCCGATGCTCCAGCCCATCCACTGGGCGCGGTAGGACTGGTCGCTCCAGGAGTAGACCCTGGAGCTGGTGAGTCTCCCGTAGCTGGTGCAGAACTCGGCGCGCATGTGGATGGTGGCGACCGTGATGTTCACGCTGCCCTCGTAGATGTTGTACGTCTTCGAGTAGCTCGCGCATCCGTTCGGCAGATCGCCGCCCAGGTCCGTGTTGTTGACCGGGTCGCCGCACACGTAGTCGTAGTTGCTGCAGCTTCCTCCGGGAACGGGATCGTTGCTGAGGAACCGGCCCGCCTCGGGGGAGTAGACGCGCACGCCCATCAGCACCGCACCACTGGGGGTCTCGGCGGACCGCTGCTCCGTGCCCAGGTAGCCGTAACGGGTCCCCTGGGCCGGCGCGCTCACCTTGCCGTACTCGTCCGCGTGCACCACGACGGGGCTCTTGGAGGTGTCGAGCGGCAGTTGAAGGGTGATGTCGCCGTGGAAGTCGCTCAGGAGCAGGACGACTCCGCCGGCATTGGCGGTGGTGGCCATGAGCTTTCCGCCGATGCCGTGGACGTTGCGCGTCACGGTGCCACTCGCGTCCTCGGCCACCCAGCGGGGGGCGTCGGTGTCGTCGCTGAAGTGGTTGGTGCGGGTGGCGGTCGTGCTCCAGGTGCCGGAGGTGTTCGTCTCGATCGTGGCCGAGCGCTGGCGCAGCGCGGAGTCGAGCGTCCAGGTCTGACGCTTGGAGCCGGCGGTCTGCTGGCGGATGAGGTCGTTGCCGTAGTAGGTGATCGTGCTGCCGGGCATGGCGGTGGCACGCCCGAAGGCGTCATAGGTGTAGCCGGCGTCGACGAGGCGGTCGGCGCTGTCGTAGGTGTGGGTCACCGCGGTGCCGGCGGAGGGGCAGACTGCCCCGACCGCTGCGGTGGCGGTGCTCTGCGCGATCCGGTTGGCGCGCTTGTCGAGCGTGTAGGTGCGCAATGTGCACTGGTCTGCGAGGGTGTCGCGCACTTCGGTCAGGCGACCGGTCCGGTCGTAGGTGTAGCGCTGGACGGAGCTGTCACCGGCGGATGCGATGTGCGTGGCGACCTGGTTGTGGATCGACGTCAGGATGGAGTCAGCCATTACGAGGGCTGAGTCGCTGTCCCGGGTGTAGGTGCGGCCGGTGGTGTTCCTGGTGCTGTCCTGGTGCAGTGAGAGCGTGTAGCCGCCGGGCAGCTGCTCGGAGACGACGTCGCCGTCGGCGTTGTACCTGGCGGAGAAGGTACCGGCGACCGAGTCGGTCAACTGCGTGAGCAGGCCGCGGGGGTCGACACTGGTGTCGTAGGTGTATGTGGTGGTGGACGGGGCCGCGTCAGTGACCTTGGTCAGCCGGTCGAGGGCGTCGTACTGGCTGGTGGTGGTCGCTCCGTCGGCGTCCTGGTAGCTGAGGATCCGGCCGAGCTTGTCGTAGGTCTTGGTGACGGTGCCGCCGGTGGCCGAGGTGACCGACGAAACCTTGCCGTTGAGGGGGTCGTAACCGGTGGTGGTGGTCGGGACGGCCTGTCCGCTGCCACCGGACTGGGTGACCTGAACGGGACGGCCGGCGGCGTCGGAGGTGATCGAGACCGTCCGGCTCGCGCCGTTGGCCGTGTCGATCGTCTTCGTCATCTGGCCGTAGCGGCCGTACTCGATGCTGGTGTCGGCCTTCTGCGAGGGATTGGTGCCGCCACCGGTGATGTCGGCGTCGGGACCGGTCCAGCACGGGAGGTCGGCCCACTCCGGACGTCCCTTGCACCAACCGGTGCCGGCCGCCGACCAGTACACGGTGGAGGTGGCGACGGCGGTGTCGGTGCCGCCCGGCGGGATGGAGGAGACGACCTTGCCCTGAGCGTTGTAGCCGGTCTGGGTGCCCAGCGAGAGGCCGCCGGAGTCGACGATGTCGAGGTTCGGCAGACCCTTGGCCCAGTCGTACTGGGTCTCGTGCACGCGGGTGTCGCCCTGCTGGGAGTCGTAGCCGTTGACGCGCAGACCGCTGGTGGTGAGGGTCAGTTGGTCGGAGACGGACGCGTCGGCGGGGCGGCCGGTGTCGTATTCGTTGACGGTCCAGGCCCGGGCGGGAACGGTCGTGCCGGCGGGGACGAGGACGGAGGTTCCCTTCTTGAGATCGGTGGTGAGCTGGACGCGGTGCAGGGGGCCGAACGTTTCGAGCTCCCGGGCACCGTCTTGGCTGTAGTAGGAGGACGTCTCGAGCAGTTCTGCGCGGTCGCCCGCGCCGAGTTGCGCGATGCCCAGCTCCAGTTGGGCAGCGCGGTCATCGGCGGACACGCCGAGCGCGACCTCGCGGTTGGCCGCGGACAGGCTGGAAAGCCGGTTTCCGTACCGGTCGTACTGGGTTGTGCTGATGTGGCCGCCGGGCTGGGCGGCGTTGACCTCACGGCCGGAAGCGTTGGTGTAGACGATGCTGGCGCGGGCGTAGTCACCGGCGCTCAGTTGGCTGCCGTCGTTGGACACCGGGTTGCTGCCTGCCGGGAAGAGCGCGGTGGCATCGGTCGGGGCGTCCTTCTGCCCCCAGCCGGCGACGTCGCCGGCCGCCATCGGGTACGGCGCGCGGGAGCCGCTCAGACGGACACCGTAGACGAGGCTGGTATCGGCCGAACCGTTCACGGTGGACGCGGTGCCCGGGACCAGGGTGCTGCGGGAGGCCTTGAGCAGCATGCCATCGCCGGAGGTGGGGCCTGTCCCCGCCTTGCCGTAGGTGAGGGACCAGGCGAGTTCCCCGGGCGGCGTCAACGTCGTGACCCGGCCCGCACCGTCGTAGCCGTACGAGGTCTTCAGCACCGGGCTGATCCGGGGGTCCCAGGTCTCACGCAGGCGCCCCGTGGCGTCGTAGGTGTACTGGGCGATGGTCTCGGACGTGGCGGAGGCCGCGTCCGGGCTGGTGGCCCAGAGGTTGATCTGCCGGACGCGCCCCGTGAAGTCGCCGAAGGCGCTGTCGGTGGCGTTGGTGGAGTTCGCGTACACGAACTCCAGGACGCGGCAGCCCTTCGTGGACGGCGTCGTGGCGCAGGTGGCCGCCGTGACCGCGCTGGTCGGAGCGAGGACGTACTTCGGCCGGGCGAGCGTGGTGCTGCCGCTGACGACCTTCTCCGACACCACGGTGGTCATGGAGTTGTCGGTCGGACGGTAGCTGGTGGTCAGCGTCCACGCCGTCGCGGCGGCGTCGACCTTGGCGAAGGTGCTGGTGACACCGTCGGTGTCCTTCAGGGTGAACGAGGTGGCGAGGGAACCGGAGAGCTGGAGTTCCTCCGATCCGGTCTCGGCCTTCCACTGCCCGGTGCTGGTGGCGGTGAAGCCGATGCGGCTGCCGGCGGCGTCCGTGAGGGCGACCGAGGTCGCCGACGTCGGTTCCACCGACACCCAGGTGCTTCCGCTGATCTCAGCGACGGTGCCCGAGGTCCATTGCGGGCCGAAGATGGCGACCTGGCCCTGCTGCGCGGACCCCGCCGACGGCTGCCGGGAGGAGGCGGCGCGCGCGACGCTCAGCCCGAAGGCAGAGGCGTCGGTGGCGGAGAGGGTGAAGTCGCCCGTCAGCATGTTGACCGAGCCGGGGCCCACGGGTCGACCCGGAGCCTCTCCCGCGAGCCGGTCGACGGTGACCGCCACGGTCTGCGAGTACCCGCTCGTCGAGGCATTGGTGAACTTCGCCCGTACGTCTACAGGACCGTCTGCCGCGACGGTGGAGGTGATGTTCCAGTTCAACGCGGCGGGACTGCCACCGCCGCCGGCGAGCGGCCAGCTGACGGCCGATCCGTCGGAGGCCCGGCTGACGTCGGCGGCGGGAACCGTCTTCCAGGTGTCGGTCTCTCCGATCCGGTACTCGTAGGTGACACCGGTCCAGTCGCTGCGGCCCTTGGCGGTGAGCGAGACGCGGGCGGCGCTGCGCTCACCGTCGCCGGGGGTCAGGAGTGCCGCCCCGTCCGCCCCGACGCCGAAGGCGTAGGCGGTGGCGTTGAGGGAGCGGTTGCCGGCCGCGTCGACGGTGCGGACGTAGAGGGTGTGCCAGCCGCCGCCGGGCTTGATGTTGAGAGTGAGGGGGTGACCGCCCGTGCCGTGGGCGGTGTCGTCCAGCCGGGTGGGGGTGCTCTCGTCGTCCAGGCCCCACACGAAGCCCTGCCCGTCGGAGGCAGTTGTCGACAGTGCGCAGTCGGCACCGCTGTCGGTCTGGGCGGACCACGTGCCGGCCGCGTAGGGCGAGCAGTTGACGGTCGGGGAGGCCGGCCTGGTGGTGTCGACGGCGAACGTGCTGTAGGCACTCCAGGCGCTGGTGTCGGTCCCGTCCTTGATGCGCGTCCGCAGCCGCAGGTGCTTGCCGTCGGGGAAGGCGTTCGCTGTCGGGACCGTCAGCAGGGCGTTGACGCCCGAGGCGGTGCTGCCGCTGCTTCCGGTGTAGCTGTACGTGGTGTCCGCAGCGGCGGGATCGGGCGTCACCTCGAACTCGGCGGTGTACACGGCGCCGTCGGCGTCCACGCCCTTCGCCCACAGCGTGGGAGTCGCCGAGGTCGTGTACGTGCCTGCGGTGTAGCCGTTCACCGACCACGGGCTGAGGCCGTAGCCGACCGCCGCGCCGGGCACGGTGTTGTAGGTCACCGTGATGGAGGGCGGGTTGGCGGCGGCGTTGCCGGAGGCAAAGGTCTTCCACGAGCCGACGCCCTCGTCCGCGGCGCGGATCCCCAGGTGGTTGACGGCGCTGCCGTCCACCGCCCACGCGCTGACCAGGGCGGTGACGTCGGTCTTCGTCCAGTCGGCGCCGCAGGAGCCGGAGAAGCCCCTGGTCTCACTTGAGGTGGCGTACTTGGTGCCCCAGGTGGGCTGGTTGGTCCACCTGGTGGCTGTGTCGGCCGCTCCCGTGGACCAGATCTCCCACGCGTTCGGGGTGCACGACCAGGAACCCGTTCCGTACAGGTTCAGATCGGCCGACAGAACGTGCTTCTTCGCGATGGCGGCCACCGGGAAGCTCAGGAAGGAGCGGGCGACCTTGCCGGTGCCGTCGTTGCCGATGTTCAGCTGGGTGGCGGCCGATTCGTCGGTGGTGTCGCCGTTGAGGACGTAGGTGTCGAAACTGGAGCCGAGGTCGACTGCAGGGTCGACGATCACCGGGAACGCTGTTCCGGGGTCTGCCAGGAAGGCTGCGTCGGGGGTGAGGGTCAGCTGGACGAGATCGCCGTCCTGGGCGAGTTTGAGCCCGACCTTGGCCCGGTGGGTGTGCTGTCCGGTCCGGAGGTCGGTCTGGGCGTCCCACATCGTCGGTGCCGGTAGCGAACCGGCCTTCTCGCCGCTCTGGGCTCTGGTGAACTCCACGGAACCGTCGTCCAGGGCACGGGCCTTGAGCCCCTTGGCCTTCAGGGTGAAGGACATCGTGCCGTTCGTGACAGCAGACCGGTCCTTGAGCCGCAGGTACTGCTCGAAGCCCGTCCGCGTGGACTCGACCAACAGGTCGGTCCTCGGTAGCGCATCGGCGTAGGTCGCCGTCGTGCCTTCCACCGTGGGTGCGGGCAGGGCACCCGCCCAAGCGAGTTCAAGCCCGCTTCCCGTGCCATCGTTCATGGAGACGAGGGGTGTCGTTCCGGACACGGGGGTCCGACCGGCGGCCACATCGCGTCGGCCCGTCAAGGCGAGGTGCAACGGGTGGGACTTGGCTTCCACCGTCCCGTCGGGACGGGTCACCAGCGTCGGGTCGATCGCACGCCACTGGCCGTCTGCCTCTTTGAACCGGACGGGTGCCGCGGAGAGCTGCGTGGTCAGGGTGCCGTCGGGATTCGCCCAGAGAGCCGTTGTCTCGGTACGAGCGCTCAGCGCCTCGATGGGACGTTGCTGCAGCCGCGCCGCGATGCGTGCCGAGGACTCGTCCGCGGCCTCGGCCGGCCCGGTGGCCGCAGCCGGCTTGGGACGCGGGGCCGACAGCGGGGTGGCCAGTGCCTGTACGGCACCGGCATCGACCACAAGGGCAAGAATTACCGAAATGGCAATTCGTCTCAGCATGCGCGATGGAGCCGATGGTGACGAAACGGGCATATCCTGCCCGATCGCACCGAATCTGCTAGACATGAACATCTCCCTAATGGCCTCGGTCCCGAGGCCGGAAGGATCATGGCACCCCTCGCCGATCTCCGCAGCGACGGCGAATCGGTGTCCGCCCGACACCCTCAGAGGGTGCTCAAATATTTATTGCCAATTTTTTGCCAACAGGCGATGGATCGTGAAGTGCGAATCTGATAAGTTCTAGGAAAATTAGTACTGTAGGCTATCCTTGTGCAGTGGAAAAAATGTGCCCGCATGGCGGCCTGAAAGGTCGTGAAGCGGCATCGGATGTGAAGATTGTGCACCTTCCGAGAAGTGGACCCCGTGTAGACATCGGCAATGTTTCGCAAAGAACTCCAATTTCCCAAGCCGGCCCAAAAGAAACAAATGGGATGCACTTGACACCGAGCCTCCTCCATCCTGTCCCGAGGGGGTGAAATGGCCGGTCAGCGCGGGTGGGGTGACAGGCGAGGCTCCTGGTCGTTGCGTTGGTGTTCTCTACGCACCACGCTCTGATCGAGGAGCCTCGCCCGGTCTCGCGTCCTGCCATGCTCGATGTCCCGTACGAGCTGGTCGAGCACGTCTCATGGCCGATCCGTACCCGAAGGTGTGAACTCGGGTCGCGCTGGCGGAAGTTGAGCTGCTTCAAACAGGCCCTGCCGGTCCTGGCCCACCTGCGGAAGAACGAGACGTTCGCGCGGGTCGCCGCCGGGTTCGGGGGGTCGGAGGCGACGGCCTGGCGGTACTCCGACGAGAGCGGGGAGGTCCTGGCCGCCTGGGCGCCGGGCCCGCGCGAGGCCCTGGCGGGACTGGGCGAGGGCGACTTCGTGATCATCGACGGCACGCTGATCCCGACCGACCGGGTCGAGACGGACGAACCGTACCACTCGCAAAAGCACCGCACGCACGGGATGAACGTGCAGGTCGTCGCCGCACCCGACGGCACACCCCTGTGGTTCTCCCGCGCCCTGCCGAGCCGCACCCACGACCTGACCGCGGCCCGCGCCCACGGCATCCTCCAGGCCTGCCCGAACCCGCGAGGTCCTCGTCCTGGCGGACCGGGCCCACCGCGGCGCCGGCGCCACCTTCCGCACCCCCCCACCACAACCACCACGAACTGCCCGAGCACCACCAGCAGTACAACCGCGACCACGCCCGACTCCGAGCGCCCGGCGAACGGGCCTTCGCCCAGCTGAAGACCTGGAAGGTCTTCAGCAAGGCCCGCTGCTCGACCGACCGCATCAGCCGCCTGATCACCGCCACCCGCACCCTCATGATCCACAGCCTCACGACCAGCGAAAACTCAGGATGGAAGAGGCTCATTGCGGAATGCTTCGTTCGGGCTGTGGTGCCAGGCTCTTGGGTTCACGGGCGGGCACTTGAGGAAAGCCGTTGCACCTCATGCCTGCGAAGCCGAAGAGAACTGGTTGCCCCGGGCCGTCCGTAGCCATGGCTCCGGAAAGGGTGCTGCGATTGGCGAGGACGCGTTCCCGCCCGCGCGGCGTGGGAATTCCGGCTGACATCCCGCTGTCGGCGGGTGCATGCCTCTGGATCCCTGGTCCACCGCGCCGTCAAGCGCTCGCTCGCGCGGGTGCCGTCCTCCGTGCGGACGGTCGTCGTCCGACGCCCGGCGGCGGCAGGACGCCACGGCTGGGCCGCGGGGTTGTCCCCAGCGCCCTTGTCGACGGTTCTTTGCATGTCGATGCTGCCCCCTGTCCTCTCCATCCGCCCGGCGACGAGCTGGACAGCGCCGGCTGCGAAGTGCTGCTCGACCTCCTGGAGGCCGTCGTCCTGCGGGCCCTGGCCCCGGGGCGCCCACCTCGGCCTCACCGCCGTCGGCCGCATCACCGCCGTCGGCCGGCCGCCCCTCGGCCCCCCTCCGGCCGCGGTCGCCGTCACGGAGTCGCCGCTGATCTCACCTGTCAGCGTCCGGTCCCGAACCGTCACCCCGCGGTGCTTCCGCCCCTGCCCCGCAGGACGTCCCGGACAACCCATGGGCCCGGGAGCAGGCGGCTTCCCGACCCGGAAAGCCGATCACCAACTCCAATGGTCCGGCGGGACCGGCTCCCACCGAGGCGTCGGCGTGCCGTCGAGGTCCAGACGCAATACCGGTGGCTTTGGTCGTCGGGTCGGTCGTGCCAAGGCCCGGACAGGTGAAGCCGTCGGTGGACGAGCGGTTCTCGGATCGGATTGCGCTGGGGGTGCTGACGTGGGCCTTCCTGCCTGAGTTGGTGGACGAGGTGATCGCGGAGTGCGGCCGGACCGAGAAGCGCCACCGACTGCTCCCGGCGCGAGTGGTGGTGTACTTCGTCCTGGCGATGCGCCTGTTCTGCGGGCAGGGCTATGAGGAACTCGCCCGGCTCCTGACCCAGGGGCCTGGAGCGGGAGAGTGGCCGGGGGGCCTGGCGGGTACCGACGACGGCCGCGATCGGCCGGGCCCGGCTCCGGCCGGGACCGGAGCCGGAGCGGGTCGGGTCCGGCGCGGGCTGTGGTGCGGCCGCGAGGACCGGTCGCCCGTACCGGCCTCGCCGAGCGTGCGGTAGCGGTCCGCCCAGCGCTTGGCGGTGGTCGGCGACGCCTGGAAGCGCTCGGCGGCCCGCCGTCCTCGACCACGCAGTGGACCGGGCGCAGCCGGCCGGTCTCGGTCAGCGGTGCATCAGAGTGCGAGATGAGGGCCTTTCCGGCGCTGGGGTGGATGTCGCAATCCACACCTGGCCAGAAGGCCCTCACTCACTTCAAGATCACCACGCCGTGAGCCCTGTCACCAACCTCCGTGGGCAGTACATCTAGCGCTTGAGCCGCTCCACGGCCGAGGCCACCCGCTCGTCGGTGGCGGTGAACGCCACCCGCACGAACCGGTCGCCGGCCGGGCCGTAGAAGTCGCCGGGGGCCACCAGGATGCCCAGCTCGGCGAGTTCGGCCACGCTCTCCCAGCACGGCCGGTCCTGGGTCGCCCACAGGTACAGGCTCGCCTCGGAGTGCTCGATCCGGAACCCGTACGCCTCCAGCGCGGCCCGCAGGGCGCTGCGCCGCTGGGCGTACCTGGCCCGCTGCTCGGCGACGTGCGCGTCGTCGGCGAGGGCGGCCGCGGTGGCCGCCTGCACCGGCGCGGGCACGATCATGCCGCCGTGCTTGCGGACCTCCAGCAGCTCGCGGACCACCACCGGGTCGCCGGCCGCGAAGGAGGCCCGGTAGCCGGCCAGGTTGGAGCGCTTGGAGAGCGAGTGCACGGCCAGCAGGCCCTCGTGCGAGCCGCCGCAGACCGACGGGTGCAGCACCGACACCGGCTCGGCCTCCCAGCCGAGTTCGAGGTAGCACTCGTCGCTGACCAGCAGCGCCCGGTGCTCCCGGGCCCACTCGACGGCGCGCCGCAGCTCGGCGGCGTCCAGCACCCGTCCGGTGGGGTTGGACGGCGAGTTCAGCCACAGCAGCCGGACCCTGGAGCCGTCCAGCTCGTCGACGTCCTGGTAGGCGACCGGCTCGGCGCCGCACAGCAGCGCGCCGACCTCGTACGTGGGGTAGGCGAGCTTCGGGTAGGCGACCTGGTCGCCGGGGCCGAGGCCGAGCTGGCCGGGCAGCCAGGCCACCAGCTCCTTGGAGCCGACGGTGGGGAGCACCGCCTCGGGGCCGATCTCGGCGCCGCAGCGGCGGCCCAGCCAGCCGGCGATCGCGTCGCGCAGCGACAGCGGGCCCCACACGGTGGGGTAGCCGGGCGTGTCGGTGTGCGCGGCCAGCGCCCGCTGGACCAGCTCGGGCACCGGGTCCACCGGGGTGCCGACGGAGAAGTCGCAGAGCCCGTCCGGGTGCGCCAGGGCGGTGCGCTTGTACGGTTCGAGCCGGTCCCAGGGGAAGACCGGCAGGCGGTCGGAGACGCGGCGCGCCGCCCCCGGGTGGCCCGGGAACGGCGCGTGCGTGCTGTCGTTGGTGCTCACAGCGTGGATGCCACCGATCAGTGGTCGGCGTTCTGCGGGGGCAGCGCGGCGATGAACGGGTGGTCGCGCTCGATCAGGCCGAGCTTGGAGGCGCCGCCGGGCGAGCCCAGGTCGTCGAAGAACTCGACGTTCGCCTTGTAGTAGTCCTTCCACTCCTCCGGGGTGTCGTCCTCGTAGAAGATCGCCTCGACCGGACAGACCGGCTCGCAGGCGCCACAGTCCACGCACTCGTCCGGGTGGATGTAGAGGGAGCGCTCGCCCTCGTAGATGCAGTCCACGGGGCACTCTTCGATGCACGCCTTGTCCTTGACGTCGACACAAGGCTGCGCGATGACGTAGGTCACGCTGTCGTTCCTCCTCGGAAGGGCTGCCGCCCTACTGTTTACTCGGTCGCGCTTTGCGCGCGGCGTCGCCGATGCCCGCCCCTAGTATCGCGGGTCGGGGCACGCAAATGCACAGGAGGTGCGGTTCATGGTCGGCGCGGTGCCGTGGGAGGCCCGTCCGGAGGTCCGGATAGGCCCGTCTGACGTGGGACGACGGGTGTCGGTCCGGCGTGTCGACGGCGTGGCGGACGGGCGTCCGGTGTTCCGCGACGCGATCGGCGTGCTCACCTCGTGGGACGGCGACGGGTTGACGGTCGAGCCGCGCGGCGGCGCGCCGGTGCGCTTCGCCGCCGGGCTGCTGGTGGCCGGCAAGCCCGTCCCGGCGTTCCCGGCCCGGCGGCTGGCCGCGCCCGCGACCGGCCCGGTCGAGCTGCAGCGGATCGCCGCCCGCGGCTGGCCCGCCGTCGAGCAGGAGCAGCTGGGCGGGTGGACGCTGCGCGCCTCGGCCGGGTTCACCCGGCGGGCCAACTCGGTGCAGACGCTGGGCGACCCGGGCCTGCCGCTGGACGCGGCGCTGGACCGGGTGCGCGACTGGTACGCGGCCCGTTCGCTGCCCGCGTACGTCGAGGTGGTCTCCCCCGGCTCGCCGCCCGGCCTGGCCGCCGAGCTGGACCGGCTCGGCGCGGCCCTCGCCCCGACCCTGGTGCGCACCGCCCCGCTCGGCGGGCTGGCCCGGGCCGGTCGCCCGGCGGACGTCCGGCTCGCCCGCACCGCCGGGCCGGAGTGGCTGGCGCTGTACCGCCGGGTGGGCGGCGACCCCGCCCTGGAGGCGGCCGCCACCGCGGTGATGCACGGCGGTCCCTCGGTCTGGTTCGCCCGCGTCCCCGGCCCGGACGGCACCCCGCTGGCCATCGGCCGGCTGGTGGTGGACGGCGCCTGGGCCTGCTTCGGCGCGGTCGAGGTCGCCCCGGCCGCCCGCCGCCGCGGCCTGGCCACCGCCGTGCTGGCCGCGCTCGCCGCCCGGGCCGCCGAGGAGGGCGCCACCGGCGGGTACCTGCAGGTCGAGGCGGACAACGGGGGCGCGATCGCGCTGTACGACCGGCTGGGCTTCACGACCAGTCACACTTACCACTACGCCCGCCTTCCCCAGCGGTAGCGTGCACCACCTGTAGTGAGCCACGACCGCTGCTGAACCGAAGGCCGCAGTGACCGAGCAGAGCAGAACCCGCTTCCGCACCGAAGCCCGGGGCGAACACCCCGACCCGGTGCTGCTGTGCCTGCTCGCCGCCGCCGAGCACACCCTCGGCGACCCCGGCGACAGTGCCGAACAGCCGTCCCCGGACGCCCTCCTGACGGCCTGTCAGGCCGCCCTGGACCGGCACGCCGCGGCCATCCGCGAGGCCGTCGCCGAACGCCGCCCGAGCGGCCCGGAGGAGACCGCCGCGCTGCTCGCGGCGGTGCTCGGCGGGCGCGAGCGCTTCCACGGCCGGCAGTCCGACTACCTCCGGCTGGAGTCCTCGCTGCTGCCGGAGGTGCTGCGCCGCCGCCGCGGGCTGCCGATCATGCTCTCGCTGGTCTGGTCGGCGGTGGCCGCCCGGGCCGGGCTGACCGTCCACGGCATCGCGCTGCCGGGCCACTTCATCGTCGCGGTGGGCGATCCGGGCGGCGGCGACGAGTACGTGCTGGCCGACCCGTTCCACGGCGGCCGGCTGCTCGACGTCTCCGACGTGGAGCGCCTGGTCGCCGCCTCCGGCCACCCGTTCTCCCCCGAACTGCTCACCCCGGCGCAGCCGTTGGACACCGTGCTGCGCGTCCTGGGCAACATCCGGCGCTGGGCCGCCGACCGCCCCGAGCACGCCCGCACCCAGCTCTGGGCCGCCGAACTGGCCCTGCTGCTGCCCCGCCACCCCGCGCAACTGCGCCTGGAGCGGGCCGAGTTGCTGGTCAAGACCGGCGACTTCCTGGGCGGCGCCGCCGAGATGGAGGACTACGCGAAGATCCTGGACGCCTTCGATCCGGAGAGCGCGGCGAAGGTCCGCCTGGAGGCGAGGTCGGCCCGGCACCGGCTCAACTGAACGCGCCCGGCCGGGCGGTGCGCGGGCGGCGGCCTACAGCCAGCCCTTCTCCCGGGCGACCCGGACCGCCTCCGCGCGGTTGCGGGCGGCCGTCTTCTGGATCGCCATCGACAGGTAGTTGCGCACCGTCCCCTCGGAGAGGTGCAGCCGGGCCGCGATGTCCGCGTTGACCGCGCCGTCCGCGGCGGCGGCGAGCACGTCGCGCTCGCGGCCGGTGAGCGGGTTGGCGCCCTCCGAGAGGGCCGCGGCGGCCAGCGTCGGGTCGATCACCTTCTCGCCGCGCAGCACCCGCCGGATGGCCTCGGCGAGTTCCGCCGCGGGGGCGTCCTTGACCAGGAAGGCGTCCGCCCCGGACTCCATCGCCCGGCGCAGGTAGCCGGGCCGGCCGAAGGTGGTGGCGATGACGACCTTCGTCCCGGGCTTGGCCTTCCGGACCTCCGCGCAGGCGTCGATGCCGGTCATGCCGGGCATCTCGATGTCCAGCACCGCGACGTCGACCCGGTGCTCGGTCACCGCCGCGGCCACCTCGTCGCCGCGCGCGACCTGGGCGACCACCTCCAGGTCGCCCTCCAGCGAGAGCAGCGCGGCGAGCGCCTCCCGCACCATGCCCTGGTCCTCGGCGAGCAGCACCCGCACCGGTCGCGCATCCGTTCCGTCCGTCACGTCGGGCAGCCTATTCCCCGCTGGGTCCGGGCCGCAGCGGGACCAGGGCGCGCAGCCGGAAGCCCTTGCCGCGGTTGGCGGCGGCGGTCTCCAGCCGGCCGCCGACCTGGGCCAGCCGCTCGCCGAGGCCGGACAGGCCGTTGCCGGCGGCGGACTTGCCGGGGCCGGGGCCGTTGTCGACGACCTCCAGGACGGCGTAGCGGCCGTCCTCCTCCCAGGTCTCGTCGAGGTGGACGCCGCACCGGGTGGCGCCGGCGCCGTGCCGGACCACGTTGGTGACGGCCTCGCGCAGCGCCCAGGCGAGCACGCCGGACTCCTCGGGGCCCAGGCCGGGGTGGTCCTCGGCGAGCCGGGGGTCGGCGTCGAGCGCGACCTGGCTGGCGGCCAGCGCGGTGCGGGCGGCGGCGAGTTCGACCGGCAGGGTGGGGCGGCGGAAGCCGCTGACGGCGCTGCGGACGTCGGCCAGCGACTGCCGGGCGACCTGTTCGATGTCGGCGACCTGGGCGCGGGCGTCGGCGGTCTTGCCGGCGTCCATCAGGCGTCCGGTGAGTTCGCCCTTGATGGCGATCAGCGAGAGCGAGTGGCCGAGCAGGTCGTGCAGGTCGCGGGCCAGCCGCAGCCGTTCCTCGGAGGCGGCGAGGTGGGCGACGGCGGCCCGGGCCTCGCGCAGCTCCCGCATGGTGGTGACCAGCCGCTGCATGCCGAGCATGGCGAGCCCGGCCAGCACGCAGGGCAGGCCGATGCTGACCATGGTCTCGACGTCGGCGCGGCTGGTCAGCCCGACCAGGGCGAAGACGCCGGTGGTGGCGAGGACGCCGACGATGCCGAGCCTGCCGGGGAAGGTGACCGCGGCGCACACCGAGGTGTAGGTGAACAGGGTCAGCCAGGACTCGCCGAGGGTGTACGAGGTGCCGACGGCGATCGCGGCCATCAGGGCGAGCGGCAGGTACTGCCGGGCCGGGTGGCCGCGGCGGTTGCGGACGATCACGACGGTCAGGTAGGCGGCCAGGAAGACGACCAGCGCGACGGCGCCGGCGACGGTCGCCGACCGGGTGTGCTGCCGGGTCGCCAGGTCCTGGAGCGGGTAGGCCAGGTAGAACGCCCAGACCGAGGTCCAGGCGAGCTTGACCATCAGTTGGCGCTTGGTGTCCACCGGCGCGCCGGGGTAGGTGGTCCAACGGCCGTCCGGCCCGTCCTCCCCGTTCCGGTCGGGGCGGCGGGCCGGTGCGGGCGTCTGCATGGGCGCCATCATGCCTGCTGGGCGTCCTTGCGGTACAGGTAGGCCGCGGCGGCGGTGAAGACCGCGAGGAAGGCGGCGAGCGCGACGATCGGGAGGCCGGCCACGCCCTGGCCGTGGATGAACGAGGCCAGCTGGTTGTAGTCGTAGACCGGGTTGAACCGGGCGTAGGTCTTCAGCGAGTCGCTGACCGGGAACCAGGTGCCGCCGAACAGCGCCATCAGCATGTAGACGATCATCACGACCGGCTGGATCGCGTCCGGCTGGGCGGCGTAGCCGAGGGCGACGCCGAGCGCGGCGAAGACGAAGCTGCCGAGCCAGAGCGCGACGCCCAGGCCGAGCCACTGGGCGGCGGTGAGGTCGACGCCCTCGATCGCGCCGATCACGAAGACCACCAGGATGGCGGGGAGCGTGGTGACCGCGCAGGCGGCGATCTTGCCCAGGGTGTAGGCCCGGCCGGGCAGGGCGGTGAGCCGCAGCTGGCGGGTCCAGCCGCTCTTGCGCTCCAGCGAGATCCGCTGCGCGGAGCCGGTCAGCACGGCGCCGACCGCGCCGAAGGTGGCCATCGAGACCATGAAGTACGACTTGACCGAGACCCCGCCGGCCACCGTGCCGCCGCTGCCGTAGGCGCTGATGAAGAAGACGTACAGCAGCGCCGGGTAGAGCACGGTGAACATCAGGTACCGCTTGTTGCGCAGGGTGCGCAGGATCTCCAGCCTGACCAGGGTGATCATCGCGCGTTCTCCTCTTCGCTCTCGTTGCGGTCCTGCTCGCCGGTGATGGTGAGGAAGGCCTGTTCCAGGCCGAGGCTGGTGACTTCCAGCCCGCGCGGGTACAGGCCCGCCTTGTAGAGCGCGGCGACGCCGGCGTCGGCGTCGGCGGAGCGGATCCGGACGGTGCGCACGCCGTCGGCGCGGGTGCTGACGTCCAGGCCGACGGTGCCGGGCAGGGCGCGCAGCACGGCCTCGTCGAAGGCGCCGCCGTCGGAGGGGTGGAGTTCGAAGCCGATCCGGCGGGCGCCGGCCCGGGCCTTGATCTCGGCGGAGGAGCCGTCGGCGATCAGCCGGCCCTTGTGCAGGACCAGGACCCGGTCGGCGATGGAGTCGGCCTCCTCCAGGTAGTGGGTGGCGAACAGCACGGTGCGGCCGGCGTCGGCCTGGGCCCGCATGGCCTCCCAGAACTGGCGGCGGACCGAGACGTCCATGCCGGTGGTGGGCTCGTCCAGGACGATCAGGTCGTTGGCGCCGGCCACCGCGAGGGCGAACCGGACGCGCTGCTCCTGGCCGCCGGAGAGCTTGTCGACCCGCCGGTCGGCGATCTCGGTGATCCCGGCGGTGGTCAGCACCTCGTCGACGCCGTGGCCGCGGGGGTGCACCTTGCAGGCCAGTTCGACGATCTCGCGGACCTTGACGTCCGTCATCAGGCCGCCGCTCTGCAGCATCGCCCCGACCCGGCCGGCCGCGATCGCCGCGCGGGGGGTGCCGCCGAACAGCTCGACCGTGCCGCTGTCCGGTTCGCGCAGGCCCAGCAGCAGGTCGAGGCTGCTGGACTTGCCCGCGCCGTTGGGGCCGAGCAGGGCGACCGTCTCGCCCGGGCGCAGCACCAGGTCGAGGCCGTTCACCGCCTTCACCCGGCCGTAGCTCTTGCTGACGTTCCGGAAGGCCGCGACCTCCCCCGTTCCCGTCGTCATCCGAACCGAGTCCTTTCGAGAGCCGTTCTCTCCGACTCCTCCAGACTCCCCGGGACGGGGGTGTCGGCGGCAGTGCGCGCCGTCGTGACCTCCGCATGACGGATGTCACGGTCCGGGCGGTCACGACAGGCCGAGCGCGTCCTTCAGGAAGCGGACCTGGAGCAGCAGCAGGTTCTCCGCGACCTGCTCCTGCGGGGTCATGTGGGTCACCCCGGACAGCGGCAGCACGGTGTGCGGGCGCCCGGCCGCGAGCAGCGCGGTGGACAGCCGCAGGCTGTGCGCGACCACCACGTTGTCGTCGGCCAGGCCGTGCACGATCATCAGCGGCCGGCGCAGCGAAGGGGCCATCTCCACCAGCGAGTTGGCCCGGTACGACTCGGGTTCGGTGCGCGGGTCGCCGTAGTAGCGCTCGGTGTAGTGGGTGTCGTACAGGTCGTGCTCGGTGACGGGCGCGCCGGCCACCGCGGCGTGGAAGACGTCCGGTTCGCGGAGCACCGCGGCGGCGGCCAGGTAGCCGCCGTACGACCAGCCGCGGATCGCGACCCGGCCCAGGTCGAGCGGGAACTGCTCGGCGAGCGCGTGCAGCGCGTCGACCTGGTCCCGGACCGAGACCTCGGCGGTGCGCCGGCTGATCGACTTCTCCCAGCCGGGGCTGTGCCCGGGGGTGCCGCGCCCGTCCGCGACGATCACCGCGAAGCCCTGGTCGGCGAACCACTGGGACACCAGGTGCGGGTTGTGCGCCCGCACCACCCGCTGCCCGTGCGGGCCGCCGTACGGGTCCATCAGGACGGGCAGCTTCCCGGCGGTGTCCGGGTCGTAGCCGGTGGGCAGCAGCACCGCGCACGGGATGCGCCGCTCGCCGGCGAACCGGAACACCGGCCGGGCCGCCAGCAGCGGGGTGGCCGCGTGCGAGGCGATCACCAGCGGTTCGGCGCCCGCGCGGTGCACGGTGACGGTGGTGCCGGGCCGCGCCGGGTGGGCGGTGGTGAGCACGGTGGTGCCGCCGCCGCGCACCGCGCCGAGCGCGCCCTCGCCGACCTCCCGGACGCCGTCCGGCCCGGCCTCGAAGACGCCCAGCCAGCCGGGCGGGCGGCGCTCGAACTCGGCGGCCCCGGCGGAGGCGGTGAACAGCACCCGCTCGCCGTCCGTCCCGAGCACCGCGCGCACGTGCAGCCCGGCGTCGGTGAGCGCCCGCTCGCCGACGGTCAGGACCCGCGCGCCGTCCCGGTCGGTGATCCGCACCGGCTGCCCGTCGGCCCGCCGCACCGGCGATCCGGCGAACAGCTCCAGCCAGTCCGGGTCCCGCTCGGTGACCAGCACCGCGGTCTCCCCGGTGGCCGGGTCGGCCTCCAGCACCAGCTGTTCGCGCTGGTCGCGGGCCTGCACCTGGAGCAGCGGCGGCCCGCCGGCCGACCAGTGCACCCGGGCCAGGTACGGGTACGCCGCCCGGTCCCAGCGGATCTCGGTGCGGGTGCCGTCCAGGCCGAGCCGCCAGAGCCCGACCTCGGCGTTGGGCGTGCCGGCCGCCGGGTAGGCGACCTCGACCGGCGGGCGGCCGGGGTTGGCCGGGTCGGCGATCCACCAGCGGCGCACCGGGGTGTCGTCGACCCGGGCGGCCAGCAGCGCGCTCCCGTCCGGGGCCCACCAGTGGCCGCGGTCGCGGCCCATCTCCTCCTGGGCGATGAACTCGGCCTGCCCCCAGCTGACCCCGGCCGCCTCGGGCCCGGCCAGCAGCCGGTCGCCGCTGCCGTCGGCGGCGGTCACCCGCAGCTCGCCGCCGGGGGTGGCGTAGGCGACCCGGGTGCCGTCCGGGCTGGGCCGCGGGTCCAGCAGCGGGGTGGCGGCGGGCAGTTCGCGGGTCGCGCCGCTGTCGGTGTCGACCGCGAACAGCCGCCCGGAGAGCACGAAGGCGGCGGTGCGCCCGGCCGCGTCCAGGGCGTAGCCGACGATCCCGGCGGAGGTCTCCCGGCTGCGCTCGCGGCGGGCCCGCTCGGCGGCGGACAGCTCCTCCGCGCCGCCGCCGAGCAGCTCCCCGGGGTCGGCGAGCACCCGCTCGACGCCGGTGGCCACGTCCAGCCGCCACAGCAGGTTGCCGTGCCGCCCGTCGCCGCGGGCGCGCAGGAACAGCACCCCGGCGCCGTCCGGGGAGACGCTGAACGAGCGGGGCGCGCCCGCGGTGAACCGCCCGGTGCGGGCGTACTGCCGGGGGAAGGTGTCCTGCGGCTTCTCGGTCGTCATGGGCCCGACCCTACGGCCCCGCCCGCCGGTGATCACCCGGACGGCGCAGCCCGCCCGGAGGAGGCGTACGACCGTTCGGAGGGCCGCTGACCGGGGGCGCTGCCGACCGGACCGGGCGGCGCGACACCCCGGGCCGCCTCACGGAACGTCACCCGGGCGTCACTCATCGGGTATGTCTGGAACATCGTTCCGCCCGCTGCCCCGCCCCGGGGCAGCGCACCCGAGGAAGGGTGTGAGCCGTCATGGCTTTGTCCGTCTCCGCCGTCGTGCTGATGCTGGTGGTGGTCGTGGTGCTGGTCCGCCGGTCGACCCTGAAGCTGAGCCACGCGCTGGTGTGCTCGCTGCTCGGCTTCTACCTGGCGTCCAGCTCGATCGCGCCGACGATCCAGCAGGTGACGTCCAACCTGGCCGGGATGCTCAACGGCCTGGACCTCTAGCGCGGCGCCGGATCGTGCGCGGCCCGCCCGGGGTGTCCCCCTCCGGGCGGGCCGCGGCCTGGCCGTAAGCTGCCGGGCATGACCTCCGTACCCCCGGCCGACTCGCGCGGGCTGCTGCTGGTGCACGCCCACCCCGACGACGAGTCGATCAACAACGGCTCCACGATGGCCCGGTACGCGGCCGAGGGCGTCCGGGTCACCCTGGTGACCTGCACGCTGGGCGAGGGCGGTGAGGTGATCCCGCCGGAGCTGGCCCATCTGGAGCAGGGCCGCGACAACGCCCTGGGGGCCCACCGGATCGGCGAACTCGCCGCCGCGATGCGCGCGTTGGGCGTCACCGACCACCGCTTCCTGGGCGGCCCGGGCCGCTGGCGGGACTCCGGGATGATGGGCGTCGCGGACAACGACGACCCGTCCTGCTTCTGGCGGGCGGACGTGGACGAGGCGGCCGGCCTGCTGGCCGGGGTGGTCCGCGAGGTCCGGCCGCAGGTGCTGGTGACGTACGACGAGAACGGCGGCTACGGCCACCCCGACCACATCCAGGCGCACCGGGTGGCGCTGCGCGGCTACGAGCTGGCCGCCGACCCGGACTTCCGCCCGGAGCTGGGCGCGCCCTGGCGGATCGCCAAGGTCTACTACAACCGGGTGCCCCGCTCGGTGATCGAGGCCGCGCTCGCGGAGACCGCCGCCGAGGCGCCGTTCGCGGGCACCGCCCCGGTCGGACAGATCCCCGGCGTGGTGGACGACAAGGCGGTCACCACGGTGCTGGACAACGCGGCGCACGCCGGGGCGAAGGCCGCCGCGATGCGGGCGCACGCCACCCAGATCACGGTGGACGGACGCCACTTCGCGCTCAGCAACGGCCTCGGGCAGCCGCTGCTGGCCACCGAGTACTACGAGCTGGTGCGCGGCGAGCCCGGCCCCGGCGACCCGGAGACCGACCTGTTCGCGGGGGTGGAGCGGTGAGGCTCCCGCAGCTCCTGCTCGGCACCCGCGAGCAGCGCCTGGCCGAGCCGATGCCGCCGCGCGGCGTCCGGATCGCGGTGTACGTCGTGCTGTTCCTGCTCGGCGCCGCGGTGTCGGTGTGCGGAGCTTTCGTGCAGACCCTGTGGGGCGGCTTCGGCGTGGTCCTGGCGCTGGCGGCCTGCGCCGGGCTGTTCTACGGGGGGCTGCGGGCGACCGGCACCAAGCTCGGCGCGGGCGTCGCGCTGGGCGGCTGGTTCGTGGTGCTGGCGGTGCTGCTGGCGCCCCGTCCGGAGGGTGACCTGGTGCTCTCCGCCACTCCGTCCGCGTACCTGTACCTGTTCGGCGGCGCGGTGCTCGGCGTGGTCTGCGCGACCCTGCCGACCCGTTCCGGGTTCCTGTTCGGCGTACCGGCGCCGGAGCCCCGACGGGCCGTCAAGGACGGCGGCCGCTAGCGCACGGCGGGTCGGGGGGCCACCGGGATGCCCGGTCGTCCTCCGGCCCGGATGCCTTGTCGGTAAGGTGGTGCCCCGGCGGACCACCCCCCTGTCCGGCCCGGCCGGGTCGGACGGTAGCTTCGGCACCACTCGCGTGGCGGGGCGCTCGCCGCAGCCGACATGTGAACAGCCGATGTCCCCGGGGCCGGTCGGCCCGCCGCACGGCCGCAGGCCGCCGTCCGGCGGTCCCCGCCCCATACGCAGCGGACGGCCCGGCCGGCCCGGCCGCGAACCCGGAGCAGAGCAGCATTGAGCAGCCGCGAATCTGACAACGCCCATCCGCAGCCCCGCCGCGGCGGCCCCGACGCGTACCCGTCGGGCACCCCGCCGTACGGCACCGGCGTGCCCGGTGGGCTCGGCGCGGACCCGGCCGCCGGACGGACCGCTCCCGGTCCGCGCTCCGACGAGGCCGCCGCGCCGAAGACCACGGAGACCACGCTGACCACCCGGGTGCGGATCAACATCCCCGGTTCGCGGCCGATCCCGCCGGTCGTGGTGCAGAGCAAGGTCAAGGACGAGCCGCCCGCCGAGCCGTCCGGACCGCGCCACCGCGGCGGCGCGGGCGACCCGGTGCTCGGCGTGATGGACGGCGGGGCGCGCACCGCCGTCCCGCCGACCCTGCCGCCGGAGTGGCAGGAGCCGTCCGCGGCGAAGGCGGCGAAGCCGTCCGAGTCGGAGTCCACCGGCGAGTGGTTCAAGCCGCGCCAGAAGGGCCGTCCGGAGCCCGCCCCGGCCGCCGCCGCCCCGGCGGGGCCGGCCCAGGGCGCCCCGGGGGCCCAGCAGCCCGCGCCGCGCCCGTCCGGCGCGCCCGCCTCGCCGTTCGCCCCGGCCGACCCGGCGGCGTCCTCGCGCACCGGCGGCCACCCGCTGCCGCACCAGGGCGACCCGTTCCGGACCGCCGCCGCGCCGGACCCGTTCGCGCCGGACCAGGCGGCCCAGGACCCGTTCGCCCAGGACCCGTTCGCCGCGCAGCAGCCCCGGCGGTCGGAGCGGCAGCAGCCGCAGGCCCGGCAGGGCGGCCCGCAGGACCCGTTCGCCCAGCCGCAGCCGCAGCCGCAGCAGCCGCAGTCCCAGCAGCCGCCTCAGTCGCAGCAGCCCCAGCAGCCCCAGCAGCCGGGCCCGTCCGCGGCCGCCGCCGAGGACCCGTTCGCGGCCCCGCACCCCGGCCAGGGCCGGCCGCGGACCGGCGCCGACCCGTTCGCCGCCGCCGACCCGTTCGCCACCGAGCAGTTCGCCGCCGACCCGTTCGCCACCCCCGCCCCCGGGCCGCGCGGCGGCGAGCGCCCGGAGCCGCCGCAGGCCGCCGGGGAGCCGGAGGACACCCAGATCGGCGGCTTCGACCCGGTCACCGGCGACGAGCCGGCCCCGGGCGCCGGCATATCGGACCCGCCGACCACCCAGCTGTTCCTGAAGTCCCCGGACGGCGGCGACCCGTTCGCCGAGGAGCCCCGGCCCCGCCCGGCCGGCGAGGGCGGCGGCCGGTTCGCCGACCTGCCCGCCGCGCAGCCGTTCCCGGGCGGCTCGCGGGCCGCGACGCCCAAGCGCGAACCGTCCCGGGCCCCGGCCCCGGACGCCCCGGCCGAGTCCCGGCCGCCCGCCGAGCGGGAGGAGCCGGCGCCCGCCGCGAAGAAGAAGGGCGGTCGCGGCCGGAAGCTGGTCGTGACCGGTCTCGGCGGCGTGCTGTTCCTCGGCGCGGCGGCGTACGGCGCGGGCCTGATGATGAACCAGTCGGACATCCCCAAGGGCACCACGGTGCTGGGCACCGACATCGGCGGCGACTCCCGCGACCAGGCGGTGACCGCGCTGGACGGCTCGGTCGGCAAGGCCGGGCAGCAGCCGCTCAAGGTGAGGATCGGCGACCAGCCGGTCTCCCTGGACCCGGCCAGCGCCGGGCTGAGCTTCGACACCACGGCGACCGTGGACGCGCTGACCAAGCACAGCTACAACCCGGTCGAGGTGCTGGGTTCGCTGACCGGCGGCGCCAAGGCCGTCGAACCGGTGGTGCGGGTCGACCGGGCGAAGCTGAAGGCCGCCCTGGACGACCTGGGCGCCAAGTCGGGGCAGAGCCTCCAGGAGGGCTACGTCCGCTTCACCGAGGCGGGCGGCACCGAGGTGGTCCCGGGCGCCGGCGGCAAGGCGCTGGACTCGGCCGCCGCCGCCGACCTGGTCGAGCAGGCGTACCGCGGCCGGGCGGCCGGCCGGGCGGACGCCGAGGTGGTGCTGCCGGTCGCCGACGCCCAGCCGAAGGTCGGCCAGGACGTGCTCCAGGCCGCCGCCGACGACCTGGGCAAGCAGGTGCTGAACGGCAACGTCACGGTCACCTCGGGCACCAAGCAGTTCGCCTTCGGCCGCAACACCGCCGCCAAGGCGCTGGTGCTGGCCCCGGACGCGTCCGGCACCGTGGTCCTCAAGTGGGACCTGGACAAGCTGGCCGCCGCCGTCGGCACCACCTTCGACAAGCTGAAGACCACCCGCAACGGCCAGCAGACGGCGATCACCGCGCAGGACGTGGCGGACGCCATCGCGCAGGGCGTCTCGAAGACCGGCAAGGACCGCACGGTCAAGATCCCGGCCTGACGGGCCGTCAATCCACCGGTGGGGCCGGGGCGCCGGACGGGCGCCCCGGCCCCACTGGCGAATCCTCGCCACTGGCGTCACGGAACAGGGCGAACCGGGCGCCGCAACCGGGCGGCCACGCGGCGTTACCAATACTTGATCCGCGGCAGGTCGACAAGTCAGTTCGCCGGTACGCAAGATGTGCCGCGTGCCGAGACCCCGCTCCCTCCCGCGCGCCCTGACCGCCACGGCGGCGGCGCCGCGCCCCCCGTCGTGTCCGCGCGGTCCCACCCCGGACCCCGTCGGCGGCGGCGGGGCCCGGGAGGCCGCCGGACCGGTCCCGCCGAGCCCGTCGACGCGGTCCGCGGGAACACCGGGCGGACGAAGTAACAACCGCCGGCGGTAACGCCGCGGCGAAGTCCCGCCAATGGCGGGAAAATGCCAGTCGGGCGGTTCCCCGCGGACCGCCCGAATTGGGTGACCCCTACCCATGAATTCGCTGAGGCATGCCCGAAAACACCGGCGTCCGATTATCGGACACTCAATTGCGCCCGCCATTTGCGGTGAATGGCGTCAAACCGGACACTTGCTCTACGCGCGTCATCCGGACACGGTCTCGAACTCGACGTCCTGATAGCGGAGCTGACCGTGCATCGTTACGGACATGTGAACGATCATTGACGCCGTTTGTCCGGTTTTGACCGTCTCGCCGAGTCGGTGTCAAGAGTTCGGGAACTACGAAGTGGTTGACATTCCAGCACGAAGGAGGAAATGGGCCGTCGACAACTGAGGAACTCTTGACGTTCGATAAACGACTTGCAAGAGTCCATTCATCCAAGTTCTTACTCCTTGCTTCTGCACGGACCACGGTCGGGAGCTTTAGCACCATGACGACGCCTACTGGGGCCACGACGGACGGGGACACCTCCCGTCCCGGGCCGACGTCGGACCTCGCGGACAACGCCACGGCCGACGCGCCCGCAGATCCGGGCTTCCGCGGCCTCTCTCCCGGGAAGCTGATGTGGCGCCGCTTCCTCCGTGACCGCACCGGGGTGGTGAGCGCCTGCGTCGTGCTGTTCTTCGTCGCGGTGGCGATCCTCGCGCCGGTCATCTCCATGCTGTACGGCAAGGACCCGAAGACCCACTACGGCCAGGAGGACGTCAGCCTGCTGACCGACTCCGGCCTGCCCACCGGGCCCAACGGCGGCATGAGCGGCGACTTCTGGTTCGGCCTGGAGCCGGGCCTCGGCCGCGACGTGTTCACCCTGCTGATCTACGGCATCCGCACCTCGCTGATCATCGCCGTCGCCACCTCGCTGCTGACCACCGTGATCGGTGTCGCGCTGGGCATCGCGGCCGGCTACCTCGGCGGCAAGTTCGACTACTTCATCGGCCGGATCATCGACGTGCTGATGTCGTTCCCGTCGCAGATCTTCCTGATCGCCACCATGCCGGTGGTCACCAGCCTGCTGGTCAAGCCCGACCAGGGCGTGCCGGAGTGGCTGCCGTTCGTCTCGGTCACCATCGTGCTGTCGCTGCTCGGCTGGATGGGCCTGGCCCGCATCCTGCGCGGTGTGTCGCTGTCCCTGCGCGAGCGCGAGTTCATCGAGGCCGCCAAGGTCACCGGCGCCTCCCCGATGCGGATCATCTTCAAGGAGATCCTGCCCAACCTGTGGACCCCGATCCTGGTGCAGTCCACCCTCGCCCTGCCGGCGTTCGTCACCGCCGAGGCGGGCCTCTCGTACCTCGGTGTCGGTGTGTCCGAGCCGGTCCCGGACTGGGGCCGCATGATCGCCGACGCCTCGGGCTTCCTCCGGACCGACGTCACCTTCCTGCTCTTCCCGGGCCTCGCCATGGTGGTGTTCGTTCTGGCCTTCAACCTGCTCGGCGACTCCGTCCGGGACGCGTTCGACCCGAAGACCAACCGCTGACAGACCCTCAAGACTCCGGGGGGACGGGAAAGCCAGGCCCCGGGCACACCCACGAAGATTCCGTACAACTATCCCAGGCAGGATGAAGATGAGCTCTCGCAAGACGCGGCTCGCCGCCGCCATTCTGGTGGCCGGGGCCCTGACCGTCACCACGGCGTGCTCCAGCGGCCACAGCAACAGCGACGGCAGCAAGGCGGGTGCCTCCAAGGCCCCGGTCAAGGCCACCTCGATCTCGGTCGGCACCGCCGACGACTCGAAGGGCCCGGCCGCCCCCGAGGACGGCGCGAAGAAGGGCGGCACGGTCAACATGATCGACCGCGACGACTTCTCGCACCTCGACCCGGCGCAGATCTACATGAACTACAACGCCGAGGTCTCGCTGCTGTTCACCCGCCAGCTGACGGGCTACAAGACCCTCCCGGACGGTTCGCAGAAGCTCGTCGGCGACCTCGCCACCGACACCGGCTCCACCACCGACGGCGGCAAGACCTGGAAGTTCACGCTGAAGGACGGCGTGAAGTGGCAGGACGGCAGCCCGATCACCTCGGCCGACATCAAGTACTCGATCGAGCGCACCTACGCCTCGTTCATCAAGGCCGGCCCGACCTACATCCAGACCTGGATCTCGGGCGACAAGTACCGCGAGGCGTACGAGGGCCCCTACGGCGGCAAGGAGCTCGACGCCGTCCAGACCCCGGACGCCAAGACCGTGGTCATCACCTTCGCGGACGTCCACCCGGACGCCAACTTCACCCTGGCGATGACCGGTTACGGCATCGTGCCGAAGGCCAACGACACGAAGGAGGAGTACGACAAGAAGCCGTTCTCCTCCGGCCCGTACCAGATCGTCGAGCACGTCACCGACCGCTCGCTCGACCTGGAGCGCAACCCCAACTGGGACCCGGCCACCGACCCGATCCGGAACGCCTACCCGGACAAGTGGCACATGACCTTCGGTGTCCAGGCGCAGCAGTCCACCGAGCGCTTCATGGCGGACAACGGCGACGACAAGACCACCTTCTCGTTCCACAACACCGTGTACCCGTCGTACATCGACCAGGTCAAGGCGGACGAGAAGCTCAAGCCCCGCACCCTCGAGGGCCTGACCCCGTACGTCGACTACTACTACATCAACAACACCCGCATCAAGGACCAGAAGGTCCGCGAGGCGCTGATCAAGGCGTTCCCGCACCAGCAGACCCGCCAGCTGTCCGGCGGCACCTCCTACGGTGACTACGCCACCTCGTACATGAGCCCGACCGTCCTGGGCTACGAGTCCTACGACCCGTACGGCATCCTCAAGAAGCCGCAGGGCGACCCGGACGCCGCCAAGCAGCTGCTGACCGAGGCGAACGCGGTGGGCACCACCATCGTCTACGCGTACAACAACACCCCGCTCCAGCAGAAGATCACCGAGGCGATCCGCGACGCGCTGGAGAAGGCCGGCTTCAAGTTCGTTCCGAAGCCGCTGGACGCGAAGACCTACTACGACGCCATCGGCCTGGTCAACAACGAGTACGACCTGTACTGGGGCGGCTGGGGCGCCGACTGGCCGACCGGTTACACCTCGCTGCAGCCGGTCTGGGACGGCCGCGCCATCGCCGACGGCGCCGCGAACTACGCCCACGTGAACGACCCGGAGATCAACTCCGCGATCGACGCCGCGGCGAAGATCGCCGACCCGGTGGAGCAGGGCAAGGCCTGGGCCGCGCTCGACAAGAAGCTCCAGGACAAGGCGCTGTCGATCCCGGACGTCTACCAGCGCTCGCTGAGCCTGTACGGCTCGGGCCTGGGCGGCGTCACCTTCGACACCCTGGCCGGCCTGCAGTCCCCGCTCAACATCTACGTCAAGTAGTAGTCGTCACCGAGCAGTAGCTCACGGCGGGACACCGGCACGATCTGCCGGTGTCCCGCCCCGATCAGGAGAGCCCGTCCGATGCTCCGATTCCTCGTCCGCCGAACCCTCGGCGCTCTCGTCATCCTGCTGATCGTCTCGATGATCACGTATGCGCTGTTCTTCGCGATCCCGGCGGACCCGGCGCGGCTCTACTGCGGCAAGACCTGCACGCCCGAGAACCTCGCCCTGATCAGGCACGACATGGGCTTCGACCACTCGTGGCCGGTCCAGTACTGGAACTGGCTGAGCACCATCTTCACCGGCGGCACCTTCAACGGCACCCACTGCGGCGCCCCGTGCTTCGGCTACTCCTTCGACAAGAAGGAGCTGGTCGGCGGCATCCTCGCGGACCGCTTCCCGACCACCCTGTCGCTGACCGTCGGCTCCGCGATCATCTTCCTGCTGGTCGGCGTCGGCACCGGCATGCTGGCCGCCCACAAGCAGGGCAAGGCCGCCGACAAGGTCGCCAGCTCCTTCTCGCTGCTGGCCTCCTCGATGCAGATCTACGTGGCCGGTCCGCTCGCGCTCTGGGCGCTCTGCTACAGCACCAACCTGCTGGACCTGCCGACCTACGTGCCGTTCACCAAGGACCCGATCGGCTGGGCCGGCGGCCTGCTGGTGCCGTGGATCGTGCTGTCGCTGATCTGGACCGCCAACTACACCCGCATGACCCGCTCCTCGATGGTCGAGCAGCTGTCCGAGGACTACGTGCGGACGGCGCGGGCCAAGGGCATGTCCGGCACCTCGGTCTTCATGCGCTACGCCTGGCGCGGCGCGATGGGCACCATCGTCACCGTCTTCGGCATCGACCTGGGCGTGCTGCTCGGCGGCGCCATCATCACCGAGACGACCTTCAGCCTGCACGGCCTGGGCGAGCTGGCGATCCACTCGTTCCGCGACTCCGACCTGTCGCTGCTGGTCGGCGTCACCGTGGTGGCCGCCACCCTGATCGTCTTCTTCAACATCATCGTCGACGCCGCCTACGCCCTGATCGACCCGCGCATCCGCCTGGCCTGACGGCCACACCCCGGCCGACCGGCAGTCCCGACCTCACGTACCGCACCGAGGAGCCCAGTCCATGACCACCCAGGCCAAGCCCGAGGAGGTGTCCGCCGGCAGCGGCGGCACGCCGTTCCTCTCAGTCCGCGACCTCTCGGTCCGCTTCAGCACCGAGGACGGCGTGGTCCGGGCCGTGGACAACCTCTCCTTCGACGTCGCCCCGGGCTCCACGCTCGGCATCGTCGGCGAGTCCGGCTCCGGCAAGTCGGTGACCAACCTGGCCGTGCTGGGGCTGCACAACCCGGACCGGACCGAGATCACCGGCTCGATCAAGCTGGATGGCCAGGAACTGATCGGCGCCTCGAACCGGACGCTGGAGAAGCTCCGCGGCCAGAAGATGTCGATGATCTTCCAGGACCCGCTGACCGCGCTGTCGCCGTTCCACAGCATCGGCAAGCAGATCGGCGAGACCTACCGCAAGCACACCGGCGCCTCCAAGAAGGAGTCCCGGGACCGGGCGATCGAGATGCTGACCAAGGTCGGCATCCCGCAGCCCACCCTGCGGGTCGACGACTACCCGCACCAGTTCTCCGGCGGCATGCGCCAGCGCGCGATGATCGCGATGTCGCTGGTCTGCGACCCCAAGCTGGTCATCGCGGACGAGCCGACCACCGCGCTGGACGTCACCGTGCAGGCCCAGATCCTGGACCTGCTGAAGGACCTCCAGCAGGAGATGGGCACCGCGATCATCCTGATCACCCACGACCTGGGCGTGGTCGCCCGGACCGCCCAGGACATCATGGTGATGTACGCGGGCCGGGCCGTGGAGCGCGGCACCGTCCGCGAGGTGCTGAAGGCCCCTCAGCACCCGTACACCTGGGGCCTGCTGGCCTCGATGCCGAGCCTGACCGGCGACGTGAACGTGCCGCTGCGGCCGGTCCGCGGCACCCCGCCGAGCCTGATCAACCTGCCGTCCGGCTGCCCGTTCAACCCGCGCTGCGACTTCCGCGAGTACGTGATCGGCGGCGGCTGCACCACGGAGCGCCCGCCGCTCTCCCCCGCGACCGGGCACGCCGCCGCCTGCCACCTGAACCCGGCGCAGCGGCAGGACATCTTCATCGACCAGATCAAGCCGCGGCTCGGCTGAGAGGGACCCCATGAGCAACGAACTGACCCTCGACAAGCCGGCCGTCCCGGTGCCCGCCCCCGGTGACCCGCTGCTGTCGCTCAAGGGCCTGCAGAAGCACTTCCCGGTGATGGACGGCTTCCTGTTCAAGCGCCAGGTCGGCGCGGTGCACGCGGTGGACGGCCTGGACCTGGAGGTGTTCCCCAGCGAGTCGGTGGGCCTGGTCGGCGAGTCCGGCTGCGGCAAGTCGACCACCGGCCGCCTGGTGACCCGGCTGCTGGAGCCGACCGGGGGCGAGATCCGCTACGCCGGCCAGGACATCACCCACGCCGGCCGCAAGGAGCTCGCGCCGATCCGGTCCGAGATCCAGATGATCTTCCAGGACCCGTACTCCTCGCTGAACCCGCGGCACACCGTCGGCTCGATCATCGGCGCGCCGATGGAGATCAACGGGATCAACCCGAAGGGCGGCGTCCAGCGCCGGGTGCAGGAGCTGCTGGAGACGGTCGGCCTCAACCCGGAGCACTACAACCGCTTCCCGCACGAGTTCTCCGGCGGCCAGCGCCAGCGCATCGGCGTGGCCCGCGCGCTGTCGCTGAGCCCGAAGCTGATCGTCGCGGACGAGCCGGTCTCGGCGCTGGACGTGTCGATCCAGGCGCAGGTGGTCAACCTGCTCCAGGAGCTGCAGCGCGAGCTGGGCATCGCCTTCCTGTTCATCGCCCACGACCTGTCGGTGGTGCGGCACTTCTCGCAGCGCGTCGCGGTGATGTACCTCGGCAAGATCGTCGAGATCGCCGACCGCACGTCGCTGTACGAGTCCCCCCGGCACCCGTACACCCACGCCCTGCTCTCCGCCGTCCCGGAGGCCGACCCGGACGACGACCGCGAGCGCATCCGCCTGGTCGGCGACGTGCCCTCCCCGGTCAACCCGCCCTCGGGCTGCCGGTTCCGGACCCGCTGCTGGAAGGCGCAGGAGAAGTGCGCGGCGGAGGAGCCGCCGCTGATCCAGCTCTCCGGCAACGCGGCCGGGCACCTGACGGCCTGCCACTTCCCCGAGGAGGGCACCACCAGCGCCGTCCCGGAGCAGCGCGCCGGGGTCTGAGCCCCCGGCCGTCCCGCGCGAGGGCCCCACCGATCCGTTCGGTGGGGCCCTGCCGCGTTCCGTGCCGGGGTCAGATCAGGTTGTCCCGCTCGCCGGCGAAGTGGCAGGCCGAGTCGTGCCGGGCCCGCCCCTCCAGCCAGTCCCGCACGGTCAGCGCCGGGTCCTCCCGGGCGCACTTCTCCTGGGCCTTCCAGCAGCGGGTGCGGAACCGGCACCCGGAGGGCGGGTTGGCCGGGGAGGGCACGTCGCCGGTCAGCACGATCCGGTCCCGGTGCTCCCGCGCGGTCGGGTCGGGCACCGGCACCGCGGAGAGCAGCGCCTGGGTGTACGGGTGGGTGGCGTGGTCGTAGATCTCCAGGTCGGTGCCGATCTCGACCATCCGCCCGAGGTACATCACGCCGACCCGGTCCGAGATGTGCCGGACGATCGAGAGGTCGTGCGCGATGAACATGTACGACAGGTTGAACTCGCTCTGCAACTGCTCCAGCAGGTTGATCACCTGGGCCTGCACCGAGACGTCCAGCGCGGAGACCGGCTCGTCGCAGATGATGATCTCCGGCTTGAGCGCCAGGCCGCGGGCGATGCCGATGCGCTGGCGCTGGCCGCCGGAGAACTGGTGCGGGTACCGGTTGATGTACTCCGGGTTCAGCCCCACCACGTCCAGCAGGTCCTGCACCGCCTTGCGGCGGTCGCCCTTGGGCGCCACCTCCGGGTGGATCTCGTACGGCTCGCCGATGATGTCGCCGACCGTCATCCGCGGGTTCAGCGAGGTGTACGGGTCCTGGAAGACCATCTGGATGTTGCGGCGCACCGCCTTGAGCGCGGCCCCGGACAGGTGCGAGATCTCCTCGCCCTTGTACTTCACCGAGCCGGCGGTGGCGGGTTCCAGGTTCATCAGGACCTTGGCGAGCGTGGACTTGCCGCAGCCGGACTCGCCGACGATGCCGAGCGTCTCACCCTGCATCAGGTCGAAGGAGACGCCGTCGACGGCCTTGACCGCGCCGACCTGCTTCCTGAACAGGATGCCCTGGGTCAGCGGGAAGTGCTTGACCAGGTCGCGGACCTCCAGGATGGGTTCGCCGCGCGGCACCTCCTGGGTGAACGCGACCTCCTCGGGGGTGGTCGCCCCGAGCGGAGTGGCACCGTTAACCGTCACGGAGGGTCTCCTTCCAGAAGAAGCACGCGCTGCGCCGTCCGGCCAGCGGCGTCCCGTCGTCCTCGGTCACCTGGGCCAGCGGCGGCACCTCCTGCCGGCAGATGTCCTGCGCCCGCGGGCAGCGCGGGTTGAAGGCGCAGCCCGGCGGGATCCGCAGCAGGTTGGGCGGCAGGCCCTTGATCGCGAAGAGCTCCTGGCCCTTCTGGTCGAGCCGCGGGATGGAGTCCAGCAGCCCCCGGGTGTAGGGGTGGGCGGGCCGGGCGTAGAGCTCGTGCACGGGGGCGGTCTCGACGATACGGCCGGCGTACATGACGGCGATCTTGTCCGCGACGTCGGCGACCACGCCGAGGTCGTGGGTGATCAGGATCAGGCCCATGTGGTACTCGGCCTGGAGGTCGGCGAGCAGGTCCATCACCTGGGCCTGGACGGTGACGTCCAGCGCGGTGGTCGGCTCGTCCGCGATGATCAGGTCGGGTTCCAGGGCCAGCGCCATCGCGATCATGATGCGCTGGCGCATGCCGCCGGAGAACTGGTGCGGGTAGTCGTTGACCCGCTCCTTGGCGGCGGGGATGCGGACCCGGTCCATCAGCTCGACGGCCTTGGCCTTGGCGTCCTTGCGGCTGTCGCCGCGGTGCTTGCGGTACATCTCGCCGAGCTGGTAGCCGACCGTGAGCACCGGGTTGAGCGAGGAGAGCGCGTCCTGGAAGATCATCGCGATCTTCTGCCCGCGGATCTTGCGGCGCTCGTCCTTCGGCATCTTCAGCATGTCCCGGCCGCGGAACAGGATCTCCCCCTGCGGGATGCTGGCCGGCGGCATGTCGAGGATGCCCATGATGGCCTGCGCGGTGACGGACTTGCCGGAGCCGGACTCGCCCAGCACGGCCAGCGTCTCGCCCGCGCTGACGGTGTAGTTGACGCCGTTGACGGCCTTGGCGACGCCGTCCCGGGTCTTGAACTCGACGTGCAGGTCCTTCACGTCCAGCAGCGGCCCGTCGAAGGGTTCCTCGCGGGCGGGTCGGGCCTGGTCGGCGACGGTGCTCATGTGCCTTTCCCCTCGCTCAGCGCAGCTTCGGATCGAGGGCGTCGCGCACCGCGTCGCCCAGCATGATGAAGGCCAGCACGGTGACGGAGAGCGCGGCGGCCGGGAAGAACAGGGCGAACGGGGCCTGGCGGATCACCTTCTGCGCGGAGGAGATGTCCACGCCCCAGGAGATGGTCGGGTCCTGGAGGCCGATGCCGAGGAAGCTCAGCGTGGCCTCCGCGGTGATGTAGCCGCCCAGCGCGATGGTCGCCACCACGATCACCGGGGCGAGCGCGTTCGGCAGGATGTGGCGGAACATCAGCCGCCCCGTCCCGGCGCCCAGCGCCCGTCCGGCGACCACGTAGTCGGACTGTTTGACGGTGATCACCGAGCCGCGCATCACGCGGGCCAGCTGGGTCCAGCCGAGCACCGCCAGCGCGATCACCACCGACCAGACGTTGCGGGTGGTGAACGCGTTCAGCAGCACCAGCGCGCCGAGCAGCAGCGGGATGCCGAAGAAGATGTCGGTGAGCCGGGAGAGCACGGCGTCGATCCAGCCGCCGAAGTACCCGGCGGTCATCCCGGCCAGCCCGCCGAGCACGGTCACCGCCAGGGTGACGCAGATGCCGACCGTGATCGAGGCGCGGGCGCCGTAGAGCACCCGGGCGTAGATCGAGCGGCCCTGGCCGTCGTAGCCGAACCAGCCGGCGCCGAAGAAGTCGGTGTAGTCGGGCTTGCGCAGGTAGTCGCGGGTCAGGTCGGAGGCCCGCGGGTCGGCGTCGGTGAACAGCCCGGGGAAGATCGCGATGATGATCAGCAGCAGGATCAGCAGGGCGGAGACGATGAAGGTCGGCCGCTTGCGCAGGTCCCGCCAGGCGTCGCCCCACAGGCTGCGGGCCTGTTCCCGTTTGGCCGGGTCCGGCTCGATCAGCGTCTCCTGCTCGACGGCCAGTCCCTGCTGTCCGACGTAGTCCAGGTGGTCGCTGTCGGTGGGCTGGATGTTCCGCAGCGGGTCGTGCTCGTCGGGGATGTCCCCGTTCCGGTCAGGCATAGCGGATCCTCGGGTCCAGGACGGCGTACAGCAGGTCGACGACCAGGCTGGCGACCAGGTACACCAGCACCAGCACGGTGACGATGCCGACCACCGTCGGGCCTTCCTTCTGGTTGATCGCCTTGTAGAGGACGTTGCCGACACCGGCGATGTTGAAGATGCCCTCGGTGACGATCGCGCCGCCCATCAGCGCCCCGAGGTCGGTCCCCAGGAAGGTCACCACCGGGATCAGCGAGTTGCGCAGCAGGTGCCGCCCGATGATGGTGTGCCGCGGCAGGCCCTTGGCCACCGCGGTGCGCATGTAGTCGGCGCGCAGGTTCTCACCGATCGAGGTGCGGGTGAGCCGGGCCACGTACGCCAGTGACAGGGAGGCCAGCACCAGGCCCGGCAGGATCAACTGGCTGATGTCCCGGGGGTCCTGGACGGTCGCCGTCACCCAGCCCAGGTTGATCGCGAAGATCGTCTGGGCGATGTAGCCGAGCACGAAGACCGGGATCGAGATGACGATCAGCGTGACCAGCAGCACCAGGGTGTCGGCGATGCTGCCGCGGTAGAGGCCGGCGATCAGGCCCAGCGGGAGGCCGATCACGATCTCGAAGAAGAAGGCGACCAGGGCGAGCCGGATGGTGACCGGGAAGGCGTCCGCCATGATCTCGGAGACCGGGCGGCCGGTGAAGCTGGTGCCGAAGTCCAGGTGGAAGATGTTGTTCATGTAGTGCAGGTACTGCTTCCACAGCGGCTGGTCGAGGTAGTACTGGTGCCGCAGGTTGGCCACGGTCGCCGGGTCGGCCGCCTTGTCGCCGAACATCGCGGCGACCGGGTCGCCCGGCAGGCTGTACACCATCAGGAAGATCAGCAGCGTGGCCCCGAAGAACACCGGGATCATCTGGAGCACGCGGCGTAGCACGTAACGGCCCATGGGAGCCCTCCCTCCGAAGGGGTGACGTAGTACCGGAGCCCCGCCCTCCGTGCGGGGAGGACGGGGCCGGCGCGGGCACGGTCAGCCCTTGACCTCGACCTGGGTCCAGGCCGGGTTGCCGAAGGAGTCGAACGCGACGTTCTGGACCTTGGTGGAGTAGCCGGAGTTGGTCCGGTAGTACCAGAGCGGGATGGCCGGCATGTCGATCGCCAGCTGCTCCTCGGCCTTCTGGTAGCCGGTCGCGGTGTCCTGGATCGAGGCGGCCTGGTCGGCCTCGTTGGCGAGCTTGTCGAACTCCGGGCTGGAGTAGCCGAAGTCGTTGGAGGCGGCGCCGGTCTTGTAGACGTCGGCCAGGAAGTTGGCGTTCAGCGGGTAGTCCTGCACCCAGCCGGTGCGGAACAGGCCGTTGATCTGGTGCCCGGTGATGGCCGCGCGGGCGGTCTTGAAGTCGGTCTTCGGGTCGCCGCTGCAGTCCACCCCGGTCGCCTGCCGGATCGAGTTGCAGACCGCGTCCACCCACTCCTTGTGGCCGCCGTCCGCGTTGTACGTGATCTTGACGGCGTTGCCGGGGACGCCGCCGCCCTCGGTGATCAGCTGCTTCGCCTTGTCCGCGTTGTACGTGCAGAAGTCCCCGCAGGTACCGGACTTGTAGCCCTCGACGCCCTCGGCGACCCAGGCGGTGGCCGACTTGCGCGAGCCCTGGAGCACCGTCTTGGTGATGGTGTCCCGGTCGATCGCCATCGACAGGCCCTGCCGGACCTTGGCCTTGTCCTGGCCCTGCCAGTCGGCCTGGTAGAGGGTGAAGCCGATGTTCTGGATCGCGCCCTGCGGGGAGTCGATCGCCCGGTCGCCGAGGTCGTTCTTGTAGTTCGCCAGCGCCGACGGCGGCACCTGGTCCATCACGTCCAGGTTGTTCGACTGCAGGTCCGCGTAGGCGGCCTCGGCGGTGGTGTACATCTTGAAGACGACGCCGCCGTTCTTCGGCTTGTCCACGCCCTGGTAGTTGGCGAAGGTCTTGGTGACCACCTGCGAGTTGTGGTCCCAGCTGACGAACTCGTAGGGGCCGTTGCCCACCGGCTTCTGCCCGTAGCCCGCCGGGTCCTTGAAGAACCCCTCCGGGAGCGGCGAGAAGGCCACGTACCCCAGCTTGTACGGGAAGTACGAGACCTTGTTGTAGAGCTTGATGGTGAAGTGGGTGTCGTCCTGGACGGTCAGGCCGGACATCTTGTCGGTGGTCGGCGAGCCGCTGTCCGGGTGGACGTCCTTGTAGCCCTCGATGTCCCCGAACCAGGAGCTGTTGATCTGGTTGTTCCCGGTGTTCGCCGCCCAGTTCCAGGCGTCCACGAAGCTTTTCGCGGTCACCGGCGTCCCGTCGTGGAAGGTCCAGCCCGACTTGAGCGTCACGTTGTAGGTCTGCGAGTCGCTGGTGTCGATCGAGTCGGCGACCTGCATCCGCAGCTTGCCGTTGGACGGGTCGTAGTCGGCCAGGCCCTTGAACAGGTTCTGCACGATGCGTCCGCCGCCGGTCTCGTTGGCGTTGGCCGGCTGCAGCGGGTTCTGCGGCTCGCTGCTCTGGTACGTGAACGTCTTGCTGGTGTCGGACGAACCGCTGCCGGAGCCGCTGCCACTACTGCCACAGCCCGTGGCCACCAGGGCCACGGACGTCGCACTGACCAGGGCCCAGCGCACGCGGGTGCCTGCAGGCATGGAGCTTCCTCCTCAGGGGGGTAAGACGCATCTCACCTCATGAGAAGGGGCGGGCCGCGGCGACGCGACCGCAGTAGGGCCGGACGGGGGAGGAACGCGGCGGGGGCACCGGGAGTGTCTCCCGGTGCCCCCGTCCGCGGCCGCGTCCGGCTCACGCAGCGGCGGTCTCACGCCGCGGCGGTCTCACGCTCCGACGCGAAGTGGCAGGCCGACTCGTGCCGGGCGCCGGGCGCCGGCAGCTCCGGGACGGCGAGCAGCGGGACCTCGGTGGCGCAGCGCTCCTCCGCCTTCCAGCAGCGGGTGCGGAACCGGCACCCGGAGGGCGGGTTGGCCGGGGAGGGGATGTCCCCGGAGAGGATGATCCGCTCGCGGTTCTCGCGGTCCGCCGGGTCCGGCACCGGCACCGCGGAGAGCAGCGCCTGGGTGTACGGGTGGGTGGCGTGGTCGTAGATCTCCAGGTCGGTGCCGATCTCGACCATCTTGCCGAGGTACATCACGCCGACCCGGTCGGAGATGTGCCGGACGATGGAGAGGTCGTGCGCGATGAACATGTAGGAGAGCTCGAAGTCCTGCTGGAGCTGCTCCAGCAGGTTGATCACCTGGGCCTGCACCGAGACGTCCAGCGCGGAGACCGGCTCGTCGCAGATGATGATCTCCGGCTTGAGCGCCAGGCCGCGGGCGATGCCGATGCGCTGGCGCTGGCCGCCGGAGAACTGGTGCGGGTACCGGTTGATGTACTCCGGGTTGAGCCCCACCACGTCCAGCAGGTCCTGGACGGCCTTGCGGCGGTCGCCCTTGGGCGCCACCTCCGGGTGGATCTCGTACGGCTCGCCGATGATGTCGCCGACCGTCATCCGCGGGTTCAGCGAGGTGTACGGGTCCTGGAAGACCATCTGGATGTTGCGGCGCACCGCCTTGAGCGCGGCCCCGGAGAGCCGGGAGATGTCCTCGCCCTTGTAGAGCACCTGGCCGGCGGTGGCCCGCTCCAGGTTCATCAGGACCTTGGCGAGCGTGGACTTGCCGCAGCCGGACTCGCCGACGATGCCGAGCGTCTCGCCCTTGTGCAGGGCGAAGGAGATGCCGTCGACGGCCTTGACCGCGCCGACCTGCTTCTTGAACAGGATGCCCTGGGTCAGCGGGTAGTGCTTGACCAGGTCGCGGACCTCCAGGATGGGCTGCTCAGCCATGGAGGGTCTCCTTCCAGAGGTGGCAGGCGCTCTTGCGCCCGGCGAGCTCCGCGCCGTCCCGGTCGGTGACCTGGTGCAGGGCGGGGACCTCGGTACGGCACAGGTCGACGGCCTTGTCGCAGCGCGGGTTGAACGCGCAGCCGGCCGGGACCTTGTAGAGGTTGGGCGGCAGGCCCTTGATCGCGTACAGCTCCTCGCCCTTCTGGTCCAGTCGCGGGATCGACCGGAGCAGGCCCTCGGTGTAGGGGTGGGCGGGGTTGGCGTACAGGTCGTGCACGGGGGCGGTCTCGACGATCCGGCCGGCGTACATGACGGCGATCTTGTCCGCGACGTCGGCGACCACGCCGAGGTCGTGGGTGATCAGGATCAGGCCCATGTGGTACTCGGCCTGGAGCTCGGCGAGCAGGTCCATCACCTGGGCCTGGACGGTGACGTCCAGCGCGGTGGTCGGCTCGTCCGCGATGATCAGGTCCGGTTCCAGGGCCAGCGCCATCGCGATCATGATGCGCTGGCGCATGCCGCCGGAGAACTGGTGCGGGAAGTCGCCCACGCGCTGGGCGGCGGCGGGGATGCGGACCCGGTCCATCAGCTCGATGGCCTTGGCCTTGGCCTCCTTCTTGGAGGCGCCCTCGTGCACCCGGAACATCTCGCCGAGCTGGTAGCCGACGGAGAGCACCGGGTTGAGCGAGGAGAGCGCGTCCTGGAAGATCATCGCGATCTTCCGGCCGCGGATCTTCCGGCGCTCCTCGTTGGACATCTTGAGCATGTCCCGGCCGCGGAACAGGATCTCGCCGGCGGTGACCCGGCCGGGCGGCATGTCGAGGATGCCCATGATGGTCTGCGCGGTGACGGACTTGCCGGAGCCGGACTCGCCCAGCACGGCCAGCGTCTCGCCGGCCGCGACCGAGTAGTTGACGCCGTTGACGGCCTTGGCGACGCCGTCCCGGGTCTTGAACTCGACGTGCAGGTCGCGGACTTCGAGCAGCGGGGTGCCGGGGGCCGGACGGTCCTTCACGGCAGTGGTCTTCTCACGTGCGGTGGTCATGATGCGGGCCGCCTCTCTCAACGCAGCTTCGGGTCGAGGGCGTCGCGCACCGCGTCGCCGAGCATGATGAACGCCAGCACGGTGAGGCTGAGCATGCCGGCCGGGAAGAACAGCGCGAACGGCGCCTGCCGGATCACCTTCTGGGCCGAGTTGATGTCGATGCCCCAGGAGATGGTCGGGTCCTGGAGGCCGATGCCGAGGAAGCTCAGCGTGGCCTCGGTGGCGATGTAGCCGCCCAGCGCGATGGTCGCCACCACGATCACCGGGGCGATCGCGTTCGGCAGGATGTGCTTGAACATGATCCGGCCGGTGCCGGCGCCGAGCGCCTTGGCCGCGGTCACGTAGTCGGACTGCTTGACGGTGATCACCGAGCCGCGCATCACGCGGGTCATCTGCGTCCAGCCGAGCACCACCAGGGCGAAGACCACCGACCAGACCGTGCGGACCGAGAAGGCGTTCAGCATGACCAGCGCGCCGAGCAGCAGCGGGATGCCGAAGACCATGTCGGTGAAGCGGGAGACGATGGTGTCGACCCAGCCGCCGTAGTAGCCGGCCACCATGCCCAGCAGGCCGCCCAGGACGGTGACGCCGGTGGTGACGCAGATGCCGACGACCACCGAGGCGCGGGCGCCGTAGATCACCCGGGCGTAGATGGAGCGGCCCTGGCCGTCGTAGCCGAACCAGTCGGCCTGGAAGAAGTGCAGGTACTGCGGCTTGGTCAGGTAGTGGTGGCGCAGGTCGCCGGCCCGCGGGTCCACCGAGGTGAACAGGCTGGGGAAGACCGCGAACAGCACCAGCAGGACGATCAGCGCGGCCGAGATGATGAAGACCGGGCGCTTGCGCAGGTCGTGCCAGGCGTCCAGGCCGAGGCTGCGGGGCTTCTCGGTCTTGGGCATCGGGACGGCGACCCGCTCGGCGGGGGTCTCGCCGTCCCCGGCGGGGGCGTTCTTCGTGATCAGGTCAGGCATACCGGATCCTCGGGTCCAGGACCGCGTAGAGCAGGTCGACGAGCAGGCTGGCAACCAGGTAGACCAGCACCAGCACCACGACGAAGCCGGAGACGGTCGCGCCCTCGTTGCGGTTGATGGCCTGGTAGAGCGCGTGGCCGACGCCCTGGACGTTGAAGATGCCCTCGGTGACGATCGCACCGCCCATCAGGGCGCCCAGGTCGGTGCCCAGGAAGGTGACCACCGGGATCATCGAGTTGCGCAGCAGGTGGGTGCCGATCACCTTGCGCCGGGGCAGGCCCTTGGCGACGGCGGTGCGCATGTAGTCGGCCTTCAGGTTCTCCGCGATGGAGGTCCGGGTCAGGCGGGCGACGTACGCGAGCGAGATCGAGCCCAGCACGACGGCGGGCAGGATCAGCTGGCTCAGGTCGGTGCTGCTCTGCACCGTCGGGGTGACCCAGCCGAGCTGGATGCCGAAGACGGTCTGGAAGACGAAGCCGAGCACCGGGACGGGGACGGAGATCAGCAGCAGGGTCAGGACCAGGGTCGACTTGTCGAACGCCTTGCCCCGGCGCAGGCCGGCGAACAGGCCGATGCCGATGCCGACGACCAGCTCGAAGACGAAGGCCAGCAGCGCCAGTCGGACGGTGACCGGGAGGGCCTCGCCGATCAGGTCGATGACCTTGCGGCCGTTCATGGCCGTGCCGAAGTCGCCGGTGAGCAGGTTCCCCATGTAGTTGAGGTACTGCTGCCACTTGGAGACGTCGAGTCCCATGTCGTGCTTGAACGCGGCGAGCTGGGCCGGGTCGGCGGCCTTGTCGCCCCACATCGCCGCCGCGGGGTCACCGGGCAGCAGACGGGTCATGAAGAAGATGATGGTGACCGTGCCCAGGAACACCGGGATCATCTGGAGCAGTCGCCTCGCGACGTAGCGCCCCATCGTGCCTCCAATTGACTGCTCTGACGGGCTGTCGTCCCGGTGTCAGAGTTCTGGACGTGACAACGGCCGGTGCCGGGCCGCCCGGTGGGGCGGGGCACGGCACCGGCCGTGTCTGTTCGAGCCGCGCGGTGCCGGCTCGGTTACTTCTGCTTGACCTCGACCTGGGTGAAGACCGGGTCGCCGAAGGAGTCGTACTTCACGTTCTGCACGTTCTTCGAGTAACCGGCGGTGGTCTTGTAGTACCAGAGCGGGATGGCCGGCATGTCCTTGGCCAGCTGCTCCTCGGCCTTCTGGTACAGGTCCGCGGTCTCCTTCACCGAGGTGGCCTTGTCCGCCTCGGCGGCCAGCTTGTCGAACTCCGGGCTGGAGTAGCCGGCGTCGTTGGCCGCGGCGCCGGTGCCGTACACGTCGCGCAGGTAGTTGGCGTTCAGCGGGTAGTCCTGCACCCAGCCGGTGCGCATCAGACCGTCGACCTTCTTGTTCTTGATCAGGTCGCGGGAGGTCTTGAAGTCCGGCTTGGCGTCGCCGGTGCACTCCACGCCGGTGGCCTGGCGGATGGAGTTGCAGACCGCGTCCACCCACTCCTTGTGGCCGCCGTCGGCGTTGTACAGCACGGTGATCTTGTTGCCGGGGACGCCGCCGCCCTCGGTGATCAGCTGCTTGGCCTTCTCCGGGTTGTACGTGCAGTACTCGCCGCAGGTGTTGTCCTTGTAACCCATGGCGCCCGGGGCGACCCAGGAGTTGGCGGGCTGGCGCGAGCCGTTGAGCACCGTCTTGGTGATGGTGTCGCGGTCGATCGCCATCGACAGGCCCTGGCGGACCTTGGCCAGGTTCTCCGGCTTCCAGTCGTCCGCGTACAGCGAGAAGGAGATCGACTGGATGGCGCCCTGGGCCTGGTCGACGGCGCGGTCGCCCAGGTCGTTCTTGTACGAGGCCAGGTCGCTCGGGTCGACCTGGTCCAGCACGTCCAGGTTGTCGGAGACCAGGTCCTTGTAGGCGCCCTCGGCCTGGGCGTAGTTCTTGAAGACGATGCCGCCGTTCTTCGGCTTGTCGACGCCCGCGTACTTGTCGTAGGCGGCGACGGTGACGGCCTTGTTGTGCTCCCACGAGACGAACTTGTAGGGGCCGTTGCCGATCGGGGCCTGGCCGTACTTCGCCGGGTCGGTGAAGAAGACCTCGGGCAGCGGCGAGAAGGCGGTGTAGCCGAGCTTGTACTCGAAGTACGAGACCGGGCCGTTCAGCGCGATGGTGAAGTGCGTGTCGTCCACGACCTTCAGGCCGGACATGGTGTCGGCCTTCGGGTCGCCCTCGTCCGGGTGGACGTCCGCGTAGCCCTGGATGTCCGAGAACCAGTCGGAGTTGATCTGCTTGTTCTTGGTGTTGGCGGACCAGTTCCAGGCGTCCACGAAGGACTTGGCGGTCACCGGGGTGCCGTCGTGGAAGGTCCAGCCCGACTTCAGGGTGACGGTGTAGTTCTGGGCGTCGGTGGTCTCGATCTTGTCGGCGACCTGGTTGCGGAGCTCACCGCTGGTGGGGTCGTAGTCGACCAGACCCTTGAACAGGGTCTTGATGATGCGGCCGCCGCCGACCTCCATGGCGTTCGCCGGCTGGAGCGGGTTCTGCGGCTCGGTGCTCTGGTAGCTGAACGTGCCCTGGGCGTTGGACGCCCCGGTGGAGCCGCTCGAAGAGCTGCCGCTGCCGCAAGCGGTGGCGGCGAGGGCGACCGCGACGGCTGCGACAACCCACTTGGCCTGGTTGGCACCGCGCATGGGTGTGCCTCCTGAAATCGTGTTGCAGATCACTCGCGGCCTGGCGCGCACCCCTGCGCAGGAGCCTCGACCCGAGCTCGACTGCACCCACTATCGGTCACTCACGGATACGGAAATGACCAATACGGATTTCAATTTGGTCACATGAACGCCGAATGAATCCCGGAAAACGGACATTGCAGACATACCCAGACACGGGCGAAACGGACAGTTGTCACGGATGACGATCCGTGACGTCCGATTAACGAACGATCCGCGCCCGGAGTCCAGTGACGGAACGTCACGGAAAACGCGACCGGCCGGCGTCCGCGAGGACGCCGGCCGGTCGGCCGAACGGGGTGGAGCCGGGCGGGGTCAGCCCTTCTTGGCGCGCGAGGCGGTGCGGCCGCGCTCCTTGGCGTCCAGGACGACCTTGCGGATGCGCACGGTCTCCGGGGTCACCTCGATGCACTCGTCCTCGCGGCAGAACTCCAGCGACTGCTCCAGCGAGAGCTTGCGCGGCGGCACGATGGACTCCGCCACGTCGGCGTTCGAGGAACGCATGTTGGTGAGCTTCTTCTCCTTGGTGATGTTCACGTCCATGTCGTCGGCGCGCGAGTTCTCGCCGACGATCATGCCCTCGTACACCTCGGTGCCGGGGTCGGTGAACAGCACGCCGCGCTCCTGCAGGTTGGTCATCGCGAAGGCGGTGACCACGCCGGAGCGGTCGGCGACCAGGGAGCCGTTGTTGCGGGTCGTCAGCTGGCCGAACCACGGCTCGTAGCCCTCGTGGATCGAGTGCGCGATGCCGGTGCCGCGGGTGTTGGTGAGGAACTCCGTCCGGAATCCGATCAGGCCGCGGGACGGCACCACGAACTCCATCCGGACCCAGCCCGAACCGTGGTTGGACATGTTGTCCATCCGGCCCTTGCGGATGCCCATGAGCTGCGTGACGGCGCCCATGTGCTCCTCGGGGACGTCCACGGTGAGGCGCTCGACCGGCTCGTGGGTCTTGCCGTTGACCTCGCGGGTGACCACCTGCGGCTTGCCGACGGTCAGTTCGAAGCCCTCGCGGCGCATGGTCTCGATCAGGATGGCCAGCGCCAGCTCGCCGCGGCCCTGCACCTCCCAGGCGTCCGGGCGCTCGGTCTCCAGCACGCGCAGCGACACGTTGCCGATCAGCTCGCGCTCCAGACGGTCCTTCACCTGGCGGGCCGTCACCTTGCGGTCCACCTTGGCGCCGGACTTGGCGTCCGCGCCCTTGCCGGAGCCGCCCTTGCCGACCAGCGGCGAGGTGTTGGTGCCGATGGTCATCGAGATCGCCGGCTCGTCGACGGTGATCAGCGGCAGCGCGATCGGGTTCTCGGTGTCCGCGAGGGTCTCGCCGATCATGATCTCGGAGATGCCCGCGACGGCGCAGATGTCGCCGGGGCCGGCCTTCTCGGCGGGCTTGCGGGTGAGCGCCTCGGTCATCAGCAGCTCGGAGATCCGGACGTTCTGGATCGAGCCGTCGCGCTTGATCCAGGCCACCGTCTGGCCCTTGCGCAGCTCGCCCTGCTCGACCCGGAGCAGCGCGATGCGGCCCAGGAAGTTGTCGGCGTCCAGGTTGGTGACGTGCGCCTGCAGCGGGGCGTCCTCGTCGTAGACCGGGGCCGGGACGTGCTCCAGGATGGTGGAGAAGAACGGCTCCAGGCTGTCGGAGTCGGCCGGAACCGTCCCGTTCTCCGGCTTGGTCAGCGAGGCCACGCCGTCACGGGCACAGGCGTAGACGATCGGGAACTCGATCTGGTCCTCGTCCGCGTCCAGGTCGAGGAACAGGTCGTAGGTCTCGTTGATGACCTCGTCGATCCGGGCGTCCGGACGGTCGGTCTTGTTGATGCACAGGATGACGGGCAGCCGGGCCGTGAGCGCCTTGCGCAGCACGAAGCGGGTCTGCGGCAGCGGGCCCTCGGAGGCGTCGACCAGCAGGACGACCGCGTCCACCATCGACAGGCCGCGCTCGACCTCACCGCCGAAGTCGGCGTGGCCGGGGGTGTCGATGATGTTGATGGTGATCGGCGCGCCACCGTCCTTGGGGTGGTACTTGACCGCGGTGTTCTTCGCGAGAATGGTGATGCCCTTCTCGCGCTCCAGGTCGTTCGAGTCCATCATCCGGTCGTCGAGCTGCTGGTGGGCGGCGAAGGCGCCGGCCTGCTTCAGCATGGCGTCGACCAGGGTGGTCTTGCCGTGGTCGACGTGGGCGACGATGGCGACGTTTCGGATGTCGTTGCGCGTGGGCATGCGGCGCTGATTCTCCCGGAATCGTGGGTCACGGTGCCCGGCCCGCGTCAGCATTCACCGGTCCACCCACCGGGCACGGCACATGCCTCGGCTTCTTCCCATCGTACGGGGAAGGGCTCAATGGAGCCGAAACGGGCGGTGGCGGGGCGGCGGAGATCACCACTGGGTATCGCTGCTTCCGGTACGCACCAAGGCACGGGACAGTACGGCGGTGAAGAGAAGCATCCGCATCCTGTTCGTCGTGGCGGTGGCCGTCGGCAGCCAGTTCGCCCTGCACAGCGCCCCCCACCAGAACATCGGCGTCCAACTGCTCGGCCTGCTGGGCGGCATCTTCGCCGCCGTCGACCTCACCCAGCTGCTGCTGGCGCTGCTCGGCCCGCTGGGCGGCCTCCGGGCGCTGTCCCACAGCCTCGGCGGCGGTCCGCGGCTGTTCACCGTCCCGCTCGGCTCGCGCCGACTGGTGGTGCGGGCCGTGCCGCTGCCGCTGTTCCACGGCGTGTACCAGTGGCTCCGCGCGCCCCGGGCCCGGACCTGGGCGGTGGTGACCGCCGCGTACGCCGCGCCGGTGCTGCTCGGCGGGTTCCTGCTGGTGTCCGCGCCCACCGGCTGGCGGCCGTTCGGCATCGTGCTGGCGGCGGTACCGCTGCTGGAGCTGGTGTTCACCGCGGGTCTCGCCGGGGGCGCGGGCTGGACGGTGTTCCGGCTGCCCACCGCTCCGGCGGCCGCGCTGGCCGACGTCTACCTGACGCCCGCCGAGGCGGCCGCCCACCGGGCCCTGGACGGCGGCCGGATCGACGAGGCCGCCGCGCTGCTGGCCGCCGCCGGGGAGGCCACCGGACGGCCCGGCACCGCGCTCCGGATCCAGGTGCGGCTCGCCCGGGGCCAGTGGGAGCGGGCCCTGGCGGACGCCGGGCAGCTGACCCCCGGCCCGCTGCCCGGTGCCGACTGGGCGACGGCGCTGCTGCGTGCCCGGGTGCTGGTGTGCGCGGCGGAGGCCGGGCTGCTCCCCCCGACCGAGTACCTGCCGCGGCTGGCGGCCGAACTCGACGTGCTCGGCAGCCGCCCGCAGGCCGCCCTGGTCCGGGCCGACGTGCTGCGGCTGCGCGGTGAGCGGCAGGAGGCGCTGAAGGCGTCCGCGCTGGGCCTGCGGCTGACGGCCGACGCCGCGGGCACGGCCAACGCCCTGTGCTCGCGGGCCGCCGCGCTGTTCGCCGTCCACCGTGACGACGAGGCCCGGGAGGCGCTGGCCCGGGCCGGGAAGCTGCTGCCCGGCCTGGCCCGGATCGCCCTGGTGGAGCACCGGGCCGCGGCCGTCGTCCTCGACTAGGCCCTGTCCGGCCGGCGTCCGGCTAGAGGGACAGCTCGAACCAGACGATCTTGCCCTTGGGGGTGCGGCGGCTGCCCCAGCGCTCGGCCAGCAGGGAGACCAGCTGGAGGCCGCGGCCGCCCTCGTCGGTCTCCTGGGCGCGGCGCTGGCGGGGCTGGGCGTAGGCGTCGTCCCAGACCTCGCAGACCATGGTCTTGTCGCGCAGCAGCCGCAGCCGGATCTCGCCGCGGCCGTGCCGCAGCGCGTTGGTGACCAGCTCGCTGACCAGCAGCTCCGAGGTGTCGACCAGTTCGTCCAGGCCGCGCTCCAGCAGCCAGCCGCAGGCGGCCTCGCGGGCCTTGGCGACCGAGGTGGGCTCGGGGGGCAGCCGCCAGTCGCCGACCGAGCCCTTGGGTAGGCCCTTGACCTTGGCCATCAGCAGGGCGATGTCGTCCTCGCCGTGGTGCGGGTTGAGCTCCTCCAGCACCTGGTCGCAGAGTTCCTCGATCCGGTCGGAGCCGCCCTCGAGGGCGGCCCGGAACGCGTCGATGCCCTCGTCGAGCTGGTGCTTGCGGGACTCTACCAGGCCGTCGGTGTAGAGGGCCAGCACGGCGCCCTCCGGCAGGTCGACGGTGACCTCCTCGAACGGCTCGCCGCCGACGCCGAGCGGCAGGCCGGGCGGCACGGTGATGGTCCGGGCGCCCTGGCCGGGGGCCAGCAGCACCGGCGGGAGGTGGCCGGCGTTGGCGAAGGTGCAGCGCTGCTTGACGGCGTCGTAGACCGCGTAGACGCAGGTGGCGAGGTAGACCTCGGCGCTGGAGCGGTCCGGGTCCTCGTCGTTGCCCAGGCCGCGGGCGATCTCGTCGAGGGCGGAGAGCACCTCTTCGGGGTCGAGGTCGAGCATGGCCAGGGTGCGTACGGCGGTGCGCAGTTGGCCCATCGCGACGGCGGCGCGCAGGCCGCGGCCCATCACGTCGCCGATCACCAGGGCGGTGCGGCTGCCGGGCAGCGGGATGACGTCGAACCAGTCGCCGCCGACCTCGGTGTTGTTGTTGCTGGGCAGGTAGCGGCGGGCGATCTCCAGGCCGGAGGCGGCCGGGTTGCCGGGGGGCAGCAGGCTGCGCTGGAGGATCAGCGCGCGCTCGTGCTCGCGGCGGTAGAGGCGGGCGTTGTCGACGCAGACGGCGGCGCGGGCGACGAGTTCCTCGGCGATCGCCACCTCGCGGGCGTCGAACGGCTCGCTGCCGATCGCCCGGGAGAGCTGGACCAGCCCGAGCACCTGGTCGCGGGCGACCAGCGGCACCACCAGGGTGGAGCGCAGCAGCGGGTCGGGCCCGGGCTGCGGGACGACGCTGCGGCCGGTGCGCAGGGCGCGGGCGTGCGGGGAGCGCGGCGGGTAGCAGAGCGTGCCGCCGGCCTCGGCGACCCGGACGCCGCCGCGCTCGGTGCCGAGCACCGAGGGGGCGTTGCCGACCACGCTGGAGACGGCGACCCGGCGCAGTTCGCCGCTCTCCGGGTTGGCGGTGAGCGGGGCGGAGTCGCCGGTGAGCAGCGCGGTGTACAGGTCGACGGTGGCGACGTCGCAGAACTGCGGGACGATCACGTCGAGCAGTTCCTTGGCGGTGGTCTCCAGGTCGAGGGTGGAGCCGATGTGGGTGGACGCCTCGTTCAGCAGGGCGAGGCTGCGGCGCACGCCGGCCGCCTCGCGCTCGGCGATGTGCCGGCTGGTGACGTCCTGGACCTGGCCGGCCACGCCGATCGGGCGGCCATTGGCGGCGGTGAGCCGGTACAGCGAGACGGCCCAGGTGCGCTGGTCCTCGTCGCGGCCGGCGCTGGGGCGGGCGGCCCGGACCGGGCCGGACAGCCGCAGGTCGAGGACGGGCTCCTGGCCGGCGAGCACCTTGCGCAGGGCGAGCAGCAGCCGGTCCGCGTCGGAGGGGCGGAACACGTCGCCGGGGGCGAGGCCCTGCAGGGCGGCGGGGCTGCGGCCGACGCCGGCCGCGAACGCGGCGTTGACCCGCTGGAGCCTGAGGTCGGTGTCGAACAGGAAGAAGCCGGTGGGGGTCTGGCCGATGACCGCCTCGGAGGCGGCCAGGTCGGTCTCGATGGCGCGCAGCCGGCCCAGGTCGACGGCCAGGCAGGTGGCCGAGCCGTCGGCGCTGGCAGGCATCGCGTAGACCTCGGCGAGGCTCTCGGCGCCGGACTGGTCCCGGTAGGGGGCGGTGCCGACCCACTCCTCGCCGGACAGGATGCGCTCCAGCCGGGCCCGCCCGCGCTGCCACAGCTCGCGCGGGATGAACGCGGTGATCGGGTCGGCGCCGACCGCCTCCGCGGCGGGGACGCCGAAGAACTCGGCGGCCCGGTCGCTCCACTGCGCGATCCGCCCGTCGGCCCCGATCGCGAAGGTCGCGACCCGGATGTAGTCGTAGATGGTGCCCGAGCCGCCCTGTCCCCAGCCGAGCGGCAGCGGAGCGGGGGTCGTCGGGGCACCCGGCTGCTCCGGCACCGCGGCATAGCCGCTACTGCCGTGCGTCACGTTCCGTGCCGGGAAGCTGTTCAACGGACCGACCCCTCCAACCCGCGCCCATCCGGTGTCGAGAAGACCGAGTATTCGATGTCCGAGTATTCATCATCCGGGCGCGGGCGCACACACCCTTCCACGTCACAACATCGAATCGGGTGTCCCAACGCCCCGTGACGGGCTCACGGGACTCGGGGCAACCCTCGCGCGGCGGTGTACGACCGGTCTGGCATCATCACGCCCCTACCTTCGGTTTTTACCGGAATTTGAGGAGGAACACCCATGCGTTCAAGACGGGTGGCAGCGGCGGCCGTGACGGTTCTCGCCGCGACCGGGGTGCTGCCGTCGGTGGCGGCCTCGGCGCGGACCACGGACCTCTGGGTCGACCGGTCCGGCGCGAACTGCGCGGACGACGGCCCGGGCAGTGAGGCGGCCCCGTTCTGCACGGTCTCCGCAGCCGCGCGGACGGCCGGGCCGGGCCAGACCGTGCACATCGCGCCGGGGGCCTACGCCGAGGACGTGGTGCTGACCCGCTCGGGGACGGCGGGTGCGCCGATCAGCTTCGTCGGCCCGAGCGGATTCGGCGGGCTGCCCGGCGGCGTCAGCGTGACCAGCTTGACGGTGCGCGGCGCGAGCCTCCTGAACGTGTCCGAACTGGGGATCCTCGGATCGGATCTGCCGCTGGACCGCTCGCCGGTCACCGTGATGGACTCCGCGCAGATCGGGCTGACCCGGCTCCGGATCGGGGCGCCGTGGGGGGCGGACTCCTCCGCCGTGCACGTCAGCGGCGGCAGCGGGGTCACCCTGGCCCGGAGCACCGCGAACTCCGCGATCCGGGTCGACCGGGGCGCCTCGGGCACCGTGCTCACCGGCAACTACCTGACGGCCGGCGCGAGCGGCGGCGTCCTCGTCGACGGCGCGCCGGAAACGACGGTGGTGTCGAACACGGTCAGCGGCCCGTGCGTGACGCGGATCCGGCTCACCGGCGGGTCGGCCGGCGGCACGATCGCCAACAACCTCGTGACCGGCTACGGTGCCCAGGCCCCGGGCCAGCCCTGCCCCGCGGACGGCAGGATCGCCGTCGACGTCACCGCCGACTCGGTGTCCGGCACGACCGTGAAGTACAACTCGGTGCAGTCCGTCGACACCCCGTACCGCTGGGCTGGCACCCCGTACCGCTCCGCGGACGCGTTCCGGGCCGGCAGCGGGCAGGGCGAGCGGGACTACACGAGCGCGGAGGACGGCAAGCTCGACCAGTCGACCACCGACTCGGCGGACGCGACCGTGCCCGGGATGCTCCCCGTCGACTTCGCCGGGTACCCGCGGGTGGACTCCCCCTACGCCCCGAACACCGGCACGGCCACCGGCTGGTACGACCGGGGCGCCGTCGAGCAGACCAACCCGGTCGTCGCCACCGCTCGGGACATCTCGGCCCAGCACCCGCAGCGCGCCCGGTACGACGCGGTGTTCGATCTGGGCTTCACCTCGCCGTGGTTCCCGTCCACCGCCGTCTTCGACTTCGGCGACGGCAGCCCGCAGGTGCCCGTCACCGCGGACCGGGCCGAGGTCCCGCACACCTACCCGGGCTTCGGCAACTACACCGCGGTGCTGACGGTCACCGACAGCAGCGGCAAGAAGGTCTACGGCCGCCTCTTGGTGACCGTCGCCGACCGGCCGCTGGCCGCCGAGTTGAAGACCTCCCCCGCCGAGGGCGCGGACACGCTCACGGTGCGGTCCGAGGCGTCCGGCCTGGACAGCCAGTACCCGGTGGCCTCCTACCGGTACGACTTCGGGGACGGCACCCCGGCCGTCACCACGCCGACCGCGACTCACCGCTACGCCGCGCCGGGCAGCTACCCGGTCGAGCTGACCGTCACCGACGACCACGGCCGCACCCTGAAGAAGAGCACCCGGGTCACCGTCGGCCCCGCGTACGTGCCGCTGGCGCAGCCGGTGCGGACGCTGGACACCCGCAGCGGGCTGGGTGCGCCGAAGGGGCGGCTCGGGCCGGACGGCACGCTGAAGCTGAAGGTGACCGGCACGGCCGGGGTGCCCGGCGACGGCACGGTGACGGCGGTGCTGGTCAACCTGACGGCGACCGGCAGCACCGAGGAGACCCACGTCATCGCGTACGGGGACGGCGCCCGGCCGGACACCTCGAACCTGAACGCCGTGCCGGGCCGGGACGTCGGCAACACGGCGATGGTCCCGGTGGCGGCGGACGGCACCATCACGCTGTACAACCACTCCGGCCGCACCGACCTGGTCGCGGACGTGCAGGGCTACTACGGCGTGAAGCCGCAGGTCCGGACGGACCTGCACCCGGTGCGGGCGGTCCGGGCACTGGACACCCGCAGCGGGCTGGGCGCGCGGGCCGGGGCACTGGGCGCGGACGCCTCGCTGTCGTTCAAGGTGCGCGGGCCCGGCCTGCTGCCGGACGACGCGAAGGCGGCGGTGCTGAACCTGACCGCGACCGGTTCCACCGAGCACACCTACATCGCGGCGAACCCGTCGTTCCCGGTGTCGGTCTCGAACCTGAACGTGAGCCGGGGCGCGACCGTCGCCAACCAGGTCACCGTCCCGATCGCCGCGGACGGCACGGTCAGGCTGTACAACCACGTCGGCGCCGTGCAGTTGATCGCCGACCTGCAGGGCTACTACGGCGCCGCGGACAACCCGCTGGTGCCGGTGCGCCCGGTGCGCGCGCTGGACACCCGGACCACCGGGAAGCCGGTCAGCCCGGCGTCCGAGACCCTGGTGGACGTCCGGAAGTACGGCGTCCCGGCCGACGCCACGGCAGTGCTGGTCAACCTGACCGGCCTGAACTCCCGGTACGAGGACTGGCTGGCCGCGGGCGACCCCGCGACCACCGAGTGGACCACCTCGAACCTCAACCTGGCGCCCGGGGCGATCGTCTCGAACCTGGCGCTGGTGCCCGTGCGCGACGGCCTGATCGAGGTCGCGAACCACGTGGGCAGCACCGACGCGATCGTCGACATCCAGGGCTACACCGCTCCCTGACGCCGCGTCACTCCTCCGGGGCGGCCCCGTCCGCCCCGGGGGAGAGTTCGAACCAGACCACCTTGCCCAGCCCCTCGGCCCTGGTGCCCCAGCGCAGCGCGAGCCGGCGGACCAGTTCGAGGCCGCGTCCGCCCTCGTCGCCGGCCCCGGCGTGGCGTTCCCGGGGCGGGTCGGGCAGCGGGTCGGAGATCTCGACCAGGAGCAGGTCGCCGAGGGTGAGCCGGACGCCGATCGGGGCGCTGGCGTAGCGGACGGCGTTGGTGACGAGTTCGCTGACCAGGAGTTCGGCGGTGTCGGTGAGCTCCTCGGTGCCCCAGTCCGCCAGGGTGCCGCGGACCAGCCGGCGGGCCCGGGAGACCGCGGTCGGTTCGGCGGGCAGTGTCCAGCCGGCGGTGGGCGCGTCGGCCCGGCCCTGGCCGAGCCGGGCCAGCAGCAGCGCCACGTCGTCGGGCTCGCGGCCCTGTTCCATGGTGCCGAGGACGGCCTCGCACGCCTGCTGGATCGAGGCATACGGCTGTTCGAGCACGCTGATCAACCTCCCCAGTCCCACGTCCAGGTCCTTGTCCCGGGACTCCACCAGCCCGTCGGTGCACAGGGCGAGCAGGCTGCCGTCCGGGATCCGCATCTCGATGGACTCGAACGGCACCCCGCCGACGCCGAGCGGCGCGCCGGAGGGCAGGTCGAGCACCCGTCCGGCGCCGCCGGGCAGCGGGCCGCCGGAGCGGGCCGGCTCGGCGTCGGCGCCGGGCACCACCAGGACCGGCGGGATGTGGCCGGCCTTGGTGACGGTCAGGCTGCGCCGGGCGGGGTCGAAGACCGCGTAGACGCAGGTGGCGAGCAGGGCCTCGTCGGGGCCCTGGGCGAGGTCGTCGGCGAGCTCGTGGACGTGCCGCAGGACCACCTCGGGGGCCAGGTCGAGGGCGGCCAGCACCCGCACGGCGGTGCGCAGCCGCCCCATCGTGGCGGCGGCCCGCAGGCCGTGGCCCATCACGTCGCCGACCACCAGCGCGGTGCGTTCGCCGGGCAGCGGGATGACGTCGAACCAGTCGCCGCCGACCTCGGTGCCGCTGGAGCCGGGCACGTACCGGTAGGCGACCTCGACGCCGGGCGGCTGCGGGACCTGCTGGGGCAGCAGGGTGCGCTGCAGGGTGAGCGCGGCGGTGCGCTCGCGGGCGTACAGCCGGGCGTTGTCCAGCGAGCTGCCGGCCCGGTCGGCCAGTTCGACGGTGAAGGCCAGGTCGTCGCGGTCGAAGCCCTCGCGGTAGCCGGCCCGGCTGACCACCAGCAGGCCGATGACGATGCCGCGGGCCCGCAGCGGGACCACCAGCCGGGAGTGCACGCCCAGCTCGCGGGCGGCCTCGACCTTGGGGTCGCCGGGGAAGGACAGCTCCTCGGGCCCGTTGCCGCCGGAGAGCATCTCGGGGACGCCGCTGCGCAGCACCCGGCCGTAGACCGAGTCCTCCTCGTAGGTGATCCGGGCGCCGTGCCGCAGCATGGTCTCCACCGCCGGGCTGTGCTGGACCGCGGCGACGCCGAGCTGGAGCAGCGAGGTGCGCCGGTCGTGCCCGTGCCGGGGCAGGTCGTCCCCGTGCGCGACGGCCTGCAGCAGGATCACCCCGGCGTAGTCGGCGAGCCGGGGGACCACCGCCCCGGCCAGCTCCTGGGCGATCATCGAGGCGTCCAGCAGGTCGCCGACCCGGGAGCCGAACTCGTTGAGCAGCGACAGCCGCCGCCGGGCGCCCTCGACCTTGGCCACCGCCCGGTAGCGCTCGGTCACGTCCATCACGGTGCCGGAGATGCCCAGCACGCGGCCGGAGCGGTCGGTCATCCGGCTGTAGGAGATCGACCGGTAGCCGGAGCGGGCGGTGGACGGGGAGGCCAGCGTGACGTCGATGACGGGCTCGCCGGTGGCCAGTACCTGGCGCTGGACGGCGGTGATCTCGTCGGCGGAGCGCTCGGGCAGCGTCTCTCCGGTGGTGCGGCCGATGTGCTCCTCGGCGGGCAGGCCGTTCATCTCCGCCAGGGTGCGGTTGACGGCGGTGTAGCGCAGCTCGGTGTCGAGCACCGCGATGCCCAGCGGCGACTGCTCGAACAGCGCGTCGCGGACCGCGAGGTCCCGCTCGACGGCGCGCAGCGCGGCGGCCTCGGTGAGCGCGGCCTGCACGTACGGGGCGCCGTCGCCGTCGACCAGCAGCGACAGCCGGGCCTCCACCTCGACCGGCAGGCCGTCCCGGTCGGCGATCTCGGTGAAGCCGTTCCAGGAGCCGCGCCGCAGCGTCTCCTGGAGGGCGGAGCGGGTCCGCTGCACCTGGGCCGGGTCGGGGATCAGCTCGTCGACGGCGCGGCCGACCAGCACCTCGCTGGGCCAGCCGAGCATCTCCTCGGCGGCCGGGCTCCACAGCACCACCCGGCCCGAGGTGTCGAGGATGACGATGGCCACCCGCACCACGTCCAGCAGGCTGCCGCCCTCGGTGCGGCGGCTGGGGTGCAGGGTGGTCGGGCCGGTGTCGGAGCGGGCCCCCGGGTGCGACTCGGGCGTGCCCGGGAAGGCCCGGGCGGGGCGGCCGCGGGCCGGGGCGGCCCCGCCGCCGGGCGCGGGCGGCTCGGTGGGCGGCCGGGGCGCGGCGCCGGCCGTCGGGGCGCTGCCGGGCAGGGCGGCGGGCCGCTCGCCCGGACCGGGACGGCCCCGGCGCAGCCGGGCCCGGGCGGCGGCCCGGCCGGCCGCGGTGCGGGCGGGCAGCGCCGCGCCGCCGGGCCGCCGCGCCCCGTGCGCGGGCAGGCCGGACGCCTCGCGCTCTCCCCCGCCGTCACCCGGCTTCGCCACCTACGGTGCCTCCCGCCGCCACTGGGACGCCCCCGGCTGGTCGCCGGGGCGCGGGCCGCTGCCACACCGCGCCACCACGGGCGCACGGATCGTGACGAATGCTGCCGAACTCTGCCATACCCAGGGAATCGCCCCGCTATCCCGGCATACGGGTCGTCTGTCCGATTGGCGTACAGAACGGACACCCGGGGTGCGGCCGGGCGCTTCCCGTGCGGGCCGGTTCGACGCGGGCGGGCTCGGCGCGGGCGGGCTCAGTGCAGGCGGCCGTCGCGGTGCAGGTCGTCGAAGAGGACCTGGTCGACCGGGGGGACGCGGTCGCGGTCGGCGTAGCCGAACCAGTCGACCTCCTCGATCTCGCTGCTGGCGGCGAGGGTGCCGGTGTAGTCGGCGGCGTAGCAGGCCATCCGGACGGTGGCGCCGGGGCCCTGGCCGTGGGCCTCGGCGTGGTAGGTGCCGACGTGGGTGACGGTCTCGGGGCGGATGGCGACGGTGAGTTCCTCGGCGACCTCGCGGACCAGGGTCTGCAGGTCCGTCTCGGCGCCCTCGCGCTTGCCGCCGGGGATGTAGAAGACGTCCTTGCCGCGCGGGCGGGCGCAGAGGATCCTGCCGCCCTCCAGCCGGACCCACGCCACCGTGTCGATCAGGATCGCCATCGCCGTCCTCGCGCCTTCGTGCTTCGTGCCCTCGCCTGCCGGTACCGGCTCCGCCGGTCCCCGGGGTCCGACCCTATGTCAGGGGCGGGGTGGGGCGGAGGCGGTGGCCAGCCGCTGGTTCTTGAGGTCGGGGCGGTCGGTGACCTCGGGGCCGAACCAGGGCGGCGGGGTGAACGCGGCGGCGGCCTCCGGGTCGGCGAACTCGACCTCGACGGTGCGCAGTCCGGCCAGCCGGCCGTGGTAGGTGTCGACCGCGGCGAGGTGCGGGCCGAGCGGGACGGACCGGCGGGTCTTGGCGATCCGGGCCGGTTCGGTGGCGGGCCACAGGGCGGCGAACTGCTCGGCGCTCAGCGGGGTCTCCCACTCGCCGCGGGCCAGTCCGGCGCCGCGCTTGACCGTCAGCGAGTACTCCTCGTCCTGCCGGCGCACCCGCGCCTCGGCGCCTTCGGGGCCGATCACCAGGTACCCCTGCCGGATCTCGGACTCCGGCCCGTCGGGGACGTGCCCGCCGTCCGGGACGAGGAACTTGCGCTCGATCTCGGTGCCCACCGGGCCTCCTCGTGCTCCTTGCCGCGCCTCTGCCGTGCCCCTGCCGCTTCCCTGCCGCGTGCCACGCGCCGCGGGCGCGCTGCGGGCCGGGACGGCCGCCGGGTGCCACGGTACGCGGGCGGGGCGGTCGGCGGGGTCAGGCGGTGGGCTCCGGCGGGTCCTCGGGTTCGACCCAGTACAGCTGCTTGTGGCCCCGGGCCTCGAACTCGGCGGCCAGCGCCTCGGCTTCGGCCCGGTCGAGGCCGCGGGCGAGCAGGAAGCGGTTGCCGTTGTCGTCCTGGCGCATCACCCGGTGGGCGACGCCGGTGCGCTGCTCGCGGTCCATGCCCACACGGTAGCGGTCCGACCCGGTGGGGGGCGGGTCGGACCGCCCGTCCGGCCTCCAGGCTGGACGGTGATTGCTACCGGGCGGTACGCATCCGGTCAACGTCTCGTTAACGCGGGGGGCGTGCCCAACTAGCTTACGCGATACAGGAGTTCGCCGTGCAGTACGGCGAACCAGGCGTCCGGGTCGGCGCCCCAGCGGGCCCAGCCGGCGGCGATCCGCTCCAGGTCGGCGGGGGTGGCCAGGCCCTCGGCCACCGCGGTGGCGGCGGTCTTCGAGTGCACCGTGCGCTCGGCCCAGAGCCCCGACCACCAGGCCCGCTCGGCCCCGGTGGCGAAGGTCCAGCTGCTGGACGAGCAGCGCGGGTTGTCGCCGGAGTCGTCGGTCAGGCCGGCCGCGCGCGCCCAGGCCAGCAGCCGGCGGCCGGCGTCGGGTTCGCCGCCGCTGACCCGGGCGACCGCGCGGTAGAGGCTCAACCACTCGTCCAGCTCCGGCAGTTCGGGATACCAGGTCATCGCGGCGTAGTCCGAGTCGCGGACCGCGATCACCCCGCCGGGGGCGGTGACCCGGCGCATCTCGCGCAGCGCGGCGACCGGGTCGGCCAGGTGCTGCAGCACCTGGTGGGCGTGCACCACGTCGAACGAGGCGTCGGCGTACGGCAGCCGGTACACGTCGGCGACCTCGTACGACAGGTGGGCCAGTCCGCGCCGGGCGGCCAGCGCGGCAGCCTCGGCCAGCACCTCGGGGACCGGCTCGATGCCGACCACCCGGCCGTCCGGGCCGACCAGCTCGGCCAGGTCGGCGGTGATCGTGCCCGGGCCGCAGCCGACGTCCAGCAGCCGCTGCCCGGGGCGCAGTTCGGGCAGCAGGTAGGCGGCGGAGTTGGCGGCGGTGCGGCTGCGGTGCGAGCGCAGGACGGCGGCGTGGTGGCCGTGGGTGTAGCCGGACATGGCGGGTTCCCTCTCCCTCGAAGGCGACCCCTCCAGGATAGGAAAGCGTTCCACTGTTCGGACAATCTTGTTTCGCATCGTGAGACACCCGCGTCGTCGCCTGGCCCGGCGCGCCCTGCCGGGAGCAGAATCGTCGGCATGGGAAAGACTTATGAGCGCATCGATGCCAGGCTGCGCGCGTTCATCGAGAAACAGCCCGTCTACTTCGTCGCGACCGCCCCGCTGGCCGACGACGGCTTCCTCAACCTGTCCCCCAAGGGCCGGGCCGGCACCCTCGCCGTGCTCGACGAACTCACCGTCGCCTACCTGGACTTCGGCGGTTCGCACGCCGAGACCATCGCCCACCTGCGGGAGAACGGGCGGATCGCGCTGATGTGGTGCGCCTTCGAGGGCCCGCCCACCGTGGTGCGGGTGCACGGGCACGGCGAGCCGGTGTTCCGCGACGACCCGCGGTTCGCCGAACTGCTCGGCCGCTTCGACCCCGCCGCGGACGGCGCCGCGCTGCGCGCGATCATCCTGGTGCGGGCCGAGCGGGTCAGCGACTCCTGCGGGTTCGCCGTCCCGTTCATGGACTACCGCTCCGACCGGACGCTGCTCGCCGAGTTCTTCGAGCGCAAGGGCGACGACCGGTTCAGCGAGTACTGCGAGGGCAAGGAGTACGTCGGCGTCAGCATCAACGGGCTGCCCGCCCTGCCGCTGCCGGTGCCGCCCCGGCCGTCCTGAACGACCGCCGCAGCCCCCGGTGCGGGGGCGCGGGGTCCGGCGGGGCGCGGGGCGCGGGGTCCGGCGGGGCGCGGCGTACGGTGGGACTCCGTCCGCCCGCCGACCCTGGAGCCCCGCCCGTGCCCCGCCCCCACGTCCTGCTGAGCGCCGCGGTGTCGATCGACGGCCACCTCGACGACGCCTCGCCCGACCGGCTGCTGCTCTCCAACGCCGAGGACTTCGACCGGGTCGACGCGCTGCGCGCCGACAGCGACGCGATCCTGGTCGGCGGCGGGACGCTGCGCGCCGACGACCCGCGGCTGCTGGTCAACTCGCCGGAGCGGCGCGCCGCCCGGGTGTCCGCCGGGCGGCCCGCGTACCCGCTCAAGGTCACCCTGAGCGCGAGCGGCGCGCTCGCCCCCGGCCTGAAGTTCTGGCACACCGGCGGTGCCAAGCTCGCCTACACCACCGACGCCGCCGCGCCCGCGCTGCGCGCCGCGCTGGCCGGGGCGCCCGGCACCGAGGTGGTCGGCCTGGGCGGGACGGTGCCGCTGGGCGCGGTGCTGGACGACCTGGGCGCGCGCGGGGTGCGCCGGCTGATGGTCGAGGGCGGCGGCAGCGTGCACACCCGGTTCCTCGCCGAGGGCCTGGCCGACGAACTGCACCTGGCCGTCGCCCCGCTGCTGGTCGGCCAGGCCGACGCCCCCCGCTTCCTCTCCCCCGCCGCCTACCCCGGCGGCCCGACCCGCCGGATGCGGCTGCTGGGGGCACGTACGGTGGGGGACGTCGTCCTGCTGCGGTACGCCCCGAAGGAGTCTCCCGATGACCACCAGTGACCGCACGCCCGAACCCGACCGCGCGGACGGCCGCGAGCGCGACCTGCGGTGGATGCGCCGCGCCGTCGAACTGTCCCGGCGCTGCCCGCCGTCCGGGACGGCCTTCTCGGTCGGCGCGGTGGTGGTCGGCGCGGACGGCGAGGTGCTGGCGGAGGGCTACAGCCGCGAGGTGGACGCCGTGAACCACGCCGAGGAGGCCGCGCTCGGCAAGCTGCCCGCCGGCGACCCGCGGCTGCGCACCGCCACCGTCTACTCGACCCTGGAGCCCTGCGGGCAGCGCGCCTCCCGGCCGCACCCGTGCGCGGAGCTGATCGTCGCGGCCGGGGTGCCGCGGGTGGTGGTGGCCTGGCGGGAGCCCGCGCTGTTCGTCGAGGCGTGCCGGGGCACCGCGCTGCTGACCGGCGCGGGCGTCGAGGTGGTGGAGCTGCCGGAGCTCGGCGCGGAGGCCCGGGCGGTCAACGCGCACCTGGTGGGGTGAGCGGCCGCCCCCGGCCGGTTTTGTACGATTGAGGAACAAACATTCGTACGAGGTCTCCCGAGGAGCCCCGATGCCCGTCCTCACCCCGCCGGTCCGGGCCGTCCTGCTCGACATGGACGGCACCCTGGTCAACTCCGACGCCGTGGTCGAACGCTGCTGGCGCCGCTGGGCCGAGCGCAACGGCCTGGACGGCGACGAGGTGATGCGGGTCGCGCACGGGCGGCAGGGCCACCTGACCATGGGCCTGCTGCTGCCCGACCGGCCGGTCGAGCAGAACCTCGCCGAGAACGCGGTGATGCTGGACGAGGAGAGCTCCGACACCGACGGCGTGGTCGAAGTCCCGGGCGCGGCACGGCTGGTAGCCTCGCTGGCCGGGCTGCCGCACGCCCTGGTGACCTCCGCCGACGACCGGCTCGCCCGGGTCCGGATGGCCGCCGCCGGCGTCCCGCTGCCGCCGCGGATGATCACCGCCGAGCACGTCGGCGCCAGCAAGCCCGACCCGGAGGGCTTCCTCAAGGCCGCCGCCGAACTGGGCGTCGCCCCCGCCGAGTGCCTGGTGCTGGAGGACTCCGAGGCGGGCATCGCCGCCGCCCGGGCCGCCGGCATGCCGGTGCTCGGCATCGGCCCGCGCGCCGCCGCCCACCGGCCCGACCACCACGTGGACGACCTGTCCGGCGTCCGCGTCACCGGCGCGGCGGACGGCCGGCTGGTGGTCGAACTGCCCTGAGCGGCTAACGCCCGGACCGGGCCGGGCCTCCCGGCGCGGCCGGTGCCGGGTGGCCGGGGCCGACCGCGACGACGGAACGGTCGGGGCCGACCGGAACGACCGGCGCGGGGCGGGTGGGGTCGACCGGAACGACGGGAGTGCCGGCCCCGACCGCGCCGCCCAGCAGCGCCGCGGCCACCCGGGCGCACTCCTGCGGGTGCTCGCCCAGCCAGCGGCCGAGCAGGTGGTCCGCGCCCGGCAGGGTGAGCCGGGCGTACGGGGGCGACGCCGGGCGGGTGCGCAGCGTGGCGTCCAGCGCCTCGGTCACCTCGGCGGGGATCACCCCGTCCGTCTCCGGCAGCACCAGCACCGCCCGGCCGCCGAACGCCGCGAGGGCGTCGAAGGCCCGGCTGCTGCGCCAACTCCCCTCGGTACGCAGGGTGTTGGTGAACTCCGGAGCGGCGAACCGGAGTTCGTGGATCTCGCGGGCGTAGGCGGCGGGCGCGCCGAGGGCGATCGCCGTGGTGCGGGCGGCGAGTTCGGGCATCCGCAGCAGGTCGGCGACGGTCTGGCCGCTCATCGAGAACCCGACCAGCAGCAGCGGCCCGTCCGGGGCGTGCCGGTCCAGCACCGCGCGGGCCTGGCGGGCCCGGCGGGCCAGCGAGAGCTCCCCGAGGACACCGGTGCTCGCGCCGTGCCCGGCGAAGTCGAACACCACGGCCCGGCACCCGGCGGACGCCAACTCCCGGGCCAGCGGCAGGCAGCGGTGCCGGTCACCGCTGCCCGCGCCGTGCATCAGCAGCGCCGTGACCGGAGCGGGCCCGTCCGGCCCGTCCGGCCCGGCCAGCCCGGCCGGTGCGTCCGGCTCGACCACGGTGCAGGCCAGGCGTTCGCCGTCCGCCTCGACGGTCGACTCGACGAAGTCCATCCGGTCTCTTCTCCCTGGTGGGCGGTCGGGCGGGTGCGCGGTCGGACGGCCGCCGGTCAGTCGGGGACGGCGAGGCAGAACGGGTGCCCGGCCGGGTCGAGCAGCGTCACCCAGTGCTCGCCGCCGGCCTGGTGCCCGGGCCTGGTCGCGCCCGCCGCCAGCAGGGCCGCCACCGCCGGGCCCAACTCCAGCACAGTGAAGTCGAGATGGGCCCGGGAGCCGTCCTCCGGCCAGTGCGGCGGCCGGTACCCGCCGATCCGCTGGAAGCCGATCCGCACCGGGCCCTCGCCGATGAACACGTAGCTCTCGCTGCGGTACGTCACCGGCCAGCCCGTCACCTGCTGGTAGAAGGCCGCCAACTGCTCGGGGTCGGCGCAGTCCAGCACCACCGAGCCGAGCGTGCCCACGGCCTGCGCCGTCCGTCGTTCCGTCACCGGCCCAGCGTGTCACGCCCCGCCGACAGCGGCTCCGCGGCGCGGTGCGCGTCGGGCGCCGGGCAGGGCGGCGGGCAGGGCGGCGGCGGGCAGCAGGCCGACGGCGGCGAGGGCGGCCAGGAGCGGCAGGGAGCCGTGCGTCCCGGCACCGGCGGCGGTCGCGACGCCCAGGGTCGGACCGATGTTCATCGCGGTCTGCTTCAGCCCGCCGACCGCGCCCGCGTACCCCGCCGGGGCGTCGCCGACCACGGTGCCGGTGGCCGTCACCATCACCGCCGCGAACCCCGCGCCCAGCAGCGCCGACGCCACCCCCGTGGCCGGGGCCGACCCGCCCCCGCCGCCCGGGCCGGCCAGCCCCGCGATGCCCGCCACCAGCAGCGCCACCCCCACCAGCGCCGTCCGCCGGGGCCCCTGCGCGCGCAGCGCCCGCTCGGCCGCCGGGGCGCCCAGCACCATCAGCGCGGTCAGCGGCAGCATCCGCAGCGCGGTGTCCAACGGGCCCACGCCCAGGGCGTCCTGGAGCCGGAAGGTGGTGCTGAACAGGGTGCCGAACAGCCCCGCCGAGGCGGTCAGCAGCAGGACGAGGGACGCCGCCACCGGCCGCGACCGGACCACCGGACGCGGCACCACCGGGCTCGCGGCCCGCCGCTCGTGCGCCACCAGCACCGCCGACAGGGCCGCCGCGCCCGCCAGTTCGGCGGCCGTCCCGCCCCAGCCGCGCTCCGGGACGCGGGAGAGCGCGTGCACCAGCACGGCCAGGGCGGCCGCGAGCAGGGCGGCGCCCGCCAGGTCGAGCCGCCGATCGTCGGAAGGCACTCCGTCGAACCGCTGACCGCCGGAAGGCACCCGCCCGGAGGGCTCCGGCCCGGAGGGCTCCCGCTCAGAGGGCTCCCGCTCGGGGCGCAGGGCGAAGGCCATGGCGGCGATCAGGGCGGCCACCGGGACGTTGATCCAGAACACCGCGCGCCAGCCGAACGCGTCCACCAGCACCCCGCCGAGCAGCGGGCCCGCGCCCGCCGCCACCGCGATCGCCCCGGTCCGGACGGCGACCGCCCGGCCGAGCCGCTCCGGCGGGGAGGACAGCCGCAGCAGCGCGAGCGTCCCGGGTTGCAGCAGCGCGCCGAACACGCCCTGCGCCACCCGCAGTCCGACCACCCAGCCGACGGTCGGCGCGAGCGCGATCCCGGCCGAGGACGCGCCGAAGCCGAGCACGCCCGCCAGCAGCGTCCGGCGGTGGCCGTACCGGTCGCCGAGTCGGCCCGCGAGCACCAGCAGGGCGGCGACGGCGACCAGGTAGCCGGTGCTCGTCCACTGCAACTGCGCTGTTGTGCAGCCGAGTTCGCGCCGCATGCCGGGCTGCGCCATCAGCAGCACCGTGCCGTCCAGGGCCACCAGCATGGCCGCGCCGGCGCTCACCGGCAGCGCGAGGCGGCTCACGCCGCACCGCCGAGGTGCGCGGCCAGCACCGCCTCCAGCAGCTCCTCCTCGCGGCCCTCCCCCAGCATCAGCCCGGTGCTCCCCCAGCCCTGCAACTGCGCCAGCCCGTGCAGGTTCGCCCACAGCGCGGCCGTCACCACCGGCGCCCGCTCCGCCTCCCCCGTGCACTCCCCCACCAGCCGCGCCAGCTCCCCGAACAGCGGCACCGTCGCCTCCCGCAACGGGGGCCGCCCCTCCCCGTCCAGCAGGTCGTGCCGGAACATCAGCTCGAACATCCCGCGCCGCTCGGCGGCGTACGCCAGGTACACCCGCGCCATCCCGGCCACCCGCGCCCGCGCGTCCCCCGCCCGCACCCCCGCGAACCGCCCCGCCAGCTCCTCGAACCCCCGCCGCGCCACCGCCGACAGCAACGCCCGGTGCGTCGGGAAGTACCGCCGCGGCGCGCCGTGCGACACCCCGGCCCGCCGCGCGATCTCCCGCAACCCGACCGCCCCCGACCCCTCCGCCAGCACCAGTTCGACCCCGACGTCCACCAGTCGCTCCCGCAGGGGGTTCTGCTCGTCGCTGCTCATGGACACTGTCTACCAGCGCCGAGTAGACAGTGTCTACCAGCTACCCTGGGGACATGGCCCCACTGCCCGGCTGGATGCGCCCGCCGCGCGCGGAAGGCTGGTTCGCGGAGGATCTCGACCGTCTGCCGGAGGCCCCGCGCCACACGGAACTGATCGACGGGGCGCTCGTCTTCACGACGTCCCCGCAGCGGTGGTGGCACGGCCACCTCGTCACCATGCTCACCGTCGCGCTCATGCGGCAGTGCCCGCCGGGGTTCAAGGCGGGCCGGGAGATGTCCGTCAGGCTCGACTCCCGCAACCGGCCCGAACCCGACCTGCTGGTGACCGACGCCCCGGTCGACCCCGACCGCACCTGGCTCGCGCCCGAAGACGTCGTACTGGCGGTCGAAGTGGTCTCTCCCGAATCCGCCCACCGCGACCGCACCGTCAAGCTCCGCACGTACGCGGAGGCCGGGATCCCGCACTACTGGCGCATCGAGGACGAGGACGGCCGTCCCGTCGCCCACGTCTACGAACTCGACGGAGCGACCGGGAGCTACGCCCCGGCCGGCATCTTCCGGGGCACCCTCCGGCGCCCGGTGCCGTTCGAGATCGACCTCGACCTCGACCAGCTCGTGGCCAACCTCTGACTACCGGCTCCCCTCCCCGTACGGGCGCAGCACCATGAGCCCCTGCTCCGGGGCGGCGGCCATCGCGAAGGGGAAGCGGTCGGGCTCCAGGCAGAGCCGCACGTCGTCCGGGTGGACGCCTTCCCGGACGTCCTGGGCGAGTTCGGCCGCGGCGGTGGACTCGGCGGCGCGGCGGAGGTAGGGGGCGGGGTCGGGGGTGGCGCCGGTGGCGCGGTGGGCGATGTACCGGGCGCAGGCGAGGTCCTCCTCGGCGCGGCCGTCCTCGCCGGTGACGACGAAGGTGACTTCGGGACGGCCGTGCAGGGCGCGGGCGGTGGCCCCGGCGACCACGAAGCTCGCGCACAGCACCAGCTCGGCGCCCCGCACGGCCAGCGCGCCGACCGTCCCGGCGGTGGTCTTCTGCACGACGGTGCGGCCGGTGAGGTCGGTGCCGCGGATCCGGCCGGGCGAGTTGACGGCGTCGAAGCCGGGCGCGGGCGGCCCGTCCTTGAGGGCGATCCACCCGGGGTGGCGCGCCTTCAGCTCCAGTGCCCCGTCGAGCGATTCGGCGAGCACGATCCGCTCGGCCCCCTGCGCGAAGGCCCAGGCCGCCGTGGTGAAGGCGCGCATCACGTCGATGACGACGGCGACGGGCGGGGTGTCGGTGAGTTCGCCGATGGCGAGGAAGCGGGTCTCCATGGCCGCCATGATCGCCGTCCCATCACGCCGGACACCAAAGGTTTTCGCTTCGAAACCGACAGGGACAACCGCTGTTCCTCACAGGTGCGGACGTGCCGTCCGCACCTCCGAGAGACAGCGAACCCCGTTGCGGCCTACCTGCCCCTCCCTTCGGGGCAGGCCCGTGCATCTCCTACTGACAAGCAGCCATTTCCCGTCGCCAGGCGGCAGCCTGTCGCACTCTTTCCCGGCGCTTCCAGAGTGTTAGGGCATTGCGCACTCCGAGTGCGCACATGCTCATGAGCCTAAGGGACTTCTAGCATCTCCTCTCAGAGAGCTGCTCCATCAACCTACTTGAAAGAGAGATCGGATGCTCAATTCGCTATCGGACGACTCACTGCTCAGGCGCTCGCGGATCGCGGCCTTGGCAGGTGTGAGTCGACCCACCGTCACCGCTTGGGGGAAGCAGTACCGGGACTTCCCTTCACCACGCCGGTCCGGAGGCCAGGAGTACTTCCGGCTTTCGGACATCCTCGACTGGCTGGACGGACGCACCGTGCCCAGTAACCGCCTGGTCGGGGGAGAGCCGGTTGGTACGACGTACGGGGACCGGGTCCGGCGCAACCACACGGCCGGCGGTGAGGGGCCCACCGGGCTCGGAGCCGAACGCCCAGGAGCCGGTCCGGCGCCCGGCACAGCAGCAGCCGGGCCGGACGATGAGAGGATCGTCAAGGAGTTGATGGGCTCCCTGGTCGACCGCGTACGGGGGGCCGCCGGCGTCGTCGACTACCTGAACCTGCTGTTCGCGTTGCAGTACCTCCGCGGCTCCGACGACTCCCAGTGGGCCGCTCTCAGGAAGGACTCCAGGGAGGCCACCGGGTTGGAGGCCGTGGCCCGACTGCTCCACCACATCGGGGCGGTGACCGACGAGAACCTGCGGCGCTTCGGTGTCTCCTCTGACATGACGGAGGCGCTGAGCCGTCTCGAACCCCGGACCGCGCGCGACCTGCGCGAGGTGATCGAGCGGGTGGCACGCTTGCGGGGCAACGTGTTCGAGCTCATCCTCTGTGAGTACGAGGAGCGCGCCGCGCTGGGAAGCCGGGAGTTCTTCACACCTCGCGGAGTGGTGCAGTTGATGGCCGGTCTCGCATGTTCCGGCCACGAACCCGGCGAAATGTGGTCGGTCTACGACCCCTACGCCCGGAGCGGCGAACTCCTGGCGCAGGCAGCGGCCTCCCTCACGGCTGAAGACGCCCATGGGTCTCCTACTGCCCTTCAGATCAGAGGCGAGACCCGCCGGGCTGACACCTGGCGTCTCGCAAGCATGAACCTCGCGCTACACGGTGTGCGCCCCGAACTGGAACTGCGCCGCACCGTCCCCTGGGACGGGAGATCCCGGCGCGGAACACCTGGCAGCGCGGACATCGTGCTCACCAACCCGCCCTTCAACATGAACGATCCCGCACGGGAAGAACGTCAAGGAGGAGAGTGGGCCTACGGCGCCCCACCTCTCGACAACGACAACTTCGCCTACGTCCAGCACTGCCTGTCCATGCTTCGGGCGGGAGGGCGGGCCGGGATCATCATGCCCACGAAGGCCGGCAATTCCGGGCACCGGGCCGAACTGGAGATCCGTCGCAACCTGATCGAGCGCGGAGTGATCGAGGGCGTCGTCACCCTGCCCCCGCACCTGTTTTCCGGCACGCCCGTGCCGGTGTCGATCTGGATCCTCCGGCACCCGGATGACCCGTGCGACCACGTACTCTTCCTCGACGGACGGCACCTGGGCACGAAGAACGGTCCTCGGCGCACCCTCAGCGACCAGGACGTCGAGGCAGTCCTCGACGCGTACGGTGGCGCGAGGGCCGGGGGTGAAACGAACGGGCACTGCACCACCTCTTCCGCCCGGGAGGTTGAGGGGAAACCCGTATCTCGGGCCTGGGTTTCCCGGGACGCCCTACGCGCTCAGGGCTACTCCCTCCATCCTCTCGACCACATCCGCCACCATGAGAGCGTCACAGGAGAGGCCGTGGCCGCGTTTTCCGCCGCTCGGCAGCAGATGGCAGAACTGGAGTGGCAGGTACTGCGCGCACAGAACGCCACCGCCGGCTTTCCCCACCTCAGCACTGCGGCACCTTCGGCACCCTCCTGTCCCGTCCCAGTCGTTCCGCTGGATCACCTGTGCGAGATCAAGGCTGGACCTTCCTACTCCCGGCTCGGCAAGACGCAGCGGGCAGCGACGGACGGCAGCGTCCCCGTCGTGTACCCCCGCCACCTGAAGGACGGACGCATCGCCAACAGCAGGGACGAACTGGTCGACGCGAAGACCGCCGACCTGCTGGCGGGCTTCAGTCTGCGGGTGGACGACATCGTCTGCGTCCGTTCCGGTGCGATCGGGACGCCGTCCCTGGTCCGTGCCTCGCAGGAAGGCTGGCTGATGAGTCCCAACATCATCCGGTTGCGGCTGCGGAAACAGGCCGAGGTGCTGCCGGAGTACCTGCTGTACTACTTGTCCCGGGAGAAATCAGTCGGCTGGATGCGGGATCGTGCGGCGTCCACTGCGGCCCCGTCGATCAGAACCGGCTCCCTCGGGCGACTGGAGGTTCCGTTGCCGCCTCTCTCTGAACAGCACACGATCGTCTCGGCGCTGGTCCACCTCGACGAACTGGACCGCCTGTACAGGGAATTCGCCACCTCAGCACGCGGCACCCGCTCCGCCCTTGCCGACCTGCTGATGAATTTCCCGCCCCAGCTCGGCCCCGATGCACCGACCACTCGCACTCGAACTGACGAGGAGGATCCGCTGTGACCCCTTCCACCGACCCGTCCATGCCCACCGACACCGCCAGCTCCACCGACAGCGCGTGGATCCCGTGGCTGTTGGTCATGTTGCTGTTCTCCCTGTTGGTCGCCGTGTGCGTCGGCTTCCTCAAGCGCCTGGGCGGGAGCGCACTCGTGGACGCCCTCCTGGAGGGCGGTGCGGCCTTCGGTGGTTCCGCATTGCTCTGCCTGGGCGTCGTTCCCGTCATCCAGCAGCTACGACGGCGCAGGTAGAGCCGCACCCACCGGGTGCGCGTGCTCGGCGTGTTCCGGGTAGTCACCGCCGGCGAACCGAAGGCCGCTCCCCCTCACGGGAGCGGCCTTCGTACGGAGCGGTCAGGCGGCGAAGCGGAATGCCCGCTTCACCGCTTCGACCTGCGAGGTCGCTGGTTTCAGGGGTTCAAGTCAGCGCGGAAAGGGGAGCGGGACTTGCCTCGGAAAGGCGAGCCCCGTTCGAATTTCGCATTTAACAGATCCATCTATCGACCCGAAACGCTAAGGTTTCTGCGCGTCGAGGATGTACCGGACGTGCGGGGCGCGGAAGTAGCCCCGCACGATGCGGGGCTGATTCTGGCGTCGGTGGAAGAAGCGGCGGACCTCGTCGGCGAGCCCTCCGGCGTTTCGGGCCCGGCAAGCCGGCAGGAGTGTCCGCTTGAGGTCCGCGTTGACGAGCTCGTCCGGGTCGGTCTCCGGCGCGTAGGCGGGCAGCAGGTGCAGGACGATCCGGTCCTCGTGCTCGGCCAGCCACTCGCGGACCGCCTTGCCGCGGTGGACCGAGTGCCGGTCGACGACCAGGTGGGTCTTCCGGTCGAACTGCCCGACCAATCTGCGGAGGAAGTCGAGGAACACCGTGGTGGTGGACGATCCGCGATAGGCCGTGAACCACATCTTCCCGCGGGTACTGATCGCCGACATGGCGTTCACCGAGAAGCGGTTGCCCGTCCGCCTGATGGTCGGCGTGCCGCCCTTCGCGGCCCAGGTGCGCCCCGAGACCTGGTCCGAGCGGACACCGACCTGGTCGGCGGACAGCACCTCGGCGGACCGCGCGCGGATGGCCGGCCAGGTCTCCTCGCGCCGCGCGCGCACCGCTTCCGGACCCTGTTCGATCGCCCGCTTGTCCGGTCGCTGGAAGGACAGGCCCCAACGCCGCAGGTACTTGCCCACGCCCTGCTCGGTCAGCCGCACCCGGTAGAGCAGGGCGATCAGGTCACCGACCATGGCGCGCGTCCACAACTGGCCGCCCAGGCCGAGGTCTTCGGGCCGGTGGTCGAGCAACGCCTGACGGACACACTGCTGCTCGTCCGGGTCCAGCACCTGGTGCTCGCCCGGCCGTCGGCCGCGTCGGCCGGAGACTAGGGCCTCACGGCCGCCGGCTTGCCACGCCGCCCACCAGTCGGCAACCGACTCGGCGCTCACACCCAGGAGTTCAGCCGCCTCACGCCGGTTCCGTCCCGCCCGAACGGCTGCCACGGCCCGCATCCGCAAGGCCTCCTGCGCGTCCGGCGACAACCGCCGCGCATCCCCAACCAAGTCCGTCACGCCAGGATCAACGAGCCCGGAACCTTACCGTTTCGGGTCAATAAGTCAGCACAAGAGCGCACCCGAACTGCAATCAGTAGTGATAGCGGGCCGCCAGGATGACGACCTCACGGTCGGTGACCAGATAGACGAGGCGGTGCTCGTCGTCGATCCGCCGGGACCAGGCCCCCGGCAGGTGGTACTTCAGCGGCTCGGGTTTGCCGATCCCGGTGAACGGATCGCGCAGGACATCCTCAATGAGCTTGTTGATCCGGGCGAGCGTCTTGCGGTCGTTCTTGAGCCAGGACGTGTAGTCCTCCCAGCCCTGCGCTTCGAAGACGAGCCTCACTCGACACCCCGCTCGGCGTCAGCCGAGTCGGGGTCGATGAGCGTGCGCTCGGAGAGCCCGATGCCGTTCAGCGCGTTGTCGTACGCCTTCAGCAGGCGACGTGCGTTCGCCGGCGAACGCAGGAGGTAGGAGCCCTCGCGCAGCGAGGCGTAATCCTCGGCGGAGACGAGCACGGCGTTTCCGTGCTTGGAGACGATCTCGATGGCGTCGTGGTCCTCGTTGACTTTCTTGATCAACGGGAAGAGATCCCTTCGGGCCTCGCTCGCGGTGATGGACATGGCCGTACCCCCTTCGGCGAGTGGTACCGAACAACGTACCACTCAAGTGGGGATCCCGGGGCTCGACGACCGGTGCGGACCCCCACAAGTCAGCACCAGGTCAGCACAGAAACGAGGAGAGGGCCGGACTCCGTGGAGTCCGGCCCTCTCCGACCTGCACACTCGTCAAATCAAGTGACGTGCAGTGCTGAATCGTCAGACGTTGAAGCGGAACTCCACCACGTCGCCGTCCTGCATGACGTAGTCCTTGCCCTCGATGCGGGCCTTGCCCTTGGCGCGGGCCTCGGGGAGGGAGCCGGCGGCGACGAGGTCGTCGAAGGAGGTGACCTCGGCCTTGATGAAGCCCTTCTGGAAGTCGGTGTGGATGACACCGGCGGCCTCGGGGGCGGTGGCGCCCTGCTTGATGGTCCAGGCCCGGGTTTCCTTGGGGCCGGCGGTGAGGTAGGTCTGCAGGCCGAGGGTGGCGAAGCCGACGCGGGCGAGGGTGGCGAGGCCGGGCTCGTCCTGGCCCATGGACTGGAGGAGTTCGAGTGCCTCGGCGTCGTCGAGTTCGATGAGCTCGGACTCGATCTTGGCGTTGAGGAAGATGGCCTCGGCGGGGGCGACCAGGGCGCGCTGGGCGTTCTTGAAGTCCTCGTCGGAGAGGGCGTCCTCGTCGACGTTGAAGACGTAGAGGAAGGGCTTCGAGGTCATCAGGTGCAGGTCGCGGACGGCGGTGGTGTCGAAGCCGGCCTCGAAGAGGGTCTTGCCGGTCTCCAGGACGGCCTGGGCGGCCTCGGCGGCGGCGAGGACGGGGGCGGTGTCCTTCTTGAGGCGGGCTTCCTTCTGGAGCCGGGGCAGCGCCTTCTCGATGGTCTGGAGGTCGGCGAGGATCAGCTCGGTGTGGATGGTCTCGATGTCGTCCTTGGGCGAGACCTTGCCGTCGACGTGGACCACGTCGGGGTCGGTGAAGGCCCGGACCACCTGGCAGATCGCGTTGGCCTCGCGGATGTTGGCGAGGAACTTGTTGCCCAGGCCCTCGCCCTCGCTGGCGCCGCGGACGATGCCGGCGATGTCGACGAAGTCGACGGTGGCGGGGAGGACGCGCTGCGAACCGAAGATCTCGGCGAGCTTCTCCAGGCGCGGGTCGGGGACACCGACGACGCCGACGTTCGGCTCGATGGTGGCGAACGGGTAGTTGGCCGCCAGCACGTCGTTCTTGGTCAGGGCGTTGAACAGGGTCGACTTGCCGACGTTCGGCAGGCCGACGATTCCGATCGTGAGCGACATGGAGAGTGGTGTCCCGTGGCTTGGAGGGCGTCGAGGTGGCCCGTACGGGCCGATCCCCCAGTCTACGGGGCGCGCGCGGGGCCTCCGGCAGCGCGGTGGGGCGCGCTCCGGCCGGACACGGACAATTGCCGGGGAGCCATTACACAAGGTGTCGATGATCGGACCGTACGTTGGTCGGGTGGAGCAGAGCACCCGTACCCAGCCGCCAGGGCCGAGAAGGCGACCGCCCGGTCGGGGCGCCGCCGAGGCCGCCGTTCCGGGGCAGAGCGGCCCCCCCGACTCGCGGCTGCGGTCGGCCTCCGGCGTCCGGACCGGCCCGCCGGTCGTGCAGCGCGCGGTGCAGCGGCTGCTGGCGGCCCGGCGGCGGCGCGGCGGGAGCGGGCGGCCGGCCCGGCTGACCGCGGTGGGCACCGGGGTCGCGGCGGTGGCCGGGACGCTGGTGTCGGCGGGGGTGGACCGGCTGCTGTTCGGCGGGCTCGGGGTGCTGTTCGGGCTCGGCTATCTGGTGGTGTGCTTCCAGCTGGCCGTGCGGGTGCGGTACTCGGACCTGCCGGCGGCGCCGATCTGCGGGCCGATCGCCTTCGCGGCGGCGCTGGTGCTGTTGCAGCCGGGCCCCTCCCAGGGCGTGACCGGCGAGGTGGTGGCGCTGGCCGGCGGGCTGGCGCTGCGGGCGGGCTGGCTGTTCGCCGGCACCGCCCTGGCCGCCGCGATCGTCACCGCGCGTCACGTGGCCCAGCGCCGGCGGCACCGGGTCCGCTGAGCCCGCCGGGCCGCCCGACCGGCCCGGTCAGCCGACCGGGGGTTCGGACGCGGGCACGGTGGGCCGCAGGCTCGCCGCCATGGCCGCGCCGACGATGCCCGCGTCGTTGCGCAGTTCGGCCGGGACGACCTCGGCGCGGCGGTCCTTGAGCAGCGGCAGGAACTTCTCGTGCTTGCGGCTGACGCCGCCGCCGATGACGACCAGCTGCGGGGAGAACAGCATCTCGACCAGGTCGAGGTACTCGTCGACCCGCCCGGCCCACTCGGACCAGCTGAGGTCGTGGCGCTCCTTGGCGGCGGAGGAGGCGCGCCGTTCGGCGTCCTTGCCGCGCAGTTCGAGGTGGCCGAGTTCGGTGTTGGGGACGAGCACGCCGTCGGAGAACAGGGCGCTGCCGATGCCGGTGCCGAAGGTGAGCAGCAGGACGACGCCCTTGCGGCCGCGTCCGGCGCCGTGGGTGACCTCGGCGATCCCGGCCGCGTCGGCGTCGTTGACGACGGTGGCGGGCAGGCCGAGCGCCTCGCTGAACCGGTGGGCGGCGTCCAGGCCGATCCAGCCCTTGTCGACGTTGGCCGCGGTCATGGTGCGCCCGTCGACGACCACGCCGGGGAAGGTCAGGCCGACCGGCCCCCGGTGGTCGAAGTGCCGGACCACCTCGCAGACCGCGCCGATCACCTCGTCCGGGCCGGACGGGTGCGGGGTGAGCACCTTGTGCCGCTCCTGGGCGAGCACGCCCTTGTCCAGGTCGACCGGCGCGCCCTTGATGCCCGAGCCGCCGATGTCCACGCCGAAGAACGTCGTCACTGCCGTCGCCTCCCTCACTGGCCGTGAGCATCCGCTGCCCGCCGGTCCTCGTACCAAACGTACGGGCGGAGCGGAACCTGCGCAGCCCTTGCGACGCGCGCGGTCCGGCGCCCTCCGGGGAGGGGGCCGGACCGCGGTCGGGGTGACGGGGGGTCAGAGCTTGCCGGCGGCCTCGGCGCGCAGGTCGCGGCGGAGCTCCTTGGGGAGCGAGAAGGTGAGGTGCTCCTCGGCGGTCTTGACCACCTGGACGTCCTCGAAGCCGTGCTCGGCGAGGAGCCGGAGCACGCCGTCGACCAGGATCTCCGGCACCGAGGCGCCGCTGGTCAGGCCGACCGTGGTGACGCCCTCCAGCCAGGCCGGGTCGATCTCCTCGGCGAAGTCGACCAGGTGGGCGGCCTTGGCGCCGTACTCCAGGCCGACCTCGACCAGCCGGACCGAGTTGGAGGAGTTCCTGGAGCCGACCACGATCAGCAGGTCGGCCTCGGGGGCGAGCTGCTTGACCGCGACCTGGCGGTTCTGGGTGGCGTAGCAGATGTCGTCGCTGGGCGGGGAGACCAGCAGCGGGAAGCGCTGCTTGAGGGCGCCGACGGTCTCCATGGTCTCGTCCACGGAGAGGGTGGTCTGGGAGAGCCAGACCAGCTTGGACTCGTCGCGGACCCGCACGTTGGCGACGTCCTCGGCGCCGTCCACCAGGTGGATGCGCTCGGGGGCCTCGCCCATGGTGCCGACGACCTCCTCGTGGCCCTCGTGGCCGATCAGCAGGATGTCGTAGTCCTCGTCGGCGAAGCGGCGGGCCTCCTTGTGCACCTTGGTGACCAGCGGGCAGGTCGCGTCGATGGTGGCGAGCCGGCCGGTCTCGGCCTCGTCGTGCACGGACGGGGCCACGCCGTGGGCCGAGAAGACCACGATCGAGCCCTCGGGCACCTCCTCCGTCTCGTCGACGAAGATCGCGCCCTGCTTCTCCAGGGTCTGCACGACGTACTTGTTGTGGACGATCTGCTTGCGGACGTAGATGGGCGCCCCGTACTGCTCCAGGGCCTTCTCCACGGCGATCACGGCGCGGTCGACACCCGCGCAGTAGCCACGGGGGGCGGCGAGCAGGACACGGCGCTGAGCACTGGTGGACATGGCTCCATCGTACGGGCGAGTCCCGCGGGGGGCGGACGCGCGCCGCCGCCGCCGGACGGGTGCGGCCGGGTGGAATGGCCAGGGTGAGCACACAGGCGAGCACGGCTGGGCTGCGGCGCACCCTCGGGGTGCGGGATCTGATGGTGTACGGGCTGCTGTTCATCGCCCCGATGGCGCCGGTCGGCGTGTTCGGCGTGCTGGACGCGAAGAGCCACGGCGCGGTGGCGGCGGTGTACCTGGTGGCGACGGTGGCGATGGGGTTCACCGCGCTGTCGTACGCCGAGATGGTGCGGGCGGTGCCGCGGGCCGGCTCGGTGTTCGCGTACGCCCGGGCCGGGTTGGGCGAGGGGCCGGGGTTCGTCGCCGGGTGGATGGCGATGCTCGACTACCTGCTGATCCCGGCGGTGGCGTACCTGTTCTCCGGGATCGCGCTCAACTCGCTGGTGCCGGACGTCTCGCGCTGGGTGTGGACGGTGCTGGCGGTGCTGGTCACCACGGCGCTCAACCTGACCGGGGTGCGGACGGCGGCGGTGGTCGGGTTCGCGGTGCTGGCGATGGAGGTCGTCGTGCTGGCGGTCTTCGTGGTCGCGGCGGTGGTGGTGCTGGCCCGGGACGGGGCGGCGCGCGACTGGGGGTCCCCGTTCGGGGGAGTCGGCGGGTTCTCGTTGACGGCGGTGCTGTCGGCGGTGTCGGTGGCGGTGCTCTCCTACCTGGGCTTCGACGCGATCGCCTCCTTCGTCGAGGAGGCGGTCGGCGCGTCCGCGGCGGTGGCCCGGGCGGTGCTGTGGTGCCTGGCGCTGGCCGGGCTGCTGTTCGTGACGCAGACCTACCTGGCGGCGCTGCTGGAGCCGACGGCGCCGCAGCAGCTGGCGGCCGACCCGGAGGCGCAGGGCTCGGCGTTCTACGACACCGTGGAGTCCGCGGTCGGGCACTGGCTGCACGTGCTGATCGCGGTGTCCAAGGCGGTCGGGGCGGCGTTCGCGGCGCTGGCCGGGCAGGCGGCGGCCGGGCGGCTGGTGTTCGCGATGGGGCGGGAGGGGCGGCTGCCGCGCCTGCTGGGCGTGGTGGACGAGCGGACGGCGGTGCCCCGGCGGGCGCTGCTGACCGCGGCCGTCGTCACGCTGGTGGCGGCGGTCTGGGCGGCCCGCCGGGACGACGGGCTGGACCAGCTGACCTCGGTGGTGAACGTCGGCGCGCTGACCGCGTTCGTGCTGCTGCACGCCTCGGTGGTGGGCTGGTACGTGGTGCGCGGGGGCTCGCGGGACTGGCTGCGGCACGGGGTGGTGCCGGTGCTGGGGGTCGCGGTGCTGGTGGCGGTGCTGGTGGAGGCCGCGCACACCGCGCAGGTGGTGGGGGCGGTGTGGCTGGTGGTGGGGCTGGTGGTGCTCGTCGCCCAGCGCGGGCGGAACCGGGGGCGCGGGAGCGGGACGCGCCCCTGATGTGTCCCGCCCGGGGGCTAGCCTCGGGGGATGGCCAACACGAGCAGTCCTGAAGCGCCCCTGCCGGTGGGCAAGGTCTCGGCGTTGATCGGCGGATGGGTCGACCGGCTGGGCGAGGTCTGGGTGGAGGGGCAGATCGCGCAGCTGAACCGGCGGCCGGGGGCGGGCATGGTGTTCCTGACCCTGCGCGACCCGGACCGGGACGTCTCCTTGACGGTGACCTGCTTCCGGCAGGTGTTCGAGCAGGTCGCGGACGCCGTGCAGGAGGGCGCCCGGGTGATCGTCCGGGCGAAGCCGGAGTGGTACACGGCGCGCGGCACGCTCTCGCTGCGCGCCTCCGAGCTGCGGCTGGTCGGCCTGGGCGAACTGCTGGCCCGGCTGGAGCAGTTGAAGCGGCGGCTGTTCGCCGAGGGCCTGTTCGAGGACGCCCGGAAGCGGCCGCTGCCGTTCCTGCCGGGCTGCGTGGGCCTGGTCACCGGCCGGGGTTCGGCGGCCGAGCGGGACGTGCTGGAGAACGCCCGGCGGCGCTGGCCGGCGGTGCGCTTCGAGGTGCGCAACGTGCTGGTGCAGGGGCCGCAGGCGGTGGGCCAGGTGTGCGCGGCGGTGCGGGAGTTGGACGCGCTGCCGGAGGTCGAGGTGATCGTGGTGGCCCGCGGCGGCGGCAGCGTGGAGGACCTGCTGCCGTTCTCCGACGAGGAGCTGGTGCGGACGGTGGCGGCGGCCCGGACGCCGGTGGTGAGCGCGATCGGGCACGAGCCGGACCGGCCGCTCCTGGACTTCGTCGCGGACTTCCGGGCCTCCACGCCGACCGACGCGGCGAAGCGGGTGGTGCCGGACGTGGGCGAGGAGCTGGCGAAGGTGCGGCAGTTGCGGGACCGGGCGCGGCGGCACGTGCTGAACCGGGTGGAGCGGGAGTCGGCGGGGCTGGCCGCGGTGCGCAGCCGCCCGGTGCTGGCGGCGCCGACCGAGGCGGTGGCGGCCCGCGGGGCGGAGGTGGACGCGCTGGTGGAGCGGGCCCGGCGGGTGCTGGGGCACCGGCTGGACCACGCCCAGACCGACCTGGGGCACGCGCTGGCCCGGGTGGTGGCGCTGTCGCCGCTGGCCACCCTGGAGCGCGGGTACGCGGTGCTGCAGCGGGCGGACGGCACGGTGCTGACCGATCCCGGGCAGGCCGCGGCCGGCGAGGCGCTGCGGGCCCGGGTGGCGGGCGGTGCGTTCGAGGTGCGGGTGGCCGGGGCGGCGGAGGCCGGGGCGGCCGGGGCCGGGGGCTGACGGTCCGTCGACCGTCCGGAACCGGCTCGCGGAATTGTCCGCGAGCCCCCCTCCGCGCGGAAATCGGCGGGAATTGCCGGCGCTTCCCCGGGAACTGCTTGCACCGGGTCGGGGCGGGTCCTAGTGTGACGGCCCTTCCCTTTTCCGGCGTTTTCCGGAGGTTTGGCATGGACGTCCCCCCGGCGGGCCGACCGGCGGTGACGCCCGCGCTGATCGAGGCCGCGAAGTCCGGGAACCGCGAAGCCTGGGCGGTCATCTACCGGTGCCACCACGGCGCGGTGCTGGGGTTCCTGCTGCGCCGGACCGGGAACCGCCCGCTGGCCGAGGACCTGGCCCAGGACACTTTCGTCCGCGCGATGGCGGGAATTCGCGGTTTCCACTGGACGGGCACGGATATCGGCGCGTGGATGTTCACCATTGCCCGCCACGTGCTGCTGGACCACGAGAAACGGCGTTCCACCCGGCGCGAGTCGACGGTGGCGGCGTTCGCGGACCGGGATTCGGGGGTGCGGGTCGAGGAGGCGGTGATCGCGGCGGTGGAGGCGGAGCGGGTGGGCGCGGCACTGGCGGTGCTGAACGAGCGTCAGCGGGCGGTGCTCCGGCTGCGCTACTGGGACGGGCTGAGCTCGCTGGAGATCGCGGACCGGATCGGGCTGCGGGTCGGCGCCGTCAAGACGCTGACCTACCGGGCCCGGCTGAACCTGCGCCGCTCGCTGGCCGAGGGCGCGCCGCCCCCGGCCCGGCACGGGGTGGGGCCGCGCCGCCGGACGGCGGGGGCGGGCACGGCGGGGTCGGCGGTCCGGACGGCGGGTCAGGCGGTCGGCGGGCGCCGCCGGGAGAGCGCGGCGGAGTGCTCGCGGAAGCCGCGGCCCCGGTAGGGCGCCCCGGTGCGGGCCCGGGCGCGGGGTGCTCAGGTCCGGCGGAGCAGAGCAGGGCGGAACAGGGCAGGGCGGACGCGGGCCGGGGTGCGCCGGGTTTGTCGGGGGCAGCGCCTACCCTGGGCGGCATGGCAGATCAGCGCGGTCAGCGGGAAGCGGGTCCGGAGCAGGCGCTCGGGTACGAGCAGGCGCGGGACGAACTGCTGGAGGTGGTCCGGCGGCTGGAGACCGGCGGGACGACGCTGGAGGAGTCGCTGGCGCTGTGGGAGCGCGGCGAGGAGTTGGCGAAGGTCTGCCAGCGCTGGCTGGACGGCGCCCGGGCCCGGCTGGACGCGGCGCTGGCCGTCGAGGAGCCCGCCGGGGAGTGACGGCCGGCGGCCCGGGGCGGCGGCGGGGCTGTGAGGTACATCACCACCCCGTCCGGGAATGGTTTAAGTTTCATCGAAGTTGCACCTCAGCGTGCGGCACCCCAGCCGCCGACCGGACCCCGTCTCCAGCTCTGAGGTAGGACACAGACATGACCCTGGCACTCGACGCCGCCGCTCAGGACCTGCTCTTCCGCGAGGCCCGCACCGCCAACACCTTCTCGGACGAGCCGGTCAGCGACGAGCAGGTCCAGGCGATCTACGACCTGGTGAAGTTCGGCCCGACCGCCTTCAACCAGCAGCCGCTGCGCATCGTCCTGGTCCGCTCCGAGGAGGGCCGCGCCCGCCTCGTCCAGCACATGGCCGACGGCAACAAGGCCAAGACCTCCGGCGCGCCGCTGGTCGCCATCCTGGCCGCCGACAACGAGTTCCACGAGGAGCTCCCGACCCAGCTGCCGCACTTCCCGCAGGCGAAGGACATGTTCTTCTCCGAGCGCGCGGTCCGCGAGTCCTCCGCCACCCTGAACGGCGCCCTGCAGGCCGCCTACTTCATCATCGGCGTCCGCGCTGCCGGCCTGGCCGCCGGCCCGATGACCGGCTACGACGCCGAGGGCATCAACAAGGAGTTCTTCGGCGACGGCGAGCACTCGGTGCTGGCCGTGGTCAACATCGGCAAGCCGGGCGAGGACGCCTGGTTCCCGCGCAGCCCGCGCCTGGCCTACGACGAGGTCGTCACCACCGTCTGATCCTCCCGGACGCCGGCGCTCCGCCGGCACCGGTGACCGCGAAGGCCCCCGCCGTTCCCCGGCGGGGGCCTTCGTCGTGCGCCGCGGTCGTTGCTGCGCCGCGGTCGTGCTGCGCCGCGGTCGTGGGCCGCCGACGTGCGCTACCGGAGCGTCTCGGCGAGCCGGGCGAGCTCCTCGTAGGAGGCGGTGCCGGTGAGCACCGTGGTGCCGGTGTCGCCGGCCGGGCGGACCAGCGCCCGGTAGCGGTCGCCCTGCACCCGCTGCCACTCCTGGCCCGCCACCGTGGCGGTGCCGTCCGGCTCGGCGCCCGGCACGTTCAGCGCCACCACGTCCGCGGACTTGCCGTCGCTCTGCTCGACCGCCGCGTACTGGCCGGAGGCGGTGTTCAGGCCCAGGTGCCAGGCGGCGCGGCCCTTGTCGTCCCGGCCGTAGCTGACCGAGGTGGCCTTCCAGCCGTCCGGGAGCTGCTGCGGCCCGAGCAGCGGGTACGGCGCGGCCCGCTTCGCCGAGGCCAGTTCGACCTGGTACGGCACCGCGTGGACGCCGTTCTTGCCGTCCGCGCTGGGGATCGAGAAGTACGCGACCACCACCACGACGCCGACCGCCGCCATCGACAGGACCATGTCCCGTACCGTCTGACGGCCCCTGTTGCTGCTGTTGCCTGCCACCCGCCCATGGTAGGCGGCGCTTACGCGGGCACCGCGTGCCGGGGCGGGGCGGGACAGGGCGGGAGGAGCGGGAGGGGCGGACGGGGACGGGGTGGCGAGGCCGGTGAGGGGTACGCGGGGAGTGCGCCACAGACACCCCTTCCACCTGCCGATACGATCGCAGCAACCCTCATCGCAGTGCCGGTGACCCTCCGCGTCCCGGTGCTGTCTGGCCGTCGCGTACAGAGAGGTAACGACGATGACCACGCAGTACCCGCACCACCTCCCCTCCGCCCTGGAGGTCGCTCCGGAGGCCCCCGACCGCAACCTCGCCCTCGAACTGGTCCGGGTCACCGAGGCCGCCGCGATGGCCGCCGGCCGCTGGGTCGGCCGGGGCGACAAGAACGGCGCCGACGGCGCGGCCGTGAAGGCCATGCGCACCCTCGTCTCCACCGTCTCGATGAACGGCATCGTCGTCATCGGCGAGGGGGAGAAGGACGAGGCCCCGATGCTCTACAACGGCGAGCGGGTCGGCGACGGCACCGGCGCCGAGTGCGACGTCGCCGTCGACCCGGTGGACGGCACCACCCTCACCGCCAAGGGCATGAACAACGCGGTCGCGGTCCTCGCGGTCGCCGACCGCGGCACCATGTTCGACCCCAGCGCGGTGTTCTACATGGACAAGCTGGTCTGCGGCCCCGAGGCCGCCGACTACGTCGACATCACCGCCCCGCCCGCGGTCAACATCCGCCGGGTCGCCAAGGCCAAGGGCTCCGCCGTCGAGGACGTCACCGTCGTGGTGCTGGACCGGCCCCGGCACGACGACCTGGTCCGGGAGATCCGGGAGGCCGGCGCCCGGATCAAGTTCATCTCGGACGGCGACGTGGCCGGCGCGATCATGGCCGCCCGCGAGGAGACCGGCATCGACCTGCTGATGGGCATCGGCGGCACCCCCGAGGGCATCATCGCGGCCTGCGCGATGAAGTGCATGGGCGGCGTCATCCAGGGCAGGCTCTGGCCGAAGGACGCGGCCGAGCGGCAGAAGGCGCTGGACGCCGGGCACGACCTGGACCGCGTCCTGACCACGGACGACCTGGTCAGCGGCGAGAACGTGTTCTTCGTCGCGACCGGCATCACCGACGGCGAGCTGCTGCGCGGCGTCCACTACCGGCAGGAGACCGCCACCACCTCGTCGCTGGTGATGCGCTCCAAGAGCGGGACGATCCGGCGGATCGACTCCACCCACAAGCTCGCCAAGCTGCGGGCGTACAGCGCGATCGACTTCGACCGCGCCAACTAGCGCGCGGGCGCGGAGTCGGGGCGCGGTTCCCCGCGCCCCCGGTTCCGTGCTCCCCGGTGCGCTCTCGCGGCGTCCGGCGCGGCGGGTGTCAGCCGGCTATCCGGGCCGGGACGCGGATCTCCGCGTCCCGGCGTCGGCGGCGGGTGAGGACGACCCGGCGTTCGGCGGCGGTGAGGCCGCCCCAGACGCCGTAGGGCTCGGGCTGGGCGAGGGCGTGTTCGCGGCATTCGAGCAGGACCGGACAGCGGGCGCAGACCCGCTTGGCCTGCTCCTCGCGGGAGAGCCGGGCGGCCGTCGGCTCCTTGGAGGGGGCGAAGAACAGCCCGGCCTCGTCGCTGCGGCAGGCGGCCGAGGTGTGCCAGGGGTTGTCGTCCACGTCCGGCTGGGCCGCCGGGCGGCGGGCGGCGGCGGTGGCGCTGGACTCGATCGGATGCAGCACGGTGACTCCTGACCAGGCTCAAGGCTCGGGGACAATGTCGCCTCCTGCCCGACTGCCCCGTGCTCCCTCGCCGTGGCACCGTCGCCGACCCGCGGGGTCACAGCCGTACAGGAACGATGTGCGATTGGAACTACCCCGCCGCTCCGGGATTCATGCACACCGCACGCAATCGACTACGCCCTGCACTCGGGACAACGACGAGTGCCGCCCGGCGAGTTGACGCCCCGTCGGTGACCGCGCAGGTCAGCTGTCGAGCTGTCGGCGCACCCACTCCTTGAGCTTCTTGCCGCGGCGCGGCTTGGCGTCGACGCCGCCGAACACCGCGGCGCCCTTGACCCGGACCACGGGCGCGTGCGGGTCGGCGGAGGTCTGCTCGCGGACCTCGAAGCCGCCGAACACCCCGGCGCCGCCGCCGTGCAGGCTGACGTTCTCGGGGACCCGGATGTCGACGCCGCCGAACACCGAGACCACCTCGATGACCACCTCGGGGGACTCGAAGACCGCGTCGGTGAGGTCGATCTCGATGCCGCCGAACACGGCGACCGCCTTGAGGTGGGAGCCCACCCGCCAGCGGCCCTTGCGGGCGGCGCCGCCGAACACCGCGACCATGGTGGGCGCCTCGGCCCGGGCCGGGGGCAGCGCGGGCTTCGGGGCGGGGGCCCGGTCGTCCAGCGGGGCCTTGGTGAGGTTGTGCCGGATCGGCCCGGGGTGGCCGGGGAGGTCGCGGGTGAGGGGCTCCAACTCGCCGAAGGTGCGGGCGCCGTAGGCGGCCTCGATGCGTTCGGCGTGCTCGTCGACGGTGAGCCGGCCCTCGGCGTAGGCGTCGCGGAGCAGGTCGGCGACGCGTTCGCGGTCGGCGTCGGAGGCGCGCAGTTCGGCGGCCAGGTCGGTACCGGGGGTCCGGTCGGGAGCCGGTGCGGGCTCGTTCTTCGGCAGCGGGGCGGGCAGCGGGCCCTGCGGGTCCTGCACGGGAGAGTTGTCCACGTCACAAGCCTAGCGAGCCGACCCCGGAACCGAACGGCGGTTCGACGCAATGCGCGTGACGCCGGTCACGCAGGCCGACCTTACCGCCGGGGGCGCGGACAGGTGCGCCTAACCTGGAGGGTGCCTCGTCGACGAAGCCGAAAGAACCGAAGGATCACCCCATGGCCCCAGAGTTCGCCTACCGCGACCTGCTCCCGCTCGGCACGGACACCACTCCGTACCGCAAGCTCACCTCCGAGGGGGTCTCGACCTTCGAGGCCGGCGGTCGCACCTTCCTGCAGGTCGAGCCGGAGGCGCTGCGGCTGCTGACGGCCGAGGCGATGCACGACATCTCGCACTACCTGCGCCCGGCGCACCTGGCGCAGCTGCGCCGCATCCTGGACGACCCGGAGGCCAGCCCGAACGACCGGTTCGTGGCGCTGGACCTGCTGAAGAACGTCAACATCTCGGCGGGCGGCATCCTGCCGATGTGCCAGGACACCGGCACCGCGATCGTGATGGGCAAGCGCGGCCAGCACGTGCTGACCTCCGGCGAGGACGAGGCGGCGATCGCCCGCGGCGTGTTCGACGCGTACACCAAGCTGAACCTGCGGTACTCCCAGATGGCCCCGGTGACCATGTGGGACGAGAAGAACACCGGCAACAACCTGCCGGCCCAGATCGAGCTGTACGCCACCGACGGGGACGCCTACAAGTTCCTGTTCATGGCCAAGGGCGGCGGCTCGGCCAACAAGTCGTACCTGTACCAGGAGACCAAGGCGATCCTCAACGAGGCGTCGATGCTGAACTTCCTGGAGCAGAAGATCCGTTCGCTGGGCACCGCGGCCTGCCCGCCGTACCACCTGGCGATCGTGGTCGGCGGCACCAGCGCCGAGTTCGCCCTGAAGACCGCGAAGTACGCCTCCGCGCACTACCTGGACAACCTGCCCACCGGCGGCGACGCGCGGACCGGGCACGGCTTCCGCGACCTGGAGCTGGAGCAGAAGGTCTTCGAGCTGACCCAGAAGATCGGCATCGGCGCGCAGTTCGGCGGCAAGTACTTCTGCCACGACGTGCGGGTGATCCGGCTGCCGCGGCACGGCGCCTCGCTGCCGGTCGCGATGGCGGTGTCCTGCTCGGCGGACCGCCAGGCGCTCGGCAAGATCACCGCCGAGGGCGTGTTCCTGGAGCAGTTGGAGACCGACCCGGCGAAGTACCTGCCGGAGACCACCGACGAGCACCTGAACGACGACGTGGTGCGGATCGACCTGAACCGGCCGATGGCCGAGGTCCGCGCCGAGCTGTCCAAGTACCCGGTGAAGACCCGGCTCTCGCTCACCGGCACGCTGGTGGTGGCCCGCGACATCGCGCACGCCAAGATCAAGGAGCGGCTGGACGCCGGGCAGGGCATGCCGCAGTACCTGAAGGACCACCCGGTCTACTACGCGGGCCCGGCCAAGACCCCGGAGGGCTACGCGTCCGGCTCGTTCGGTCCGACCACGGCCGGGCGGATGGACTCCTACGTCGACCAGTTCCAGGCGGCGGGCGGCTCGATGGTGATGCTGGCCAAGGGCAACCGCTCCAAGCAGGTCACCAAGGCGTGCGCCGAGCACGGCGGCTTCTACCTGGGCTCGATCGGCGGCCCGGCGGCCCGGCTCGCGCAGGACTGCATCAAGAAGGTCGAGGTGCTGGAGTACCCGGAGCTGGGCATGGAGGCGGTCTGGCGGATCGAGGTGGAGGACTTCCCGGCGTTCATCGTGGTGGACGACAAGGGGAACGACTTCTTCGCCGAGGTCACCGACGGCCCGCTGATCACCAACCTGCGGGTGCGTTCGGCGCAGTAGCGGCCGTGGAGCGGGCGAACGGGACGAGCCCCGGCCGGTGAGGGTCGGGGCTCGTTCTGGTGAGGTGGGCAGCGGTCACGGGCAGTTGGTGACGGTGCCGAGCGGCTCGAAGGTCTCGTCGTCCCCGGTCTTGATCCGCTCCACGGCCGGCTCGGTGGGCTGCCCTTCGGCCAGCACCTCCAGGGCGTGCTCGATCGCGTTCGGGTCGGCGGCGTCGGCGGTGTGCTCGACCGGGGCCGGGGTCTGCTCGGCCTCGGGAACGGTGGTGGTGGTCTCGTCGGCCATGGGGCGGGCCGCCTTTCAGCTGAGAGGGTTCGATCACCCGGACGACTGTGCCTGGGCGCGCGGACAGTATCGTAGGAACCGCTAAATGTCTTATAAACGTTGCACCGCGCATCCACTTGGTGGATGTTTGCGCGCTTCCTCATAAGCTGTCGCCCCCACACGACCGGCGGCGGCGTGGGGAACAGACGGTTCATCGGCCACAGGGGAGGACATGGAGCATCAGGACACGCGCTCCGCCGAGGCGTTGCGTTTCCAAGTGCTCGGCCCTGTCCAGGCGTGGCGCGGTGACGCGCCGCTGGCGCTCGGATCGCCGCAGCAACAGGCCGTGCTGGTGGCCCTGTTGCTCAGCGAGGGCCGTCCGGTGACCACCGACGACCTGGTCGACGGCATCTGGGGGGAGCGCACCCCGCCGCAGGCGGTGGCCGCGCTGCGCACCTACGTCTCCCGGCTGCGCTCGGTGCTGGAGCCGAACCGGGCCGCCCGCAAGCCCGCCGAGGTCCTGGTCTCGATGACCGACGGCTACGCGCTGCGGATCCCGGCCGACGCCCTGGACCTGACCGTCTTCGAGCACCGGGTCGCGGATGCCGGGACCGCCCGGGGCGACGGCGGCCTGCGCTCCGCCCACGACACCCTGGTCGCCGCGCTCGACCTGTGGCGCGGCCGCCCGCTGCCCGGCGTGCCGGGCCCGTACGCCGAGACCCAGCGCAACCGGCTGGCGGAACGGCAGCTCGCGGTGGCCGAGGAGCGCTGCGCGCTGGCCCTGGAGATCGGCCTGCACGCCGACGTGGTGGCCGAGTTGAACGCGCTGTCCGCCGCGTACCCGCTGCGCGAGCGGCTGCGCGAACTGCTGATGCTGGCGCTGTACCGCAGCGGCCGGCAGGCCGAGTCGCTGGGCGTGTACGCGGACACCCGGAAGCTGCTGATCGACGAGCTGGGCGTGGAGCCGGGCGGCGGGCTCTCCGCGGTGCACGCCCGGATCCTGGCCGGCGACCCGGAGCTGCTGGCCACCTCGGCCGCCCCGCCGAAGGCCGCCGAGGAGCCGCCCGCCTTCGTTCCGCCCGCCCAACTCCCGGCCGACGTCTCGGACTTCAGCGGCCGCAACAAGCTGGTCGGCGAGCTGCGGGACGTGCTGAGGGCGGGTTCCGGCCAAGCCGTCGTGGTGACCTCGCTGGCCGGCATCGGCGGCGTCGGCAAGACCACCCTCGCGGTGCACGTGGCGCACTCGCTGCGGCCGGACTTCCCGGACGGGCAGTTGTACGTGGACCTGCGCGGCGCGGGCGCCTCCCCGGCCGACCCGGCCGTGGTGCTCGGCGACTTCCTGCACGCGCTCGGCGCACCCGACGCCCCCGACTCGCTGGACCAGCGCGCCGCGCTGTACCGCTCGCTGCTGGCCGACAAGCGGATGCTGATCCTGCTCGACAACGCCCGCGACGCCGGGCAGCTGCGGCCGCTGATCCCCGGCGTCTCCGGCAACGCGGTGATGGTGACCAGCCGCTCCCGGCTGGCCGAACTGCCCGGCGCGCACCTGGTGGACATCGAGGAGCTGACCCCGGACGAGGCGCTGGCGCTGTTCTCGGCGATCGTCGGGGCCGAGCGGGTCGGCGCCGAACCCGAGGCCGCGCTCCAGGTGGTGACCTCCTGCGGCTTCCTGCCGCTGGCGGTCCGGATCGCCGCCGCCCGGCTGGCCAGCCGTCCGCGCTGGAGCGTCTCCGACCTGGCCCGGCGGTTAGCGGACCAGCGCAACCGGCTCCAGGAGCTCCAGCTCGGCAACCTCGCCGTGGAGACCACCCTGGGGCTCGGTTACGCCCAGCTCCGGCCGGAGGAGGCCCGGGCGTTCCGGCTGCTCGCCCTGGTCGACTCCCCCGACCTGCCGCTGCCCGCCGTCACCGCGCTGCTCGGCACCTCCGAGCAAGAGGCCGAGGACCTGGCGGAGTCCCTGGTCGAGGCCAACATGCTGGAGTGCTTCACCCCCGGCCGGTACCGGTACCACGACCTGCTGCGCCTGTACGCGCAGCGGCAGAACGCCAAGCTCGGCGACGTCGGACGGCAGCACGAGGCACTGCTGCGGCTGCTGGACCTGCTGCACGCCACCGTGCGCAACGCCGAGCGGGTCATCGAGCCGGACGACATCTACGTGGAGTCGCTGCACGTCGCCCGCTCGCCGGGGCGGGTGTTCCCCGACACCGACGCTGCCCGCGGCTGGCTCCGCTCCGAGGTCGCGCTGCTGCTCAGCAGCGTCGAGGCGGCGGCCGGTGCCCCGCCGGAACTGCTGCACCCCGCCGTGGACATCCTGCAGCGGATGACCCACATGGTCGAGGACCCGTCGCTCGCCTCGCGCATCCGCAGCGTGCTGCACGCCGCCGCGGCGAGCCCCGGCGCCCAGGACGACCCGGGGACCCGGGCCCAGGTGCACTACGCGCTCGGCCACATCCACCAGGTGGCGTCCGAACTCGCCGAGGCCGAGGGGGAGCTGGCGAAGAGCCTGGCGCTCCAGCCGGTCGACCGGCCCACCGCGCTGCGGCTGGCCACGGCCAACGGCCTGGGCATCACGCTGTTCCGAGCCGGCCGCCCCGCCGAGGCGCTGCCCGTGTACCAGCAGGCGCAGGAGACGGCCCGCCGGCTGGACTCCTCGATCAGCGAGGCCCGGCTGCTCGCCAACATGGCCCGCGCCCACGTCGGCCTGGACCGCCACGCCGAGGCCGTGGACGCCGCGCGCGCCGCGGTGGCGGCGGCCCGGGCGTCCGGGAACGTGCCGTGCCTGGCGGACACGCTCTACCAGTTGGGCGTGGTGCTGCGCTCGACCGGTTCGCCCGGTGAGGCGGCGGTGCACCTGCGGGAGGCGCACCAGCTGTACCGGCAGCAGCAGCACCCGATCTGGGAGGGCTACTCGCTGGCCCGGCTGGCGGCCTGCCTGCTGGCGGACGGCCGGTTCCCGGCGGCGGCGGAGGCGGCCGAGGAGTCGCTGTCGATCGCCCAGGAGATCGAGGCCGCGTACTGCCAGGGCATGGCGAACGCGGCGCTGGGCGAGGCGCTCCTGGAGTTGGGGCAGCCCTCGCGCGGGCTGGCGTGCCTCCAGGAGGCGCTCACGGTGTTCACGCGGCTCGGTGTGCCCGAGGCCCAGCCCGTGCAGGACCTCATCACGTCTCGGCACACCGAGCCTCCCCCTCCCCCTGTTCCCCCCACCGCGCCCTAGGCTCCCGTTCCCCCCTGGTGTTCCCCCCTGGTCCCCCCTGGCGGAAGCCCGTCCCCCCGGAGCGTCAGCGTCCCCGCAGCCCCCCGGCTGCGGGAACGCTTTGACGCTTCCCCGGCGCTGAGAAGACTCTGACAGGTCGAGATTGACGTTCGATAAACGCCTGCGGCCGGGCCGTCGGTCCGGCGTCGGCGCAGGTCACCGCCCTGCCGCCGGTGCGCCATGCGGCGCGCGGCGCGGTGGCGCGCTCCGTCGCGGGCCCCGGTGTGCTTCCCCTGGCGGGCGATAAGCGCCCAACGGCGCACGAGTTGGCCGGAAACGGACTCCACGGTCCGGTGATCGCGTTTATTCTCGAAGGCCAGGGTCGGGAGTGGAGTGCGGGCCACGACGGGCAGGGCAGGACGCGCGCGGGAGAGGTGCCCAGATCATCGTGACGGACGAACAGACCGCTGCCGCCGACGACGCCGGCCCGGCGTCCGCGGCGGGTGCGCGCCGGGAGGAACGGGCCCGCCAGGCCGCCGTGTTCGACGCGGTCGGGGGCCGCTACCAGGAGGTGTTTCCGGCCAGGGCCGGGCAGCTCGCGTGCGGCGACTGGCTGCTGGCCGAACTCCCGCCCGGGGCCCGGGTGCTGGACGTGGGCTGCGGGGCCGGCGAGCCGACCGCCCGCCAACTGGCCGACGGCGGGCTGCGGGTGACGGGCGTCGACCTGTCCGAGGGCATGCTGGCGCGGGCCCGGGCGGCCGTCCCGGCGGCGGAGTTCCACCGGATGGACGTCCTGGACCTGGGCCTGGACGGCGCCGCGTCCCGCTGGGGCGTCAAGGAGCTGGGCCCGGACGGGAACGGCTCGCTGGACGCCGCGACCGCGTTCTTCTCGCTGCTGATGCTGCCCCGGGCCGAGATCGCCGAGACGCTCGGCCGGCTCCGCGCCCTGCTGCGCCCCGGCGGCCTGCTGGCGCTGGGCATGGTCGAGGCGGACCTGGACGACGCGCCGCTGCCGTTCCTGGAGCAGGAGATCCGGGTCAGCGGCTACCTGCGCGAGGAGCTGGCCGGGCTGCTGGAGCGCAGCGGCTTCGCGGTGCGGGCGGTGGACAGCCAGTCGTACGCGCCCGCCGGGTCCGCGCAGCCGCCGGAGACCCAGCTGTACCTGCGCTGTCGGCGCACCGGCTGACGAGGCGTCGGCTTCCGTCCCCGAGACCACATCTGCACAGATCGGGCAGCCCGTGCGCGACCACCTGGAGCCCCTGGCGGGGCAGCAGCCCGCCGTTCCCGTCCAGCGGCACCCGCCGCCCGGCGCGGGCCGGTCCGGCGAGGCGGCCTCCGGCGTGCCCGGGCGGCTGGCGGAGCGGTTGGCGGCGCTGGACCGGGCGGCCCGGCTGATCAACAGCTCGCTCGACCTGACGGCGACGCTGCGCAACCTGGGCCGGGTGCTCGTCCCGGCGGTCGCGGACGCCCTGGTGGTGCTGGTCCGCGACCCGCTGCCGGACGTCGAGCGCGACCCGGGCCCGCCCCGGGCGCTGCGGGTGCGGCACACCCGCGGGACCAAACTGGGCCGCAGCGCGGGGGTGCGCCCGGTGCTGCCCGGCGGCGAACTGGAACGGGTGCTGGCCCGCCGCGCCGCGAGCGGGCCGACCGTGCTGGACGACCGCCGCCGGGGCGGTCCGGCCGCCGAACTGCTGGGCGCCCGGGCGCTGGGCCGGCTGCCGGCCGGGACGGCGCTGCTGGCGCTGCCGCTGCACGGGCGGCAGGCCGCGCTGGGCATGCTGCTGCTGGTCCGCCGTCCGGGGCCGGACGGCTCCCCGGCGGGTTTCGACCCGGCCGACGCGGCGACCGCCGCCCACCTGGCCACCCACGGCGGCCTCGCGGTGGACACCGCGCTGCGCTACACCCGCGAGTGGGAGATCGCCGACGAGCTCCAGCGCTCGATGCTGCCCGCGCACCTGCCGCAGCCGCACGGCGTCCGGCTGGCGCACCGCTACCTGCCGGGCGAGCGCGGCGCGCAGGTCGGCGGCGACTGGTACGACTCGATCCCGCTGCCCGGCAACCGGGTCGCCCTGATCACCGGCGACGTGATGGGCCACTCGCTGACCTCGGCCGCCGTGATGGGCCAGCTGCGCACCTCCGCGCAGACCCTGGCGGGCCTCGACCTGCCGCCGCACGAGGTGCTGTACCACCTGGACGAGCAGGCCCAGCGGCTGGGCCGCGAGCAGCACCTGGCGACCTGCGTGTACGCGGTGTACGACCCGATCGCGGGCCGGGTGCGGATCGCCAACGCCGGGCACGTGCCGCCGGTGCTGATCGGTCCGGACGGCACCAGCGAGCTGCTGGAGCTGCCCTCGGGCGCGCCGATCGGCGTCGGCGGGGTGGACTTCGCCTCGGTGGAGCTGCCCGCGCCGCCCGGTTCGGCGCTGCTGCTGTTCACCGACGGCCTGGTGGAGACCCGGCGCCGCCCGCTCGGCACCGGCCTGGAGCTGCTGCGGGCCCGGCTGGCGGGCGGGCACCGGTTCACCCCGGAGCAGCTGTGCCAGGAGGCGCTGCGGATCCTGCCGCCGGGCGACCGGGCCGACGACATCGCGCTGCTGGCGGCCGCGTTCGACGGCATCCCGGCCGAGGACGTGGCGCACTGGCACCTCCAGCCCCGGCACGAGACGCCGGGCCGGGCCCGCCGGCTGGCCGGGCACGCGCTGCGCCAGTGGGGGCTGGACCACCTCGCGGAGAGCTGCGAGCTGATGGTCAGCGAGCTGGTCACCAACGCGATCCAGCACGCCACCCGGCCGGTGACGCTGCGCCTGGTGCGCACCTCGGTGCTGCGCTGCGAGGTGGGCGACGACTCCCCGGCGCTGCCCCGCACCCGCCGGGCCGGTCCGGAGGAGGAGCGCGGCCGGGGCCTGCAGATAGTCTCCCGGTGCGCGGACCGCTGGGGGGCGACCCGGCTGGGGGCGGGCAAGGTGGTCTGGTTCGAGCAGCGGCTGGACCGGGGCTAGGCACCGGCCTCCCGGTGCTCCCCGGGCCTCCGGTCGTCCCCCGCCTCCCGCACGAGCCGTTCGAGCGCGTCGAGCACGTCCGGGCCGAGCACGGCGAGGGCCAGCGGGGGGCTGCGGCGCAGTCCGAGGACGGTGCGCAGCACGTCGGCGTGGTGGATCTCGCGCAGGGCGGCGGCGTACTCGGCGGCTTCGGCGGGCGGGGCGGCCCGCCAGGTCAGCAGCAGTGCCTTGACCACGGCGAACATCATCCGCCGGCCGCGGACGAGTTCGGGCCGCTCGTTGAGGCCGAACACCTCGATGGTGGCCTCGCCGCGGGCGGTCAGCGGGTCGTAGGCGCCGGAGTCGAGGTAGAGCCGCAGGTGGTCGGCCGGGTCCTCGCGGCAGGGGTCGATCAGCAGGCCGTCGCCGGTGGCGGGGTCGCGCGGGAAGCGGTCGCGCTTGCGGTTGCTGTTGCAGTGCGCGCAGGCCAGCAGGTGGTTCTGCCAGTCGAAGGTGCGCAGCGGGGCGTGGGCGATCGGCTCGAAGTGGTCGATGTCGGTGCCCAGGTTGTCGCCGCAGTACATGCAGCGTTCCAGGCCGGGGGCCATCTGCCGCAGCAGCAGCCGCAGTTGGGCCTTGGGCCGGACGGCGCGGCGCCAGGCGGCGCGTCCGGAGGCGGTGTCGGGACCGGCGGCCCGCACCTGGGCGGTGGCGCGTTCGAGTTCGGCGGCCAGCCGGGGTTGCAGCGGCGGCCGCTGGAGCGGGATCACCCGTCCCGGCCGAGCAGCCGGGCGGTGACCTCGTCGACCCGGGCGGTCAGCGAGCTGTTCAGCCGGGCGCCCAGTTCGCGGTACTCGGCGAGTTCCGCGGCGGTGGCCTGTCCGGCGTACATCTTGCGCTCCAAGCGCACCAGCAGCCGGCGTTCGGCCTCGGCGGCGGGCGAGTAGGCGCTGGGCAGCGCGAACAGTTCGGAGAGCGCGGTGTCCTCGCCGCTGCCGTAGAGCACCCGTTGGCGCAGTTCCTCGTCCAGCCGGTAGGGGGCGCGGTCCTCGTCGGGGCCGGGCAGCCGGATCAGGGCGCCGGGGTCGGCGGCCTGGCAGACGTACGGGCTGTGGGTGGCGACCAGGAACTGGGTGTGCGGGAAGTGCTCGGTGAGCCAGGGGCCGATCCGCTGCTGCCAGGCGGGGTGCAGGTGCCGGTCGACGTCGTCCAGCAGGACCGGGCCCCGGTCGGGGGCGGCCGCGAGCTGGCTGACCAGGCGGGCCAACTCGGCGGTGCCGCTGCCGAGTTCGTCCAGCGGGAGTTCCAGGCCGCCGCGGGCCACGTACTGCCGCTCCGGGTCGCTGACCCGCCAGCCGTCGGGCAGCACCCGGCCCGCCAGGTCGGCGTCCAGCGGGACGCGGCGGCCCTCGGCGCGCAGCGGGTAGCGGGCGCGCGGGGTGCCCGGCGGATCGCCGACCCGCCAGCGCGGGGCCGGGTCGGCCTGGGCCCAGCCCCCGGCGCCCCACCGCGCGGCGGGGCCGGGGGGCAGTGCGCCGAGCGCCATCGCGAGCACCAGCAGCAGCGTGCTCTTGCCGCTGCCGTTCGGCCCGGCGAACACCGTCCACCCCGGTTCCGGCGGGACCGCGAGGTCGACCTCGCGCGCACCGGTGAAGCACTTCACCCCGGACACCCTGATCCGCGACACGTACACCGGACCACCCCCTCGGGGCGATGTATGCCCACGCCCCGGCCCGCCCACCCGCCGGGGCGTCAACCGCCGTACCGCGCCTCGCCCTCACCCGTTCGGGCGGGGTTGCCGGGCGGGGCGGCCAGCCGGAGCGGGAGGCCGCGGAGCGCTTCGCGCAGGGCTGCCGCGAAGCGGCCGTACTCGGTGGTGCGGGCGGAGCCGGGCCGGTGGGCGAGGCCGATCCGGCGGCCGGGGGCGGGGTGGGCGAAGCGGACGGCGGCGAGGCGGTCGGTGCGTCCGGTCTCGACGTCGAGCGCGGTGGCGGGCAGCAGGGTGACGCCGAGTCCGCCGGCGACCAGTTGGACCAGGGTGGAGAGGCCGGCGGCCCGGGTGCTGCCGCCGGCCGGTTCGGCGCCGACCTCGCGGCAGATGTCGAGCGCCTGGTCGCGCAGGCAGTGCCCCTCCTCCAGCAGCAGCACGTCCAGGTCGAGCAGGGCGTCGCGGGGGACGTCGATCCGTCCGGCGAGTTCGTGCTCGGGCGGCACGATCAGCACGAAGTCCTCGTCGAACAGCGGGATCTCGGCCACCGGCAGGCTCCCGCCGGCGGGCAGCGCGAGCAGCAGCAGGTCGAGCCGCCCGTCGGCCAGGCCGCCCAGCAGCGAGGGGGTGCGCTCCTCGTGGACGTGCAGTTCGAGGTCGGGGTAGGCGTCGCGGACCAGGCGCAGCACGGCGGGCAGCAGGTAGGGCGCGACGGTGGGGATCACCCCGAGGTGCAGCGGCCCGGTGAACGGGCGGCGGGCGGCCTCGGCCTCCTCGGTGAGCGCGTGCAGCGCGCCGAGCACCCGCCGGGAGTGCTCGGCGATCCGCTCCCCGAGCGGGGTGATCACGACCCGGCGGGTGGTCCGTTCGACGAGTTGCGCGCCGAGCGACTCCTCCAGGGCGGCGACCGCCCCGGACAGCGCGGACTGGCTGGTGCCGATCGCGGACGCGGCCTCCCGGAAGTGCCGGTGCTCGGCGACCGCGGCGAAGGCGCGCAGCTGGGAGACGGTGGGGGTGCGGGGGGTGTGCGGGGGGTGGGGCTTCACGGGGTGCTTCCTGCCGGTCCGGTGCTCCCCTCCAGTCTGCCGCACTGATCGGACTTGCCTATCGCGGCGCACGTCAGAACCGATTTCACTGATCAGTTTCTCTGTGCGAGGCTGGGTACCGTCCGCAATCCGGACATCCCTCGTCCCAAGTTTTGGAGAAGCGACGTGCTGACGATCGGCGACAAGTTCCCCGAGTACGAACTCAACGCCTGCGTGGACCTCGACGCTGCGAGCGCCTTCGCCGAGATCAACCACAAGTCCTACGAGGGCAAGTGGCGGGTCGTCTTCTTCTGGCCGATGGACTTCACCTTCGTCTGCCCGACCGAGATCGCCGCGTTCGGCAAGCTGAACGAGGAGTTCGCCGACCGCGACGCCCAGGTCCTCGGCGTCTCCGGCGACTCCGAGTACGTGCACCACGCCTGGCGCAAGGACCACAAGGACCTGCGCGACCTGCCCTTCCCGATGCTGGCCGACGTCAAGCACGACCTGATGCGCGCCTGCGGCGTCGAGGGCGCGGACGGCACCGCCCAGCGCGCGGTGTTCATCGTCGACCCGAACAACGAGATCCAGTTCGTGATGGTGACCGCGGGCTCCGTCGGCCGCAACCCCAAGGAGGTGCTGCGGGTCCTCGACGCCCTGCAGACCGACGAGCTGTGCCCGTGCAACTGGACCAAGGGCGAGGACACCCTCGACGCCCAGTCCCTGCTGGCCGGCTGACCCGATGGCGCTCGACGAACTGAAGGCCGCCCTGCCGGACTACGCCAAGGACCTCAAGCTCAACCTCGGCTCGGTGATCGGCAACTCCGACCTGCCCGGGCAGCAGCTCTGGGGCACCGTGCTGGCCTGCGCGATGGCCACCCGCTCGGCGAGCGTGCTGCGCGAGCTGGAGCCGGAGGCCCGGGCCAACCTGAAGCCCGAGGCGTACGAGGCCGCCAAGGGCGCGGCCGCGATCATGGCGATGAACAACGTCTACTACCGGACGCTGCACCTGCTCTCCGACAAGGAGTACGGGACGATGCGGGCCGGTCTGCGGATGAACATCATCGGCAACCCGGGCGTCGACAAGGTCGACTTCGAGCTGTGGTCCTTCGCCGTCTCGGCGATCAACGGCTGCGGCCAGTGCCTCGACTCGCACGAGGGCGTGCTGCGCAAGGCCGGGGTCGACCGCGAGGTGATCCAGGCCGCGATCAGGATCGCCGCCACCGTCCAGGCCGTCGCCGCGGTGCTGGACGCCGAGGCGCAGCTGCCGCGGTAGGTCCGCCGCGCACGCGGAAGGGTCCGCCCGGGGAGAGGGTTCTCTCCCCGGGCGGACCCTTCCGCGTGCGGCGCCCGCCCGAGCCCCGGCGGGGCTCACTGCTTCTTGGCGGCCTCGATGGCCTGGAAGACCTCCTGCCCGGCCGCGTTGCGCCGGCGCAGGTGCCCGGTGACGGTGTTGGTCACGGCGATCAGCGGGACGGCGACGATCGCGCCGGGGATGCCGCCGAGGATGGAGCCGGTGGCGACGCCGAGCACCACGGCCAGCGGGTGGACCCGGACCGCGCGGCCGAGGATGAGCGGCTGGAGGATGTGGCCCTCCAGCTGCTGGACGCCGATCAGGATGGCCAGCGCGATCAGCGCCTTGGCCGGCCCGACCGTGACCACCGCGATCAGCACCGCGATGGTGCCGGTGACCAGCGCGCCGACCAGCGGCACGAACGCGCCCAGGAAGATGATCACCGCGAGCGGGATGGCCATCGGCACGCCGAGCATGAAGAGCCCGGTGCCGATGCAGAGCGCGTCGATGAAGGCCACGGTGACGGTGCCGCGGACGTACGCGGTCAGGGTGGCCCACGCCTTGGGCCCGGCCCCGGCCAGCGCGTAGCGGGAGTGCCGGGGCAGTCCGCGCAGCACCCAGCTCCAGATCCGGGCGCCGTCGTAGAGCAGGAAGAAGGTGGTGAAGGCGGTGAGCACCACGCCGGTGAGCAGTTCGACGGCGATGGTGACGCCGGTGAAGCCGGCCGAGGTGAGCTGCTCGGAGTTCTTGCCGATGGCGGTGGTGATCTGGTTGGTGACGTTGTCGAGCTGGTCGGGGGTGAGGTGGAACGGGCCGGTCAGCAGCCAGTCGCGCAGCTGCCGGACGCCGTTCTGGACCTGGACGGTGACGGGGTCGAGGTTGCTGGAGACCTGCCAGAACACGAACCAGCCGACCAGGCCGATGCTGGCCAGGCCGGCCAGGAAGGTGATCGCGGCGGCCACCGAGCGGGGCACCCCGCGCCGGCGCAGCCAGGAGACGGTGGGTTCGAGCAGCGCGGAGATGAGCAGGGCGGCGATCGCGGCGAAGGCGACCAGCTTGAGGGTGTCGACCACCCGGAGGACCACGTAGAGGGCGACGCCGAGCAGCAGCAGCCGCCAGGTGGACTCGGCGGCGACCCGCAGCGACCAGGGCACCGCGTCCACCGGGTTGGCGGGCCGGCCGAGCGGGGCGGTGCCGGCCGGGGGTTCGGCGGCCGGGGGTTCGACGGGCTGCGCGGGGCGCGGGGCGGGCACGGTGTCGTCGGTCCGCACGGCCGCTCCTTCCGGTGGGACGGGCGCGCCGGGGTCGGCCGGTGCGCCGTGGGCCGCGGCGAGCTGACGGGCCGTCCGCTCGGCGCTGCGCAGGGCGGCGCGTTCGGCGGCCAGTTCGACGGCCTGTTCGGTGGCGAGGACGTGCGCCTCGGCGGAGATGGCCGCGCGGCGGCGGCGTTCGGCGGCGGCGAACAGCCCGGCCGCGACCGCTCCGATCTTGGCGATGCCGCGCCAGCGGCCGCCGTCCGGCTCTTCTTCCGTCACTGCCCGGTCTCCCCCGCGTCGGTTCCTGTCGGCCGCGGGTCGCGCGGCCGTCGGTGAGGAACGCTACCCGGCGCGGGCGGGCCGGGTCTCGGGGGTGGCTCGGTCAACTACCGGTAAAAACGGGCAAATCATCGGCTTTGCGAATGTTTCACCCGGCGCGGAGGGGGAAGGGGGTGAGCAGACAGACCTTCTGCCGGCGGACCGGCCGGGAGCGGAGGAAACCAGGACCCGCTCCGCTCCCCCGCGTCCGCACCGAGCCGTCGCCGCCCGCGGCGCACTGGTCAGCGTCGCCCGGGCGGGGCGGCCGTTCCGTGCCGGTCGTCCGGTGGCAGCACGCGCGGGGCCCCGGCTCCCTCGCGGGAGCCGGGGCCCTGGTCGTCACGTGCGGGTCCGAACCGGGGGCGGCTCAGTACCAGTTGTGGGCCTGCCAGAACGACCAGGCGCCGCAGGGGCTGCCGTAGCGGCTGTTCATGTAGTTGAGGCCCCACTTGATCTGGGTCTCGGGGTTGGTCCGCCAGTCCGCGCCGGCCGAGGCCATCTTGGAGCCCGGCAGCGCCTGGACGAGGCCGTAGGCACCGGAGGAGGCGTTGGTCGCGGTGTAGTTCCAGCCGCTCTCGCGCTTCACGATCTGGCTGAAGCACTGGAACTGGGTGGGGTCGCCGACGATCTGCAGCGCCATGTCCTGGACCGAGCCGGGGCTGACGGTCGCGAGCACGCTGCGGGCGGCGGCCCGGTTGGCCTCTTCCTTGGCCCGCTTGGCCTCGGCCTCCTTGGCGGCCTTGTCCGCGTCGGCCTTGGCCTGGGCGTCGGCCGCGGCCTTCTGCCGGGCGGCCTCGGCGGCGGCCTTCCTGGCGGCGGTGTCGGCGGACACCTGCTGGGCGTCGGCCTGCCGGCCGATCCCGTCGCTGACGTTCTGGGCCTGCGCACCGGTGGGCGCGTCGGCGAGCAGGGTGGCGCTCGCGACGTCGACCGTCTGGACGGCCTTGCCCTCGCTGCCAGAGGCCGCACCCACGACGGCACCGACGGCGGTCACCGCGGTGGCGGAGGCGACAGCGACTCCCCGGACCGAGATCCGAGTCACATGGTTTCCTTCCAGCGTCGCCCGTCCTGTGACCGCACGGGCGCGTTATCTGCCCCTGGCACTGGCCTCCGTCGAACGCTGGTCACGGGAGGCACGGGCTCGGCCGTCCCCCCGGGCGGGCCCGGAGCGGCGGTTGGATCGAGCGGCGTACGGCCTTGGGGTTGTTCAGTTGTCCGCCCGCCGACCAGGGTCGCCGGGCGTGCGGTTGCCGTACGCGGGGCCTGACAGAACCCACACCATGCCGCACGCGAGCGTGTCTACGCAATTCCCTTGGCCGTGGCGGATCTCACAAACTTTTCGACCTGCGGCTTTGGCGGAACGGCCGCCGAGGGGACGTCAGTTCGACTGACAGCGAAGGGGCCTGACGCTATGCGCCAGGCCCCTTTGCCCCGTTGTGTCCCGGTATGGCCTAGGGCTGGATGTCCTCCAGCATCTCGGTCACCAGGGCGGCGATCGGCGAGCGCTCGGACCGCGTGAGCGTGACGTGGGCGAACAGCGGGTGCCCCTTCAGCTTCTCCACCACGGCGACCACCCCGTCGTACCGGCCGACCCGCAGGTTGTCCCGCTGCGCGACGTCGTGGGTGAGCACCACCCGGGAGTTCTGGCCGATCCGGGAGAGCACCGTGAGCAGCACGTTCCGCTCCAGCGACTGCGCCTCGTCCACGATCACGAAGGCGTCGTGCAGCGAGCGCCCGCGGATGTGGGTGAGCGGCAGCACCTCCAGCATGCCGCGGGAGATGACCTCCTCGATCACGTCGGGCGTGGTGACGGCGGAGAGGGTGTCGAAGACCGCCTGCGCCCAGGGGCCCATCTTCTCGGCCTCGCTGCCGGGCAGGTAGCCGAGCTCCTGGCCGCCGACCGCGTACAGCGGGCGGAAGACCATCACCTTGCGGTGCTGGCGGCGCTCCAGGACGGCTTCGAGCCCGGCGCACAGGGCGAGCGCGGACTTGCCGGTACCGGCCCGGCCGCCCATCGAGATGATCCCGATCTCCGGGTCGAGCAGCAGGTCGAGGGCGATCCGCTGCTCGGCGCTGCGGCCGCGCAGGCCGAACGCCTCGCGGTCGCCGCGCACCAGCTGCACCCGGCCGTCGGGGGCCACCCGGCCCAGCGCCCGGCCGCGCTCGGAGTGCAGCACCAGGCCGGTGTGGACCGGGAGCTGCTCGGCGCCCTCCACCTCCAGGGCGTGCTCCTGGCCGGCGAACAGCCGGTCCACCTGGTCGGCGGGGACGTGCAGTTCGGTCATGCCCGTCCAGCCGGAGGTGATCGCCAGCTCGGCCCGGTACTCCTCGGCCAGCAGGCCGACCGAGCTGGCCTTGATCCGCAGCGGCAGGTCCTTGGAGACGACGGTGACGTCGTAGCCCTCGGCCTGCAGGTTGCGGGCGACCGCGAGGATGCGGGTGTCCGCCTCGCCGCCGCCGACCCGGTAGCCGGCCGGGAGGATCGAGGTGTCGGAGTGGTTCAGTTCGACCCGGATGGTGCCGCCGAGCTCGCCGACCGGGATCGGCTCGTCCAGCCGGCCGTGCCGCACCCGGTAGTCGTCCAGCATCCGCAGTGCCTGGCGGGCGAAGTAGCCCAGCTCCGGGTGGTGCCGTTTGGCCTCCAGCTCGGTGACGACGACGACCGGGAGGACCACCTCGTGCTCCTCGAAGCGCGTCATCGCCATCGGGTCCGCCAGGAGCACGCTGGTGTCGAGGACGTACGTGCGCCGGTCAGGTGTCCGGCGGCTCTTGGAACTGACCACTAGCCCTCCAGAGCGGGTGACCCGACGTCACCCGCGGCCCACCGGTCCCCGCGGCCCCGCTGGCCGGGGGGACGGTCTGAAGGGTGTATTCCCAGGCGAGCGGCCCCGCATTCGCGCCCGCGCGAATGGCGGGATCACATCGGGTGAACGTTTTCCCACCCGTCCCACGGGTAGTGGAGCCTGACCCGGGGTCAGCGCCCCATCCGCCGGTTGCGCAGCTGGTAGTCGCGCAGCGCCCGGAGGAAGTCGACCTTCCGGAAGGCCGGCCAGTACGCCTCGCAGAAGTAGAACTCGCTGTGCGCGGACTGCCAGAGCAGGAAGCCGGACAGCCGCTGCTCGCCGGAGGTGCGGATCACCAGGTCCGGGTCGGGCTGGCCCTTGGTGTAGAGGTGCTCGGCGATGTGCTCGACGTCGAGGACCTCGGCCAGCTCCTCGATCGAGGTGCCGCGCCCGGCGTGCTCCTGGAGCAGCGAGCGGACGGCGTCGGCGATCTCCTGGCGGCCGCCGTAGCCGATCGCCACGTTCACGGTCAGCCCGTCGATGTGCCCGGTCTCCTGGGCGGCCCGCTTGAGCACCTCGGCGGTGCGCGCGGGCAGCAGGTCGAGCGCGCCGACCGGGTGGACCTTCCAGCGGCCGGCCTCGGCCAGGCCGCGCACCGCGTCCTCGATGATGCCGAGCAGCGGGACGAGCTCCTCGGCGGGGCGGGCCAGGTTGTCGGTGGAGAGCATCCACAGGGTGACCACCCGGACGTCGGTCTCCTCGCACCAGCCCAGGAACTCGCTGATCTTGTCGGCGCCGCGCCGGTGCCCGTAGGCGGTGCTGCCGCCGGTGGCCTTGGCCCAGCGCCGGTTGCCGTCCAGGATCACGCCGATGTGGTGCGGGGTGTTCGCCAGGTGCACCTCGACCCGGCGGCCGTACAGGCGGTAGGCCCGGTCCAGCAGGGTGCGCAGCCCCGGCGTGCGTTCCACCACATCGCGCAGACCCATCGTGAACGGCCCCTCCGTGCTGATTGCTCCGGGTGCGAAATCCCTGCGGCAGCCTACTCCGCCCGGGTTTGCGCGCGGCAAAACCGCAGGTACCGGTCTTGTCACAGTGCGCGCACGAGGACGGCTACGGAACGGTCTCCGAATCCTTAAACGGCCCCTAAACCGGATTCCGGGTCTTGACGCTTGCCATTGGTCTAGTCCAGCGTGTGGTCAGCACCACAGCGGACCCTCCCCCACAGGCGGAGCCGCCGCGACCCCCACCGCGGCGGCTCTCCCCGACATTCCGGCGTGCCTCCCCACACCCGTACCCCCACTCCCCGCACTGGAGCCTGTCATGGCCCGTACCCTGCAGCAGCCGTCCCACCGGCGCCGCAACAAGATCCCGGCGGTGCTCGCCACCGCGACCGCGCTGGCCCTGGCCGGCACCGGTCTCGCCCTGTCGGCCGGCGGCGCGAGCGCCGCGGTCGGCAACCTGGTCACCAACGGCGGCTTCGACTCCGGCCTGTCCGGCTGGTCCTGCACCGGCACCACCGCCGCGGTCTCCACCCCCGTGCACTCGGGCACCGGCGCGCTGTCCGCCACCCCCGGCGCCGGCGACACCGCGGAGTGCACCCAGACCGTCTCGGTGCTCCCCAACACCGCCTACACGCTGAACGGCTGGGTCCAGGGCCAGTACGTCTACCTGGGCGCCCGCGGCACCGGCGGCACCGACCCGTCCACCTGGTCGGCGCAGAGCGCCTGGAACCAGCTGAACACCACCTTCACCACCGGTGCCAACACCACCAGCGTCACGCTGTACGTCCACGGCTGGTACGGCCAGCCCACGTACTACGCGGACGACATCCAGCTGATCGGCCCGGGCGGCACCGCCTCCCCGACCCCGTCGGCCTCGCCCACCAAGAGCGCCTCGCCGTCCCCGTCGGCCTCGCCGACCAAGAGCTCCTCGCCGTCCGCGTCGGCCTCGCCCACCAAGAGCTCCTCGCCCAGCCCGTCGGCCTCGACGAGCACCCCGCCGCCGGTCACCGGCCTGCCCAAGCACGCGCTGACCGGCTACTGGCAGAACTTCGACAACGGCGCGACCGTGCAGCGGCTGCGCGACGTGCAGTCCGCGTACGACATCATCGCGGTCTCCTTCGCCGACGCGACCACCACCCAGGGCGGGATCTCCTTCACCCTGGACCCGGCGCTGGCCACCAAGCTCGGCGGCTACTCCGACGCCGACTTCAAGGCCGACATCGCCGCCAAGCACGCGGCCGGCAAGAAGGTCGTCCTCTCCATCGGCGGCCAGAACGGTGCCATCTCGGTGGGCAACGCCACCGCGGCGACCAACTTCGCCAACTCGGCGTACGCCCTGATCCAGCAGTACGGCTTCGACGGCATCGACGTCGACCTGGAGAACGGCGTCGACCCGACCTACATGGCGCAGGCGCTGCACACCCTGCAGTCCAAGGTCGGCTCCGGCTTCATCCTGACCATGGCGCCCGAGACCATCGGCATGTACTCCACCGCCGGCGCGTACTTCCAGCTCGCGCTGAACACCAAGGACATCCTGACCGTCGTCAACACCCAGTTCTACAACTCGGGCGGCATGAACGGCTGCGACGGCAAGGTCTACAACCAGGGCACCATCGACTTCATCACCGCCCAGGTCTGCACCCACATCCAGGGCGGCCTGCGGCCGGACCAGGTCGGCATCGGCGTCCCCGCCTCCGCCAAGGCGGCCGGCGGCGGCTACGTCAACTCCACCGTGGTGAACAACGCGCTGGACTGCCTGGCCACCGGCAACCACTGCGGCAGCTTCGTCCCGCCGGCCAAGTGGCCGACCATCCGCGGCGCGATGACCTGGTCGACCAACTGGGACGCCGCCAACGGCAACGACTTCTCCACCAACGTCGGCGCCTTCGCGCACGGCATGCAGTAAGCAGGACAGAGAGCCAGTGCGCCGCTCCTCGAGGGTGGGGTAGGTGCACGCACAGGGGCCCGCCGTACCGCTGGGGTACGGCGGGCCCCGCCCATGGCCCGCGCCCGTCGCAGGCCGGTGCGCCCATGGGTCAGGGCGCCGCCAGCACCGCCGCCAGCGTGCCCAGCAGCATCGCCGGGCCGAACGCCAGCTCGCTGCGCCGGCCCGCCCGGCGCAGCACCAGCAGGGCCACCGCCCACAGCGCGGCGACCGCCCACATGGCGAACAGGCCCCCGTACACCGTCCGCCAGCCGGCCAGGCCCAGGACCGCGCCCAGCGACGGGGCCAGCTTGGCGTCGCCCAGGCCCATCGGGGCCAGCAGCGCCAGCAGCAGGAACAGCAGCCCGAGGGCGCCCGCCGCCAGCGCGCAGCGCAGCCACACCGCCGGGCGGTGGTCGGCGAGCGGGACGAGCGCGGCGGTGCCGAGGAACAGCGGCAGGGTCAGCGCGTCCGGCAGCCGCTTCACCGCGGCGTCCACGAAGCCCAGCACGGTGCCGAACAGGGCCAGCCACACCAGCACCGGCAGCCAGCGCCCGGGCGCCCAGGCACCCAGGGCCGCGCCGAGCGCCGCGGCGGCGGCCTCGACGGACAGCGGCGGCGGGCCGACCCGTTCGCCGTGCCGGACGCAGCGGCCGAGCGGGGTGGGCCGGCAGTCGCGCCACGGCTCGCCGGGCGGCACCGCGTAGCGCGCCACCGCGACCCGCAGCGGCGGCCCCGCGAGCAGTCCCAGCACGGCCCCGAGCACTGCCCCGAACATCCGGCCCTCCCCTGACGGCCCTCCCTGACGGTCCGCCGCGACCCTACCGGCCGGGGCGTTCGCCCGTCCGTGTCCAGGTGGCGAACACCACGCGGTGATCGGTGTGAGCCGCCCGTAAAGTAGGCGGGTATGCAGGTCATCCAGTCCAGCAAGCTCGCCAATGTCTGCTACGACATCCGCGGTCCGGTCCTCGACGAGGCGATGCGGCTGGAGGAGCAGGGCCACCGCATCCTGAAGCTCAACACCGGCAACCCGGCCGCGTTCGGCTTCGAGGCGCCGCCCGAGATCCTCCAGGACATCCTCCGCAACCTCAACTCGGCCCACGGGTACGGCGATTCGAAGGGCCTGCTGTCGGCCCGGCGGGCCGTGGTGATGCACTACGAGGAGCGCGGCCTGCACGGTCTCACCGTCGAGGACGTCTACCTGGGCAACGGCGTCTCCGAGCTGATCCAGCTCGCCATGACCGCCCTGCTCGACGACGGCGACGAGGTGCTCGTCCCGGCGCCCGACTACCCGCTGTGGACGGCCTCGGTCTCGCTGGCCGGCGGCACCGCCGTGCACTACCGCTGCGACGAGCAGGCCGAGTGGTACCCGGACCTGGCCGACATCGCCGCGAAGATCACCGACCGCACCCGGGCGATCGTGGTGATCAACCCCAACAACCCCACCGGCGCGGTGTACCCGCGCGAGCTGCTGGAGGGCATCGCCGAACTCGCCCGGCGGCACCGGCTGGTGATCTACGCGGACGAGATCTACGACAAGATCCTCTACGACGGCGTCGAGCACACCCCGTTGGCCACCCTGGCGCCCGACCTGTTCTGCGTCACCTTCAACGGCATGTCCAAGTCCTACCGGGTCGCAGGGTTCCGCTCCGGCTGGATGGTGCTCTCCGGCGACCGGCACCGGGCCCGCTCCTACATCGAGGGCCTCAACGTGCTCGCCTCGATGCGGCTGTGCGCCAACATGCCCGCCCAGCACGCGGTCGCCGCCGCGCTCGGCGGCCGGCAGTCGATCCGCGACCTGATCCTGCCCGGCGGCCGGCTGCTCGCCTCCCGGGACGCCGCGTACAAGCTGCTGAACGAGATCCCGGGCGTCTCCTGCGTCAAGCCGAAGGGCGCGCTGTACGCCTTCCCGCGGCTCGACCCGCAGGTCTACAAGATCAAGGACGACGCGCAGATGGTCCTGGACCTGCTGCGCGCCCAGCGGATACTGATCGTCCAGGGCACCGGCTTCAACTGGCCCGACCCGGACCACTTCCGCCTGGTCACCCTCCCCCGCCCGGAGGAGATCACCGACGCGGTCACCCGGATCGGCGACTTCCTGTCCGGCTACGCCCAGCCGTAGCGCGGGGGCGGGGCCGACGGCGGCGGGGTCCGCCCGGCGAGGAGGGTCTCCTCGCCGGGCGGACCCCGCGGTGCGTCGGGCCGCGGCCGGAGGTCAGTCGCCGAGCCGCTTGACCAGCGCCCGGTACTCGTCCCACAGCGCGCTCGGCGTGTGCGCGCCGAACAGCTCCAGGTGGGCCGGGACCAGCGCGGCCTCCTGCTTCCAGATCTCCCGGTCGACCGTGAACAGCAGCTCGCGGTCGGCGTCGGAGAGCTCCAGCCCGTCCAGGTCGAAGCCGTCCACCTCGGGCAGCACGCCGATCGGCGTCTCGACGCCCGCCGCGGTGCCCTCCAGGCGCTCGACGATCCACTTCAGGACGCGGCTGTTCTCGCCGTAGCCGGGCCAGACGAACTGGCCGTCGGCGTTCTTCCGGAACCAGTTGACGTAGTAGATCTTCGGCAGCTTCTCCGGGTCGGCGTCCGCGCCGACCTTGAGCCAGTGCGCGAAGTAGTCGCCCATGTTGTAGCCGCAGAACGGCAGCATGGCGAACGGGTCGCGGCGCAGCTCGCCGACGGTGCCCTCGGCGGCGGCGGTCTTCTCGGAGGCGATGTTGGCGCCGAGGAAGACGCCGTGCTGCCAGTCGAAGGACTCGGTGACCAGCGGGACGGCGGTGGCCCGGCGTCCGCCGAACAGGATCGCCGAGATCGGCACGCCGGCCTGGTCCTCCCACTCCGGGGCGATGGTCGGGCACTGCGCGGCGGGGACGGCGAACCGCGCGTTCGGGTGGGCGGCGGGGGTGCCGGACGCGGGCGTCCAGTCGTTGCCGCGCCAGTCGGTGAGGTGCGCGGGCGGCTCCTCGGTGAGGCCCTCCCACCACACGTCGCCGTCGTCGGTGAGGGCGACGTTGGTGAAGACGGTGTTGCCCCAGAGGGTCCTGATCGCGTTGGCGTTGGTGTCCTCGCCGGTGCCGGGGGCGACGCCGAAGAAGCCGGCCTCCGGGTTGATCGCGTGGAGCCGGCCGTCGGCGCCGAACCGCATCCAGGCGATGTCGTCGCCGATGGTCTCGACCTTCCAGCCCGGGACGGTCGGCTGGAGCATGGCGAGGTTGGTCTTGCCGCAGGCGGACGGGAACGCGGCGGCGACGTACTTGACCTCGCCGGAGGGCGGGGTGAGCTTGAGGATCAGCATGTGCTCGGCCAGCCAGCCCTCGTCGCGGGCCATGGTGGAGGCGATCCGCAGCGCGTAGCACTTCTTGCCGAGCAGGGCGTTGCCGCCGTAGCCGGAGCCGTAGGACCAGATCTCCCGGGTCTCCGGGAAGTGCGAGATGTACTTGGTGCTGTTGCACGGCCACGGCACGTCGTCCTGGCCCTCGGCCAGCGGGGCGCCGACGGTGTGCACGGCCTTGACGAACTCGCCGTCCTCGCCGAGCTGGTCGAGCACGGCCTGTCCCATCCGGGTCATCACGCGCATCGAGACGGCGACGTACGCGGAGTCGGTGATCTCGACGCCGTACGCGGCCAGCGGGGAGCCGACCGGGCCCATCGAGAACGGCACCACGTACATGGTGCGGCCGCGCATCGCGCCGCGGAACAGGCCGTCCTCGCCCTGGAAGACGCTCCGCATCTCGGCGGGGGCCTTCCAGTGGTTGGTCGGGCCGGCGTCCTGCTCGCGCTCGGAGCAGATGAAGGTGCGGTCCTCGACACGGGCGACGTCGGACGGGTCGGAGGCCGCGTAGTAGGAGTTGGGGCGCTTGGCTTGGTCGAGCCTGGTGAAGGTGCCCTGGGCGACGAGCTGCTCGGCGAGGCGGTGGTACTCCTCCTCCGAGCCGTCGCACCAGACGACGCGGTCCGGCTGGGTGAGGTCGGCAATCTCGTTCACCCAGTCCACCAGGCGCTGGTGGCGGGTGGGCGCGGACTCGGCGAGTGCAGAGGTCTGAGGCGGCACGATCGCTCCGTTTCACACCATCTCGGCCAGGAGACGGCTTCGCGGGGGTTGAGGGTGGTTACACGGTAGCTCCGGGTCGAGCCCTCTTCTTCGTCCAATTGGCGTCATTGACGAGATTTTTACTACGGAATGTCTGATTCGGGGGCCCGGAACTGCTCCTCGAATGCCCCGGGGAGACCTTGATCACTCGGCCTCAATGCTCCAGAACGTACAAGAGTGAGGATCGCCACTTCACTACGCGCCAGTAACCTACGGTTCCGTAAGATGCTGTCCATGACCGCGGAAGCGCTGGAGCTCATGAAGCCCAAGTGGCGTGGCTGGCTGCACGCCGGAATGTTCCCGGCCGCCCTGGCCGCCGGAATCGTGTTGATCTGCCTGGCCGACTCGACGGCGGCGCGGGTCGCCTGCGTCGTCTACTCGGTGAGCGCCTGGATGCTGTTCGGGGTGAGCGCGCTCTACCACCGCTTCACCTGGGGGCCGCGCGGCGAGGCGGTGCTGCGCCGGCTCGACCACGCCAACATCTTCCTGATCATCGCCGGGACGTACACCCCGTTCACCATGCTGCTGCTGGACGGCGCGCGACAGCAGGTGCTGCTGTGGCTGGTGTGGGGCGGGGCGCTGGCCGGGATCGCGTTCCGGGTGTTCTGGGTCGGCGCGCCGCGCTGGCTGTACACCCCGTGCTACGTGGCCCTCGGCTGGGCGGCGGTGTTCTTCCTGCCGGACTTCCTGCACAGGGGCGGCGCGGCCGTGCTGACCCTGATCGTCGTCGGCGGCGTGCTCTACACGGTCGGCGGCGTGGTCTACGGCCTCAAGCGGCCGAACCCGTCACCGCGCTGGTTCGGCTTCCACGAGGTCTTCCACGCCCTCACCCTGGGCGCGTTCATCGTGCAGTACGTGGGGGTCTCGCTGGTGGCGTACACCGTCACCTCCTGACCCCCGCTCCCCGCGGCGCTCCGGCAGCTCAGTACCTCACCGGCTGGGCCCTGCCCTCCAGCCGCTCCCGGGCCCGACGGCAGCGCTCGCAGTGCGCCGCGTCGGGCCCTTCGCCCGCCGTGCGCCGGTGGGCCCGGCCGCGGAAGCGGTGCGCGACCCAGGCCATCACCGCCAGCACCTCGATCGCGGAGACGCCCCAGACCAGGCGGGCCCCGCCGATCAGGTACCCGGCGATGACGGCCAGCGCGGCCAGCACACCGACCACGCCGCTCCAGAACCGCGCCGCACCGTACTCCATCGGCAAACCTCCCGCCGGCCGACAGGTCTTCTGACAGGTCGTCAGAGAACTTCCCACCTACAGTGACACGTTCGGCACGCTGCGAGGGCGAACAGGGGATCAACAACGCGTCAATTCCAGAGGTGGGAATCGCGCAGGAAGGCGTTCCGGTGGGCGCGTTCCGGTCGGTGCGGTCCGGTCGGCGGGGGCGGAGATCGGCGGGGCCGCAGGTCGGTGGGGGCGGAGATCGGCGGGCCGGCGGGCGAGCGGGAGTCCGCCGGCGGCTCAGTCGGCCAGCAGCACCAGCTTCCCGGTGACCCGCCCGCCGTCGCCCACCTCGTGCGCCTTCGCCGCCTCCGCCAGCGGGAACGTCCCGGCGATCTCGGCCCGCAGCAGGCCGCGCTCGGCGAGGTCCGCGACGCCCGCCATGCCCGCATGGTCGGCCTCCACCAGCAGCATCGCGGTCCGCACCCCGAGCCGCTCCGCCGCCGCGGCCAGGCCCTCGGCCGGGAACGGCAGGATCGACACCAGCAGCCCGCCCCGGCGCAGCGTGCGCAGCGAGCGCACCTGGTAGTCGCCGCCGATGGTGTCCAGCACGACGTCAACGTCGCGCACCGCCTCGGCGAAGTCGGTCTCCCGGTAGTCGACCGGCTCGTCCACCCCGATCCGGCGCAGGAAGTCGTGCTTGCCCGCGCTGGCCGTCCCGATCACGTACGCGCCGCGGGCCTTGGCGATCTGCACCGCCAGGTGCCCGACCCCGCCGGCCGCGGCGTGCACCAGCACCCGGTCCCCGGCCCGGACCTGCGCGGTGTCGACCAGCGCCTGCCAGGCCGTCAGCGCGGCCAGCGGCAGCGCCCCCGCCTGCACCGCGTCCACCGAGGCGGGCCGGCGGACGAACGCCCGGGCCGGGCCGGTCACGTACTCGGCGTGCGAGCCGGCGCCGTGCGGGTACGGCAGCATGCCGAACACCTCGTCGCCCGGCGCGAACAGCGTGACGCCGAGGCCGACCGCCTCCACCGTGCCCGCCACGTCCCAGCCGAGGACGAACGGCGGTTCGCCGAGGAAGAGGCCGCTCGCCCGGTGCTTCCAGTCGGTCGGGTTCAGCCCCGCCGCCCGCACCCGGACCAGCACTTCGCTCGTCCCCGGCCGCGGGCGAGGCAGCTCCACCACGCGCAGCACCTCGGGGCCGCCGAGGACGTCCTGGCTGACCGCGCGCATCGTGCCGCCGCCGTCCTGCTGTGTTTCGTGCGCCTCGTGCGCCTCGTGCGCCTCATGCGCCTGGTGGGTCGAGTCGGTCCGGTGGGTCTGGTTCGTCGTCATGCCTTTCAGCCTGGCGGGCGCGCGGCCCGGCCGGGAGTGGCAAGATGGTCACTGTCCGATGGGATCACGCCAGCCCGCCAGGAGGCACACCTTGGCCACCGCCCCGCCGTCCGGAGCCCTGTCCGGAGCCCCGGCCGCGTCCGCGCCCGCCCCGCACCGGGTCGCCGTGCTCGCCCTCGACGGCGTGTACCCCTTCGAACTCGGCATCCCGCAGCGGGTGTTCGGCAGCACCGACGGCCTCTACCGGCTGTCCACCTGCACCGTCGACGGCCGCCCGGTCCGCACGAACGCGGACTTCGCGGTCGCGCCCGACCACGGCCCCGAGATCCTCGCCACCGCCGACACCGTCGTCGTCCCGCCGTACGGGCCCGTCCCCGAGAGCGCCGCGCTCGACCCCGCCACCGCTGCCGCGCTCGCCCTGGTCCGGCCCGGCACCCGGCTGATCTCCATCTGCACCGGCGCCTTCGTGCTCGCCGCCGCCGGGCTGCTCGACGGCCGCCCCGCCACCACCCACTGGGCCCTGGCCGACCGGTTCCGCGCGCTCTTCCCGCGGGTGCGGCTCGATCCGGACGTGCTGTTCGTCGACGACGGCGACGTCCTCACCTCGGCGGGCGCCGCGTCCGGCGTCGACCTCTTCCTGCACGTCCTGCGCAACGACCACGGCACCGCCGCCGCCAACCGGGCCGCCCGGATCTGCGTCGTCCCGCCCTGGCGCGACGGCGGCCAGGCCCAGTACGTCGAGCACCCCGTCCCCACCGTCGGCAGCACCGGCACCGCCCCCACCCGCGCGTGGGCCCTCGCCCGGCTGCACCGCCCCCTCACCCTGGCCGAACTCGCCGCCCACGCCAGCATGAGCACCCGCACCTTCGCCCGCCGCTTCCAGGAGGAGACCGGCCAGAGCCCCGGCCGCTGGCTCACCCAGCAGCGCATCGCCCTGGCCCGCCACCTCCTCGAAGCCAGCGACCTGACCATCGAACAGATCGCCACCCGGGTCGGCTTCGCCAACCCCGTCTCGCTGCGCCAGCACCTGCACAGCGCGATCGGCGTCTCCCCCCTCGCCTACCGGCGCACCTTCGCCGGGGCCACTCCCTGACAAGCCGGTGCCCGCCGTTCCCGCCGGCCCCTCGGTGCGGGGACGGCGGGAACGGCGGGCGGGCTCTGCCAGTGCGTGCGTCCAGTGCCTTCGTCCAGTGCCTTCGTTCAGGGCGTTCGTTCAGTGCGTTCAGTACGTGATGCGGGCCGTCCTGCGCCGCCGCAGGCCCAGCCCGGCGCCGGTCAGGACGGTCAGCCCGAGCGCGGCGCCGGCGGTGAGCAGCGGTGCCGTCCGGTCCGGCGCGGCGCTCGCCGTCCTGGTGCCGCTCCCGGCGTTCCCGGCGCTCCCGGTGGCCTCGGTGGCCTCGGTGGCGAAGCCGCCCGCCTTGCCGGCGGCGTCGTACCCGGAGCCGGGCAGCTTGTCGCCGTAGCGCTGCTGGACGAGGCGCTGGTAGGCGGCGACGGTGCTGCCGTGCGCGCCGACCGAGCGGCTCGCCTCGTCGTCGAGCGGCAGGACGCGGCCGTCCTTGAGCTCGTACCAGGCGTCGAGCTGGGGTTCGCGGAAGGCGGTGCCGCCGTCCGCCGCGGCCTCGGCCGCGTAGTCGCCCTCGTCGCTGCCGGAGGCGATGTTGACGACCCGCCAGCCGCTGTCCTGCCGGGCGGCCCAGACCGAGGCGCGCTGTCCGTCCGCGGCGACGGCCGTCGTCGCGGTGAACTCGACCTCGGCGACCGGGGCCCCGGCGCGGCCGGAGACGAACCCGGCGGAGAGGGTGTAGACGGGCACGGTGTCGCCGGTGAGCCGTGGTGCGGCGGCGGTCGCGGCCCGGGCCTCGTCGGCGGCGCTGATCCCGAGCCGCTGGGTGGGCGGCACGCCCTTGCGGGCGAAGAAGTGCCCGAGCTGGTCGAGCACGGCCGGTGCCCCGGTCGCGCCGCGGGCGGCGGCGAGGTCGCCGGTGCCGAGCGCGGCGGGGGCTCCGGCGGGGGTGTCGGCGGCGTGCGCCGGGGCGGCGGCGAGGCCGAGGGCGAGGGCCGCGGTGATCGCGGCGGCGGCGCGGGCGGTACGGACGCGGTGGCTGTTCATGGCGGGGCTCCTCACGCGCCGATCCGGTACAGGGAGTGGGTCCAGGAGAAGGAGCCGTTGCTCACGTAGTAGGTGTAGTCGCCCCAGTTGTAGCGGTAGTTGGACGGCCAGGGGTCGCCCCAGTACAGCCAGTTGTTGCTGAGGTCGTAGCCGTAGAGGACGTTCATGTGGCCGCCGCCGGAGCTCCACTGGATCCGGGTCTCGACGGGCCGGCCGGCGTCGATCTCGCCCTGCACGGTGGCGTAGCGCAGGTAGCCGTTGACGTACGAGCCGGTGCTGATGCCGATCCGGTACAGCGCGTTCTGCACCTCGGCCAGGCTGGCCTGGTTGTTGGGGCAGGTGGAGTTGACGGAGCGTCCGAAGGCGAGGTTGCAGAACTGGTTCTGGCTGTAGGTGTAGCCGTAGTACGTGGCGATGGTGTTGCCGCCGGCCGCCCAGCACCAGTTGCTCTGCTGCTGGGACTGCATGGTGAGGTTGAGGATGCGCGAGGTGCCGGCCAGTGCCGGGGCCTGGGGCGCGGCGGGGGCGGCGGCCGTGGTGGGGGCGGCAGCCGCCTGGGCGGGGGCGGCGGTGGCGGCCGCGCCCAGCACCGGGGCGAGGACGCCCAGGGCGAGTGCGGCGGCCGTCCGGCGCAGCCGGATCGGGAGGTGTGGCATGGGGGTTCGGCCTCCTGGCAGGGGCGAGGAGTGGATGTGGGGGGCGGCGTCCGGACGGCGCTGGACGAGCATCCGGCCGAGCCGGTGCGCGGGTCAACGGCCTTCTCCCGTACGGCGGTCGGGGTGTGAACGGGCCCGGTGGCGGTGTGAACGCGGCGGCCCTGGGCAGCGCGGATATCTGCCGGGCCGATGACAAGGCGGGCCGGAGGTGTGAATATTCACGGTCAATCGAGGAGGTGGCCATGCAGCAGCCGTCCGCACCGTCCGACCTGGCCCTCGCCCTGCGCACCGGACCGTTCCACCTCGCGCTGCGGGCCGCGATCGCCGCCCGCGGCCTGGCCCTGCACCGGCTGCGCGAGCGGCTCGCGCAGCGCGGCGTGCGGGTCGGGGTGACCAGCCTCAGCTACTGGCAGCAGGGGCTGCGGCGCCCCGAGCGGGCCGAGTCGCTGCGGGCCGTCGCGGCGCTGGAGGAGGTGCTGGAGCTCCCCGAGCACTCGCTGACCCGGCTGCTCGGCCCGCGCCGCAGCACCCCCGACCCGACCGGCCCGGCGGTCCGCCCCTACCGGGACCTGATCAGCCCCGCCGAGGCCGTCGACGGCCTGCTCGCCGTGCTGTCCGGACCGCCCGACACCGGCCTGCACACCATCACCCACATCGAGCGGATCAGGGTCGGCCCGGACCGCCGGCTGCTGCGCCGCGACTCCCAGCACGTGCTGCGCGCGCACCGCGACGGCATCGACCGCTACCTGGCGATCTACCAGGGCGACCCGGGCTGCGACATCGAACGCGTCCGGGTCCGGGCCGAGGAGAACTGCCGCCCCGGCCGGATCCGCCGCGACCCCGCCGCGCACATGCTGGTCGCCGAACTCCTCCTCGACCGCCGCCTGCGCACCGGCGACACCCACCTGCTCGGCTACGGCTTCGACGAGGCCCCGTCCACCGGGCCCAGCCGCGAGTACGTCCGCGGTTTCAACGCGGGCGCCGGCCAGTACGTCCTCCAGGTCACCTTCGACCCGGCCGCCCTGCCCGTCCGCTGCGACCGCTTCACCCGGCCCACCCCCGGCCGGTCCCCGCTGGAGACCGAGGAGTTGACCCTCGACGGCCACCACTGTGCGCACCTGGTGGCCGCCGACCTGCCGCCCTGCCTGCTCGGCCTGCGCTGGGACTGGGAGTGACGGCCGCGCCGGGGCCCGGGCGCGGCGGCCCGCTCCCCGGCGCTGGAAACGGCCTCAGCGGAAGACGACGTGCACCGCGTCCCCGACCGGGACGTAGCCGATGCGCCGGTAGATCGCGTTGCTGGTGGGGTTGGCGAGATCGGTGTAGAGCAGCACCTCCGCGGCGCCGCCGGCCCGCGCGTGGGTGGAGGCCGCCGCCGTCAGGGCGCTCGCGTAGCCGTGGCCGCGCCGCTCCGGCGGGGTGTAGACCGGGCCGATCCGGGACATCCCGGCGACGGCCGGGCTGGCTCCGGCGAGGGAGGTGACGTGGGCGTCGGCGTCCTCCCAGACCAGCAGGGCGCCGACCGCGATCCGCTGGTCGGCGTCGGCCTGCACGTCACCGGGGACGTTCACCCCGGCCTCGGCGGCGAACGCGGCGAGCCACCGGGCGACCAGCTCCCGCTCCGCCGGGGCGGCGAGCCGGGCCCGACCGGCCGGCGGAGCGGGCGGGGGCGTCAACTCGCCCAGCCGGTACAGCCGTTCGTTGGAGCCGACGGCCCAGCCGCGGCCGGTGAGCCGCTCCAGCTCGCGGGCGAAGGCGAACACCGTCTCGCGCCCGCCGCCCGCGTCGTCCGGCCGCTCGTCGCCGGCCGCGAGCAGTCGGGCGAGTTCCTCGGCGGCGGCGGTGCCCATCCGCCCGAGGCGCTGCCCGTACGGCGGGGTGCGCAGGGTGGCGCCGGTGACGGTGCCGTCCGGCTCCCGCCACCAGCCGTAGCGCGGCGCGGCTTCGCCGTAGACGTGCGGGCCGTCCCGGTCGACGCGGTCGAGGATGGTGAGCAGCACGGTGTTCTCGGCGGGATCGGCCGCGAGGAACGCCCCGGCCGCGGCGCGGAATTCGTCCAGTGACGTGGTGAGTGTCCAGCCCATGCCGCATCCTCTCCCGGTGCCGCCGCCCACGGCCATCGCTTATCCGCTATCCGCCGTTCCCGTCCCGCTTTTCGCCCCGCTTCCCGTCCCGCTTTTCGTCCCGCCCGGCGGTCTCCCCCTCAGCGGTGAGCAGCGCGAGCAGCCCGGGGAAGCGCTGTTCGAGGTCGGTGCGGCGCAGGGTCGCGGCGCGGCTGTTGCCCCGGTCGACCTGGCGGATCAGGCCGGCCTCGCGCAGGGCGCGGAAGTGGTGGGTGACGGTGGCCTTGCTGACCGGGAGGGCGAAGGAACTGCAGGTGCGGGCGGTGTCGGCGGGGGCGAGGGCGAGTTCGCGGACGACGCGCCGCCGCAGCGGGTCGGCCAGCGCGGACAGCACCGCGCCGAGTTCGATCTCGTCCGTCTCCGGGTGTCCCTCGCGGTCGGGCACCGTCCACCACCTTCCAGGTAAGGCTTGCATCGTACCTCTCCCGCCCGCTAGCGTCCCCCAGGTACGAAAAATCTCTTACCTCCCACCTCCCACCTCCCACCTCCCGCCTCCCGCCTCCCGCCTTCCGTCTTCTACCTTCCACCTTTCGGAGGATCCCCGTGGCGCAGCCCTTCACCCTGGTCGGCACCGCCCGCCCGAAGCCCGAACGCGTCGACGAGCTGCGGGAGTTGCTGCTCTCCTTCGTCGAGCCGACCCGCGCCGAGGAGGGCTGCCTGGAGTACCACTTCCACGAGAAGCGGGACGAGCCCGGCGTGTTCGTCTTCTACGAGGCCTGGCGCACCGAGGCCGACCTGGCGGCCCACCTGGCGCTCCCGCACCTGCGCGCGTTCCAGGAGCGCCGGATGGACTACCTGGCCGAGGACCTGACCGTCCACTTCCTCACCATGCACAGCCCGTACGGGAGTTGACACCCCCTCCCCGGCCTCAGCCGCGCAGCCGCTCCTCCAGCTCGGCGACCTCCGCAGTCGGGCGCTCGCAGGCGAAGTGCCGGCACACGTACGCGGCGGCCCGGCCGTCCAGCAGCGGGCGGTCGGCGAGCAGCGGCACCTCGGTGTCGCCGGGTTCGCCGACCGCGACGGCCGCGCCGGGCGCGGTGGAGCGCAGCGCGGCCAGGTGCAGCGCGGCCCGGCCGGGGTCGCCGGCGGGGCCGACCACGGCGACCTCGCGCGGGCCGTCGAGCAGCGCCTCCGCGACGGCGAGGCCCCAGCCGGTGAACCGGGGGGCGCGGGTGCCGAGCGTGGAGACGATGCCCAACGCCCGTTCGGCGGCGGTGCGGTGGCGGGCCGAACCGGTGTACGCGGCGTACGTGAGCAGGGCGCCGGCCGCGGCGGTCCAGCCGGACGGGGTGGCGTTGTCGGTGGGGTCCTGCGGGCGGCGGATCAGCCGCTCGGCGTCGTCGGCGGTGTCGTACAGCGCGCCGGACGCCTCGTCGGTGAAGTGCAGCAGCACCAGGTCGAGGAGTTCCCCGGCGAGTTGCAGCCAGGACGTCTCGCCGGTGACCGCGTACAGCGCGAGGAAGCCCTCGGCGGTGTCCGCGTAGTCCTCCAGCACGCCCGCGTTGGCCCCGGCCCGGCCGTCCCGCGAGGTGCGCAGCAGCCGCCCCTCGGACGTGAGGTGGACGGCGATCAGCAGGTCGGCGGCCCGCTCGGCGGCCTCGACCAGGTCCGGGCGCTCCAGCAGCGCGCCGGCCTCGGCGAGCGCGGCGATCGCCAGGCCGTTCCAGGCCGCCACCACCTTGTCGTCCCGCGCGGGGGCGGGGCGCCGCGCCCGGGCCTCGAACAGCTTCGCCCGGATCTCCCCGTACTTCTCCCCGTCCTCCGGGTCCCTGAGCAGCTGGAGCACCGAACTGCCGTGCTCGAACGTCCCGGTGACGTCGAACAGCTCCACCGCGAGGGCGGCGTCCGCCTCGCCCAGCACCTGCTCCAGCTGCTCCGGCGTCCACGCGTAGTACGCGCCCTCGGCGGTCTTCCCGCTCGCCGCGTCCAGCGAGTCGGCGTCCAGCGCGGAGGCGAACCCGCCCTCGGGGGTGCGCAGTTCACGCAGCAGGAAGTCGGCGGTCTCCAGCACGACCCGGCGGGCCCGCGGCTCGCCGGTGGCCCGCCACAGGTGCAGGTAGACCCGCAGCAGCAGCGCGTTGTCGTACAGCATCTTCTCGAAGTGCGGCACCGTCCAGGTCGCGTCCACCGCGTACCGGGCGAACCCGCCGCCCAACTGGTCGTAGATCCCGCCGCGCGCCATCGCCTCGCAGCTGCGCTCCACCATCTGCAGCGCCGCCTCGGACCCGGTCCGCGCGTGGTGCCGCAGCAGGAACTCCAGCACCATCGACGGCGGGAACTTCGGCGCCCCGCCGAACCCGCCCCGCCGCTCGTCGAACGACCGCGCCAACTCCACCACCGCCTGGTGCAGTTCCCCCTCCCCGGGCACCCGCGCCACCCCGCTGCCCACCGCGTACACCGAGGCCCGCTCCGCCAGGTCCCGACTGATCCGCCCGGCCACCTCCCCGACCTCGTCCCGCCGCCCCGTCCACGCCTTGTCCACCCCCTCCAGCACCTGCCGGAACGAGGGCATCCCGTGCCGCGGCTCCGGCGGGAAGTACGTCCCGAAGTAGAACGGCTCCTTCCCCGGCGTCAGGAACACCGTCATCGGCCACCCGCCCTGCCCCGTCGCCGCCTGCACCGCCTCCATGTACACCGCGTCGACGTCCGGCCGCTCCTCCCGGTCGACCTTCACCGCCACGAACCGCTCGTTCAGGTACGCCGCCGTCGCCTCGTCCTCGAACGACTCGTGCGCCATCACGTGACACCAGTGGCACGCCGCGTACCCCACCGAGAGGAGGATGGGTACGTCCCGCCTTGCCGCTTCTGACATCGCCTCCTCGCCCCACTCCCACCAGTCCACAGGATTGGTGGCGTGTTGCTGGAGATAGGGGGACTGGGCATGCACCAGTCGATTCACCATGGGGGAAGTATCCCAGCCCTCCAGCCCGCCGCGCGGACCGATTGGCCAACACGCCGAGGATCTGCCCGCCACAGCCTGTGTCGACGCTTCACAACAGCCCAGCTTCAGAGCATCGATCGACCCGCCGCCACCCAGGCATCGCGACACGCGTGACGCGGGTACCAGCCGCAGCCGGCCCGTGCCATGAGGCTGTCAGGCAGGCCGCTCTGCAAGCCAGTCAGGGCTGGGCAATCGTCCCGAAGGGTCACACGGCGGTCGCTACGAGGCTACTGTCTTGGCCCAAGTGCGCGCCCTGACAGGAGCGATCGTGAGCGCAAGTCAGCCAGAGTCTTCCGAACAGCCACAGACCGTACCGAAGGTGCACCCGCCCAGGGTCACGAGGACGGACGTCAAGAACTTCCGTTTTCTGCGGGACGTCAGCATCGCCTTCGACAAGGACGTCACAGTCTGTGTGGGTCGGAACAACACCGGGAAGACGTCACTGGCGGAGGTGCTGAGCAGGTTCCTCCGTCCTGGCGACATCAGGCTCCGTGTAGAGGACTTCTCCACAGAGGCCTACTCGGAGTTCCCCCGAGGAAGCTCTCAAGACCATGGAGGAATGGGTCGGTCCGACCAACGTCGTTGCGGTCGGCTACTCCCCTGACGGCGTGCCTCGGATCGACCGTCCGGGCGATGCCAGTCCAGGAGCCTCCCGATGAGAGCCTTCTTCCCGAAGCCCGAAGGGGGAAGGCCGTCGGCCGACAGACGACGGGCGCTACAGCCCCGGACGGCGTGTCCGGATACAGGGCCTGCCGAGGGCGAGCACGAGCCTGTCGGCTACAGCGATGGCTGCTTTCCGAGGTATTCGGTCTCCTCCGGGCGCAGAGCCTTGCGTCTGTTGCAGCCGACGGTGCCGGCGGTGCCGTCGGGTTTGGTCACGGCAATGCGTGTGGGACAGGCCCAGACGAAGTAGCGCTGGGCCGGGTGGTTGGCCGTATGCGATGACCTTGCGGGGCGCTGCTTGGACGGGATCGTGTACTTGCGCAGCTCAGCCTGGTCTCCGTGGTCGGGGCAGACGGGTGGGTGGAGCAAGAGTTCGGCGTTCTCGTGGTCGAGGATGTGACGAGCGAAGCGGCGCCCCCGGAACGGAACCATGATCTCGCGCCGACCCTGCCCGCCGGGCGCGTGGGACAAGGTGTTGAGGCTACCGAGGAAACAGAGTTGCTCGTCGATCACCAGGATCTTCTGGTGCATGTCCTTGATCTCCACCACCGTGTCGGCCACCGCCTTGAGTTCCGGCAGTCGGCGGGCGGCGTCGGCCGCGGTGTCCGGCTTCGCCAGTTGGCCCTGCAGCAGGCTGTCGCTCTGGTTAGTGACGAAGAGGTGGATCCGCACACCGCGGCGGCGTGCGTCGTGAAGGTGTGGGAGCACCTCCCACATCCGCTTGGTGTACCAAGGTGACCAGAGCCAAATGCTGTGGCGGGCCTGGTCAATGGCGTCAAGGGCGTCGGGGTAGTAAGTGTCCTCGTCGTGAATGGCGGTGTACCGAACGTGGCCTTCGAAGGCCCGCCAGATCTCCTGCTGCAGTGAGTTCAACCCCGGCGACTCAGCAGCCGGCAGGCCGAGGAGCTGATCGGAACGGACTCCGCGAACCAGTGCCTCGGGCTCCGTTCTTGCCATGTCCCGTAGCTGGGCCAGGACCGTCCCGTTCGCCGCTCTGGCGACGGCGTCCCAGGCCGCGAGCACGTAGACACGCTGACGAGCCCGCGTCGCACCCACGTTGAAGAGTCTGGCCCCGTCCCTCGGGTACGACCGCGCGTCCTTGAAGTCACCGACAGCTGCCCATCCCGCAAGTACACCGTCCTCCACCAGATCAAGGATGACCACGTCGAACTCCCGGCCCTGGAACCGGTGCGCGGTACCCACCTCCACCTCGGGGGTCCGGAAGAGGCGACCCTGGTCGTGGAGCCAGTCGTGCGTCACTTGGGCCTGCAGTTTGTACGGCGTGACGATGCCGACGCTCTCGCCCTCATCGTGGTGGCGCTCGGCCAGCGCGGTGGCCAGCAGACTGCCGGCCACCCACCAGCGGCCCTTCTCACCCGGCACCCGCCTCGCGGAAGCGATTCCGTCGTCTTCCTCGCCGAGCCCATCGGTCGTGACCAGGATGATCTCCGGGTCGAGAGCCCGGTCCCGCACCGGGCGGGCCGACCTGAGCATGCCGCCGTAGACGATCCGGTTGACCAGATCGGTGGTGTCGGGTCCGAACCGGTGCGTGGTGAGCAGCGCCGCGCAGCCAGGGTGCGCCAACGCGTCGGCGGGCGTGCGGATGCCCACCAGCTCGAAGCAGTCCGTGCGAATCCACCGCTCCAGCTCTGGCTGCTTCGGCACGCGCTTGGGCATGACCGGGCCGAGCTGGCAGAAATCGCCGAACAGGACGACGGTTTCCTGGGCCTTGGCGACCGCGACGATCAGTTCGGGCAGCAGCGCGGCCCCGGCCTCATCGACCAGGACAACGTCATATGGCCCTTCGGCCACGGTTCGGTTGAGCCGGAGCCGAGCGAGCGTGGTGGCGACCACGTTCGCACCGCGGATCAGCTCGGGCTCGGCTTGGGAGCGTCGGCGTGCCAACTCCCGCACGAGCCGCTCGTGTTCGCGCTCCAGCTCACCTTGTCTGGCCAGCAGTCCAGCGCAGGAGGCCTGCAGTTCCCGAAGCCGGACAGTCAGCTGGGGAAGGCCAGCGTTGTCGGAGACGGCCACCAGATCGGCGTCCCCGGGCTGAGGGTGGTGATCCTGCTGGGCTGCACGCAGCAGGTGTCCGGCGGTCCGCGCCGTCCGCCGGGCGAGAGCGAGCTCTTGGTTCACCTCGGCCTGGTCGGCAGCGGTCGAATCGACCAACGCCAGTTGCAGGCGCAGCGCGGTGTCATCGACAGGATGGGCCGCCGCCCGTGCCTGAGCGATGTGGCGGCGCAGCACGTCGTGGTGGGCGGCGTAGGTCTCGGCGGCTTGGACGACCCGCTGGTGGAGGGCGTCACGGCGTCGGCTCTGCTCGGCTCGTTCGCGCTGGATCTCGGCACGCCGCCGCCTGCCCCGCAAGCGACTTCGTCCGTCGAGTTCGCGTTGCTCCGTGTCCAGAGCGGCAAGAGCGGCTTCGGCGTCGAGCAGGGCCGCCCTCAATTGCTGCTGGCTCTGCTCGCCCTTCCCGATCTCGGCCCGCCACTGCGCCACCTGTTCCAGCAGAGCCCGTTGAGGTGCCCAACTTTCCCAGCGCCTCAGCGCCTCCCGGTGCTCGACGGCAGCCTGCTCACTCCGGGATCGGGCGCCGGCCTCGCCCATTTCGGCCGCCTCCAGTTCGGTGGCGAGGCGCTCCACCAGGCGGCCGTGGGCAAGGCGTCCCTTTGCTCGCTCGTACGTGTCGGGATCAAAGCCGGAGAGTCGGGCCTCCGTATCGCGCAGTTCGGCCAGCTCGGGTTCGCCTGCCAGGGCAGCGAGTTGCTCGGCGACGCCTTCCACCGCTCGCTCGGCTTCCACCACCTTGGCGCGCACCAGCAGGGGTAGCGAGACGCGCGGGTCCTCGGCCACGTGGCGGAGCGCGGGAGAACCGACTCGGACCATCAGACCAGGTGGCAGCGAGGAGCGATCCTTGAGCACCCCCTCCAATGCGTTGTCCACCGCCACGTTGGTGCCGGAAACCAGCAGAACCCGCTTGCCCCGCAGAGCCAGGTCGCTCAACGCCCGGGTCAGCACAGTCGTCTTACCAGTCCCAGGTGGTCCCCAGACCAACCGCAGGCCTGGCGAGGTGCAGGCCAGGTACGCCTGTGCCTGGCCGTCCTTCAGCACACCGTCGCAGGCCGAGGCATCCGACGGTGCGACCGCGTCGATCCGGCCCCCGATCAGTCGCTCCGTGAGTCCGTTGACCGGTAGGGCCGCCAACGCCTCGCGCAGCGAGCGCACCAGGAAGTCGGGCGGTCGCCGCACCGCCCACAACGACATTCCGCTCCGGGGTGCGTGGGTCGCCACCTGGAGTCGCACCCGCTCCGACTCGACTCGCCAGCCGAGTACGGTGAAGGACCGCCCCCGCTGATCGTCGGGCCCGGCCCCAGTGGCCAGCCGCATGTCCTGGAGGTCGTCGGGGTCGATCCGGCTCGCATAGGTGGGAAGTCCGTACCAGCCGTCCTCCAGATAGTGGACGTCCCCGACCTTCGTGTGCCTGGGAGACTCCGCACGGCCACCGGAACGGCCCTCGCCGGCCAGCACCTCGTCCACGGCCTGGATCAACTGCTCCATCCACTGCGCCAATGTTCCCCCACCTGGCCCACCTGGATACGACAACGCCATGCGCGGAAATCATCCTACGCCGGCCGCTCCACGTGTGCGCTTTTTATACAAATCACCACACGCCACTACGACGAGGGGTGCGCACGGGCGCGATCAGCAATGCGGCCAGAAAACGCCTTGTCCCCCACCTCTGATCGATCGCCACTGGGCCACGGGCACACGGCCCTCAGCCACGTGGATCCAGCCTCCGTACATGACTCGGTCGAGGACCTTCTCGAAAGCATGCCAATCTGCCTGATACCCACACGCGTCACACCGGTTCGGATTGAAGCTGCGGCCCCGCTGCCATGCCAGCCGGTCCCTCAGCTGCTCACGGAGACCGGTTTCGCTGCCGGACACCGACAGGATGGTGCGAGCCATCTCAACGGCTTCGGGAAAGTCCGTGGACGTGAATTCGTCGCCGCTCGGCCGGTGGGAAGGCAGCAGCGCGAATACCCACCAAAATGAGAATGAGCACCGCTCACAGGGTGCGTCGTAGGCCGATACCTCCACTCGCAGCAGCACGGACGGTCCATCCTTACGACCTATAGGTATGTGACCTGGACGATGTAGATCTGCTCGTGTCGCACGACGGTCAGGTACTCGAACATGCCGCCGGGAACGTCGGCTGTCTTACTCTTGGGGTTCTCACCCCGATACGTGGTCCCGTCGAGGTAGAGGGCTTCCGCGGCTCGGACCAGCTCGTCAGCCTTCTTCTCGACTTCGGCGACGAAGGCCAGCGCCGCTCCGCTGATCACGTACTCCTCACTGGGGAGGTACTCCCAGGACCACGTCATGCGCCCAGAACTCGGTAGGCGGCTCGGATGATCTCGGCAGCGGTGAGGGCAGAACGCCGGGATTCATCAGGATCCTCCGCCACCTGCATGAGGTACTCGGCTCGGCGGAGCCTGGAGGCTGTCTCCGGATGCCGTTCGATCTCGACCACGACAGCCCATCGCAGGAGGAACCCCCGAAGAGGATCAAGGGTGTCGGAGTCGATGGCTTTGGTGATCGCTTCGGCCTGCTCGGTCTGCATCTCCAGCAAGCGGTCCGAGGCTACGACGGCAAGGGCAGCCTTGAGGGCGGTGATGGTCCGCTCCGGGCGCGGAATCAGCGCTTCGGCGTGGTGCTCCGGCTGTGCGGTCACTTCTCCTCCGTGCGTTGGGCCGGTACCACGCTACAACGTGGGAGGCCCGCTGTTCCTCCGCTTGGAGTGACACAACGCCCCGTACCGCCCGTCTCCCTCACTACGCGCGCCCACCTCAGTACTGCTCGAGAACATGCCAGGTCAGAACTACCTGGTTGTGTTGAGTCATTGGCACCAGTGGCACACCGCGTAACCCACCGAGAGGAGGATGGGTACGTCCCGCCTTGCCGCTTCTGACATCGCCTCCTCGCCCCACTCCTCCCGATTGGCTCGTTCCAGAGCCTCGACCTGGCCCCAGAGCGTGGTCAGCGCGTCCGCATGCTCCCACTCCCGGGTGCGGGGGCGATGGAGCGGCTCCCTTCGAGCAGCCGCCGCACAACGTCGACGATGTCCTCGGGATGGGCGAACAGCGGCAGCGGCAGAAGCTCGTGCCGCTCCCAATCCGCCCCGGACCAGATGTCGAGGGGGTCGTGGGCCCAGCCCTTCCGGTTGTCCCGCCACCAGCTCTCGTACCAGCTCAGTTCCAGGCCGTGCTCAAGCTGCCACCGCGTGGGCGGAGTTTCGGCCGTCGGCGGGAGGCCGTCGGCGAGCGGGCCCGAGCCGCGGGAGGCGAAGGGGAAGTACAGGTACTCCTGTGCTTCGTGGATCGGTTCGAGCTCGGCAGCGGTCAGCGCCGCACGGATGGCGAAGCGGTACTGCTTCAGTACGTATCGCTCGGCTCGGCACAGCCCGGAGGAGCGGGTGTCGCCGATCGAGAGCGCCGACCGGGTCGGCCAGCGGGGTGCCACACCGCGGCCTGCTGGGCTCGGGCGAGGACGGCGACGGCGCGGGCCGGGTCACTGTCGTCGAGCAGGGACCGGTGGGCGTGCGTGTCGGTGCGCAGGATGTCCGCCAGGACCAGGGCGTCGCCCGGGTCGGAAGCGAGGAGTCGCCATGCGGCGGGCTCGGACCACCAACGCCGACGATGGAGCCAGGGGCTGTTGCGCACCGTACGACACCGAAGCGTGAACCAATGAAGGTCGACAGTCTCAGAAGATGAGCCGGGCGGTGCGGTCAGCGGGCCTCGGCCTCGGGCCGGGGCAACTCGTCCAGGTCAAGGAGGTAAGTACGTCCGTCGGCCAGCTCGATGGGCAGCTTGCCCGAGCCGTACTTGTGCGTGTGCGCCGCAATGTAGCCGTCGCCGGTGGGCTGAGTGTGGACCACGACCTCTGCGGCGTACGGGTCCACCACCGCGTACACCGGGATGCCGTAGCGGCCGTACTTCGCGGTGCAGTCGTCGTAGTCCTTGCGCGCGGAGGAAACCGAGACCACTTCGGCGATCAGCAGCACGTCCTCGAAGCCGTACCGCTTGCCCTGCCGCTGCGCGTCCTCCCGCAGGATCGCGAAGTCCGGGGCCGAGTTCTCGTCGGCCGGGAAGTCGATGTACACGTCGGACGCGGTCTTCGCATGACGGCCGAGCGAGAGCGAATCGATCTGCATCGACTTGATGGTGCTGGAGTGCTCGAAGCTCTGGGGGGTCATGATCACCTTCCCATCGGTACCGAAGAAGACCACGTGCCCCGCGGGGAACTCGGTGTGCATGACCGCTTCGACGCTCATCAACGGCTCCTTCCTGTCGTCTCTCAGGATATGGGGCCATGGTCTCGAACCCGGTCCGTTGCAAGTGGCGACGAGGGTGCGCTGATCTTCGGTCCATCCGCGAACGCCCCGGGGCGGAACCCACCGCCACCGCCGTCCCTTGCCGGCCCATCGGTCCAGGACGGCCCGGCCGGCCCGATCGACCCGCGCCGCGCGATGACGCCGAGAAGCGGTCAGCGGCACGTTCTCGAAGCGACGGCGCTCGCTCCGGGGTGGGTCGGGCCTCGGTGCGAGGGAGCGGGGCCCCGGAGGTCAGTCGTCCTTGGGGTCGGGCTGCTCGGTGAAGTCGATCTTCTTGAACTGGGCGTTCATCGACTTCAGGAGGAACCAGGTGGCGATGCCGAGGACCGCGAAGACGACGAAGCCGAGGAGGCCGGGGGTGACCTTGGTTTCGTCGAGGGCCAGGGCGGTGGCGAGCTGGACGGGGTTCACGGGGGTGCTCATTCCTCCATGGTGACCCGGCCTTAGGGCGGCCGGGTCACCGGGGGGTGGTACGGGCGTGGCGGGGTGCGGTTACTTGCGCAGGCCCGCGAAGAGGTCGGTCTCGGGGAGGTCGGTGTCGACCAGGGACTTGGCGAGTTCGTAGTCCTCGGTGGGCCAGACCTCGCGCTGGATGTCGAGCGGGACGCGGAACCAGGGACCGTCGGGGTCGATCTGGGTGGCGTGGGCGATCAGGGCCTTGTCGCGGATCTCGAAGAAGTCGCCGCACGCGACCTGGGTGGTGATCTCCCGCTCGGCCCGGCCGGACTTCTCCCAGCCCTCGATCCACTCGCCGTAGGGGGACTCGTGGCCGTTGGCGCTGAGGTAGGCGTGCAGGGCGCGGATCCGGCCCATCGGGAAGCCGTGGTTGTAGTAGAGCTTGGACGGCTGCCAGGGCTCGCCGGCCTCGGGGTAGGCCGCGGGATCGCCGGCGGCGTCGAAGGCCACCATGGTGATCTTGTGGGTCATGATGTGGTCGGGGTGCGGGTAGCCGCCGTTCTCGTCGTACGTGGTGATCACGTGCGGGCGGAACTCGCGGATCAGCTTGACCAGGGCCCCGGCCGCCACGTCGACGTCCTCCAGGGCGAAGCAGCCCTCCGGCAGCGGGGGCAGCGGGTCGCCCTCGGGGAGGCCGGAGTCGACGTAGCCGAGCCACGCCTGCTGGACGCCGAGGATCTCCCGGGCGGCGTCCATCTCCTTGCGGCGGACCTCGTGGATGTTCTCCTCGACCCACGGGTCGCCCTGGAGCTTGGGGTTGAGGATCGATCCCCGCTCCCCTCCGGTGCACGTGGCGACCAGGACCTCCACCCCCTGCGACACGTACATCGCCATGGTGGCGGCGCCCTTGCTGGACTCGTCGTCCGGGTGCGCGTGCACCGCCATCAAACGCAACTGCTCGCTCAACGCCTGGTCCCCTTCAGGTACAGGTATGTCCGCTTCGTCGGGTCGGCTCCCCCGCCGCCTCCGGCGCGGACGTGCCCCTCCTATAGTGACGGACTGGAGGGCCCGTCCATTCCCACCGAAGGACGAACCGCCTCCGCGAAAGGACCGAGCCCCGCCATGGACCACAGCCCTACGCCCACGACGCCGGCGGCGTCCCCGGCCGCACCGCCGGCCGGCCGCTACAGCCGGTCCGACGACCGGGCCGCCGACCGCAGGCTGCGGATCGCCGCGGTGGTGTGCGGGGTGCTGTTCCTCGGGCTGATCGCCTGGCTGGGCGGCTCGTACCTGCTGCGGGAGACCCGGCTGAACGGTACGGTGCCCACCTTCCAGCCGGTGTCGGACACCGAGCTGCAACTGCAGCTCTCGGTGCGCAAGAGCGACGGCACCGCGGGCGTCTGCACGGTCCGCTCGCAGGGCGCGGACGGCGCGGTGGTCGGCCAGTCGGACTTCCCGGTCCCGGCCGCGGGCACCGCCTACGACGAGGTGGTCACGCTGCGCACCACGGCCCGCGGCACCACTGCGGAGCTGCTCGGCTGCACCCCCGACAAGAAGTAACGCCCCGCCCCGCCCGCTCGCTCACCCTTTCGGAGGCACCGCCGCGCGCGGATGCCACCGCGTTCTCCGACCGCCCGCCGCCGGGGCTCCCCCGACCCGCACCCGCCCAGCGCCCGGCCCGTACCCGCCCGGCACCCGCCCGGCACCCGGCCCGTACCCGCCCACCGCCCGATCGGCCGCCGGCCCCGGGGGGCCGGCCGCTCGGAGACCTCCCGTCCAGGCCGGGAACTTGTTAGGCTCGTGGTTTCGCCCCTTCCGCGCCGATCGGCACGGAAGCGGGCGTTGCTTTGCATCTGCCCAGAAAATCGACCACACCGCCGCCGGTCCACCCCCGGGGCGGCGCCAGCACCGACGAGGAGCACTCCTGTGACCCAGACCAACGATGACGTGACCTGGCTCACTCAGGACCACTACAACAAGCTCAAGGCCGAGCTTGACCACCTGACCGGGCCCTGGCGCATCGAGATCGCCCAGAAGATCGAGGCCGCGCGCGAGGAGGGCGACCTCAAGGAGAACGCGGGCTACCACGCGGCCAAGGACGAGCAGGGCAAGACCGAGGCGCGGATCCGCCAGCTGACCCAGCTGCTGGAGCGGGCCAAGGTCGGCGAGGCGCCGGCCGACTCGGGCGTGGTGGCCCCGGGCATGCTGGTGAAGGTCGCCTTCGACGGCGACCTCGACGACACCATGGAGTTCCTGCTGGCCTCCCGCGAGGTCACCGACGGCGACATCGACGTCTACTCGCCGCAGTCGCCGCTGGGCCGGGGCATCATCGGCAAGTCGGTGGGCGAGGACGCCCAGTACGAGCTGCCGAACGGCAAGAAGGCCAGCGTGAAGATCATCGACGCCAAGCCCTTCTCCGGCTGACCGGACGCCCCGCGTCGAACGGCCGCTCCCCCGGGTGGGGGGAGCGGCCGTTCCGCGTCCGGGGCCGGCGCGTCCGGGGCCGGCACGTCCGGGGCCGGCACGTCCGGCACCGCGGTCCTCAGCCGCCCGGTGCGGCGTTCCTCAGCCGGCCGCGCGGCGGTACTTGCGCACCGCCAGCCAGGAGAACACCGCCGTGATCAGCAGCGACCAGACCACCGAGACCAGCGCGGCGTGCTGCATCGGCCAGGAGTCCGGCACCGGGCCGAGCTGGTTGCCGAACAGGCTGCGGCAGGCCTGCACGGTGGCGGAGAACGGGTTCCAGTAGGCGACCGGCTGGAGCCAGCTCGGCATCGAGCTGACCGGCACGAACGCGTTGGAGACGAAGGTCAGCGGGAACAGCCAGATCAGACCGGCCGAGGTGGCCGCCTCGGGGCTGCGCACCGACAGGCCGATCAGCGCGCCGATCCAGGAGAAGGCGTAGCCGAGCAGCAGCAGCAGGCCGAACGCGGCGAGCATGTCCAGCACGCCGTGGTGGATCCGCCAGCCGACCAGCAGCGCGACCAGCGCCAGCACGACCAGGATGAACGCGGTCTGCACCAGGTCGGCCAGGGTGCGGCCGGTGAGCACGGCGGCCCGGGCCATCGGCAGCGAGCGGAAGCGGTCGACCAGGCCCTTGGTCATGTCCTCCGCGATGCCGGCCGAGGCGCCGGCCACCGCGAAGGTGACGGTCTGGGCGAAGATGCCCGCCATCAGGTACTCGATGTACACGTCGTGGCCGGGCGGGGCGCCGGGGATCGCGATCGCGCCGCCCATGACGTACGAGAACAGCAGCACGAACATGACGGGCTGCATCAGCCCGAAGACGACGATCTCGGGGATCCTGGTCATCCGGCGCAGGTTCCGCTTGGCGACCACCCAGGAGTCGTGGGCGGTGGCGGCGACGCCGCGGCGCGGGGCGACGGGGGCGCCGCCGATGGCGCCGTCGGTGCTGGCGAGTGTCATCTCAGGCGTCCTCTCGCTGGCCGCGGCGGCCCTTCCCGGCGGACGCGGCGGGCGTGCCGCCCTCGTCCTCGCCCGTCCCGTCCTCGGTGGCGTGGCCGGTGAGGGAGAGGAAGACGTCGTCCAGGGTCGGGCGGCGCAGGCCGATGTCGTCGATCTCGATGGAGTGGGCGTCCAGTTCGCGGATGGCGTCGGCCAGCACCCGGGCGCCGCCGCTGACCGGGACGGTGATCCGGCGGGTGTTGCGCTCCACCGTCGGCTCGCCCTTGGCGTACGGGGTGAGCGCGGCGACCGCCTCGGGGACGAGGTCGGCGGCGCGGACGACCACCTCGATGCGTTCGCCGCCGATCTGGGCCTTGAGCTGGTCGGCGGTGCCGCGGGCGATCACCTTGCCGTGGTCGACCACCGCGATGTCGTGGGCGAGGCGGTCGGCCTCCTCCAGGTACTGGGTGGTGAGCAGCAGGGTGGTGCCCTGCTCGACCAGGGTCTCGATGACCTCCCACAGGGCGAGCCGGTTGCGCGGGTCGAGGCCGGTGGTGGGCTCGTCCAGGAACATCACCGGGGGCCGGACCACCAGGGCGGCGGCCAGGTCGAGGCGGCGGCGCATGCCGCCGGAGTAGGTCTTGGCGGTGCGGTCGGCGGCCGAGGAGAGGTTGAACCACTCCAGCAGTTCGAGGGCCCGCCGCTTCGCGTCGCGGGCGCTCATCTGGTAGAGCTCGCCGACCATCTGGAGGTTCTCCCGGCCGGTGAGGTACTCGTCGACGGCGGCGTACTGGCCGGACAGGCCGATCAGGCTGCGCACCTTGTTGGGGTGCTTGAGCACGTCGACCCCGGCGACGGTGGCCCGGCCTGAGTCGGGTTGGAGCAGGGTGGTCAGGACGCGCACGGTGGTGGTCTTGCCCGCGCCGTTCGGTCCGAGCAGCCCGAGCACGGTGCCCTCGGGCACGTCCAGGCTCACGCCGTCCAGGGCGCGGACGTCACCGAAGGTCTTGACCAGGTTCTCGGCTTCGATGGCTGCCGCCATGGGCCTGCCTCATCTCCTGATGCGAGTCGGTTCTGTGGGGAAATCATCCGGTTCGGTACCCGGGCCCGCCGACGGCGAAGCTCGCGATACATCGCAAGATGCTGTCACTCGCGATATATCGCGTCAAGCGCCGCAGGTGAGGCGGGTCACAGCCTCCCAGCCACCACTGACAACCCGGGCCCACCTGCTGCCCCTGGGCCCCGGCGGCCCCACCAGAGGGCCCCGGCGGGCCTGGGCGGGCCCGGGTGGGCCGCAGCGGGCCTCAGCGGCTGACCACGTACCCGTCCGCGCGCAGCTCGCCGATCACCGCCGCGCAGTGCTCGGGCCCCTTGGTCTCCAGGTGCAGGTCCACCTCGACCTCGGTCAGGCCCAGCTGCGGGTCGATCCGGACGTGCGCGACGTCCAGCACGTTGGCGTCCATCCGGGTCAGCACGCCCAGCAGGTCGGCCAGCGCGCCCGGCTTGTCGGTCAGCCGGACCCGCAGCGACAGGTAGCGGCCCGCCGCGGCCAGGCCGTGCCGGAGCACCCGCTGCATCAGCTGCGGGTCGATGTTGCCGCCGGAGAGCACCGCCACCACCGGGCCCTCGAACCGCCCGGGCTCGGCCATCAGCGCGGCGATCGGTGCCGCCCCGGCGGGTTCGACCACCAGCTTGAGCCGTTCCAGGCCGACCAGCAGGGCCCGGGAGAGCGCGTCCTCGGAGACCGTCAGCACCCCGTCCGCGAGGGCCTCCACCACCTCGAACGGGATGTCCCCGGGGCGGCCGACCATGATGCCGTCCGCCATGGTGGCGAACCGTTCCAGCGCGACCGGGCGCCCGGCCGCCAGTGACAGCGGGTACGCCGCCGCGGCGGCGGCCTGCACGCCGATCACCCGGACGTCCGGGCGCAGCGCCTTGATCGCGATCGCCACGCCCGCCAGCAGACCGCCGCCGCCGGTGCCGACCAGCACGGTGCGCACCTCGGGGCACTGCTCCAGGACCTCCAGGCCGACGGTGGCCTGGCCGGTGATCACGTCCCAGTGGTCGAAGGGGTGGATGAAGACCGCGCCGGTGTCCTCGGCGTACTCCCGGGCGGCCCGCAGCGCCTGGTCGACGTTGGCGCCGTGCAGCCGGACCTCGGCGCCGTACTCGCGGGTGGCGGCGACCTTCGGCAGCGGCGCGGCGACCGGCATGAAGACGGTGGAGCGCACCCCGAGCAGCGAGGCGGCCAGCGCGACGCCCTGCGCGTGGTTGCCCGCGCTGGCCGCGACCACCCCGGCGGCCCGCTCGACCGGGGACAGCCCGGCGATCCGCACGTACGCGCCGCGCAGCTTGAACGAGCCGGTGCGCTGCAGGTTCTCGCACTTGAGGTGGACGGGGGTGCCGGCCGTCCCGGAGAGGTGGCGGCTGGTCTGCATCGGGGTGACCCGGGCCACCCCCGCCAGCATCTTCTGCGCGCCCCGGACGTCGTCCACCGTGATCGGCCACCTGTGCATGGGGGCCAGCGTAGGGCGCGCGCTGTTCCGCCGGTCGCCCGGCGCGCGTACGCTGCTGGGACGAGTCGCCCGCACCCCCCGTGAGCCGCGATGACCCTGCCCCCGTCCGACGGACCCTCCGATCCCGACGGCCCCGGCCGCGCCGGACGTCCCGGCCGCGCCGAACACGCCGACCGCCCCGAACGTCCGGACCGCCCCGACGCGGACCGCCAACTCCCCTACCAGGTCGCGGTGTTCGCCCGGCGGATCTGCGCCGCCGGGGAGCTGGACCGGGCCGCGTTCCTGCTGCTGGAGCAGCTCGCCGCCACCGGACCGGCCAAGGTGAAGACGCTGGCGGCGGCGCTCGGGGTGGACTCCTCGACGGTGACCCGGCAGGCCGCGCCGCTGCTGCGGGAGCGCCTGGTGGCGCGGCTTCCGTACCCGGCGGACCGGCGCGCGGTGCAGCTGGCGCTGACGCCGCTGGGGGCCGGTCGGCTGGCCCAGGTGCGGGAGCGGCGGCGGGAGTTGATCGCCGAGCTGACGGCGGGCTGGACGACCCGCGAGCGGGCGGTGTTCTGCGCGCTGCTGGCCCGGTTCAACGACGGCCTGCTGGACCGCCGTTGAACCGGGGAGCCGGAGAGCCGGACCGGCCGTCAGCCGAGGGCCTGCTCCAGGTCGGCGAGCAGGTCGGCGGCGGACTCGATGCCCACCGAGACGCGCACCAGGTCGGCGGGCACTTCCAGCGGAGAGCCGGCCGCGGAGGCGTGGGTCATCCGGCCGGGGTGCTCGATCAGCGACTCGACGCCGCCCAGCGACTCGCCCAGGGTGAACAGTTCGGCCCGGTTGCAGACCTCGACGGCGGCCTGCTCGCCGCCCGCGACCCGGAACGAGACCATGCCGCCGAACGCCTTCATCTGCTTGGCGGCGACGTCGTGCCCGGGGTGGCCGGGCAGGCCCGGGTAGAGCACCTGGCTCACCTTCGGGTGCCCGGCCAGCAGTTCGGCGACCTTCTCGGCGTTCTCCGAGTGCCGGTCCATCCGGACGCCGAGCGTCTTGATGCCGCGCAGCACCAGCCAGGCGTCGAACGGCCCGGCCACCGCGCCCATCGCGTTCTGGTGGTAGGCGACCTCCTCGGCCAGGCCCGCGTCGGCGACCACCAGGGCGCCGCCGACCACGTCGGAGTGCCCGCCCATGTACTTGGTGGTGGAGTGCACCACGACGTCCGCGCCGAACGAGATCGGCTGCTGGAGGTAGGGGCTGGCGAAGGTGTTGTCGACCACCAGCCTGGCGCCGGCGGCGTGCGCGATCTCGGCGACCGCGGCGAGGTCGGTGATGCCGAGCAGCGGGTTGGACGGGGTCTCCACCCACACCGCGCGGGTGGTCGGACGGATCGCCTCGCGCACCTTCTCGGGGTGGTGGGTGTCGGCGACGGAGAACTCGACGCCCCAGCGGGTCAGCACCTTGGCGAACAGCCGGAAGGTGCCGCCGTAGGCGTCGTTGGGGATGACGATGTGGTCGCCGGGCTTGAGCAGGGTGCGCAGCAGGGTGTCCTCGGCGGCCAGCCCGGAGGCGAAGGCGAGGCCGCGCGCGCCGCCCTCGATCGCGGCCAGGCACTCCTCCAGCGCGGTGCGGGTCGGGTTGGCGGAGCGGCTGTACTCGTAGCCCTCGCGCAGTCCGCCGACGCCGTCCTGCTTGTAGGTGGACACCTGGTAGATCGGCGTCACGACTGCCCCGGTCCGGGGGTCCGCTTCCTGGCCCGCGTGGATGGCGAGTGTCTCGAAGCCGTGGGAAAGCTGGTGCTCGGTCATGCTCCCGAGCCTAGTGCGACGGGAGGGCTCCCCGGGGCGTGCCGCGACGGGAGGCCGGACCCGGACGCCGGACCGGCGGTCCGCGACCGGCGAAGTCCCGCAGCACCAGGGGTCGTACCGCCACGATCGACCGACCGCACGCCCGATCGACACACGGAGGACACGGGGGGACACGGGGGGACGCGGAGTGTCCACCGGGCGTACCGAGCGCACCGGGCGCGCCGGTTCGCGCCGCTCCGGCCGGGCCCTGGTCGCCGGGTCGGACCGGTTCCAGCCGGGCCCGGTGGAGCCGTGGCTGCTGAGCGGCGCGATCGGCTACCCGGCGCTGCGGGTGGTGTCCCCGACCCGCCGCCCACGACCCGCCGCCCGTCGCCCACGGCCCGCCGCCCACGGCCCGTGCCGGTGGCCGGTGGCCGGTGGCCGGTGGCCGGTCCGGAGCAGGTCCGGAGCAGGTCCGGGCCGCCCGGCCCCACGCCGTGGGCCCGCACGGGCGCGGTGCGCGACCGGCAGGGGGCGCCGTATGCGCGAAGCCGGGCGCCCGACGGCTACCCGCGGCGCACCTCGTGCAGGAAGCAGCCGAACTCGACGGCCCGCACGTGCAGTACGGCGGTCGCCGGGTCGGCCAGCAGTTCGGCCGCGAGCGAGGGGAGTTCGGCCGGTCCGCCGAGTCGGCCGCCGAGGATCCGGCCGTCCGCCGCGTAGGCCCGCAGCACCCGCGGCCCGCCGTGGAAGCCCGCCGGCCAGCCGCCGGGGTGACCCGGGCACGGCTCGGCGTGCACGAACACCGGGCCGGTCTCCAGGTACGGCCCGGGGTCGCAGCCGGTCTCGGCGGCCCAGCGCAGCAGCGGCGCGTACGACAGCAGGGTGATCCGCTCACCGGGCCTGGCCCTGGTCAGGCAGCAGCGCAGCGGTTCGCCGCCCTGCTCGGTGACGGCGGACGTCCGGGCGCGCCCGGCGTCGTCGGTGCGGCGCAGCGCGTCCAGCACGGGCCCGGGGACGGCACGGACGTCGAGCGCCGGGGCGGTGCCGGGAGCTGCGGTGGCCGGAACTGCGGTGTCCGGAGCTGCGGTGGCGGTTTCCATGCGTCCAGCCTGCGCCCGGCGCCCGCCGCGGTCCGGCGGCTTCCGGACGTCGCGCTGCGGCCGGGGCCCGGAACGCGCGGCGGCCCGCCGCGGGGGCTTCCCGCGGCGGGCCGTGCCGCACCGGCGTGCTGACGGCGGATCAGGTCAGCTCGGGGGCCAGTTCCTTGATCTCCTCGAAGCTGAGGCCGCTGTGGTTCATCGACTCGGCGACGCTCCGCTCGATGCCGAGCTTGCCCAGTTCGGCGTACTGCGCGTCGGTCAGCGGGGCGGCCGGGCCCAGGTCGACGCCGCCGAGGTCGACGTCGGGGTCGGTGCCGTCCTCGAAGCCGCCGGCCATCGAGGCGAACATCTCCTGGAGCTGGCCGAGGTCGATCTCAGTGGCGCCGGTCGGGGCGCCCTGGGTGGTGCCGTCGGTGGAGATGCCGATCCGCAGCGGCAGGTGCGCCGACCAGTCGGACTTCTCGACGAGCTGGGCGAAGTCGAAGGTGACCGCCTGCGGGCGGCCGTCCTTGATCTGCACGTCGGCGGAGAGCTTGCGGTCCGGGACGTCGGCGAAGTCGCCCTCGGCCGGGAGCCCCGGGGAGCCGGGGATGTTCTTGGCGACGCCGGTGAACGACTTGTACAGCGCCTCGACCAGCGGGCGGGCGGGCGCGGAGACCCGGATCACATCGTCGGCGTCGGCGCTCTTGCCCTTGTCCTCCAGCGTGACGTTGTCGGAGAGGGCGTCGCTCAGCGAGTCGCAGAAGTCGTTGAGCACGGACGGGTCGAGGCTGGGCGAGGGCTTCGGGGTGGCGCCCTTGCCGGCCGCGCCGCCGCCGGCCGCCTGCTGGGACAGCTCCTGGAGCTTGGCGACGTCCACCGAGACCCACTTGCCGCCGACCAGGTCCTTGAGCGGGGCGGCCTCGGGCGGCAGCTGGTCGAGGCCGGACTCGAACTCCGAGCCGTCCTCGCCCGCGAGCTGGGCGATGCCGCGCACGTCGACCTTGAGGTACGCCTTGTCGCCGACCAGCCGGAAGTCGGCGTAGGTCTTGCCGTCCTTCTTGCTGTTCAGCGCGTAGCCGAGCGTGACGCCCTCGTTCTTGGCGCTCCCACCGCTCCCGCCGGCGGCGCAGCCGGACGTGAAGCCTCCGGCGTCCTTGAGCGGCTTGTCGTAGCCGACCGACACGGAGAGCTTGAGGTCGGAGAGCAGGTCGGCGGCCTGCTTCTCGATCGGGTCGTCGATCGCCTCGCCGAACGCGACCAGCTGCGAGGAGCTGGCGTCGAGCGAGAGGTCGACCGTGACCGTCTTGGCGTCGCCGAGCTTGTCGAACGCCTTGTCGAGCTTCTGACCGGCGGTCAACTGCTCGACGGTGCCACAGGCGGCGAGGCCGCCGCCGAGGAGGACGGCTCCGGTGGTGACGGCTATGCCCGCGCGGACGGTGCGGCGGCGGATGACGGTGTTGATGGCTTGCTCCTGCTACCTGGAGACGGTTCGGGCCCGGTCGGCCCTGCCGCGGAGGCAAGCTCAGCACAATGGCGTGTCCCCCCGCACGCGGATATTTTTACCATTCGTTGAGGACACTCTCACCGGCCCCCCACCTTCCGTGTCCGAACCGTGCCCTCTCCGTGCACGCGTCAGACGGCGCTCCCGGCGACCCAGTCCGACCAGGCCATGTTCCAACCGTTCAGGCCGTTGCCGGGGTTGACGGTGCGGTCGCCGGAATTCACCACCTCGACCACGTCGCCGATCATCGAACTCGCGTAGAACTCCGCGGCGTCGGTGCGCGGGTCGTTCCCGCCCTGGACGTCCTGCAGCGCGATGCAGCCGTGGCTGGTGTTGTCGTTGCCGAACTGCCCGGCGGGCGACCAGTAGTTGCCGTGGATGAAGGTGCCCGAGCTGGTCAGCCGCTGGGCGTGCGGCACGTCCGGGATGTCGTACTCGCTGCCCAGGCCGACCGTGCTGGAGTTCATCCGGGTCTGCTGGTAGCGCTCGGAGATCACCAGTTTGCCGCCCCAGGTGCGGTGTTCGGGCGCGCCGCCGATCACCGGGTAGGTCGCGGTGACCCGCCCGTCGGTGCGGACGGTGAGGGTGTCGGCCTTCAGGTCGGCGGTGGAGACCTGGCTGCGGCCGATGGTGAAGCCGACGTCCTTGGACTGCGTGCCGTAGACGCCCTTGGCCCCGGCCACGTCCTTGAGCCGCAGCTTGAGGGTGACCTTGGTGCCCTTCGCCCAGTACTCGCGCGGGCGGAAGTCGAGCCGGGTGGCGTCGTACCAGTGGCCGACGATCTCCACCGGCGGGTCGGCGACCACGGTGATCGCCTGCTGCACGGCCTTCCGGTCGGTGATCGCCTTGTTGAAGTTGATCGACACCGGCATGCCGACGCCGACGGTGCTGCCGTCCTCGGGGGTGAAGTAGCCGACGAAGGTGTTGGCCGGGGAGGCGGTCGAGAAGCTGGCGTTGGCGTCGGCCGGGCGCTGCCCGGCGTCCACGGCGGAGGCGGCGACGGTGTACGCGGTTCCGCTGGCGAGCTGGTCGGTGGAGGTCCAGCTCGCGCCGTCGGCGGAGAGCTCTCCTCCTATCGGCTGCCCGGACCGGTCGGTGACGGTCACCGAGGTCAGGGTGCCGTTCAGCACGGTGACGGTGACCGGCTCGGTGAACGGTGCGGCGGTGACGCCGTCGGCGGGCTTGATGGTGATCTCCGCCACCGAGGCCTTCGGGCTGGTGGACGGGGTGGCGGAGGTCCCGCCCGCGGCGGGGGCCGAGCCGGAGGCGCTGGCGGGGCCGGACTTCCCGCCGCCGCCCGTGCAGGCCGCGACCAGCAGCACGGGGGCACCCAGCAACCCGGAGAGCACGCCGCGCCGGCTCCAGTTGCCGCCGCGCGGCCGGTCCTGCTTCTCCGGTGCGGTCACGTCCACGCTCCTCGTTCCAAGATCACGCATATATGTGCAGATCGTACGAGAGTACCCAAGCAGTGGGCAGAAAGGACAAAAGCCCGGTCCGGGGCTGCCGGACCGGGCTCTCGCACGGCTGGAACGCGGGCGGGACCCGCGTGTCCGGGACCCGCGTGTCCGGGACCCGGGGACGGGTCCCGGACGGGACGCGGTGTCACTGCACCTCGTACTCGTCCCAGCTCTCGTCGTCGGGGTCGTAGTCGGTGCTGGCGGACTCCCAGGTCGCGGAGGCGAGCTCCACGCCGGGGACGTCGCCGAGCAGGGCGACCGGGTCGACGAAGTGGGCGAGGGAACCGGTCGGGTCCACCTCGATCGCCTCGACGGCCTGGGCCCGCTCGTCGTCGTCCAGGTACTCGTCGTCGGAGACCTGGGTGAGCGCGGCGGCCTTGAGGGCCCCCTCGTCGGTGATCTCGGCGATCAGCTCGATGGTGAGGCGAACGTAGCGCGGTGCGTCCTGCTCGGGCAGGTCGGTGCTGGTCATGTCAGCGAGCCTAGGGCCTCGCACACCCTTCCGGAAACGAGACGGGGCCGGGAGCCGGACCCGGAGCCGGTACGGAGCGGGGTGCGGCGGCGGGCATGAGGAAGGGCCGGCCCGGGCGAACCCGGACCGGCCCTTCCTCCTCCGCTCGGACTCCCCCACCCGGGAGCTCGCGGAGCCGCGCCTCGCGGCGCGATCTCTGGCCGCGGGAGCCGCCGCACCCTGATGACAGGGGCGGGACGACGGCGCCTCCCACGGTCCGGACACGGTGGGCCGGGTCAGGGCCGACCGGTCGTGTCCTGGGTGACCGCTCAGGATGGGGAGCCGCTCCCGTCCTGTGCTGTCACCGCTCTCGGCTTCTTGCCGTGCTTCAAAGATGCCGTGCCCGTGTTAACCGGATGATGCGCAGCTGTGACGTCCGAGTACCAACTGTTCCGGGGCCCGGATTCCTCACCCGGACGGCGGGCGGAGCCGCCCGGGCGGGCGGTCAGTGGCCGGCCCGGGCGGTCAGGAAGGACAGCAGGTCCTGGCGGGTCACGATGCCCTGCGGCTTGCCCTCGACCAGCACCACCACCGCGTCGGCCTTCTCCAGCACCGCCATCAGGTTGGTCACCGACTCGCCGGAGCCGACCACCGGCAGCGGCTTCGACATCACCCCGTCGAGCGTGTCGGTCAGCTGGATCCGCCCGCTGAACAGGCCGTCCAGCAGCTCCCGCTCGACCACCGAGCCGATCACCTCGCCGGCCATGATGTCCGGGTGCCCGGCGCCCGGGGAGACCACCGGCATCTGCGAGACGCCGAAGTCCCGCAGCACCCGGACCGCCTCGGCGACCGTCTCGTTGGGGTGCATGTGCACGAACTGCGGGATGCCCTCGTGCTCGACGGCGTCCTTGCGGCCCAGCACCTCGCCGATGTGCGCCTCGTCGGTGGCGGTCGGCAGGAAGCCGTAGTCCGCCATCCAGTCGTCGTTGAAGATCTTCGACAGGTAGCCGCGGCCGCCGTCCGGCAGCAGCACCACCACCACGTCCTCCGGCCCCAGGTCGCGGGCCACCTCCAGCGCCGCCACCACGGCCATCCCGCAGGAGCCGCCGACCAGCAGGCCCTCCTCCTTGGCGAGGCGGCGGGTCATCTGGAACGAGTCCTTGTCGGAGACCGCGACGATCCGGTCCGCGACCTGCCGGTCGTAGGCGGTCGGCCAGAAGTCCTCGCCGACGCCCTCCACCAGGTAGGGCCGCCCGGTGCCGCCCGAGTAGACCGAGCCCTCCGGGTCCGCGCCGATCACCTGCACCTTCCCGCCGGAGACCTCCTTGAGGTAGTTGCCGGTGCCGGAGATCGTCCCGCCGGTGCCGACGCCCGCCACGAAGTGGGTGATCCGCCCCCCGGTCTGCTCCCACAGCTCCGGGCCGGTGGAGTGGTAGTGCGAGGCCGGGTTCTCCGGGTTGGAGTACTGGTCCGGCTTCCACGCGTTCGGGGTCTCCCGGACCAGCCGGTCCGAGACGTTGTAGTACGAGTCCGGGTGCTCCGGGGCGACCGCGGTGGGACAGACCACCACCTCGGCGCCGTACGCCCGCAGGGTGTTGATCTTGTCCGTCGACACCTTGTCCGGGCAGACGAAGATGCAGCGGTAGCCCTTCTGCTGGGCCACGATCGCCAGCCCCACCCCGGTGTTGCCGCTGGTGGGCTCGACGATGGTGCCGCCGGGCTTGAGCGCGCCGGAAGCCTCCGCCGCCTCGATCATCCGCACGGCGATCCGGTCCTTCACCGAACCGCCCGGATTGAAGTACTCGACCTTCGCCAGCACGGTGGCGCTGATCCCCTCGGCGACCTTGTTGAGCTTCACCAACGGGGTGTCGCCGACCAGCTCGATGATCGAATTGTGGTACCGCACGGGGGTCCTCCCGGTCCGTGGCATCACTGTTCTGCCGAAACCCCCAGCCTAGGCCCCCCTCCGCGCCCCGACCGCCCCGCGCGGCCCCCGCCGCCGGGGTGCCCGCGGTGCGGCGCGGTCCGGCGGGCGGGTGGTTCTGCGGGGGCGGGCCGGTACGGCGGCGCGGTCGGGGGGTATCCAGGGTGGTAGCGGTTGTGCGGAGCGGAGAGGGGGTGGGCCCATGGCCGGCTCGCAGGCGTCGAGGGCCCGGGTGGCGCGGCGGATCGCCACGGCGGCGGCGTACGGGGGCGGAGGGCTGGGGCTGCTGGGGGTGGGGCTGGCCGGGGTGCTGCTGACCGAGAGCCGGATGGCGGTCCGGGCGATCGGGGTGCTGGACGGGGAGCCGCCGTTCGCGGACGGGGTGTACGGCGAGGGTTTCGCCGATCCGCAGGACGCCCGTCGGCCGCTGGTGCTGGCGTTCCTGGGTGACTCGACGGCGGCGGGGCTGGGGGTGCAGCGTTCGCAGGAGACGCCGGGCGCGCTGCTGGCCTCGGGGCTGGCCTCGGTCGCGGAGCGCCGGGTGCGGCTGGTGAACGTGGCGAAGTCGGGGGCGCGCTCGTCGGACCTGGTCCGGCAGCTGGAGGCGGCGCTGGCGCACCGGCCGGACGTCGCGGTGGTGATGATCGGCGCGAACGACGTGACCCGGCACGCCCCGGCGGCCCGCAGCGTGCGCGAGCTGGGCGAGGCGGTGGGCGCGCTGGTCTCGGCGGGCTGCCGGGTGGTGGTGGGCACCTGTCCGGACCTGGGCACCATCAAGCCGGTCCGGCCGCCGCTGCGCTGGGTGGCGCGGCGGGTGAGCCGGCAGCTCGCGGCGGCGCAGACCATCGCGGTGGTGGGGGCGGGCGGGCGGACGGTCTCGCTGGGTTCGCTGCTGGGTCCGGAGTTCGCGTCCCGGCCGGAGCTGTTCGCCGAGGACCGCTACCACCCGTCCGCGCAGGGTTACGCGACGGCGGCGATGGCGCTGCTGCCCTCGCTCTGCGCGGCGCTGGGGCTGTGGCCGCAGGAGTCGCCGGAGGCGGGCGGCGTGGTGGAGCCGCAGGCGGTGCTGCCGGTGGCGGTGGCGGCCGCGGCGGCGGCGGGGCGTTCGGGCACCGAGGTGACGGCGGCGGGTCCGGTGAACGGCACCTGGCGGTGGGCGACCTTGAAGCAGCGGTTCCGGCTGGCCCTGCCCGGCGGGGAGGACGCCGCGCCCGCGCAGGTGGCGGGCGGCCGTCCGTCGCGGGCTATCGCGTCGGCGAACTCACATCCGGAGGCGGATGACGCCGGAGCTACCAAGCGGTAACTTTCCCGGGGAGATCCACCGGATCGCGTCCCGAGGTCACTCAGCGAGGAGCCCGCCATGCCCGAAGCCGTCATCGTCAGCGCCGCCCGTTCGCCGATCGGCCGGGCGTTCAAGGGTTCGCTGAAGGACGTCCGCCCGGACGACCTGACCGCGCAGATCATCGGCGCCGCGCTCGCGAAGGTCCCGCAGCTGGACCCGCGGCAGATCGACGACCTGATGCTGGGCTGCGGCCTGCCGGGCGGCGAGCAGGGCCACAACCTGGCCCGGATCGTGGCCGTCCAGATGGGCATGGACTACCTGCCGGGCGCGACGGTCACCCGCTACTGCTCGTCCTCGCTCCAGACCACCCGGATGGCGCTGCACGCGATCAAGGCGGGCGAGGGCGACGTCTTCGTCTCGGCGGGCGTGGAGACCGTCTCGCGCTCGGTCAACGGCACCTCGGACGGCATGCCGGGCACCACGAACCCGCTGTTCGACGAGGCCCAGGCGCGCACCAGGCACCGCGCCGAGACCGGCGGCGGCGAGTGGCACGACCCGCGCGAGGACGGCCTGCTGCCGGACGCGTACATCGCGATGGGCCAGACCGCGGAGAACCTGGCCGCGCTGAAGGGGATCACCCGGGCCGAGCAGGACGAGTTCGGCGTGCGGTCGCAGAACCTGGCCGAGGCGGCGATCGAGGCCGGTTTCTGGCAGCGCGAGATCACCCCGGTGACGCTGCCGGACGGCACCGTGGTGAGCGCGGACGACGGCCCGCGCGCGGGCGTGACGCTGGAGGGCGTGTCCGGCCTGAAGCCGGTGTTCCGCCCCGACGGCACCGTGACGGCCGGTAACTGCTGCCCGCTGAACGACGGCGCGGCGGCGCTGGTGGTCATGTCGGACACCAAGGCGCGCGAGCTGGGCATCACGCCGCTGGCCCGGGTGGTGTCCACCGGCGTCTCCGGCCTCTCCCCCGAGATCATGGGCTACGGCCCGGTGGAGGCGTCCAAGCAGGCGCTGCGGCGGGCCGGGCTGTCGATCGGCGACATCGACCTGGTGGAGATCAACGAGGCGTTCGCCGCCCAGGTCATCCCGTCCTACCGGGACTTGGGCGTGGACCTGGACCGGCTGAACGTGAACGGCGGCGCGATCGCGGTCGGCCACCCCTTCGGCATGACCGGCGCCCGGATCACCACCACGCTGATCAACTCCCTCCAGTGGCACGACAAGCAGTTCGGCCTGGAGACCATGTGCGTGGGCGGCGGGCAGGGCATGGCGATGGTCATCGAGCGCCTGAGCTGAGCGCTGTGACGCGCGTCTCACCCGTCTGGAGTGACGCAGCGTGATTGAGGGCCGGATCACACCCGAGGTGTGATCCGGCCCGTTTTTCGTCCTTCCGGGACCGGATTGTCGACGCACCGGATTGGATCAACTCCGCAGCGTAGAAAGGTATTACCTAACAATTTGAGGACAAGTGGGAAAGACGCTGACAAATCCGACATCAGCCACTGCAGTAACGGCCGCCGATACGGCAGTGTGGAGGCGTAACCCCGTTCCGCTCCTCGTTGGGAGTACGTTCCGTGAGCGCCGTCTTCCTCTCCCTGCTGCTGGTACTGATCGCCCTGACCACCGCTGTCCTGCTCCACCTCCGCGCACTGGCAAGGAAGTTGGCAGACCGGCAGCCGAACCCGCAGTGGGACGAGGCGCTGATACGCCGCGCCGTCGCCGAAGCCCTGGCCGCCGACCGGGAGCGGGAGATCACCGAGGCCCGGGCGTTCTGGGCCGAGCAGGAGGCCCGCGCCGCCGAGGACTCCCCGCTGTTCGACACCCCGTTCACCACCATCGGCGAGGACTGGCCGATCTTCTTCCCGCGCCCGACCGGGCCGCAGGAGGCCGCCGACAACGGCGTGATGGACCCGGAGTTCGGCGAGGCGCTGCGGCACGCGCTGGAGGACCTGATCAAGGACGCCCCGGCGGACGGCGGCCCGGCCGGCGGCGCCCGCGCCCCGCACCCGGCCCACCCCGCACACCCGGCGCACCCCGCGCAGGGCGGCGGCTTCCCGGCGCCCGGCGACAACGGCGACGTGCAGGCCCGCCGGGAGGCCGACCTGCTGGCCACCGGCCTGGAGGCCGGGCTGCTGGACGCCGAGGGGGAGCCCGCGACCGCGCCCGACCCGCGCCGGCACCCCTCGCACCCGGACTTCATCCCCAGCCCGACCCCGTCCCGCGAGTGGACCGACGACCGGCTGGCCGCGCTCGCCGAGGAGCGGATCGCGCTGACCGACGTCCGCCCCGGCCCGCTCGGCACCCTGGACGTATACGCCTTCGCCGACGGCACCACGCTCTGCGTCGCCCCCGGCGACCGGGAGGCCGCCTACCGGCTGATCGACGCCGTCCGGGCCGGTGAGGACGTCCGGCTGCTCGGCGGGTCCCGGTTCTCCGGCTCGTACTCGCTGACCTTCTCCACCGACGACGAGACGGTCTACGTGCTCGCCGACCGGGTGGTCGCCTCGATCTGACCGCCCGCCCGCGCCCGCGACGGGGCGCCGACCGCCCGGCAAGGGGTTGCCCGGGCCGGCTCGGCGCCCCGTCGGCGTTCCGGCGCCCGGGCGGCCCTGACGGGGCGTCAGGCGGTGAGCCGGTCGGTCCGCTCGACCTCGGCGAGCGCGGCGGCCAGCGCGGCCGGCGCGTCCGGGTGACCGGTGCCCGCGGCGAGCGCCAGGTCGTGCCCGGTGACCGCGAGTTGGTCGCCCACCGCGAACGCCCCGCAGTCGGGCACCGCCAGCGCGGGCAGGCCCTCCAGCGCCCGGGCCCGGTCGGCCAGCCGACCGGCCAGGTCGAGCGCGGCGGCGGCCCGGGACGGGTGCCCGGGGACGACGGCCAGCAGGCGGCTCTGCGGCATCGCCCGGAAGCGGTCGGCGAGCCGGTCGACGGCGGCGGTCAGCCGGGCGGCGTCGGCGGCGAGGTCCTCGGCGGGGAGGCCCTCGGCGGGCGGGCGCTCGGCGGGGAGCTGCGGGGCGGCGGGGAGGTGCTCGGACATGCCCCCGAGCGTAGGCCCTCGCCCGGGCGCGCGGCGGGCCCCGGAGGATCGTTCCTCCGGGGCCCGCCGCGGTCGCGGTCCGCGCCGTGCGGCGCGGTCGGTCGTGCGGCGCGGTCAGTCGTCGCCGCGCAGGATGGCGATCAGGCGCAGCATCTCCAGGTAGATCCACACCAGCGACAGCGTCAGGCCGAAGGCGGCCCGCCAGGCCTCCTTCTCGGGGGCGCCCTGCCGGATGCCCTCCTCGATCTCGGCGTAGTCCAGGGTGAGGAAGAACGCGCCGAGCGCGATGCCGATCAGGCCGACCACGATGCCCAGCGGGCCCGAACGCAGGCCGAAGTCGGCGCCGAAGAGCATCGCGACCAGGTTGACCAGCATCAGGAGCAGGAAGCCCATGGCGATCGTGAGGCCGATCCGGGTGTACCGGGGGGTGACCCGGATCCGGCCGCTCTTGTAGGCGATCAGCGTGGCCGCGAACACCGCGGCGGTGCCCAGCACGGCCTGGATGGCGATGCCCTCGAAGAGCGTCTCGAAGGCCTTGCTGAGCGCGCCGAGGAAGAAGCCCTCCAGCGCCGCGTAGGCCAGGATCAGGCCGGGGTTGACGCTGCGCTTGAAGCTCACCACCAGGCCGATGACCATGGCGACCAGGGCGGCGCCGATCGCCGGGGCGAAGTTGTCCACCGGCACGGTGAACCAGGCCACCGCGCCGAACGCGACCAGGGTGAGCAGCGTCATGGCCGTGCGGGCCACCACGTCGTCCATCGTCATCCGGCCGGTCCGGGCCGGACCGGCGGACGGCGCGCCGTACATCGCGGCGAGCTGGTCGTCCGTCAGCGGCGGCTGCCCGGCGGCCTGCGGGCCGCCGTACGGGCCGCCCGCGTACGGGGACCCGTAGGCCGGCTGCCCGGGCTGGGCGGCCGTCTGCGTGCCGAACCCCGCGTACTGGTTGTCGCGGGTGAAGGACCCCTCCCGCGAGAAGACCGGGTTCCTGCTTCTCATCACATTCCCTCCGGGGCGGCACGGCACCACCCACACAGAGCACAAGAGTAATGGTTTGGCAAAGTATTCCGCGTCGGTCGTGAGGATGATCCGTGTCGGCTGCGCGGGGGGCCACCGAGGGGGCAGGGTGGGTGGCGCAACTGACGCATACCCAGAAAGGCGGCCCCCGATGGCCGAGGAGCTGTACGCCACGCTGAAGACCAACAGGGGCGACATCGTGATCCGGCTGCTGCCGGACCACGCGCCCAAGACGGTCAAGAACTTCGTGGAGCTGGCGACGGGTGAGCGCCAGTGGACCGACCCGAACACCGGGCAGCCCAGCAACGAGCCGCTGTACGACGGCACGGTGTTCCACCGGGTCATCGAGGGCTTCATGATCCAGGGCGGCGACCCGCTGGGCAACGGCACCGGCGGCCCGGGCTACGAGTTCGCCGACGAGTTCCACCCGGACCTGGCCTTCACCAAGCCGTACCTGCTGGCGATGGCCAACGCGGGCCCGGGCACCAACGGTTCGCAGTTCTTCGTCACGGTCGGCGCGACCAGCTGGCTGACCGGCAAGCACACCATCTTCGGCGAGGTCGCGGACGAGGCCAGCCGGAAGGTCGTCGACGCGATCGCCACCACCGCGACCAACCCGCGCAACGACCGCCCGGTGCAGGACGTGGTGATCGAGAAGGTCGCGATCGAGACCCGCTGACCGGTCCGGCACCGGGAAGCCGCCCGCCCCGCAACCGGGACGGGCGGCTTCCCGGCGTCGGGTCAGTCGGTCTTGATACTGGTCAGGATGTCCATCCGGGCGGCCCGGCGGGCCGGCCAGAGGGCGGCGACCATGCCGACCAGGGCGGCGAGGGCGAGGAAGAGCAGCACGCTGCCGTACGGGATCACGGTGGTCAGTCCCTTCAGTTCGGAGGCCAGGGTCCGGGTCGCGGCCCAGGCGAGGAAGCAGCCGAGCAGGACACCCACGAAGGCGCCGAAGACCGAGATCACCACGGACTCCAGGCGGATCATCCGCTTGATGCCGCGCCGCTCCAGGCCGATCGCCCGCAGCATGCCGATCTCGCGCTTGCGCTCGAACACCGACATGGCGAGCGTGTTGACCACGCCGAGGACCGCGACGACCACCGCCATGCCGAGCAGGCCGTACATCAGGTTGAGCATGGTCGAGATGATCCGGCTGAACTCGTCGACCATGTCCTTCATGGTCCGGACCTCCATCACCGGGTTGCGGCCGGTGGCGTCCTTGATCGACTGCTTCAGCGCGTCGGTCGGGCCGTCGACGCCCTTCACCAGGATCTGCTGGACCAGCGGGTCGGGGTCGTAGCGCTCGACCAGCTGGTTGGGGGCCAGCACCGGGGAGACCCCGTCGTTGCGCTCGAAGACGCCGCCGACGGTGAGCGTCACGGCCTGGCCCTTCGGGGCGGTGGCCGACAGGGTGGAGCCGACCGCGAGGTGGTGGGTGGCGGCGAACTCGTCGTTCACCAGCACCTGGCCCTGCTTGAGCGCCCCGGTGGAGCCGGAGGCCATGGTCAGGCCGACCAACTGGTCGAAGGTGTCGGCGTCGTAGCCCTCGATCGCCTTGGCCTGGTCGGAGCCGTCCAGGTGCCACCAGACGTTGTCGACCCGGCTGACCGCCTTGACGCCCTTCGCCCCGGCCACCAGCCCGGTCAGCTCGGGGGACAGCTGGCGGCCGTTGGCCATGGCGACCACGTAGTCGGCCCTCATCGACCCGGCGACCATCGAGGTGACGGCGCTGGTGACCGAGTTGCCGATCACGGTCAGCGCGGTGACCAGGGTCAGGCCGATGGTCAGCGCGGCCGCGGTGCTGGCGGTGCGGCGCGGGTTGCGCACCGCGTTCAGCCGGGCCAGCTTGCCGGGGGTGCCGAACAGCCGGGCCAGCACCGGGCCGACCAGCGCGATCACCGGCCGCGACAGCAGCGGCAGCAGCACGAACACGCCGATCAGGGTGACCGGGGCGCCGAGCTCCAGCAGGTGCTGGGCGCCCGAGCCGCTGCCGTTCGCACCGGCCAGGATCAGGCCCAGCCCGGCGCCGGCCAGCAGCACCCCGATCGTGTTGCGGATCAGCAGGCCGCGCTGGGTGCTGGGCTGCTCGCCGCTGCTCATCGCCGCCACCGGGGGGATCCGGGAGGCCCGGACGGCCGGCAGCAGCGCCGACAGCACGGTGACCACCACGCCGACCACCAGGGTGGCGACCACCGTCGCCGGGGCGACCACCAGCGAGCCGGTGGGCATGCCCTCGTCGAAGGCGTGCAGCAGGGACTGCAGGCCCGCGCCGATGCCGACGCCCGCGAGCAGGCCGCCGGCCGAGGCGACCAGGCCGATCGCCAGCGCCTCCACCAGCACCGACCTGGTGACCTGGCCGCGGCTGGCGCCGACCGCCCGCAGCAGCGCCAGCTCCCGGAGCCGCTGGGCGATCAGCATGGTGAAGGTGTTGACGATGATGAAGACGCCGACGAACAGCGAGATGCCGGCGAACACCAGCAGCATGGTCTTGGTGTTGCTGACCGAGTCGGCGACCATCCGGGTCTGCTCGTCCTTGAGCTCCTGGCCGGTCTGCAGCTCGACGCCGTCGGTGCCGGTCTTCGCCCGGGCCTGCTCCAGCAGCGCCCGCTCGGAGGTGCCGGCCCTGGCGGTGAGCACCACCGAGCTGAACCGGCCCGGCTCCAGCAGCTCCCGCTGGGCGGTGGCGGTGTCCATCAGCACCAGGGTGCCGCCGGAGGTGACCTGCGGGTCGTCGGTGGTGAAGACGCCGGTCAGCACGGCGTCCCGGGCGGCGCCGTTGCCGGCCACCCGGACGGTGTCGCCGAGGTGGTAGCCGGCCTTGTCGGCGGCCTGCCGGTTCAGCGCGATCTCGCCCTCGGCGCGCGGTCCGCGGCCCTCGGCCATCGGGTAGCGGGTGTCCGCGCCGGAGGCGTCCGGGACGAAGTTGGCACCGCGGGCGCCCCAGACCTGGCCGACCAGGTCGCCCTTCTTGTCGGCGACGCCGGTGAAGCCGGAGACCACGCCGCGGGCCCGCTCGGCGCCGGGCAGCGCGGCCAGCTGCTGGACGGTGTCCTGGGTCAGCGAGTTCCGCTCCGGCCGCGGGGCGTCGCCGTCGGCGGGGCCGCCGTCGTCCGCGCCGGTGGCGGAGACCAGCACCGAGACGTCCGAGAAGCTGGTGGAGTAGCTGTTGCGCATGGCCTGGCCCATGGTGTCGGAGAACACCAGGGTGCCGGCCACGAAGGCGGTGCCCAGCAGCACGGCCAGTACCGTCATCAGGAGTCGGCCCTTGTGGGCCAGCACGTTGCGCAGTGCGGTGCGATGCATGGGGGTCAGTCCTGGGGAGAGGGGTGCGGTCGGTTCGACGGGGGCTGACGCGGCGGACGCGGCTGACGCGGGGTCAGCTGGTGCGGCCCTTGGCGTCGAAGCGGCGCATCCGGTCCAGGACGGTGTCGGCGGTCGGACCGAACAGCTCGTCGACGATCCGGCCGTCGGCCAGGAACACCACCCGGTCCGCGTACGAGGCGGCCACCGGGTCGTGCGTCACCATCACCACGGTCTGGCCGAGTTCGCGCACCGAGTTGCGCAGGAAGGAGAGGATCTCGGCGCCGGAGCGGGAGTCCAGGTTGCCGGTGGGCTCGTCGGCGAAGATGATCTCCGGCTTGGAGGCCAGCGCCCGGGCGCACGCCACCCGCTGCTGCTGGCCGCCGGAGAGCTGGGCCGGGCGGTGCGAGAGCCGGCCGGACAGGCCGACCGTCTCCACCACCCGGTCCAGCCAGGCCCGGTCGACCTTGCTGCCCGCGATGTCCATCGGCAGCGTGATGTTCTCCAGCGCGGTCAGCGTGGGCAGCAGGTTGAACGCCTGGAAGACGAAGCCGATCTTGTCCCGGCGGAGCTTGGTCAGCTGCTTGTCCCTCAGCCCGACCAGCTCGGTCTCGCCGATCGTGGCCGACCCCGAGGTGACCTTGTCCAGCCCGGCCATGCAGTGCATCAGCGTCGACTTGCCGGAGCCGGACGGCCCCATGATCGCGGTGAACTCGCCCCGCCCGAAGGAGACCGAGACGTCGTCCAGCGCCACGACGCGGGTCTCGCCCTCGCCGTAGACCTTGTTCAGACCGGTGGCGCGGGCCGCCGCCAGGCCGGTGTGGGCTGCGTACGCGGTCGAGGTGCTCACGGTGGGGACTCCTGTCCGGAGGGTCGGGGTTCGTCACGGCGCGACCGACGGGAAGGCTCCTCCGACCGCTACTCCATCCTCACCGCCGCCCGGGCCCGCCCACGTCGCTCCGCCGAACGGTTGCCCCACCGCCGCCAGGCGTACGGCCCCTCCCGCCGTCTCCTCCTGCGGGATGACCCCTCCCCCGACCTCCGCCCGGGGCCCGGGTGGCCGAGAACCGCCGCCGGGTGGCCGAAACGGCGGACGCTTCGTCAGATGGCATGGAAGCATGACAACTTCCGTCCCGGGAAATATGCGAAACACTCGCCCGGCCGACTAGGCTCAGTGACTGAGTTCGCCGCGCTCCCAGGCCCAGATGGTGGAACGCAGACACGGGCAGCTTAAAACTGCTTGGCCGTGAGGCCGTGCCGGTTCGAGTCCGGCTCTGGGCACTCTCCTGCCCACCCTCGGTGACCTGGGGTGATGGCCCGGTCACGGGCCCCCCGGGCCGGGGTGGCGGCCCGGCCACGGGCCCCGGAACGCCCGAAGGCCCCCACCCGGTGGAGGGTGGGGGCCTTCGCGTCACCTATGTGCTTACTCCGCCCGGTGGCGGGGCCGGCTGAGCACCACGGAGGTCGTGGTCCGGCGGCGCTGCCGGGCGGAGGGCCTCCGACTCGAACCCGACCTGTGTCGGGTCTGGTCGCTTACTTGCTCGCGGCGAGCTCCTTGGCGGGCTCGGCCGCGGCGGCGGGCTTCGGCGCGGGGGCGGTCGCCTCCTGGAAGGCGTCGAAGGGCTTCTCCATCTCGGAGAGGCCGACCGTCTCGCGCTTGAGGAACATCGCCAGGGTCCAGTCGGTGAAGACCCGGATCTTGCGGTTCATGGTCGGGACCATCGCGCCGTGGTAGCCGCGGTGGAACCACCAGGCCAGGCGGCCCTTGAGCTTGACCTTGCCGAACAGGATCGCCACGCCCTTGTGCAGGCCGAGGCCGGCCACCGCGCCGAGGTTCTTGTGCTTGTACTCGGCCTGCGGGAAGCCGCGCATGCCCGCGATGACGTTGTCACCGAGGACGGCGGCCTGGCGGACCGCGTGCTGCGCGTTCGGCGGGCACCAGGCACCCTCACCGGCGGCCAGGTCGGGGACCTGCGCGTTGTCGCCGGCCGCCCAGACGTAGTCGAAGCCCTGGACCTGGAGGGTCGCCGCGGTGTCCACGTGGCCGCGCGGGCCGAGCGGGAGGCCGAAGCGGTTGACGACCGGGTTGGGCTTGACGCCGGCGGTCCACACGATGGTGGAGGCGTCGAACTCCATGCCGTTCTTCAGCACCACGTGCTGGTCGACGCAGGAGTCCATCGAGGTCTCGATGTAGACCTCGATGTTGCGCTCCTCCAGCCGGCCCTTGGTCCACAGACCCAGGTCGGGGCCCATCTCGGGGAGGATGCGGTTGGCCGCCTCCACCACGACGAAGCGCATGTCGTCCCGGCTGACGGTCTTGTAGATCTTGGCGGCGTCGCGCGCCATGTCCTCGATCTCGGCGACGGTCTCGATGCCGGCGAAGCCACCGCCGATGACCACGAAGGTCAGGGCCTTGCGCCGGACGTCCTCGTCCGTGGTGGACTCGGCCTTGTCGAGCTGCGCCATGACGTGGTTGCGGAGGCTGATCGCCTCCTCGACCGTCTTCATGCCGATGCCGTGCTCCGCCAGACCCGGGATCGGGAAGGTCCGGGAGACCGAGCCGGTCGCGACGACCAGGTACTCGAAGGGCAGTTCGTAGGAGTCGCCCGCCGCGGGCTGGATGGTGGCGACCTTGCGGGCGTGGTCCACCTCGGTCACGTGACCGGTGAGCACCTCCGCCTTCTTGAGGGCGCTGCGCAGCGGCGCGACGAGGTTGCGGGGCGCGACGTTGCCGCCGGCCGCCTCGGGAAGGAAGGGCAGGTACGTCATGTACGACCGCGGGTCGACGACCGTGACGGTCGCTTCGCCGTAGCGCATCTTTTTGAGGATGCGCATCGCGGCATACAGGCCGACGTAACCACCGCCGACAATGAGGATGCGAGGACGCTCCGTGGTGCTCATATCCGAAAGTATCCACCCCCGCCTGACGGAGCATTCGTGAGGCCCGTCACAAGCTCCTGGACACCTCGTGCTACACTACGCGCCCGCATTTCGGCCCCCGGCGGCCCGTTCCGGGCCCGCCGACCGCCCTCCGCGACCGGCCCGGCACTCGGTGCCGCGCTGAGCAGCAACGATCCTTGTGCCGTGCGGGTTCCCGAGCGGGGTTTCGATTTCTCCGGGATGAACGGCAGGTTGCCTGCGATCCCATGCGCGAGCCGCCGACGGCGCCTTCGGTCCCACATTTCGGACGGAGTGGACACCCAGGTGCGACGAAAGGCTGGATTGCCATGTGAAGAAATTCACGAAGCTTCTTCGGACGACACGCCGCAGGCCCCCCGGGAACCCCCCGGAGGGCCCCGGAAGGGACCCGGAAGGCCCTTGCGGGGGCCTCCCGGGACGGCCCCGGGTCAGGGGATCGACCAGGCGATCCCGTCGAGGATGTCGTGCTCGGAGACCAGCAGTTCGGCGGCCCCGGTGCGCTCCATGATCTCCAGCAGGACCAGCGCGCCCGCCGCGATCACGTCCACCCGGCCGGGGTGCATGACCGGGACGGCGGCCCGCTCGGCGTGCGACGAGTGCAGCAGCCACCGGGCGGTCTCCCGCACCTGGGCGACGTCCAGCACCGCGTGGTGGATCCGCTCGGAGTCGTAGCCGGGCAGCTCCAGGGCGATCCCGGCCACGGTGGTGACGGTGCCGGCCAGGCCGACCAGGGTGGCGCCGGAGTCCAGCGGGACGGTCCCGGCGACGGTGTCCAGCGCGGCCCGGATGTCGGCCCGGGCGGCCTCGATCTGCGCCTCGGTGGGCTGCCCGCCCGCGAAGTGACGCTCCGTCATCCGGACGCAGCCGATGTCCATCGAGTACCCGGCCCGCACGTCCTGCTCGCCGAGCACGAACTCGGTGGAGCCGCCGCCCAGGTCGAACACCAGGTAGGGCGGGCGGTGCGGGCCGCCGAGCAGTTCGCGGGTGGCGCCGGTGAAGGAGAGCCGGGCCTCCTCGTCGCCGCTGACCACGCTCGGCTCGACGCCCAGGATCTCCTTGACCCCGGCGGTGAACTCGGCGGCGTTCTCGGCGTCCCGGGAGGCGGAGGTGGCGACCATCCGGACCCGCTCCGGGGCGACCCCGTGCGCGGCGATGACCTCGGCGTACTCGCGGCAGGCCGCGAAGGTGCGGGCCAGCGCCTCGGGGTGCAGCCGGCCGGTGCGGTCGACGTCCTGGCCGAGCCGGACGATCAGCATCCGCCGGTCCAGGTCGGTGATCGCGCCGGTCTCCGGGTCGAGGTCGGCGATCAGCAGGCGGATCGAGTTGGTGCCGCAGTCGATCGCGGCGACCCGGGTCTGGCTCACGACTCGTCCTCCGGCCCGGCCCCGGCGGCCTTGCGGGCCGCCCGCTCGGCACTCAGTGCCTCCTTGGCGGCGATCACCGCGTCGTGGTCCCTGGCCTTGGCCCGGTTGCGGGCGACCCGCTCGCCGGCCGCCTCGACCTCGGCGTCGCTGACGCACGGGCCCTTGGCCCACCACTGCTCCAGCATCCCGATCGCCTCGTCGCCGAGCGGGTTGACGCCCTCCCCGGCGGCCAGCGAGTGCCCGACCAGCACGTGCAGGCACTTGACCCGATCGGGCATGCCGCCGGCGCTGGGGAAGCCCTCCAGCACCTCGACGGCGTCCCGGCGGGCGATGTAGTCCTCGTGCGCCGCGCGGTAGGCGGCGGCCAGCTCCGGGTCCTCGGCGAGCCGGGCGGTCTGCTCCTTCATCACGCCGTCCGCCTCCAGGGTGCCGATCAGCGAGGCGGCCCGGGGGCAGGTCAGGTAGTAGAACGTCGGGAACGGCGTGCCGTCGGGCAGCCGGGGCGCGGTCTCCACCACGTCCGGGTTGCCGCACGGGCAGCGGTGGGCGACGCCGCGCAGCCCGCGCGGGACCCGGCCGAGCTGGGCGGCGATGGCGGCGACGTCGCGGTCGGACACCTCGGGGGCGTCGGACGCGGGAGGGTTCTGGTTGCTCATCAGGTCAGGAGTCTGTTCGTCCGAGGGGGCGGGGTGGGCAAGGGGCGGCGAGGGGTGGTGAGGGACGGGTGGGGCGTCAGGGGGCCGGCTGCGGTGCGGGCGCCGCGGCGTCGGCGGCGTCCACCGAGTCCCAGAGCGCGGCGTACCAGGGTTTGACGGCCTTCGGACGGCCGGCCGCGGCGTCCGTCGAGGAGGGCTTGGCGCCGGGCGCGGGCGGCGGGGAGACCGAGACGAACGGGGTCTCGCCGGGCAGCGCGTAGTGCAGCCGCTCGCGGGCCTGCGCCTTGACGTACTCCGGGTCCTGCCAGCGGGCCTTCTCCCGGCGCAGCTCGTCGACCTGCCGGCGGGCGTGCTCGGCCTTGGCCCGCTGGTCGGCGATCTCGCCGCGCTGGGCGATGTACTGCCGGGCGGGGTAGGCCAGTATCGCCACCAGCGAGCAGAGCACGAGCACCAGCACGGTGGCCCGGCTGGTGAAGCGCGGTCGCGCCGCCAACCCGGGAATCCTCCACTTGGCCATCTGCTCACCCCTCCTGCGCATGCCGGTGCCCCGGCCCCCACCCTACGCGGTGGGAGCCGGGGCACCGGTCACAACAGGCGTCCGCCCGTCGCGGGGTTCAGCCCTTGCTGTGCTGACCTGTCCGCGGGGCGACTGTGCTGACTTGTCCGCGGAGCGACTGTGCTTACTTGTCCGCGGGGCGGAAGCGCGGGAAGGAGGAGCGGCCCGCGTACTCGGCGGCGTCGTCGAGGATCTCCTCGATGCGCAGCAGCTGGTTGTACTTGGCGACGCGCTCGGAGCGGGCCGGGGCGCCGGTCTTGATCTGGCCGCAGTTGGTGGCGACGGCGAGGTCGGCGATGGTGACGTCCTCGGTCTCGCCGGAGCGGTGCGACATCATGCAGCGGTAGCCGTTGCGCTGGGCCAGCTCGACGGCGTCCAGGGTCTCGGTGAGCGAGCCGATCTGGTTGACCTTGACCAGCAGGGCGTTGGCGGTGCCGGTCTCGATGCCCTTGCGCAGGCGCTCCGGGTTGGTGACGAACAGGTCGTCGCCGACCAGCTGGACCTTGTCGCCCAGCGCGTCGGTGATGGCCTTCCAGCCGTCCCAGTCCGACTCGTCCAGCGGGTCCTCGATGGAGACCAGCGGGTAGTCGGCGACCAGCTCGGCGTAGTACGAGATCAGGTCGGCGGAGGAGAGCGCCTTGCCCTCGAACTGGTAGGCGCCGTCCTTGTGGAACTCGGAGGCGGCGACGTCCAGGGCGAGCGCGACGTCCTTGCCCGGGGTGTAGCCGGCCTTCTTGATGGCCTCGGTGATGAGGTCGAGGGCCTCGCGGTTGGAGTCCAGGTTCGGGGCGAAGCCGCCCTCGTCGCCCAGGCCGGTGGAGAGCCCGCGCTCCTTCAGCACGCCCTTGAGGGTGTGGTAGACCTCGACGCCCCAGCGGACGGCCTCGGAGAAGGACTCCGCGCCGATCGGGGCGATCATGAACTCCTGGATGTCGACGTTGGAGTCCGCGTGCGAGCCGCCGTTGAGGATGTTCATCATCGGGACGGGCAGCACGTGGGCGTTCGGGCCGCCCAGGTAGCGGAACAGCGGCAGGTCGCTGGCCTCGGAGGCGGCGTGCGCCACGGCGAGCGAGACGCCGAGGATCGCGTTGGCGCCGAGCGAGGACTTGTCCGGGGTGGCGTCCAGGTCGAGCATGGCCTGGTCGATCAGGCGCTGCTCGGTGGCGTCGTAGCCGACCAGCTCGGGGCCGATCTGCTCGATCACGGCGAGGACGGCCTTCTCGACGCCCTTGCCGAAGTAGCGGTTCTTGTCGCCGTCGCGGAGCTCCAGCGCCTCGAAGGCACCGGTGGAGGCACCCGACGGGACGGCCGCGCGACCGGTGCTGCCGTCGTCGAGACCGACCTCGACCTCGACCGTGGGGTTGCCGCGGGAGTCGAGGATCTCACGGGCTACGACGACATCAATGGACGGCACGAGGCATCTCCTAGCGGAAGCGGATGTGTGGTCGTTACGACCAGAGCCTAGCCGCACAGCGCGCCGCGGCCACGCCCGGCCGGGCCCCGTCTCACGGTGTGGCCCGGCTACTCACCGGTAGTTCACCTGTTTGACGGCCGGTCCGCCGCTCCCGGTGGCGCGAACTGCTCGGCGCGCGCCGGGAGCGGACGGGGCGTCAGGGGACGCGGCCCTCGTCAGGGCGGCGGCGGGACCTCGTCAGGTCCGCGGGCCTCGCGTCCCGGATGCCGGACCGGATGCCGGGCCGGGTGCCGGGCCGGGTGCCGGGCCCGGTGCGGGCCCCGGCGTCAGAGGGCGAGTACCTGTCCGGGCAGGATCAGGTCGGGGTCGGCGCCGATCAGCTGCCGGTTCGCCTGGTAGATCCACTCCCAGCCGCCGGCCACGTGCTGCGCGGCGGCGATGGCGGAGAGCGTGTCGCCGCCCTGGACGGTGTAGCCGCCGGCGGCGCCCTGCGGGGCCGGCTGGGGGGCCTGGGGCGCGTCCTGGGGGTCGGCGGCGGTCTCGGCCGGCCGCTTGGACGGCGAGTCCTGCGGCCGCCGGGGCGCGGTGGGGCGCTCCTCGGAGCGCGAGGCGGTGTCGGCGGACACCTCGGCGGGCGCGCCGCCCTTGACCAGCCCGGCCCGCTTGGAGCAGACCGGCCAGGCGCCGGGGCCCTGGGAGGCGAGCACCCGCTCGGCCACCGCGATCTGCTGGGAGCGGCTGGCCTGGTCGGCGCGGGCCGCGTACTGGCCGCCGCCGTAGGCGCGCCAGGTGGAGGAGGTGAACTGCAGGCCGCCGAAGAACCCGTTCCCGGTGTTGATGCCCCAGTTCCCGCCGCTCTCGCACTGGGCCACGCGGTCCCAGGTGTCGACGGGTGCCGCGACCGCTCCGGTGGCGGCCAACAGGGGAAGTGCCAGGCCGACCGAGGCCACGCCGGCGGCGGCGATGACCTTCTCGGCCTTGGTACTACGGGGGTGACGAACAGTGTGGGTGAACAGCACGGGACATCCTCTCCGCACGCCTGCGAGGTGAGCTGTCGGGTTCGGACCGGGAGGCTGGCCCGGCCGCCGGACGGTCCGGGCGCGCTTGCGCCCGTTGCTCGGCGGCTTCACCCCAAGCCGTTGGGACTACGGCGTTCACACTGGTTCCCCCACTCCTGTCCGGTACCTGGTCGGTGGCCCGAGGACGCGGCGGACAGGACTCGGCGTGCCGCGATCGGGGCCCGCAGCTGCGGGCATGTCGGAGAGTAAGCAAAGCTGACGAGCAATCACAAGCTCATATCACCATGATCACGCCGAAATCACGGAAATTCCCACTTCGTCAACGAACGATCCAGGTATGTCCGGATTCGTCCCGGACGGGAGTGCGACGCGCGCCCCCGCCCCGGCGCGTCGTCGGCCCAGCACGGCGGCGTGTCGCGGGTGCTGAAACGGCGTCAGCGGGGCGTGAAGGAGACCGGGAGGTCGCGCAGACCGCGCATGATCAGCCCGCCCCGCCAGCGCAGCTCGGCCGGATCGGCGGCCAGCCGGACGTCCGGGAGCCTGGTCAGCAGGCTGCCGATCGCGCGCTGCCCCTCAAGCCGGGCCAGCGGGGCGCCGATGCAGTAGTGGATGCCGTGACCGAAACCCAGGTGCGGATTGTCCTGCCGGGCCAGGTCGAGGGTGTTCTCGGCGGCGAACCGGGCCGGGTCGCGGTCCGCCGCGGCCAGCACCACCAGCACCGGGTCGCCGACCGGGACGTCCACCCCGCCGATGGTCAGCGGCGCGGTGGCGAAGCGCCAGGTCGCCAGCTCCACCGGGCCGTCGTAGCGCAGGAGTTCCTCGATCCCGGTCGCCAGCAGGCCGGACTCGCCGCGGGCCAGCGAGTCCTGCAGCAGGGTGCGCTGTCCCGGGTCGCGCAGCAGCGCGTGCATCCCGTTGCCGATGAGGTTGATGGTGGTCTCGAAACCGGCGAACAGCAGGATGAAGGCCATCGCCGCGGCCTCGTTCTCGGTCAGGTGCTCGCCGTGGTCACCGGCCCGGATCAGGCCGGAGATCAGGTCGTCGCCGAGGTCGGCCCGCTTGCGGTGGATCAGGTCGGCCAGGTAGCCGCGGATCTGCTTGACCGCGCGGCCCACCCCTCCCCTCTTGCCGCCGGTGTGCCGGATCATCATGCCGGCCCAGTCGCGCAGGTCGTCCTGGTCCTCCTCGGGGACGCCGAGCAGGTCGCAGATCGCGTAGATGGGGAGCGGGAAGGCGAACTCGTGGATCAGGTCGGCCTCGCCGCGGGCCGCGAAGGAGTCGATCAGCCGGTCGGTGAGCTGCTGCACCCGCGGCTCGAACTCGGCCACCCGGCGCGGGGTGAACGCCTTGGAGACCAGCCGGCGCAGCCGGGTGTGGTCGGGCGGGTCGATGTTCAGCAGGTGGGTCATCAGGTCGGCCTGCCGTTCGCCGGGGATGCCGACCCGGCCGCTGCGGTGGGCCTGTTCGCTGTGGTGCGCCGGGTTCTTGGAGAGCCGGGCGTCCGCCAGCGCCTGCCGGGCGTCCGCGTAGCGGGTGACCAGCCAGGCGTCGACCCCGCTCGGGAGGGTGGTGCGGTGCACTGGCGCGTGCTCCCGCAGCCAGGCGTACGCCGGGTAGGGGTCGGCCGCGAACTCCCAGGTGAAGAGTTGCGGGTGGGCGGCGTGGGGCTGATCTGGCATGTCTTGACCGTATCTGGAAGCGCCACCGCGTGAGTCTGGTCACCTGGTGGGTATTCCCTGTTGCGGAGCGTCGGGGCGAGCCTACGATCCTCCGATAACCACAGTGGGCGGCGTGCGGGCCGGCCACGGGTTCGCTCTGAAAGGGGAGCTGACCATGCGAGTAGCCGGTGCAGTGGTGGTCATCGCGGTGCTCGACGGAGGCTCGGGGGCCGACCTGGCCCGCAGGTTCTCCGCCGCCGGCGCCGCCGGTCTGCTCATCGCCGATCTGCGCCCCGGCGTCGCCGAGGACCTGGCCGCCGAACTCGACCGCCCCGGCTGCCCGGTGGTCGGCGTCTCCGGCGACGTCCACCACCCGGCGGACATCGCCGCGCTGGTCGACACCGCCGTCAAGCACCTCGGCCCGATCGACCTGTTCGCGGTGGCCGGGCCGGACGGCGAGCGGATCGTCCAGCTCGCCGAACTGCCCCTCCACCTCGACCCGCTGGCCGAACTGCTCGCCCTGGTCGGCGAGGCCATCGGCGAGGTGATCCCGGCCCAGCGCCGGCCCGTCGCGGACGTCCCGCTGGCCGGCTAGCGCGCTCTCCTCGTTACTCCTCGGGCCTTACTTCTCGGGCAGGCCCTCGGCGGAGCGGACCGCCGCGCGGTAGCGGCGGGCCGCCGCCCGCAGCGCCGCGTCCACGTCCACCCCCCGGTCGTAGCCGCGCTGCGCGACCGCCAGCAGCAGCTCGCCCGCCGACTCCGCGGTCAGCTCTGCGGGCAGCTCGTACGGCGCGTCCGGCACGGCGGTGAAGTGCGCCCGCCGCACCCGGGACACCAGCTTCGCCGCGTACGCCAGCGCGGGCAGGCCCGCCGGGACGCCGTCCAGCACCGACTCGCGCTGCTTCTCGGCCGCCTTCAGCTGCTCCCAGTTGGCCTCGGTCTCGGCGGAGCCGGACACGCTCACGTCGCCGAACACGTGCGGGTGGCGGTACATCAGCTTCTCGACGATGTCGCCCGCGACGTCGTCGATCGAGAACGGGTCCTCGGCGTCCTCCTCGGCGATCCGGGCGTGGAAGAACACCTGGAGCAGCACGTCGCCGAGTTCCTCGCGCAGGGTCTCCCGGTCGCCCTCCTCGATCGCCTCGACCAGCTCGAACGCCTCCTCCACCAGGTACTTCACCAGGCTCCGGTGGGTCTGCTCGGCGTCCCACGGGCAGCCGCCGGGCGAGCGCAGCCGGTCCATCACGGAGGCCAGGTCCAGCAGCCGGGCGCCCGGCAGGTCGTACGAGCCGGGCAGCAGTTCGATCTCCGGGTGCTCGCCGGCCTCCTCCACCGCGATCCGGGCCAGCGCGTCCGTCAGCCCCGGGTCGCCGTCCGGGCTCTCCAGCCAGAGCGCCGGGGCCTCGGCCAGCAGCCGCCGGGCCAGCGCCGGGGCCGAGGGCCGCTCGATCACCTCCGGCTCGACGCCCGCCGCCCGCAGCGCGGCCAGCTGCGGGTGGTCCGCGACCCCGGCCAGCACCTTCGGCGCGGACCGGAGCGCCTCCCAGGCGGGCCAGGACAGCAGGCCGGGGGCGACGCGGTGGGTGGTGGTCAGCAGGATCAGCTTCGGAGTCTCCACGGGGTCGAACCTACCGGGAGGCACCGGCCGCGCGGGACGTGCCCGCCCGGGGCGGGGTCAGTGCCGGCGGCGGGCCTTGGAGAGCAGCACCAGCAGGCCGGCCAGGACGCAGCCGAGGGCGGCCAGGCCGATCAGCGGGAGGGCGCCGGCGCCGCCGGTCCCGGGGAGGCGGCTGCCCTCCGGCGCGCCCGGGGCCGGGGCCGGGTCGGCGGCCGCCACCGGCCGGGCGGCGGTCGCCGGGCCCGGGTGCGCCGGCCGGACCACCGCCGGGCGCGGCCCGTGCGGCACGGCGGACGCGGCGGGGGACGCGGCGAGCGGCAGGAGCAGTCCGGCGGCGGCGGGCAGGACCGCGCACAGCGCGCGCAGCCTCCTCGGCAGGGGGGAACGGCGCTGGAGCACGGACGGACCTCGCAACCGGTGCGACGGAGGGGCAGGGCTGCCCCACAGCCTCACCGGCCCGGCCTGACCCGCCCGGGGGACACGGCGGTGGCGCGGGGCCCGCTCACCCGTCCGGCGCAGGCCGGGCCGGAGCGGGACGGGCCGAAGCGGGACGGGCCGGTGTGCCGGATCGGTGTGCCGGACCGGCGCTGCGGTCAGAGCGTCCGGACGGTCTTCGGCAGCCAGTCCTCGGTGCTGTCGGTGAGGCCGATCCGGGCGGTGTCCCAGCTGCCGTAGCGCGGGTTGACCTCGATGTGCAGGGCGGTGCCGGCGTCGACCAGCGCCTTGCGGATCGCGGCGTCGCCCTCGGCGCCGTTCGGGTCCTGGCCGTCGGCCAGCTTCATCAGGCCGATCTGCTGGCGGTAGAAGCCGTCGATGTCGCCGGCCGGGACGCCCTGCTTGGCGCGCAGCAGTTCGGCGAGCTTGTCCTCGCTGCCGACGGTCCGGGCGTCCGCGGTCCGGGCCCGGTCCACCTCGCTCTGGCTGACGTCGAGCCGGCGGTCCGCCAGGGCCCGGGCGACCACCTTGCCGAGCACCAGGTCGGAGACGGCGTGCCGGGCCAGGCCGGGCTGCTCCTCGGTGGCGGTCCCGTCCTGCGCGGCGCCGTCCCGGACGGCGGCGACCCGGGCCTCGACCTGGGCGATGCTGATCCGGTCGCCGCCGACCACGGCGGCGGCCCCCTGGTGCGCCGGTGCCCCGCCGCAGGCGGTGAGCGCGGCGGCGGCGACCGCGACGCCGAGGGCGGCCCGCAGTCGGCGGGGGGAGCTGGTGCGGATCACTGGGGCCTCCTGGGCGGTGGAGCGCGGTCCGGTGGTGCTCTGCGTACGTGGCTGGGACGAACACTATTGAGCCCCGCCCCCGGGTGCCAGACCCCCGCGCCCGCCGGGCGCGGCGTTCGCTCGCTCGCTCCCGGTGCGGGACGGGGGCGCCGGGGGACGCCGTCCGGCCGTCCTCCGGCGCCCCCGCGGGCGCTGCGCGGTCGCCGCGTCAGCGCTTGAGGTCCTCGAACATGGTGCTCAGGAACTCGGCGCACCAGGAGAGCAGTTCCCGCCCGACCAGCGGCTTGCCGCCGATCCGGCCGCCGCTGCCGGGGCGCGGCACCAGCAGTTGCCGGGCGGCGGACTTGATCTGGGTGCGCGGGTAGAGCCGGTTGAGCCGCAGTTGCTGGGACTCCCGCAGGTCGACCGGGCCGAAGCGGACGAAGGTGCCCTGGAGGGTGATGTCGCCGATGCCGCAGCGCCGGGCGAACAGCCGCAGTCCGGCCACCAGCAGCAGGTTCTCCACCGGTTCGGGCAGCTTGCCGTAGCGGTCGGTCAGCTCCTCGCGGACCTGCGCGATGTCGTCCTCCGAGTTGACCGCCGCGATCGAGCGGTACGCCTGGAGGCGCAGCCGCTCCCCCGGCGCGTAGTCGTGCGGGACGTGCGCGTCCACCGGGAGTTCGATCTTCACCTCCAGCGGCTCCTCCTCCGGCTCGCCGCCGCCCGCCTCCAGTGCGTCGCGGAACTCGGCCACCGCCTCGCCGACCATCCGCATGTAGAGGTCGAAGCCGACGCCCGCGATGTGCCCGGACTGCTCGCCGCCGAGCAGGTTGCCCGCGCCGCGGATCTCCAGGTCCTTCATCGCGACGTACATGCCCGCGCCCATCTCGGTGTGCTGGGCGATGGTGGCGAGGCGCTCGTGCGCGGTCTCGGTGAGCGGCTTCTCCGGCGGGTACAGCATGTAGGCGTAGCCGCGCTCGCGGCCGCGGCCGACCCGGCCGCGCAGCTGGTGCAGCTGGGAGAGGCCGAAGGTGTCGCCGCGCTCCACGATCAGGGTGTTGGCGTTGGAGATGTCGATGCCGGACTCCACGATGGTGGTGGAGACCAGGACGTCGAACTCCTTCTCCCAGAAGTCGACGACGACCTTCTCCAGCTGGTTCTCCCCCATCTGCCCGTGCGCGGTGGCCACCCGGGCCTCCGGCACCAGGTCCTTCAGCCGGGCGGCCGCCTTGTCGATCGACTCGACCCGGTTGTGGATGTAGAACACCTGGCCCTCGCGCAGGAGTTCGCGCCGGATCGCGGCGGCGATCTGCTTCTCGTCGTACGGGCCGACGAAGGTCAGCACCGGGTGCCGCTCCTCCGGCGGGGTGGTGATGGTGGACATCTCGCGGATGCCGGTGACCGCCATCTCCAGGGTGCGCGGGATCGGGGTGGCGGACATGGTCAGCACGTCGACGTTGGCCCGCAGCTTCTTCAGCTGCTCCTTGTGCTCGACGCCGAAGCGCTGCTCCTCGTCGACGATGACCAGGCCCAGGTCCTTGAACCTGGTCTCCGAGGAGAACAGCCGGTGGGTGCCGATCACCACGTCCACCGAGCCCTCGAACAGGCCCTCCAGCACGGCCTTCGCCTCGGTGTCGGTCTGGAACCGGGACAGCGCCTTCACGGTGACCGGGAAGTTGGCGTACCGCTCGGCGAAGGTCGAGAAGTGCTGCTGCACCAGCAGCGTGGTCGGCACCAGCACGGCGACCTGCTTGCCGTCCTGGACGGCCTTGAAGGCGGCGCGCACCGCGATCTCGGTCTTGCCGTAGCCGACGTCGCCGCAGATCAGCCGGTCCATCGGGACGGACTTCTCCATGTCGGCCTTGACCTCGCCGATGGTGGTCAGCTGGTCGGGCGTCTCCGCGTACGGGAAGGCGTCCTCCAGTTCGCGCTGCCAGGGGGTGTCCGGGCCGAAGGCGTGGCCGGGGGCCGCCATCCGGGCCGAGTACAGCTTGATCAGGTCGGCGGCGATCTCCTTGACGGCCTTCTTGGCCCGCTGCTTGGTCTTCGCCCAGTCCGCGCCGCCCAGGCGGTGCAGCGTCGGGGCCTCGCCGCCGACGTACTTGGTGACCTGGTCGAGCTGGTCGGTCGGCACGAACAGCCGGTCGCCGGGGTGGCCGCGCTTGGCGGGCGCGTACTCCAGCACCAGGTACTCGCGGGTCGCGCCCTGGACGGTGCGCTGCACCATCTCCACGTACCGGCCGACGCCGTGCTGCTCGTGCACCACGTAGTCGCCGGCCGCCAGCGCCAGCGGGTCGATCGCGTTGCGGCGGCGGGACGGCATCCGGCGCATGTCCTTGGTGGAGGACCGCTGGCCGGACAGGTCGGTCTCGGTGACGACGGTGAGCTTCAGCTCCTCGTCGACGAAGCCGTGCTCGATCGAGCCGCAGGAGACGTACACCACGTCCCGGGTGGGGGCCTCGGCGAGGTCGGCGACCAGGCGGGCCGCGATGCCCTCGTTGCCGAGCACCTCGGCCAGCCGGGAGGCCGGGCCGTGGCCCTCGGTGACCATCACCACCCGCCAGTCGTCGGCGAGGCGGTCCTTGGCGTCGGCGATCGCCCGGGCGGTGTCGCCGCGGTACGCCTCGACGGCGTGCATGCCCAGGGTGAGGGTGTCCGCATCGCCCTGCCAACCGGCGGCTGCGCCGCGGGCGAGGACCTCGGAGACCGTGGAGTCACTGGTCGCGAACGGGCTGACCGACCACCACGGCAGGCCGATCCCGGCGGCGTGCTCGCGGACGTCCGCCAGCGACCACAGCGAGGCGGCCGAGACGTCGATCGCCTCCAGGTCGATCGGGCGGTCGGCGCCCGCCGCGGCGGCCACCCAGGACGCGGCCAGGAACTCCTGGCTGGTGGCGACCAGGTCGGCGGCCCGGGTGCGGACCCGCTCCGGGTCGCAGACCACGGCGATCGAGCCGGCCGGCAGCACGTCCAGCAGCAGCTCCATGTCGTCCACCAGCACCGGGGCCAGCGACTCCATGCCCTCGACCGCGATGCCCTGCGCGATCTTGTCCAGGATCTCGCCCAGCTCGGGGTGGGCGGCGGCCAGTGCGGCGGCCTTCGCGCGCACCTGGTCGGTCAGCAGCAGCTCCCGGCAGGGCGGCGCCCACAGGCCGTGCTCGGCGACCTCCAGGGACCGCTGGTCGGCGACCTTGAAGTAGCGGATCTCCTCGACGTCGTCGCCCCAGAACTCCACCCGCAGCGGGTGCTCCTCGGTCGGCGGGAAGACGTCCAGGATGCCGCCGCGCACCGCGAACTCGCCGCGCTTCTCGACCAGTTCGACCCGGGCGTAGGCGGCGGCCGCCAGCCCGCGGGCCACCTCGTCCAGGTCGTGCTGCTCGCCGCGCCGCAGCGCCACCGGCTCCAGCTCGGCCAGCCCCTTGACCTGCGGCTGCAGCACGCTGCGCACCGGCGCCACCACCACCTGCACCGGCCCGGCCGCCGGGTCGTCGGCGCGCGGGTGGACGATCCGGCGCAGCACGGCGAGGCGGCGGCCGACGGTGTCCGAGCGCGGGGAGAGCCGCTCGTGCGGCAGCGTCTCCCAGGCCGGGAAGTCGGCGACCGCGTCGGGCGGCAGCAGCGAGCGCAGCGAGGCCGCGAGGTCCTCGGCCTCCCGGCCGGTGGCGGTCACGGCCAGCACCGGTCGGCCGCTCCCGCCGGCGCGGGCGGCCAGCGACCGGGCCAGCGCCGCGATCGCGAACGGCCGGGCGGCGGGCGGCCCGACCAGGTCGAGGTGCTGCCTGTGCCCCGTGGCCGCCGCCTCGATCGCCTCGGCGAGGGCGGCGTCCCGTACGACGACATCCAGCAGTCCGGACAGGCTCATACGTCAGTTTCTCCACGACGGGGAGTGGCCCGGCACAGGAGACGGCCGGGCAGCGCGACAGGCCCGGAACGCGGTGCGCCCGGGGGGTGTCCAGCCTACGCCGCGCCGCCGCCGCGCACGCGGCGCGGCGTCCCGACGGCGGCGCCGGGGCGACTCACCGGTATCCGGTCCGGCTCGTCCAGAGATCATGCGGCCGACACACTGCTGTCACTGTGCGTCCATGGTCACCGCGCACCATGGATGTCAGCGCAGGCCGCATCCAACCGTGGGGGATGGTTGTGGAAGCGCGATCGCACCTCGATGGGGGTCGGGAGTGCGAAGGCCGGGCGGCCCTGGGTGGGGGCGCCCGTGCCACTCACGCCGAGGACCGCGGCGCCCGCTCCCGGGCGGCGCCGCGGGTCTCGGCGTCCTGGCGTTCCGGGCCCGGCGCGCCCCGCCCGCACCACTTCCGGCGAAGCCGCCCGCGCGAGGTGCGGCGCTCCGTACCCTCGTGTGAAGAAGGTGTGGGGACGCCGGTCATTTCCAGGGGGTTTGCTTCGTCATGCGCGTGGTCATCGCAGGTCAGGGCTATGTCGGACTCCCACTGGCGGTGCGCGCCGCCGAGGTGGGCCACCGGGTCGTCGGGTACGACGTGGACGAACGCCGGATCAAGCGGCTCGCGGTCGGCGAGTCGTACGTCGAGGACATCCCCGGGGAGCGGCTGCGCCCGCTGCTCGACTCCGGGGCGTACCTGCCCACCGCCGCGCCCGGCGACGTCGCGGACTTCGACGTCGCGGTGATCACCGTGCCGACGCCGCTGCGCGACGGCGTCCCCGACCTGTCGTACATCGAGGCCTCGGCGCGGCTGCTGGGGCGGCACCTGAAGCCCGGGGCGACGGTGGTGCTGGAGTCCACCACCTACCCCGGCACCACGGAGGAGCTGCTCGCCCCGCTGCTGGAGGCCGGCTCCGGGCTGCGGGCCGGGGCCGACTTCCACCTCGGCTACAGCCCGGAGCGGATCGACCCGGGCAACCCGGTGTGGAAGCTGGAGAACACCCCCAAGGTGGTCTCCGGCACCACCCCCGAGGGCCTGGCCGCCGTCGCCGCCTTCTACGGGCAGCTGGTCGAGCGGACGGTGCCGGTCTCCTCCTGCAAGGAGGCCGAGCTCACCAAGCTGCTGGAGAACACCTTCCGGCACGTGAACATCGCGCTGGTCAACGAGCTGGCGATGTTCGCCCACGACCTCGGCATCGACGTCTGGGAGGCCATCGACGCGGCCTCCACCAAGCCCTTCGGCTTCCTGCGCTTCACGCCGGGCCCGGGGGTCGGCGGGCACTGCCTGCCGATCGACCCCTCGTACCTGTCCTGGCGGGTCGAGCGCGCCCTCGGCCAGTCCTTCCGGTTCGTGGAGCTCGCCAACGACGTCAACAGCCACATGCCCGACTACGTGGTGCGGCGGCTCACCGAGGCGCTCAACCAGCGCCGCCGCAGCGTGAACGGCTCGCGGGTGCTGATCCTGGGCCTCGCCTACAAGGCCAACACCGGCGACGCCCGGGAGACCCCGGCGGCCCGGATCGTCGACCTGCTCACCCGGCAGGGCGCCGAGGTCCGGGCCGCCGACCCGCACGTCGTCGCGGGCGTCCACGTCGCCGAGCCGCACGTCCCCGGCCAGCGCACCCCCGCCCACGAGGGCGGCCCGCTGGCCGCCGTCCACCGCGTCGAGGCCACCCCCGAGGAGCTGGCCGCCGCCGACGCCGTCCTGCTGCTCGCCGACCACGACGAGTTCGACTACGCGGCCGTCACCGCCCACGCCCGCTACGTCCTCGACTGCCGCCGCCGCCTGACGGGGGCGGCGGTCGAGGTGCTGTAGCCGGGGCCGGCTCAGCCCCGGCGCTGGATGCGGTTGCGGTCGGGGCGGGTGTCGTGGTCGAGGCCGTCGTCGACGATGACGATCTTGGGGACGATGCGCTGCTCGGCGGCGGCCTCGGGCGCGGCCCCCGGCTGGTCGGGCGCGGGCTGGTCGGGCGCGGGCTTGTCGGACGCGGGCTTGTCGGACGCGGTCGCGGGCGGCTCGGGCGCGGTGGCGGGCTTCGGCGGGACCGGGTCCTTGGCGAAGCTCGCGGGCTTGGCCGGCGGGGCCGGGATCTCGGCGGGGACCGTCGGGGTGTAGGGCTTGCGGGGGTCGCCCTGCTGGGGCTTGACCGCGGTCTTGACCGGGCCCAGGACGGTGGTGGGCTGGTCGGCGACCGGGGGCTTGGTGAGGTCGGCCTTCTTGGCCGCGACGGCCTCCGCCGCGTCCTCCGGGTCCTCGATCGCGCCGACGGCGGCGCCGGTGAGGGAGGCGAGGGTGCCCTTGATGTGGTCGAGGTGGGTCTGGACCTTGTCGAGGCGCTTGGTGAAGTCGGCCTGCTCGCGCTCGCTGGCGGCCTTGATCCGGGCGGCCTTCTCCCGCGCGGCGCCGAGCGCGGCGTCCGCCTTGGCCTGGGCCTCGGTGTCGAGGCGGCGGGCCTCCGCCAGCATCGCCTCGCGGTGCTGCTCGGCCTCCTTGACCCGGGCGTCGGCCGCGGCGGTGACCTTGGCCACGGCGGCGTCGGCGGCGGCCTCGGCCGCGGTGAAGTCCTCGTCGGCCTTGCGGCGGCGCTCGGCGAGGGTGGCCTCGGACTGCTCGGAGGCGTTCGCGGCGGCGACCCGGACCCGGGCGGCGTGGCCGGTCGCGGCGTGCACCAGGGCGCGGGCCTCGGCGTCCGCCTCGGCCCGGATCCGCTCGGCCTCGGCGCGGCTGCGCTCGTCGGTGCGGCGGACGAACTGGTCGGTCTCCTCGCGCAGCTTGGCGGCGTACTCCTCGGCCGCCCTGGCGGCGGCCTCACCGGCCTCGTGGGCGGCGTCCCGGGCGTCCTCGCCGGCCCGCTTGGCCTTGGCGTGGATGGCGTCGGCCTCGTTGAGGGCGATGCCGAGCAGGGCCGCGGCCTGGTCGCTGAGCTCCCCGAAGTCGGGGTCGGGGGCCTCCTCGGCGGCCTGCTGGATGTCGGCCAGGCGCTTCTCCATCTCGCGCAGCCCGCCGCCCAGGACGCTGAGCCGCTCCCACGCCTCGTCTCGGGCACGGCTGAGCGCGGTGACCGCCGCGTCGACCTGGTCGGGCGCGTAGCCGCGCCTGGACGGGGTGAAGCCGTACTGGGACACGGCGTCGCTCATTTCGGCTGTTCTCCTCGTGCTCGCGGGCTGCGCGGCCCCGCCGGGTGCGTGGTTCTGGTGGGGCGGGCGAACCGTCCCATTGACCTATTTTGCGCAGATACGAACGCAAACCAAACAGGGACCACCGCGCGGCCGGGCGAACCGGCCGCGCGGGGCGGTGTCAGAGCAGGCCGTCCCAGAGCTGTTCGACCAGGACCGCCCACCAGCTCTCGGGGGTGTGCACGGCGGCCGGGTCGACCGCCAGCAGCTGGGCCTGGAAGTCGGTGGTCCAGCGACCGGCCTGCTCGGGGTTGAGGCCGTGGCGCAGGTGCCACATCCGGGCCAGCGCGGCCAGGCAGGCCGCGAACTCGGGGACCCCGGAGTTGACGAAGCGCGGCGGCTCGGCCGGGTTCTCGATGTCGACGGCGACCACCGCGGCGGTGCCGTACTGGACGCACAGCTGGCGGCCGTAGTCGTTGCCGAGCACCAGGTAGCCGCCGAAGTCCGGGCCGGGCGGCAGGCCGCGCTCGGCGGCGAGCTCGGCCAGCGTCGGGATGGGGCGGCCCTCCTGGGCCTGGGCCCAGAAGAACGGCGCGAACTCGCGGGGCAGGCCGACCCACATCAGGACCTGGGCGACCTGCTCCGGCACCCCCTGGCGGGCCACCGCGCGCTGCTCGAACCGGAACATCGACGGGCCGAACATCGCGCCGAACTCCGCCGCGAGCTGCTGCGGCGGCGGGGGCGGCAGCTGCGGGACGGCGCCGGGCGCGGGCAGCGGCGCCCGGACGGTGCGCGGGCGGTGCGGGGCGGACACCAGCTGGTGCAGCTGCTCGACGTGCTCCTGCAGCACGTTCATCCCGGCCTGCCGGGCGGCGGCGTCGCGGCCGTAGGGGGCGGTGTGGCTGATCCGGGCGTTCGGCCAGGACGCCCGCACCATCCGGGAGCAGTAGCCGCCGGGCAGGTCGCACAGCTCCAGCTCGGTGTGCACCTCCAGCACCTGGTCGGCGGGCACGCCGAGGCGGCGCAGCTCCTGGAGGGCCCGCCACTCCGGGTGCGGGGTGCCCAGCTCGGAGGTCATCACCAGGCTGAGCTCGGAGCCGTCGGGGGCCCGGTAGTTGACCACGGCGGTGGTGCCGGGGCCGACCGTGGGCAGGCCGGACGGCGGCACCGGCCCGGCCGGCGGTGCCTGGCCGGGCGCGCCGGGCGGGAGGCCGTGGCCCTGCGGGCCGCCCGGGAACGGCGGCGGGGGCGCCTGGAACGGTGGCGCGCCCTGCGGCGCGCCGGGGAACGGCGGCTGCTGCGGGGGCTGGCCGGACGGCGGGAACGGCGGGGTCGCGCCCGGCGGCAGCTCGATCGCCGGGGCCAGCTGGGTGGCCTGGTAGGCGACCGCGGCGGCCTCCGGCGCGGGAGCGGCGTGGGCGGCGGGCCCGCCCTCGGCGCGCAGCGCGTCGGGGGCGGGCGGCGGCGGGGCGCCCGCGCCGCCGCGACCGCCGGGGCCGCCGGGGCCGCCGGGGTGCTGGGCGGGGCCGCCGCCGGCGGCGGACAGCAGGTCGCTGGGCGGGGGCGGCGGGGGTGCGCCGGGGCCGCCGCGGCCGCCGGGGCGCGGGGCGGGCCCGCCGGTGGACGGCAGCAGCTCGTTCGGCGGGGGCGGCGGCGGTGCGCCGAGTCCGCCACGGCCCAGCTGGACGCCGGGGCCGGGCAGCGGGGCGCCGGGGCCGGGGGCACCGGGCAGGCCCATCAGGCCGGGCGGGCCGTCGGTGGCGAGCATGGTGGCCGCGTGGTCGACCGGGCTCGCGGAGGGCGCGGGCGCACCGGGCACGGGCGGGACGGGAGCACCGGGCGGCGGCACGGGCGTGCCGGGTGCCGGGGTGCCCGGGCCGCCGGCCGGGTACGGCGGGGCGGCGGGCGGGACGGGCGCGCCGGGGCCGGGGTACGGCGGCGTCGCCCCGGGCGGGACGGGCGCGGTGCCCGGGAAAGCGTGGCCGGGGGCGAGCACGGTGGCAGCCTCGGCGCCGGGCGGTGGCGTCGCCCCGGGCGGCACCGGCGCGGCGGGTGCACCGCCCGGGAAGGCCCGGCCGGGGGCGAGCACGGTGGCGGCCTCGGAACCGGGCGGCGGCGGGACGGACGTGCCGGGCACGGGGGTGGGCGTGCCGGTGAAGTAGCTGGGGCCCTCCTCGCCGGGTTCCGGCAGCGACGCGGCCTGCGGCACGGGCTGCGGAAGGGGCGGGGGTGCGGCCTGCGGCACGGGCGAGGGCGCGGCGGTCTGCGGCGGGATCGGCGGGGCCGGGGCCGGGGCGGCGGGCGCGGGCGCGGCGGCGGGCGCGGGCGCGGCGGCGGGCGCGGGCGCGGCCAGCCGGTCGGCCTCGGCGGCGATCGCGGCGGCCCCGGCCTCCTGGAGCCACTGCGGGGGGCTGAGCAGGAAGGAGGTGGCCTCGACCGCGCCGCGCACCGGCTTGGCGGCCCCGGCCGGGTTGGGCTCGGCACCGGTGCCGTACAGCTCCTCGTACTGCCGGACCACCTCGTTGACCGGCAGCGGCGGCCAGAGCGTGCTGGCGCCGCTGTCGCGGGCGATCACCAGGCGCAGCGAGGTGCCGGGGCCGCCGCTGTGCTCGCTGCCGTCGACGGCCCAGCAGACGTAGCCGAGGTCGAACTCGCGGACCTTCACCTCGCGGTGCCGCGAGCGCGGCACCCCGGCGTTGATCCAGTCCTCGGCGGTCTCCTGCGCCTGCGCGTACGTGGTCACCACGTCTCGTCCCACCCCTGTCGTTCGGTCAGTTCACCGGGACGGCGCGCGCGAAGCCGCCGTCCACCATGAGTTCGGCGACGGTCTCCAGCTCCGCGGGCCCGCCGGCGAGGCGCAGCAGGAACGCGTCGAAGCTGTCGCCGCAGGGCAGCAGGAGGCGCTGCACGCGCTGCTCGACGGGCTCGTCGGAGCCGTCGTCGCGGGCGTCGTCGTAGGGCAGGAAGCCGACCGAGCCGGTGCCCTCGCCGCGGACCCTGACGGTCAGCAGGCCGCCCTGGAGGTAGGCGACGGCGAGGTGGTCCTTGGTGAGGTGGTCGCGCAGGCACTTGTTGGCGTACACCAGGTCGTGGGTGCCGTACTCCTCGCTGAGGGTGAGGAACGGCTGGTCGACCAGCAGGCCGAGGTCGACGTCGAGGGCGACGCCGACCGGGCCGCGGCCGCCGGTGAGCTTGAGGAAGTCCCGGTAGGCGGGCGGCAGCGGGTGGCCGAGGCGCTGCTCGGCGCGCTGGACGAGGTCCTCGGTGACGGCGATCGGGTCGCCGCCGTCCTTGGCGAGCGAGAAGTGCGCGGGGCGGTGGTCCTGGAGCGGGCGGGTGCCGCGGCGGGTGTGGTCGGCGGTGGAGCGGGCCAGGCCGCCGTGGTGCCGCAGCAGGGCCTTGACCTCGACCGGGACGAGCTCCATCCGGCGCCAGCCCGCGGGGGCGCGGCCGACGACGTGGTGCCAGGTCCAGCCGGGCGGGGTGGCGACGGCGCTGTCCAGGTCGGCCCAGAGCTCGTGGCCCCGGGTGTAGAGCGCGGCGTTGGCCGACACGTAGTCGGTCAGGCGCAGTTCGTCGACGCCGAAGCCCTCCGGCGGGTCGGCGACCTCGGCGGCGGCGGCGGCGTACGGCGAGAAGTCCGGGTGGCCGTTCTCGTCGACGCGCACGCCCCGGGGGTGCCGCTCGGCCCGGACCGGGTCCGGGAACTGCACCACCTGGCCCGCGTACGCCGCGTTGGGCACGGCGGCGGTGCCGGGCCGACCTGTCGTCATCTGTGGTCCCCCACTGGCAGAAGCCGATGTCCTCGGGGACCAGCGTAGGGCAACGGCCGTCCGCGTTCAGGGGCGCGGTGGTACCCGGCCGGGTACCGCCCGGCCGGGCGTCCGGCGGAGGTCAGCGGCGGCGCAGCGCGGCGGCCAGCGTCTCGGCGACCCGGGTCTGCTGGACCTCGGTGAGCTGCGGGAACAGCGGCAGGGTGAGCAGTTGCCCGGCGGCCCGCTCGGTGACCGGGAAAGCGCCTTCCGGATGGCCGAGGTGGCGGAACGCGGGCTGGAGGTGGACCGGGACGGGGTAGTGCACGCCGACGCCGATCCCGGCCTCCCGGAGGGCGGCCAGCACGCCGTCCCGGTCGCGCTCGACCCGCACCGCGTACAGGTGCCAGACGTGCGCGTTGCCGGGCAGGGTGCGCGGCAGGGTGAGCCCGTCCAGGCCGCCGAGCAGCTTGTCGTAGCGTTCGGCGGCGGCCCGGCGGGCCTCGTTCCAGGCGGGCAGGCGGCGGAGCTTGGCGCGCAGCACCACGGCCTGCAGGGTGTCCATCCGGGAGTTGAAGCCGAACCGCTCGTGGACGTACTTGCGGTCCGAGCCGTGGTCGCCGAGCAGCCGGACCGCGCGGGCGAGTTCGGCGTCGTCGGTGACCACCGCGCCCGCGTCGCCGTACGCGCCGAGGTTCTTGCCCGGGTAGAAGCTGGTGGCCGAGATCCGCCCCCAGCTGCCGGCGGGCCGCCCGTGCCGGGTCGCGCCCTGCGACTGGGCGCCGTCCTCGACCACCGGCCGGCCGTCGGCCGCCGCCAGCAGCGCCTCCATCGGGGCGAGTTGGCCGTTCAGGTGGACGGGCAGCAGCGCGACGGCGTCCGCCGCCCGGGCGGCGGCCTGCTCGACGTCGATCAGCAGGTGCTCCTCGTCCACGTCCACCAGGACCGGCCGCAGCCCGGCCCGGACCACCGCCTCGGCGCTCGCCACGAAGGTGTTCGCGGGCAGCACCACCCCGCCGCCCGGCTCCAACTCCAGTGCGCGCAGCGCCAGTTCGATCGCGTCGGTGCCGTTCGCCGTCCCCACCGCGTGCGCCGTGCCGCAGAACGCCGCGTACTCCCGCTCGAACGCGGCGACGTCGGGGCCCTTGATGTAGGCACCGCTCGCCAGTACCGCGTCGAAGCCCGCGCGGACCTCGTCGGCGATCTCGGCGTGCGCGGCGTGCAGGTCGACCAGGGGGATGTCGGTCACGGGAGGAGCCTCTCGTTGGCGGAACCAGGGGCGCGAGGAACTGCGCGGATCGGAGGGGGGACGGCGGAAGGGTCCCGGCGGGGAGAGGACGCCGCACGTGCGGGCGCCCCCGCGTCAACGCCCCAGGGCCGCCTTGAGGGCCGAGACGACGTGCTGGACCTGCTCGTGGCCGAGCGAGTGGTAGAGCGGCAGGATCAGCGACCGCGCGGTGATCAGCTCCGTCGCGGGCAGCGGCACCCGCGCCGTCCCCTTGTACGGGGCCTCCAGGTGCGCCGCCATGATGCCGCGCCGCGCCGAGACGCCGTCGGCGGCGAGCCGGGTCAGCACCTCGCCCCGGTCGGGGGCGTCCTCGGGGAGCAGCAGCCAGAACGACTGGAAGTTCGCGGTGCCGTGCGCCGGGTCGGCGACCGTCCGGGCGGCCAGTTCGGGTCCGAGCGACTCGCGGTAGCGGTCGGCGAGTTCGCGCCGCCGGGCGACCATCGCGGGGAGCTTGCCGAGCTGGACCAGGCCGATCGCGGCCTGGACGTCGGTCATCCGGTGGTTGAAGCCGATCTCGTCGTAGGTCTCCACCACGCCCGCGCCGCCCGCCCCGGCGTGCCGGTCGGCGGCCGAGACGCTCATCCCGTGCTCGCGCAGCCGCCGCAGCCGGGCGGCGAGTTCGCCGTCCTGGAGGGTGAGCATGCCGCCCTCGCCGGTGGTGAGCAGCTTGCGCGGGTGGAAGGAGTATGCGGAGATCGCGGCGCCCGCGCCGGCCGGGCGGCCCCGGTAGACGGAGCCGGCGGCGCACGCGGCGTCCTCGACCACGGCGATGCCGCGCGGTTCGACCAGGGCGCGGATCGGGTCCAGGTCGACGGGGACGCCGCCCTGGTCGACGGCGATCACGGCCCGGGTGCGCGCGGTGAGCAGCGGCGCGACGGTGGCGGGGGTGAGGTTGGCGGTGGCCGGGTCGACGTCGGCGAAGACCGGCACGGCCCCGACGTAGGTGACGGCGTTGGCGGTGGCGATGAACGACAGCGACGGGACGACGACCTCGTCGCCGGGGCCGACCCCGGCGCCGATCATCGCCAGGTGCAGGGCGGTGGTGCAGTTGGACACCGCGACGGCGTGCGGCGCGCCGGTGTGCTCGGCGAACGCCTTCTCGAACGCGGCCACCCGGGGGCCCTGCGCGACCCACCCGGAGCGGACGGCCTCGGCGGCGGCCTCGGCCTCCTCCTCGCCGAGCCACGGGATCATGACGGGGATGGTCATCGGGTGCTCCTCCTCGGTTCACGCACAGCCGGGTCGCGCCCCTGTGCAACTGGCCCGCCCCGGCGCGATCCTGCTGACGGGAGCCCTCCGGTCCGCGCGGTCCCCCGCGCCCCCGCGGGCGCGTCCGGGCTCGGGCGGCTACTGCTCGCGCCACCAGGCGACGAGCTCGCGCAGCCCGTCGGTGAGGCCGAGTTCGGGCTTCCAGCCGAGGTCGCGCTCGGCGGCGGAGATGTCGGCGAGGCGCCGGACCACGCCGCCGGCGGTGTCCCGGGCGGGGCCGTGCTCGACGTCCAGGCCGGAGTCCATGGCGACGAGCAGGGCGTCGGCCAGGCCGCGCAGCGAGACCTCGGTGCCGGAGGCGATGTTGTAGACCCGGTCGGTGACCGGGGCGGCGGCGGCCAGCAGGTTGGCCCGGGCGATGTCCGCGGTGTAGACGAAGTCCATCGTCTGGGCGCCGTCGCCGAAGATCAGCGGGGGTCGTCCGGCGGCGATCCGCTCCATCCAGCGGATGAACACCTCGGTGTAGCGGCCGTGCACGTCCATCCGGGGGCCGTACACGTTGAAGTACCGCAGCGCGACGTAGTCGAGGCCGTGCATGGCGTGGAAGCTGCGCAGCAGGCCCTCGTTGAAGACCTTGGCGGCGCCGTACAGGGTGTCGTTGTGGTACGGGTGCTGGGTCTCGGGCGTCGGGAAGGTGTCGGCGAGGCCGTACACCGAGGCGGTGGAGGAGGCGATCACCTTGCCGACGCCGGTCTCGGCGGCGGCCTCGACCACGTCGAAGGTGCCGTCGACCATCACCTCCAGGGCGAGCCGGGGTTCGGCCGCGCACTGGGTGATCCGGATCGCGGCGAGGTGGAACAGCGCGTCGGTGCCGGGCGCGAGCAGTTCGCGCAGCAGGGCGCGGTCGCGGATGTCGCCGTCGACGACCCGCAGCTGGCCGGGGGCGGCGAGTTCCCGGGCGCGGGCCAGGTTGGCCGTCCGGCCGCGGACGAAGTTGTCGAGCACGACGACCTCGCGGGCGCCGGCCTCGACCAGCTGGTCGACGACGGTGGAGCCGATGGTGCCGGCGCCGCCGGTGACCAGGCAGCGGGAGCCTTCGAGCGGGACGGCGGCGTTCATCGGGCGGCGGCCTTCTGCTGGGCGGAGAGCTGGCGGGTGAGCAGCGCGGCGGCGTCGGCCCCGCTGCCGGCGGCGGCGGGGCCGTCGGCGGAGGCGTCCACCGGGACGGTCGCGCCGCCGAGTTCGAGGCTGCGGGAGGCGGCGTGCAGCAGGCGCAGCACGCGCAGTCCGGCCCGGCCGTCGGTGAGCGGGGCGCGGCCCTCGGTGATGGCGGCGGCGAACTCGGCCATCACGTTGCGCAGCGCCTCCTGTTCGACCAGGGCGGGGGCGACCACGTCGCCGACCCGGTAGGAGATCAGGGCGCGGTGCCGGATGGCGTCGGTGAGTTCGTCGGGCGGGGTGAGGTCGACGCCGCGGTCGTGGATCGCGAGCCTGGCCTGCGGGTTGAGGTCGTCCCAGACCAGGGTGCGGCGGGAGCCGCCGATCAGCGTGGTGCGGACCTTGGTCGGGGAGAGCCAGTTGACGTGGCAGTGGGCGAGCGCGCCGTTGGACAGCCGCAGCGTCAGGTAGGCGACGCAGGCCCGGCCGGCGCCGATCGGGTCGGCGGCCTGGGCGCTGACGCCGACGGGCTCGACGCCCGGCGGCAGCACGAAGTCGAGGATGGACAGGTCGTGCGGGGCGAGGTCCCACAGCACGTCGACGTCGGGCTGGACCAGGCCGAGGTTGATCCGCACCGAGTCGAAGAACTGGACGTCGCCGATCTCGCCGCCGTGCACGAGTTCGCGGATGCGGCGCACCACCGGCGTGTAGCAGAAGGTGTGGTCGCACATCAGGACCAGGCCGCGCTCCTCGGCGAGGGCGACCAGGTCGGCGGCCTCCTCGACGGTGGTGGTGATCGGCTTCTCCACCAGGACGTGCTTGCCGGCCTCCAGCGCGGCCCGGGCCAGCCGGTGGTGGGCGCCGGCCGGGGTGGCGATGGCCACCGCCCGGACCCGCTCGTCGGCGAGCACCTGCTCGTACGAGGTGGTGGCGGCGACCGTCGAGTACTCGCCCAGGACCTTGCGGGAGCGCTGTTCGTCGAGGTCGCACAGCCAGTGCAGCCGCAGGGCGGCGGTCTGCTGGGCGTTGCGGACCAGGTTCGGGCCCCAGTAGCCGGCGCCGACCACGGCCAGGCCGATCCGCCGGTCGGGGCGCTGTTCGGTGCTGCCCGGTGTGGGCACGTGTTCCCCGGGCGCCTCGTGCGCCACGACGTTCGACCCCATCGCAAGACCCCCCTTGCCGCCGCGTCGCTCGAACCGTACCGGTCCGGCCCGGCCCGCCGGGGCACAATCGGCAAAACCGCTGCGGGCCGCCCGGGGCGCGGGAGGCGGCGGTTCGGCCCTCCGTACACCTCCGCGCGCCCCGTGTCCGCACCCCGGCGCGGCGCGCGCCGCATCGGTTTGGCAGGCTGGATGCTCTGGGGTGAGGATTCACTGTCCGTGGGTCCCGCTACCGTGCGTGATCCACCGTCCGTCAGCAGACCCCCGGCAGCGGAGAACTGCCGTGCGCCGCACAACGCCGAGGAGCAGTCATGGACCAGTCGGGCCCGCCGCCCGTGTTGCGCCACCAGCGCGACAGCCTGCTGCCCGCGGTGGCGGCCGCGCTGTCGCTGCGCGGCGGCACGGTGCACACGCTGGCCGGGGACAAGTCGGAGCTGGCGCCGATACTGCACCCGCTGGTCGGCGAGTTCCTGGCGGCGCTGCCGGTGGAGAAGCGCGAGCGCTTCGTCGGCCGCTGCCCGGAGGCGGCGCTGCTGTCCCAGTACCTGGGGCAGGTCGACGCGTCCCGTTCGAAGCGGGCAGCGCGCAAGCCGATGACGGTGCAGGAGGCCCGCAAGGCGCTCAAGGGGGCCCGGATGACCACGCTGCGCATCCGCGAGGAGGGCGATCCGGCGCACGGCACGCACGCGCCGCCGTGCCGCTCCTGCGCCCCGCTGCTGGAGCACCTGAACGTGGCCAGCGTCGAGGTCGGCCCGCCCGGCCGCTGAGCGCCCGTCCCCGTTCCCGACCCCCCGTCCCCGAACTCCCGGAGCACGCCCTGAACGCCGGCCCCGTCCGCACCCAGCCCCGCTTCCCGGCCGACGTGGCCGCCGCGCTCAAGCAGGCCGGCTGGCACCCCGGCCGCTGGGAGATCCGGCAGGCCGAGCTGTGGGCCGACGCCCTGGTCGCGTACGGCGGTCCGCTGGAGCCGCAGCACGCGGTGTTCCCGGCCGCGATCGAGGCGTGGGCCGAGTTCGGCGGCCTGGCCTTCGACGTCCCGGGGGCGGGCGCCACCCTGGCCCGCACCCCGTTCCTGCTCGACCCGCGCTGCGGCCTGCATGCCCCGCGCACCCTCGCCGACCTCGGCCGGGCCCTGGACACCCGGCTGGCCCCGCTCGGCGAGGAGCTGTACGGGCAGGCCCTGCTGGCCGTCGACGAGCAGGGCCGGGTCTACAGCCTCGACCACACCGGCGAGTGGTTCCTCGGCGACAGCGTCGACCGGGCGATCGGCACCCTGGTCCTCGGCCGCGCCCCGCACCGGCTGCGCACCGCCCAGGACTGACCGCGCGGGACCTGCCCGCGCCGGGCCGCCCGCGGGCGGCCCGTCCGACCGCGGCCCGGCGAGCAGTGCCCCGCCGAGCAGCGGCCCGTCAGCCCGCCGACCCGGCCGAGCGCCGCAGCCGCGAGGGCAGCACCGCCTCCACCCGGAACCCGCCGCCGTCCTCCGGCCCGGCGTGGAAGCCGCCGCCGAGCGCCACCACCCGCTCGCGCATCCCGACCAGCCCGTTGCCGCCGCTGGGCAGCGCCACCGGCGCCGCCGTGCCCGGGCAGTCGTTCACCACCGACACCCGCACCCCGTTCGGCACGTACGCCAGCAGCACCGCGACCCGCGCCCCGCCCGCGTACTTGTGCGCGTTGGTCAGGCCCTCCTGCACCACCCGGTACGCGGTCTGCTCGGCCTCGGCGACGTACGCCCGGGGCTCGCCGCTGACCGCCAGCGACACCGCCATGCCCGCCACCCGGGACTGCTCGACCAGCTCCGGCAGTTCGCCCAGCCCGCCGACCGGGGCCTCGACCTGCTCCTGCGGCTCGGTCATCCGCAGCACGCCCAGGATCTCCCGCAGTTCGTCCAGCGCCTGCCGGCCGGTCTCGCCGATCAGCTTCGCCGACTGCTGGGCCTTCGCCGGGTCCTTGGGGACGATCCGCTCCACCGCGGCGGCGTGCACCACCATCAGGCTGACCCGGTGCGCGACCACGTCGTGCATCTCCCGGGCGATCCGGGTGCGCTCCTCGGCCCGGGCCCGCCAGGCCCGCTCCCGGGCCTGCTCGGCCAGCAGGGTCAGCTCGGTCTCCAGGCCCTGGGCCCGGTCCTTGAGCGACTCCACCAGCCGGCGCCGCGCCCCCACGTACAGGCCGGTCACCATCGGGGCGACCGCCATGCCGACCGCGACGAACGCCGAGATCACCACGAACACCCAGGTCGGCGGCAGCGGTTCGGCGGGCGGGGCCTTGCTGGGCACCGTGGTGGCGAACAGCACCATGCCGAAGGTCTCCACCATCGCGACCGCCGACAGCACCACCACCCGGGCCCGCCGCGAGGGCCACTCCCAGGTCGCCGCCAGCGTGTACAGCGACACCGCCAGCAGCACCACGCCGAAGAACCCCGGCACGAACACCAGCGCCACCACCACCGGCACCACCGGCCACCGGCGCCGCACCACCAGCGACGCCCCGGCGAGCGCCCCCAGCACCACGCAGACCACCGTCGCGGGCGGGCCCCAGCCCAGCCGGTCCCGGACCAGCCCGTACGCCCCCGCGGCGCACTCCACCGCCGACACCGCGGCCAGTGCCAGGTCCAGCGCCGCGCCGCGTCTGCGCGTCCACCACCACAGGCCGTCCCCCGCCGGCTTCTCACTCATGACCGACACGATACGCAGTGGGGGTCGCCGGCCGGGGGCGCGCACCCGGCCCCGCCCGACCTGTCCGCCATCCGGCCACCTCTCCGTTCTGGCACCCCGTGCCACCTATGCTGTTGCCCGTCGGACAGCGCGGTCCGCACCCGTCACCCGCACCGCGGTGATGTCAGAGCCGTTGCCGAACCCCACCACCACAGGGAGACAGCCGTGACCGCTCCGGTCCCCACTCAGGCGGACAGCCCGTCCGCGATCGCCGACGCGGACAACGCCGCGCTGCGGGCGGACATCCGCCGCCTCGGCGACCTGCTCGGCGAGACACTGGTGCGCCAGGAGGGCCCCGAACTCCTGGGCCTGGTCGAGCAGGTGCGCCTGCTGAGCCGCACCGACGGCGAGGCGACCGCGCAGCTGCTGGCGGAGATCGACCTGGACACCGCCGCGAAGCTGGTGCGCGCCTTCTCGACCTACTTCCACCTGGCGAACGTCACGGAACAGGTGCACCGCGGCCGGGAGTTCGCCTCGCGCCGGGCCCGCGAGGGCTCGCTGCTGTCGCAGACCGCCGACCAGCTGAAGGAGGCGGACCCGAAGCACCTGGCGGACACCCTGGCCAACCTCGCGGTGCGCCCGGTGTTCACCGCGCACCCGACCGAGGCGGCCCGCCGCTCGGTGCTGAACAAGCTGCGCCGGGTCGGCGAGCTGCTGGAGCGCATCCACCGCGAGCAGGACGCCACCGGCCGGATCGACAGCGCCCGGCAGACCTCGGCCCGCCGCCAGGCCGACCGCCGCCTGGCCGAGGTGATCGACCTGCTCTGGCAGACCGACGAGCTGCGGATCGCCCGCCCGGAGCCCACCGACGAGGCCCGCAACGCCGTCTACTACCTGGACGAGCTGTACCGCGACGCCGTCCCGGAGGTGCTGGAGGAGCTGCACGAGGAGCTCGCCCGGGTCGGCCTGACGCTGCCCGAGGGCGTGCGCCCGCTGACCTTCGGCACCTGGATCGGCGGCGACCGCGACGGCAACCCGAACGTCACCCCGCGGGTCACCTGGGACGTGCTCAACCTCCAGCACGAGTACGGCATCAAGGACGCCCTGGCGGCCATCGACGACCTGCGCGCCTCGCTCTCCACCTCGGTCCGGCTGGCCGGGGCCTCCGAGGAGCTGCTGGCCTCGCTGGACGCCGACCTGGCGCACCTGCCGGAGCTGAGCCCGCGCTACAAGCGGATGAACGCCGAGGAGCCGTACCGGCTCAAGGCCACCTGCATCCGGATCAAGCTGGAGAACACCCGCGACCGCCTCGCCGCGGGCACCGCGCCCACCCCGGGCCGGGACTACGTCGGCACCCGCGACCTGCTGGCCGACCTGCGCCTGATCCAGGACTCGCTGCGCGCCCACCGCGGCGGCCTGATCGCCGACGGCCGCCTGGCCCGGGCGATCCGCACCATCGAGGCGTTCGGCCTCCAGCTGGCCACCATGGACGTGCGCGAGCACGCCGAGGCGCACCACCACGCGCTGGGTCAGCTGTTCGACCGGCTCGGCGAGGAGGCGTGGCGCTACACCGACATGCCGCGCGAGTACCGCCAGCGCCTGCTCTCCAAGGAGATGCGCTCGCGCCGCCCGCTGGCCCCGACCCCGGCCCCGCTGGACGCCGCGGGCGCCAAGACGCTGGGCGTGTTCACCACCATCCGGGAGGGCTTCGAGCGGTTCGGCGACGAGATCGTCGAGTCGTACATCATCTCGATGTGCCAGGGCGCGGACGACGTGTTCGCGGCGGCGGTGCTGGCCCGCGAGGCCGGCCTGATCGACCTGCACGCGGGCATCGCCAAGATCGGCATCGTGCCGCTGCTGGAGACCACCGACGAGCTCCAGGAGGCCGACCGCATCCTGGACGAGATGCTCTCCGACCCGTCGTACCGGCTGCTGGTGTCGCTGCGCGGCGACATCCAGGAGGTCATGCTCGGCTACTCGGACTCCTCGAAGTTCGGCGGCATCACCACCTCGCAGTGGGAGATCCACCGGGCCCAGCGCCGGCTGCGCGACGTCGCGCACCGCTACGGCATCCGGCTGCGGCTGTTCCACGGCCGCGGCGGCACCGTCGGCCGCGGCGGCGGCCCCTCGCACGAGGCGATCCTGGCCCAGCCGTGGGGCACCCTGGAGGGCGAGATCAAGGTCACCGAGCAGGGCGAGGTGATCTCCGACAAGTACCTGCTGCCCTCGCTGGCCCGGGAGAACCTGGAGCTGACCCTCTCCGCCACGCTGGCCGCGTCCGCGCTGCACACCGCGCCCCGGCAGGCCCCGGAGGAGCTGGCCCGCTGGGACGCCGCGATGGACCAGGTCTCGGCCGCCGCGCACACCGCGTACCGGGCGCTGGTCGAGCAGGAGGACCTGCCGAAGTACTTCTTCGCGGCGACGCCGGTCGACCAGCTGGCCTCGCTGCACCTGGGCTCCCGCCCGTCCCGCCGCCCCGACAGCGGCGCGGGCCTGGACGGCCTGCGGGCCATCCCGTGGGTGTTCGGCTGGACGCAGTCCCGGCAGATCGTCCCCGGCTGGTACGGCGTGGGCTCCGGCCTGGCGGCGGCCCGCGAGGCCGGGCTGACGGACGTGCTGGACGAGATGCACGGCAACTGGCACTTCTTCCGGAACTTCCTGTCCAACGTCGCCATGACGCTGGCCAAGACGGACCTGCGGATCGCCCGCCACTACGTCGAGCAGCTGGTCCCGGCCGAGCTGCACCACGTCTTCGACCAGATCGTCGCCGAGCACGACCTCACCCTGCGCGAGGTGCTGCGGCTGACCGGCGAGTCGGAGCTGCTGGAGCACAACGAGGTCCTCAAGCAGACCTTCACCGTGCGCGACGCCTACCTCGACCCGATCTCCTACCTCCAGGTCGCGCTGCTGCGCCGGCAGCGCGAGGAGGTCGCGGCCGGCCGCCCGGAGGACCCGCTGCGCGCCCGCGCGCTGCTGCTCACCGTGAACGGCATCGCGGCGGGCCTGCGCAACACCGGCTGATCCGCGCACCGCGCACCGCGGCGGCCCGCCCCCTCGTCCACCGAGGGGGCGGGCCGCCGCCGTTCGCGCGTCCTTCGTTCAGGCCCGCCTGCGCTTGCGCAGCCAGGCCGCCGCGCCGCCGGCCACCACCACCAGGCCGCCGCCGACCGCGTACCCGCCGGCCGAGCCGACCGAGCCGGTGGGCGGGGCGATCCGGGCCGCGGCGGGCTCCGGGACGGAGGTGGGTTCGGCGGCCGCGGCGGGCCCGGCGACCCACCCCCCGGCGGCCAGGCACAGGACGGTGCCTCCGACGACCTTGCCCACGCGCTCTGACCGGATCACGGTCCATACCCCCATAGACGGCACTTCAATCCTTGCGGCACCGGTTTCGACGGTATCCGATCCCCGAGCGTTTCTGACCCCAGGTCAGCTTCCAACGGGGAAGCGTTGCATGAACGTTGTGTACGGAGGGTGGTCGAATCCCGGTCCGCGCCTGCACTGAGTGCCAACCCGGCGGCGGGGGTCAGGAGTTGTAGTTCTGCTGGGCCCGCTCCAGACCGTCGGCGAGCAGCGCCTCGACGGCGTCGGCGGCCCGGTCGACGAACCAGTCGAGGTCCTTGCGCTCGGTGGCCGAGAAGTCCTTGAGCACGAAGTCGGCCACCTCCATCCGGCCGGGCGGGCGGCCGATCCCGCAGCGGACCCGGTGGTAGTCGGGGCCGAGCGACTTGGTGAGCGACTTGAGGCCGTTGTGGCCGTTGTCCCCGCCGCCGGTCTTCAGCCGCAGCGCCGCGTAGTCGAGGTCGAGCTCGTCGTGGACGGCGACGATCGCCGGGGTCGGGACCTTGTAGAAGTCGCGCAGCGCGGTGACCGGCCCGCCCGAGAGGTTCATGAAGCTCATCGGCTCGGCCAGCACGACCCGCTTGCCGGACAGCCGCCCCTCGGCGACCTGGGCCCGGCTCTTGTGGGCCTTGAACTTCGCGCCCATCCGCCGGGCCAGCAGCTCGACCACCATGAAGCCGATGTTGTGCCGGTTGCGGGCGTACTCCTTGCCCGGGTTGCCGAGGCCCACCACCAGCCAGGGGCCGTCGTACTCGCTCATGCCGCTCCTCACGCGGGTGTTCTCCGTACCGTCACATCATCCCGGACACGCCGCTGCCCCGGCCGTCCGCGCGCGGGGCGGGACGGCCGGGGCAGCGAGGGCGCGGTGATCAGGCCTCGACGGCCTCGTCGGCGGCGGCGGCCTCGGTCTCGGCCTCCTCCTCCTCGGTGGCCTCGGGGGCCTGGGCGCCGATGACCTGCAGCACGACGGTGTCGGCCTCGACGGCCAGGGTCACGCCGGAGGGCAGGGTGATGTCGCCGGCGGTGATGGCGGCGCCGGCCTCCAGGCCCTCGATCGAGACGGTGACCGACTCGGGCAGGTGGGTGGCCTCGGCCTCGATCGGGAGGGCGTTCAGCACGTTCTCGATCAGGTTGCCGCCGGGGGCCAGCTCGCCCTCGGTGTGGACCGGGATCTCGACGGTGACCTTCTCGCCGCGCTTGACCAGCAGCAGGTCGACGTGCTCGATGGTGCGCTTGATGGCCTCGCGCTGGACGGCCTTCGGCAGCACGAACTCGTCCTTGCCCTCGATCGGGACGACCAGCAGGGCGTTCGGGGTCTTGAGGGCCATCATCAGGTCGTGGCCGGGCAGGTTCAGGTGCACCGGGGTGTGGCCGTGGCCGTACACGACACCGGGGACGAAGCCGGCGCGGCGGGCGCGGCGGGCGGCACCCTTGCCGAACTCGGTGCGGGCTTCGGCGGCAAGGCGGATCTCGGACACGGCTGCACTCCTCGTGAAGCGAAGGGGTGCAGGAACGACAGAACCGCCGGGCCACACCCTCAAGTACGTTTGGGGGGACGCTCGGCGGTTCGATCAAGGCGCATCGTTCTCGCGCGTCGATCACGGAGCACCGAATGGGCATCCCTCGCCGAGCAGTCTCCCAAGACTAACCGGGGGGTGGCACGGACGTGAAATCGGCCCCCGGTTCCCGTGCGGGACCGGGGGCCGACCAGGGGGCTGGCGGGTGGCTGACGGAGGGTCAGTGCACGCCCTCGAAGAGGCTGGTGACCGAGCCGTCCTCGAACACCTCGCGCACCGCGGCGGCGATCGACGGGGCGATCGACAGCGTGGTGATCTTGTCCAGCTGGAGCTGGGCGGGGGTCGGCAGGGTGTTGGTGAACACGAACTCGCTGACCCGGGAGTTCTTCAGCCGGTCCGCGGCCGGGCCGGAGAGCACGCCGTGGGTGGCGGCCACCAGGACGTCGGCGGCGCCGGCGTCGAACAGCGCGTCGGCGGCGGCGCAGATGGTGCCGGCGGTGTCGATCATGTCGTCGACCAGGACGCAGACCCGGTCCCTGACGTCGCCGACCACCTCGGCGGACAGGATGGTGTTGGCCTGCGACATGTCGCGGCGCTTGTGGATGATCGCCAGCGGGGCGCCGAGGCGGTCGCACCACTGGTCGGCGACCTTCACCCGGCCGGCGTCCGGGGAGACGACGGTCAGCTTGGAGCGGTCCGGGACGCGGTCGCCCACGTAGTCGGCGAGCATCGGCAGCGCGAACAGGTGGTCCACCGGGCCGTCGAAGAAGCCCTGGATCTGCGCGGTGTGCAGGTCCACGGCCATCAGCCGGTCGGCGCCGGCCTGGCGCAGCAGGTCGGCGACCAGGCGGGCCGAGATGGGCTCGCGGCCGAGGTGCTTCTTGTCCTGCCGGGCGTAGCCGTAGAAGGGGAGGATGGCGGTGATGCTGCGGGCCGACGCGCGCTTGAGCGCGTCGATCATGATCAGCTGCTCCATGATCCACTGGTTGATCGGAGCCGTGTGGCTCTGGATCACGAAGCAGTCCGCACCGCGGGCGGACTCCAGGAAGCGGACGTAGATCTCGCCGTTGGCGAAGTCCAGGGCCTTGGTCGGGACGAGTTCGGTGCCCAGTTCGCGGGCGACCTCCTCGGCAAGTTCGTGGTGGGCACGGCCGGAAAAGAGTTTCAGCTTCTTCTCACCGGAGGTCGTGATCCCGCTCACTGCACCGTCTCCTCGTGTATTGCCACTCTGGGTGAGTACGCCGAGGCACGGCCGGACTGGCCCGATGGCGCACGTATGTACATCAGGTTACGCGCCCCGCGGAAGCTCCGGCGGCCGGGGACCACTCCTCAAGATCCCCGGCCGTCACGCCCGACTACTCCGCCCCACCGGCCTCCGCCGCCGCGCGGGCCGAGGCCGAACCGGGCCGCTTCCGCTCAACCCAGCCCGCGATGTTGCGCTGCTGGGCCCGCGCGACGCCCAGCGAACCGGCCGGGACGTCGTTGGTGATCACCGACCCGGCGGCCGTGTAGGCGCCGTCACCGACCGTCACCGGAGCGATGAACATGTTGTCGGAACCCGTGCGGCAGTGGGCCCCGATCACCGTCCGGTGCTTGTTCACGCCGTCGTAGTTGACTGTGACGGACGCCGCACCGACGTTGGTGCCCTCGCCGATCGTCGCGTCCCCGATGTACGACAGGTGCGGGACCTTCGCCCCCTCGCCGAGCTCCGAGTTCTTGATCTCGACGTAGGTGCCGGCCTTCGCCCCCCGGGCCAGCCTGGTGCCCGGCCGCAGGTACGCGTACGGGCCCACCGCGGCCTCCGGGCCGATCTCGGCCCGGTCGGCCGTGGTGTTGCTCACACGGGCGCCCGCGCCGACCGCGGTGTCGGTCAGCGTGGTGTTCGGGCCGACCTCGCAGCCCTCGCCCAGGTGGCTGGCGCCGTGCAGCTGGGTGTTCGGGTGCACCAGCGCGTCCGGCTCGTAGGTGACCTGGACGTCGAACCAGGTGGAGGCCGGGTCGACCACGGTGACGCCGGCCCGCATGGCGTTCTCCAGCAGGCGGTCGTTGAGCAGCCGGCGGGCCGCGGCGAGCTGCACCCGGTCGTTGATGCCGACGATCTCCCGGTGGTCGGCGGCGACCACCGCGCCCACCCGGTGGCCCTCCCGGCGGAGGATCTCCAGGGTGTCGGTCAGGTACTCCTCGCCCTGCGCGTTGTCGGTGCCGACCAGCGACAGGGCGAGCGCCAGCAGCTTGGCGTCGAAGGCGAACACCCCGGAGTTGATCTCGTCGACGGCCAGCTGCTCGGCGGTGGCGTCCTTGTGCTCGACGATCGCGGCGACCGCGCCGTCCGGGCCGCGCAGGATCCGGCCGTAGCCGGTGGCGTCGGGGACGCGGGCGGTCAGCACGGTGACGCCGTTGCCCTGCTCGGCGTGGGCGGCGGCCAGCGCCGCCAGGGTGGTGCCGGTCAGCAGCGGGGCGTCGCCGGTGGTGACCAGCACGGTGCCGTCCAGCTGCACGCCGTCGGCGGCGAGCGCCTCCAGCGCGGTGCGCACCGCGTGGCCGGTGCCGTTCTGCTCGGTCTGGACGACCGGGCGGGCGGCCGGGTGGTGCTCGGCCAGGTGGGCCTGGACCAGCTCGCGCAGGTGGCCGATCACCACGACCAGCTGACCGGGCGTCAACTCCTGTGCGGCGCTGACCGCGTGGCCCACCAGGGAGCGCCCGCAGATCTCGTGCAGCACCTTCGGCAGCGCCCTGGACTTCATTCGGGTACCGCCCCCGGCGGCGAGCACGATGACGGCGGCGGGCTGGTTGGCACTCACGCGGGGAGACTCCTCGGTCGATGCGGATTGAGGGCGCACCGAACAATACCGAGAGAAAAGGAAGACAAACCGTCCGAAACGGTCGGACCGGGACGGCACCCGGTCGGGAAGAGGCTCCGCCGCTAGGATTCGAACCCAGACAAAGGCCTCCAAAGGGCCCTGTGCTGCCATTACACCACGGCGGAACGGGCGCGACGCGCGCCCAGCACAGCCTACGGGTTGACGGCCCGTAGCTCCACCACCTTCCCCGAAGGCGCCCCGGCCCGCGCCCCCCGACCGCGCAGGTCGCGCCCCGTGGACGGGCCGTCGGCGGACCGCCGACGCGCTACCGACGCGCTACCGACGGGCCGGGATCCGGCGGGCGAACGGTGCGACACGTGCGCGCGGGGCCCTTCCGTTTTCCCGGGCCCGGTACCTACGATGCCGTAAGTTACGGTCACGTAGGTACTCCGCCGGTCCCCTCTCCCCCAGGGAAGCGCCATGACCATCCAGGCCGGGCAGGCGCCGCCGAGCGCCGCCGAGGACGCACAGCGAACCGCCACCGCGTTGTCCGCCACCAGAGGCGGCGAGAAGCAGGGCGCGCTGGAGCGCGCCACCCTGATCCTGTTCATCGCGGTGCCCTTCCTGGCCCTGCTGGCCGCCGTCCCGGCGGCCTGGGGCTGGGGGCTGTCCTGGCTGGACGCCGGGATCGCCGTCGCCATGTACTTCCTGACCTGCCACGGCATCACCGTCGGCTACCACCGCTACTTCACCCACGGCGCCTTCAAGGCCAACCGCCCGCTGCGGCTCGGCCTGGCCGTGCTCGGCTCGCTGGCCGTCGAGGGCCCGCTGGTGCGCTGGGTCGCCGACCACCGCAAGCACCACCGCTACTCCGACAAGGACGGCGACCCGCACTCGCCGTGGCGCTACGGCGAGAGCGTGCCCGCGCTGCTCAAGGGCCTGTGGTGGGCGCACATGGGCTGGATGTTCGACGAGGAGCAGACCTCGCAGCTCACCTACGCGCCCGACCTGGTCCGCGACCCGGCCATAAGGCGCATCTCCCGGCTGTTCTGGCTGTGGACGCTGCTCTCGCTCGGCCTGCCCGCGCTGGTCGGCGGCCTGGCCACCTGGAGCTGGCAGGGCGCGCTGACCGCCTTCTTCTGGGGCTCGCTGGTCCGGGTCGCGCTGCTGCACCACGTCACCTGGTCGATCAACTCGATCTGCCACGCGGTGGGCGCCCGCCCGTTCAAGTCCCGCGACCGGTCCGGCAACGTGTGGTGGCTGGCCGTGCTCTCCTGCGGCGAGTCCTGGCACAACCTGCACCACGCCGACCCCACCTCGGCCCGGCACGGCGTGCTCCGCGGCCAGGTCGACTCCTCGGCCCGGGTCATCCGCTGGTTCGAACAGGCGGGCTGGGCGCACGACGTCCGCTGGCCCGGCGCGGAGCGGATCGCCGCCCGCCGCGCCGCATGAGTCAGCGCCTACAGCATGATGGAGGGGTGAACGGGACCAACGGAGACAGCGCCGGCCATCGGCAGCCCTCGCGCCGCGGCGGGGGCAAGAGCGCCGGCCGGGTGCGGATGACCGGCAAGCAGCGCCGCGAGCAGCTGCTGGAGATCGGCCGGACGGTCTTCGCCGAACGCGGCTACGACGGCACCTCGGTCGAGGAGATCGCCGAGCGCGCCGGGGTCTCCAAGCCCGTCGTGTACGAGCACTTCGGCGGCAAGGAGGGCCTGTACGCGGTGGTGGTCGACCGCGAGATGCAGCTGCTGCTCGACATGGTCACCGGCGCGCTGACCGGCGGGCACTCCCGCGAGCTGCTGGAACAGGCCGCGTTCGCGCTGATGGACTACATCGACACCTCCACCGACGGTTTCAAGATCCTGGTCCGGGACTCGCCGGTGGCCCAGTCCACCGGCTCCTTCGCCTCGCTGATCGGCGACATCGCCACCCAGGTCGAGGACATCCTCGGCCTGGAGTTCAAGTCCCGGGGCTTCGACGCCAGGCTGGCGCCGATGTACTCGCAGATGCTGGTCGGCATGGTGGCGCTGACCGGCCAGTGGTGGCTGGAAGTGCGCAAGCCCGCCAAGGCGGAGGTCGCCGCCCACCTGGTCAACCTCGCCTGGCACGGCCTGGAGGGCCTGGAGCGGCACCCCAAGCTGGTCGGCGACCGCAAGAACTGACCGGCCCGGCCCCGCCACCGGGGCCGCCGGGCCGACACGCACGACAGGGGCGGTCCCGTGGCGGTCTTCCTGCTGGCCCTCGGCGCGGCCTGCCTGCTGGGCGCCGGATTCGTCCTGCAGCAGCACGCCGCCCAGCGCGCGCCCAGCGGGGACCTGCTGCGCTGGCGGCTGCTGCTCGACCTGGTGCGGATGCCCGACTGGCTGCTCGGCATCGCCTTCATGATCGGCGGCCAGGTGCTCTCCGCGCTCGCCCTCAGCCAGGGCGAAGTCACCCTGGTGGAACCGCTGCTGGCCACCAACCTGGTCTGGGCGATGCTGCTGGCCCGCCGGATCACCGGCACCCGGCTGGGCCGCTCCGGCTGGGCCGGCGTCGCCCTGATCGCTCTCGGCGTCACCGCGTTCATCGCCGCCGGGCAGCCCCGGGGCGGCGGCCCGGCGGCCGGGCCGCTGCGCCACTGGCTGGTGATCGGCATCGTCTCCGGCCTGGCCCTGCTGCTGGTCGCGGTGGCCCGCCGGCTTCCGCTGTTCGAGGAGGCCACCCTGCTGGCGCTGGCCGCCGGGCTGCTCTACGGCCTCCAGGACGCGCTCACCCGCGCCACCTTCGACCGGATCGACCAGGACGGGGCGGCGGCCGCGCTGGTGTCCTGGCCGCCGTACACCGTGCTCGGCCTGGGCGTGGTCGGGCTGCTGCTGGTGCAGTCCGCGTTCGAGGCCGCCCCGCTGCGGATGTCGCTGCCCGCGCTGACCGCCGCCCAGCCGCTGGCCGGGATCGCCTGCGCGGTCGGCTTCCTCGGCGACCGGCTCCGGCTCACCCCCGGGGCGCTGGCCTGGCAGAGCGCCGGGCTGGCCGCGGTCGTGGTCGGCGTGGTGGTGCTGGGCCGGCACCCGGCGCTGCCCGGCGCGAAGTGACCCGGCGGCCGTCCGGAGGCTCCTCAGCGCTTGACGGCCACCGCGAAGACCCGGCGGAACGGGAACAGGGTGCCGTGCTCGGTCGCCGGGTACGCCGCGCGCAGCAGCGCGCCGTACCCGGCCAGGAACTCGGCCCGCTCGGCCGGCTCCGGCAGCCGGTCCAGCACCGGGCGCAGCGCGGAGCCCTTGACCCACTCCAGCACCGGGTCGGGGCCCTGGAGCACCATCGTGTAGGTGCTCTCCCAGACGTCCACGGCGCAGCCCGCGGCCAGCAGCGTCCGGGCGTAGCGGTCCGGGGCGTGGCAGGAGGCGTCGGGGCGGGCGGTGCCCAGGCGGTCGCGCCAGCGCGGGCTGCGGCGCAGCTCGGCGAGCAGGGTGTGGCTGGGGGCGGCGAAGTTGCCGGGCAGCTGGAAGGCGATCACCCCGCCGGGGCGCAGCGCGGCCGCCCAGCGGGGCAGCAGGGCGAGGTGGTCGGCGGTGTCGGTGTCCATCCAGTGCAGGGCGGCGTTGGAGGCGATCAGGTCGGGCCGTTCGGGGGCCGGGTCGTAGGCGGTGACGTCCTGCTCGCGGTACTCGGCGGTGGGCTCGCCGTCGGCGCCGCGGGCCCGGGCCAGCAGTTCGGGCGAGGTGTCGAGGCCGAGCAGCCGGGCGTCGGGCCAGCGGCGGCGCAGGGCGGCGGTGGAGTTGCCGGGGCCGCAGCCGAGGTCCAGCACGGTGGGGCGGGGCGGCAGGCCGGGGACCCGGGCGAGCAGGTCGTCGAACGGGCGGTTGCGCAGGTCGGCGTAGTGCAGGTACTGGTCGGCGTCCCAGTGGGCGGGCATGACGCGGCTCCGGAAAGTATCTCGATGTCAAGATATCCCTGTCACGCCGAGACTTCCTTTGTTATCTCTTGATGTCAAGAGACTTCACATCGACACACCCCCCGATACACTGATCGTCATGGAGGACGAGGTCGACCGCCTGGTCGCAGCATGGCGCCGAGAGCGCCCCGACCTCGACGTGGAACCGCTTGAGGTCCTCAGTCGGGTGAGCCGCCTCGCCCGCCACCTGGACCGCGCCCGCCGCACCGCCTTCGCCGAGCACGGTCTCGAACCCTGGGAGTTCGACGTCCTCACGGCCCTGCGCCGGGCCGGCTCCCCCTACCAGCTCTCCCCCGGCCAGCTGCTCACCCAGACCCTGGTCACCTCCGGCACCATGACCAACCGGATCGACCGCCTCACCGCCAAGGGCCTGGTCGTCCGCCTCCCCGACCCGGACGACCGCCGCGGCGTCCTGGTCCGCCTCACCGGGGCCGGCCGCGACCAGGCCGACCAGGCCCTGGCCGGCCTCCTCGCCCACGAGCGCGAGATCCTCTCCCAGCTCGCCCCCGCCCAGCAGGCAGAACTCGCCGCCCTGCTGCGCGACCTGGTCGCCCCCTTCGACCGCAGCAGCTGAGCCCGGCCCCGGCGGGGCCGGTGTCACGGGCTCAGAAGCCGTCCGGGTACGGGGTGGCGAGCGCCGGGGTGCGGGCGGGGGCGGTCTGGTAGCCGGGGAGCAGGGCCGCCAGGCGGTCGCGGACTTCGGGGTCGTCGTTGGTGGTGGCCGCCGCGTAGAGGCCGGTGAGGCCGCCGGCCAGGTCCTCGGGGGCGGCGGCGTGGTCGGCGGCGGTGGCGAAGATCCGGGGGTGGGCGGTGGGCAGGCGTTCCTCGGCGGCGGAGAACAGGGCCTCGTTGAGCTTCTCGCCGGCCCGCAGGCCGGTGTAGCGGATCTCGACCTCGTCCGCGCCGAGTTGGACCTGTTCGGCGAAGTTGTGGACCAGGTCGACGATCCGGACCGGCTCGCCCATGTCGAGCACGAAGACCTCGCCGCCCTCGGCCATCCGCCCGGCCTCCAGGACCAGGCCGACGGCCTCCTCGATGGTCATGAAGAAGCGGGTGACGTCGGGGTGGGTGACCGTCACCGGGCCGCCGCTGCGCAGCTGTTCCTCCAGGACGGACAGCAGCGAGCCGCGCGAGCCGAGCACGTTGCCGAAGCGGACGGCGGCGAAGACGCCGGTGCCGAGGTTGCGGGCGTCGCGGGCGTTGGCCTGGACGATGAGTTCGGCCAGCCGCTTGCTCGCGCCCAGCACCGAGGTCGGGTCGGCGGCCTTGTCGGTGGAGATCAGCACGAACCGCTCGACGCCGGTGGCCAGCGCGGCCTCGACCAGGTGGTCGGTGCCCAGGACGTTGGACTTGACGGCCTCGCTGGGGTGGCGCTCCAGCAGCGGCAGGTGCTTGTGCGCGGCGGCGTGGAAGACCACGTCGGGGCGCAGGTCGCGGAAGATCTGCTGGATCCGGGGGCGGTCCCGGATGTCGGCGATGACCAGCGAGTCGTCGGTGAGCAGCGCCTCGCCCCAGATGTCGAGCTGGAGGCGGTGCAGGTTGGACTCGTCGTGGTCGAGCATGTAGAGCGCGGCCGGCCCGAACGCCTGGACCTGGCGGCACAGTTCGCTGCCGATCGAGCCGCCGGCGCCGGTCACCAGGACCCGGCGGCCCTCGATCACGGTGCGGACGTCCGGCGAGACCACGTGCACCTCGTGCCGCCCGATCAGCCGGTTGACGTCCAGGGTGCGCATGTCCGAGCCGACCACCTCGCGGCGCAGCGCGGCCAGGAAGGACGGCAGGTAGCGGACGGCCGCGCCGGCGGCGGCCGCGGCGGTGGCCAGGGTCCGCACCCGCTGGTGCGGCAGGCCCGGGATGGCGAGGACGACGACCTGGGCGCGGTGGCGCAGCGCCAGGTCGGTGAGGTCGGCGAGCGGGCCCAGGACGGGGCTGCCGGAGACGTCCCGGCCGGCCTTGGCCGGGTCGTCGTCCAGGACGCCGACCGGGTCGAGGCCGAACTCCGGGGTCCGGCCCAGGTCGCGGACCAGGGCGGTGCCGGCGGAACCGGCCCCGACCACCAGGGTGCGCAGGCCGGTGGAGCCGTCCGGTGGGCGGGTACGGGCCCCGTGCGGGCGTGCGGCAGTGCGGTGCGGCAACATCTGACCTCCGGTTTCCCTGAATCACGGAGTGGAACGTGCGGGGGAGGCGGGGGCTCGTTCAGCCCGCGCCGGGGCCTGTGGCGGCCGCGACGGTCGGCGGGGGGACGGGGACGGGCGGTTCGGAGGGCGCGATCCCGGCCCGGCGGGCGACCGCGACCGCCGCGAGCGTGGAGTGCACCCCCAGCTTGCCCAGGACGTTCTGCATGTGGGTGCGGACGGTGTGCGGGGAGAGGAACAGCCGCTCGGCGACGGCCTGCCGGCCGAGCCCGGCGACCATGCAGCGCAGCACCTCCTCCTCGCGGGGGGTGAGCGCGGCGACCAGCCGCTCGCTCTCCGAGCGGTCGCGGCGGGCCGAGGTCAGTTCGCGGACCACGCCGGTGAGCAGCGCGGGCGGCAGGTGCGTCTCGTCGCGGCGCACGCCGCGCACCACGGTCATCAGCGCGCTGAGCGAACTCTCGCGCGCCACCCAGCCGTTGGCCCCGGCCTGGAGGGCCCGGGCGGCCCGCTGCGGGTCGTCCGCGGCGGCCAGCAGGACGGCCCGCACCTCCGGGTGGGCCCGCCGGACACGGGCGACCAGGGCGATCCCGTCGGTCAGCGGCCGGACCTCGCCGGGCCGGACGGCGGGGAGCTGCGGCGGCGTCAACTGGACGGCGGCGGGCCGCTGTTGCGGATGGTGCGGCTGTCGCGGCCCGGCCGGGGCGCGCCGGGACGCGGGCGGCCCGGGCGCGGCGGCCTGCACGCGGGGCGGCGGGGCGGCCTGCGGGTGCGGCGACGGCGGTCCGGCCGGGGCGCGGGGCGGCAGCGGGACGGCGCCCAGGTCGACGTCGACCAGCACCACGTCGTACGGGCGGTGTTCGGCCACCGCCCGCTCCAGCGCCCGTTCGGCCGCCGCCGCGCTGCCCGCCGCCCCGACGTCCACGTCGGGTTCGGCGGCCAGTGCCGTGGCGAGCGCCTCGGCGAAGATCCGGTGGCCGTCGACCACCAGGACGCGCATACGCCCCATCGTCCTTGCCCCCCTGCTCGTGGCCCGACCCCCACCGGTGCCTCACTCAGCCTACGGGCGTGCGCCGCCGCGGCGTGGGGGTTTGGTGAAGTTCCTGTACACAGGGTCTCCGGGGGCGGGAGCCGGGCCGGGGAGCGGGCTGGTCAGGCGCGGTGGGCGAGGGTGAACTCCCAGGCGTCGGCGACGATCCGGTCGAGGTCGGGGCGCTTCGGGGTCCAGCCGAGCGCCTCGCGGGCGCGGTCGGCGGCGGCGACCAGGACGGCCGGGTCGCCCGGGCGGCGGTCGGCGATCCGGACCGGGATCTCCCGGCCGGTGACGCGCCGGACGGACTCGATCACCTCGCGCACCGAGAAGCCGGTGCCGTTGCCCAGGTTGCACACCAGGTGCTCGCCGGGCCTGGCGGCGTCCAGCGCCAGCAGGTGCGCCTCGGCCAGGTCGGCGATGTGGATGTAGTCCCGGATGCAGGTGCCGTCCGGGGTCGGGTAGTCCTCGCCGAACACCGCGATGTCCGGGCGCTGCCCCAGCGCCGCCTGGAACACCAGCGGGATCAGGTGCGACTCCGGCTCGTGCCGCTCCCCGTAACGCCCGTACGCCCCGGCCACGTTGAAGTAGCGCAGGCTCACCGCGGCCAGGCCGTGCGCGGTCGCCTCGGAGGTGATCAGGTGGTCCACCGCCAGCTTGGTGGCCCCGTAGGTGTTGGTGGGCGCCGTCCGCGCGCTCTCCTTGATCGGCACCTCCTCGGGCTCCCCGTACACCGCCGCGGTGGAGGAGAACACCAGCGTGCCCACCCCGGCCTTGCGCATCGCCGCCACCAGCTCCAGCGAACCGGCCACGTTGTTGCGCCAGTACTTCTCCGGGTCCGCCACCGACTCGCCGACCTGGGAGGAGGCCGCGAAGTGCAGCACGCCGTCGAAGGAGGAGTCCAGCACCCCGGCCGCCTCCTGGATCCGGCCCCGCACGAACTCCGCCCCGTCCGGCACCCCTTCCGCGAACCCGGTCGACAGGTCGTCCAGCACCGTCACCCGGTGGCCCGCCTCCAGCAGGTGCGCCGCCACCACGCTCCCCACGTAACCGGCTCCGCCCGTGACCAGGTACTTGCCCATGCTCTCCGACCTCCGCGACATTTCGGGTGTTCCTCGACCGGAGCATAGGGCACCCGCCTGAACCGCCCGTCCGGGCCGGCCGGGCGGGCCTCCCGCCCCCGCGCCGGGCCGGACGGTGAACTCACGGGAAGATCAGGCCAGTTGGTCCAGCAGCCCGGTCCGGGCCGCCAACGCGGCCGCCTCCAGCCGGGACCGCGCGCCCAGTTTGGTCAGCACCCGCTGGACGTGCGTGCGGGCGGTGGACGGGGCGATCCGCATCGCCGCGGCGATCGCCGCCGTGTCCTCGCCGTCCGCGATCCGGGCCAGCACCTGCACCTCCCGCCGGGTCAGCAGCCGCAGCAGCCGCAGCGCCTCGTCGTCCGGCTCGGCCGCCGGCCACAGCAGGTGCTCGAACGCCGCCCGCAGCACGTCGACCCCGACCGCCGCCTCCCCGGCCCGCACCCGGACGATCGCCCGGTCCACCACCTCGATCCGCTCGTCGCTGCGGACGTACCCGGCCGCCCCCGCCGCGAACGCCGCCGCGACCCGCCCCGGCGCGCCGAGCGGGCCGAGCACCACCACCGCGATCTCCGGCCGCTCCCGGCGCAGCCGCCGCAGCGGCCCGAACGGGTCGTCCGGCCCGCCCGCCGTCCCCAGCAGGCACACCTCAGGCCGCCGCCCCGCCACCAGTTCCAGCACCGCCCCGCACGGCGCCCCGATCCCCAGCACCCGGTGCCCGCGCTGCTGCAGGGCCGACCCCAGCGCCTCGGCCATCAGCCGGTGGTCGTCCGCCACCACGAGCCGTGCGCTCATCCCGCGCCTCCCCCTCCGGGCCCGACAGACGCACCATCACAGCGCACAATCGCCCGCCCCGCCAGAGCACCTCCGGAACCGGCCCCGGGCAACGCGGAGGGGGCGACCCGCGCGGGGCGGCCCGAACGGGACAACGCGAAAGGCCCCGCCTCACGGCGGGGCCTCGCTGTCCTGAGCCCCCATGCGGAATCGAACCGCAGACCTTCTCCTTACCATGGAGACGCTCTACCGACTGAGCTATAGGGGCTTGTTGCTCCGGGTCCCTCGCGGTTCCCCTTGCGACGAGGAAAACACTACATGCTCCGCGGACGGGTTGGGAAATCCGCTTCGGCCAGGTCGGAGGGCTAAACTGCCCGAGAAGACCCGATCTGCCGTGCAATGTCGCCCAGCAGCCGCGAACTCCCGTGCAGCGAAGGCGTGATCCTGTGTCAGCCCCCGGCCGCAGCCGTGCTTCCGGCGACCCCTCCGCGTGGTGGGCGCTGGCCCTGCGGCCGAGCCGCCCGGTGGTGGCGCGGGCGCTGGTGGTGCGGGCCGCGGTGGGGATGGCGGTGCCGCTGCTGGCCGGGCTGCTGTGCGACCGGATGGCGCTGGGAGTGTTCGCCGCGCTGGGGGCGATGCACGCGACGATGAACGACCGGGTGGAGCCGCTGCGGCTGCGGGCGCCGCGGATCGCGCTGGCGCTGGCGGCGTCGACGGCCGGGATGCTGATCGGCGCCGAACTGCAGTACCGGGGCGCGGGCGGCCTGGAGATCGGGGCGGCGCTGACCGCGGTGGGCTTCGCGGGCGGGGCGCTGTCCGCGACCGGGCCGCGCGGGTCGGCGGCCGGGATGCTGCTGCTGGTGTCGGCCTCGCTGGGCGGCGGGATGGCGCTGCCGCACCCGTGGTGGGCGGCGCCCGCGATGATGCCGTGCGGAGCCGCGCTGGTGCTGCTGATGGGGGTGCGCTACCGCACCGACGTCCGCTCCGATCCGCGCACCCGGGCGCTCGCCGAGGTCTACCTGGCGCTCGGCGGCCTGCTCGCCGCCCTCGGCACCCCGGACGGCGCGGCGGCCCGCCGCCTGCTCACCGGCCGGCTCAACCAGATGCAGGACCTGCTGCCGCCGCCCCGCCCGGACCGGCGCGAGTCGGAGCGGCTGCGCTGGCTGCGCCGCTCGTACGAGGCCGCGCTGGGCGCCACCGAGGCGGCGGCCGGGCTGCTGTGGGCCTGGCGCCCGGTGCCGCCGGAGGTGGCGGAGCTGCCCGCCCGGCTGGCCGCCCGGATCACCGGCGGCCCCGAGCCCGACTACCCCGACTGGCGGCCGGACACCCCGTCCCGGACGGCGTTCGACACCGCGCTGCGGGCCGCCGCCGACACCGTCGCGGGCCGCTGGGCGCCGCTGGACACCGCCGCCCCGCCGCCGCCCGACCCGTGGCGGCTGCGCGCCCGGCTGCTGTCCCGGGGCTCGGTACGCTACGGGCTGCGGGTGGCGCTGTGCGTGGCGGTCGCCGAGACGCTGGTCAACGGGGTGACGCTGAGCCGCAGCTACTGGGTGCCGATGACGGTGGCGTTCGTCCTCAAGCCGGACCTGGGTTCGGTGTTCCAGCGGGCGGTGAGCCGGGCGCTGGGCACCGTGCTGGGCATCGCGGTCACCGCGGTGCTGCTGGCGCTGACCACGAACCCCTGGGCGCTGAGCCTGGCCATCTCGCTCTGCGTGGCGCTGCTGCCGTACTCGACGGCCGCGCACTACGGGCTGAACACCATCGTGATGACGCCGGTCGCGCTGCTGCTGGTGCAGCTCGGCGGGGAGAGCGGGGCCGCCGAGTTCTGGCCGCGGGTCCTGGACACCGCGCTGGCCAGCGGCATCGTGCTGGTCTTCGGCTACCTGCTGTGGCCCGACCGGCCGCCGCACCGGATCGAGCCCAGCGTCGTCACCGCCGCCGCCACCCTGCGCCGCTACCTGGCCGCGGTGGTCGCCGGACGCACCCAGCCGGTCGCCGAGGTGTGGCTGCGCCGCACCGCGTACCGATCACTGGCCGACGCCCGCCGGCAGGTGGACCTCGGCCTGGCCGAACCCCCGCCCGCCGGCCGGCTCGCCGAACGCTGGCTGCCCACCACCGCCGCGCTGGAACGGATGTCCGGCGCGGTGGCCGCGTACGCCGCCCAGCTGCGCTACGGCGGCCGGCAGCCGGAGCCGGAGGTGATCGAACGGGTGCTGACCTCGCTGGACCGGATCACCGCCGCAGCCCGCACCCACCACCCCCCGACCGGCCGGATCGCCGGCCCGACCGGCCCGCACGACCCGTCCCGCAGCGCGCTGGCCCGGGCCGCCGACGAACTCGACCAGCTCCTGGACGGCTGAGGCCCGGCCGGGCGGCCGAAGCCCGCGTCGCACGGCCGGGGCCCGAGCCGGGCGACCGGAGCCGAGCAGGACGGCTAAGGCTCGACCGAGCGGTCGAAGCCCGGGCCCGAGCGACTGGGGCCAGGCCGAGCGGCCGAGCCGAGCCAGGCGGCCACGCCCCCGCCGGGCGTCCGAGGCCCCGCGCCCCGCCAGGTGTCCGCGGCCGGGCCCGGGCGCGGGTCAGACCTGGTCGGCCAGTTCCAGCCAGGACATCTCCAGCTCCTCCTTCTCCTCGCGGACCTTGCGCAGCTGCGCGTCCAGCTCGGCGACCTTGGAGAAGTCGGCGGCGTGCTCGGCCAGTTGGGTGTGCAGCTTGGACTCCTGCTGGTCCAGCTTGGCGATCTGCCGCTCCAGCTTCTGCATCTCCTTCTTGGCGGCCCGCAGGTCGCCCGCCGACAGCCCGGTGGTCTCCGCGGCGGCCGGCACCCGGGCGGCGGCGGCCTGGGCGGCGGCCTCCGCCATCGCGGTGCGGCGCTCCAGGTACTCGTCGACGCCGCCGGGCAGCATCCGCATCCGGCGGTCGCCGAGCAGGGCGTACGCGGTGTCGGTGGTGCGCTCGATGAAGAACCGGTCGTGGCTGATGACGACCATCGAGCCGGGCCAGCCGTCGAGCAGGTCCTCCAGCTGGTTGAGCGTCTCGATGTCGAGGTCGTTGGTGGGCTCGTCGAGGAAGAGCACGTTCGGCTCGTCCATCAGCAGCCGCAGCAGCTGGAGGCGGCGGCGCTCGCCGCCGGACAGGTCGCCGACCGGCGTCCACTGCTTGTCCTTGCCGAAGCCGAACTGCTCGCACAGCTGCCCGGCGCTCATCTCCCGGCCCTTGCCGAGGTCGACCCGGCCGCGGACCTGCTCGACGGCCTGCAGGACGCGGGTGGCCGGGTCCAGCTCGGCGACCTCCTGGGAGAGGTACGCCAGCCGGACGGTCTTGCCGACCTTGACCACGCCGCCGGCCGGCTGCACGTCGCCCTGGGTGGCGTACGCGGCCTGCATGGCCCGCAGCAGCGAGGTCTTGCCCGCGCCGTTGACGCCGAGCAGGCCGATCCGGTCGCCGGGGCCGAGCTGCCAGGTGAGGTGCTCCAGCAGCAGCTTCTCGCCGGCCTTGACGGTGACGTCCTCCAGCTCGAAGACGGTCCGGCCGAGGCGGGCGTTGGCGAACTTCATCAGCTCGGACTTGTCGCGCGGCTCCGGCACGTCCGCGATCAGCGCGTTCGCGGCCTCGATCCGGTAGCGCGGCTTGGAGGTGCGGGCGGGGGCGCCGCGGCGCAGCCAGGCCAGCTCCTTGCGGGCCAGGTTCTGCCGCTTCTGCTCCTCGGTGGCCTCGATCCGGGAGCGCTCGGCGCGGGCGAACACGTAGTCCGAGTAGCCGCCCTCGTACTCGCGGACCTCGCCGCGCTGGACGTCCCACATCCGGGTGCAGACCTGGTCCAGGAACCACCGGTCGTGGGTGACGCAGACCAGCGCCGAGCGGCGGTTCTGGAGGTGCTTGGCGAGCCAGGCGATGCCCTCCACGTCGAGGTGGTTGGTGGGTTCGTCCAGCACGACCAGGTCGGGTTCGCCGAGCAGCAGCTTGGCGAGCGCGATGCGGCGGCGCTCGCCGCCGGAGAGCGGGCCGATCACGGTGTCCAGGCCGTCGGCGAAGCCGGGCAGGTCCAGGCCGCCGAACAGGCCCTGGATGATGTCGCGGATGCGGGCGTCGCCGAGCCACTCGTGGTCGGCCCGGCCGGCGATCACCTCGTGCCGGATGGTGGCCGCCGGGTCCAGCGAGTCGTGCTGCGTCAGCACCGCCATCTGCAGCCCGCCGGACCAGGTCACCCGCCCGCTGTCCGGCTCCTCCAGGCCCGCCAGCATCCGGACCAGCGTCGTCTTGCCGTCACCGTTGCGGCCCACCACACCGATCCGGTCGCCCTCGCTGACGCCGAGGCTGACCCCGTCCAGCAGGGCCCTGGTGCCGTACACCTTGGTGACGGACTCGATGGTGGCGAGGTTGACGGCCACGAAGCTGCACTCCTGAGGAAGGGGGGTGGAACGTTCCCCAGCCTAGTGGGACGCCGGACGTGGTCCCGGTGGCGTCAGCGGGCGGAGTCCAGCCGGGCGCGCTGCTCGTCCGTCAGCTCCAGGTCGAGCGCCGCCAGGCTCTCGTCCAGCTGGGCCACCGAGGACGCGCCGACCAGCGGGACGACCGGCAGCTCGCCGCCGAGCAGCCAGGCCAGCACCACCTGGTTGCGGGTGGCGCCGGTCTCCCGGGCGACGGCGTCGAGCGCGGCCAGGCGGGGCGCGGTGCCCGCGTGGTCGAAGGACGGGCCGAGCGGCTTGTCCGGGCGGACGTAGCCGCCGCCGAGCAGCGGGGAGTAGGCGACCATGGTCAGCTCCGGGTTCTCCTTGAGGTAGGAGATCAGGTCGCCGTGCACGGCGGCCTGGTCGCCGTCGGCGGAGAGGAAGCCGGGCACGTCGGCGCGGCGGCGCAGGTAGGTGTGGCCGTACTGGAGCACCTCGTAGCCGGGGAGCCCGGCCCGCTCGGCGAGGTTGCGGGCCCGCTCGACCCGCCAGGACCAGTGGTTGGAGACGCCGAGCAGGCCGACCGTCCCCTCCTGGACGAGCTCGCCGAACGCGTGCACCGTCTCGGCCAGCGGCACCTTCGCGTCCTCGATGTGCGCGTACAGCAGGTCGAGCTTGTCGACGCCCAGGCGCTTGCGGCTGGCCTCGGCGGAGGCCCGGATCACCTCGGCGGACAGCCCTTCGGCGTTCTCGACGAACCCGGTGCCGGGGGCCTTGGGGCGGGCGCCGAGCTTGGTGGCGATGACCACCTCGTCGGTGACGCCCCGGCTGGCCCGCCAGCGGCCGAGCAGTTCCTCGCTGGCGCCGCCCTGGCTGCCGTCCTGCCAGTAGGCGTAGTTGTTGGAGGTGTCGATGAAGGTGCCGCCCGCCTCGACGTACCGGTCCAGCACGGCGAAGGAGGTGGCCTCGTCGGTGAGCGTGCCGAACAGCATCGCCCCGAGGCTGAGCACGCTGACCTCGCGGCGGGTGCGCGGGTCGGTTCCGATGGTGCGCTTGCGCATCCGGGTTCCCCTCGTTGTCCGCGGCCCGCCCGGTGCGGGCCACGGGAGAGAGTCTGGAACCCGGAGCGCGCTCCAGGTCAAGCAGAGGTGTGGACCACCTCCCGCGCACGGCGGACGGCGTGCGCCCGTCGTCTCCCGGGCCGTCGCCGCGGCGCGGTAGCGTGCGAGGACCACGACGGTGAGCCGGAGGTTGTCATGGCGGCAGTGGAGGACCGGCCGCAGATGCCGACCGAGGAGTTCGAGCGCATCGCCCGGGCGGCCGAGCGCGAGGGTGTCCGGATGGAGTTCATCCACGGGCGGATCGGAGTCAAGGCGGCGCCCGACGGCGACCACATGGAGATCATCCGCTGGGTGATGAAGCAGTGCATGCAGCAGCGCCCCGACCTGTGGCTTTACCCCGGACGGGGACTGCGGGTGGGGACCTCCCGCAGGGGCCACGCCAAGCCGGACGGCGTGCTCGCGCCGGACGGCGGCTTCGCCGGGCAGGGCGAGTGGGCCGACGCCGACCGGGCCCTGATGGTGGTCGAGGTGACCTCGTACGACCGTGACACCGACCGCCGCGACCGGGACGAGAAGCCCCGGGCCTACGCGGAGACCGGCATCCCGGTCCACCTGCTGGTCGACCGGGACGGCGGCGAGGTGCTGGTCCACAGCGAGCCCGAGGACGGCCGGTACGTGAGCCTGGTGCGGCGGCCCTTCGGCAAGCCCGCCGTGCTGCCCGACCCGGTCGGGATCACCCTGGACACCGAACCGCTCAAGGCCTGGGTGCGCTGACCACCTGCGCGCCCGGCACCGGGCCGTGGGTGGCGTGGGCGGTGCGGCAGGTGCCGGAGGCGCGGAGGGCGGCGGCGAGGTGGGCGGCGGCGTCGGCGTCCTTGGCGAGGAAGGCGCAGGTCGGGCCGGAGCCGGAGACCAGGGCGGCCAGGGCGCCGGCCTCGGTGCCCGCGTGCAGGGTGTCGGCGAGGGCGGGGCGCAGCGAGACGGCGGCGGCCTGGAGGTCGTTGCCGAGGGCGGCGGCCAGCGCGACGGGGTCGCCCTCGGCGAGGGCGGCGAGCAGGGCGGGGTCGGCGTCGGGGACGGGGACGTCCTCGACGGAGGAGCCGCGGCCGGACTCCTCGCGCAGGCGGTCGCACTCGCGGAAGACGGCGGGGGTGGACAGCCCGCCGTCGGCGACCGCGAACACCCAGTGGAAGGTGCCGGAGACCGGCAGCGGCTCCAGCAGTTCGCCCCGGCCGCGGCCCAGCGCGACGCCGCCGAGCAGCGCGAACGGGACGTCGGAGCCGAGTTCGGCGGCCAGCTCCAGCAGGGTGTCGAACGGGGTGTCCAGGCCCCACAGGGCGTCGCAGGCGAGCAGCGCGGCGGCGCCGTCCGCGCTGCCGCCGGCCATGCCGCCGGCGACCGGGATGGCCTTGTCGATGTGCAGGTGGACGCCGGGGTCGGCGAGGCCGTGGTGGGCGGCGAGCAGCCGGGCGGCGCGGGCGGCCAGGTTGTCCCCGTCGAGCGGGACGGCGTCCGCGTCGGGGCCGTCGCAGCTGAGCGTGACGTCCGTGCCGGGGGTGGCGGTGACCTGGTCGCCGAGGGCGACGGCGAAGAAGACGTTCGCCAGGTCGTGGTAGCCGTCGGGGCGGACCCCGCCGACGCCGAGCTGGACGTTGACCTTCGCGGGGACGCGGACCGTGACCATCACTGCTCCTGGGACTGGGTCTTCGGCTTGTGCTCGGCGATCGCGGCGAACTGCTCCACCGTGAGCATCTCGCCGCGCAGCGTGTGGTCGATCCCGGCGCCGCGCAGCGCCTCCTCGGCGGCGGCGGGCGAGCCGGCCCAGCCCGCGAGCGCGGCCCGCAGGGTCTTGCGGCGCTGGGCGAAGGCGGCGTCGACCACGGCGAACACCTCGCGGCGGGTGGCGGTGGTGGCCGGCGGGTCGCGCCGGATCAGCGAGACCAGGCCGGAGTCGACGTTGGGCGCGGGCCAGAACACGTTCCGGCCGATCGCCCCGGCGCGCTTGACGTCCGCGTACCAGTTGGCCTTCACCGAGGGGACGCCGTAGACCTTGTTGCCGGGCTTGGCGGCGAGCCGGTCGGCGACCTCGCTCTGCACCATCACCAGCGTGCGCTCGATGCTGGGGAAGGTCTCCAGCATGTGCAGCAGCACCGGCACGGCGACGTTGTACGGCAGGTTCGCCACCAGCGCGGTCGGTGCCGGGCCGGGCAGCTCGGTGACCTCCATCGCGTCGCTGAGCACCAGGTCGAAGGCGTCCGCCTTCGCGGGCATCCGGCCCCGCACGGTGTCCGGCAGGTGCCGCGCCAGCAGCGGGTCGATCTCCACCGCCGTGACGTGCCGCGCCGCCTCCAGCAGCGCCAGCGTCAGCGACCCGAGCCCCGGCCCGACCTCGACCACCGCGTCCTCGTCCGTCACCCCCGCCGCCCGGACGATCCGCCGCACGGTGTTCCCGTCGATGACGAAGTTCTGCCCGCGCTGCTTGGTCGGCTTCACGCCGAACGCCTCGGCCAGCGCACGGATGTCGGCGGCGCCCAGCAGGTGGCCGTCGGAGGGGGGTTCGGTGGTGCTCACCCGCCAAGGATACGGGTCAGCGCTTGACGAGCCGCTTGAGATCGATCTCGACGGGGAACGGCAGCTCGGTGCGGAGCGCCCCTTCGTGCACGGCGACCGGGAGGTAGACGCCCTGCTCCCGGTCGAGCCGGAACTCGTGCACGACGGGAACGTCGTCCTCACCGCGCTCGACGCGCCAGTAGGACGGGACGCCCTTCTCCGCGTACAGGCCGGGCTTGGTGAACCGGTCGGCCACCCGTGAACCGGGAGAGACCACCTCGACGGCCAGCACCACCGACTCCACCGGGGTGCAGGCCAGCGCGGAGACCTCCAGACCCGTCTCGTCGAACACCATGACGTCGGGCAGCACGACGTTGTGCTCGTCGAGCAGGACGGCCCGCTCCACGTTCGCGTCGTAGGGCTCGTCGCTCGCCGCGAGCAGTTGCACGAGCAGACGGTCCCGCACCCGGTCGTGCCACCACAGCGTCTGTCCCTTGACCCCGATCGCTCCGTCCACCAGCTCCCACTTGAACGGCAGATCGAGCTCATTGACCTGGTCAAACGTCCAGCCGTTGGCCGGCGGGTACACCCAGTCGATCGGTTCGGCGGTCATCGCAGCCTCCTCACTGCCTCATGCTAACGAGCGGGCCCGTCACCAGGGTGCGGCCGGTAGCCGAAGGCGCGGGCCGTGTTGGCGGCGATCGCCGTCGCCAACTCGTCCTCCGCCAGGGCCAGGTGGGCCGCCATCGCGCGCAGCGTGACCGGGATCAGGTAGGGGGCGTTGGGGCGGCCCCGGTAGGGGTGGGGGGTGAGGAAGGGGGCGTCGGTCTCGATCAGGACGCGGTCGAGGGGGGTGGCGGTGAGGGCCTCGCGCAGGGCGTGGTTGGCCTTGTAGGTGACGGGGCCGGCGAAGGAGAGGTACCAGCCGTGTTCGGCGCAGGTCTTGGCCATGGCGGCGTCGCCGGAGTAGCAGTGGAAGACGGTGCGCTCGGGGGCGCCCTCTTCGAGCAGCAGGGCGATGACGTCCTCGTGGGCGTCGCGGTCGTGGATGACCAGGGCCTTGCCGTGGCGCTTGGCGATCTCGATGTGCCGGCGGAAGGACTCCTTCTGCAGGTCGACGCCCTCGGGGCCGGTGCGGAAGTAGTCGAGTCCGGTCTCGCCGACGGCGAGGACCTGCGGGAGGGCGGCGAGGCGGTCGATCTCGGCGAGCGCGCTGTCCAGGGCGTCCCGGCCGCCGGGCTTCCGCCGCCGGCCGGACCAGTCGTCGGGGTCGCCGAGGAAGATCCGCGGGGCCTCGTTGGGGTGCAGGGCGACGGCGGCGTGCACCTGCGGGTACCGGGCGGCGAGGTCGGCGGCCCACTGCGAGCCGGGGACGTCGCAGCCGACCTGGACGACGGTGGTGACGCCGACGGAGGCGGCCCGGGCTAGGCCCTCGGCCGGGGTGCCGGACTGCATGTCGAGGTGGGTGTGCGAGTCGGCGACCGGCACGGCGAGCGGTTCGGGCAGCGGCGGCGGGGTGGTGCGGTCCGCGTCGTTCTTCTTGCCGGCCATCAGGCAGCAGCCTTCTCTTCGAGGCGCGGGAACAGGATCTCGCCCTTGGTGACGGCGGACCCGGCGGGCAGCCGCCCCCAGTCGGCGACGGTGGCGATCGGCTGGTCGGCGAGCGCGCCGAGCCCGGCCCCGGCGCCGAGCGAGTCCCAGAGCTTGGCGGCGGAGTCCGGCATCAGCGGGTTGAGCAGGACGGCGGTGGCCCGCAGCGCCTCGGCGGCGGTGTACAGGATCGTGGCGAGCCGGTCCCGCCCGTCGGGGGACTTGGCGACCTTCCAGGGTTCCTGTTCGGTGAGGTAGCCGTTGACCAGCTTGACGAACTCGAAGACGGCGGCGATGCCGCCGGCGAAGTCGAGTTCCTCGCCGATCCTCCGGTCGGCCTCGGCGGCGGCCTTCGCCAGCGCGTCGGCGACGGCCTGTTCGGCGGGGCCGTGCGCGGTGGCGGCCGGGAGCGCGCCGTCGAAGTACCTGACGGTCATCGCGGTGACCCGGGAGGCCAGGTTGCCGAAGTCGTTGGCGAGTTCGGAGGTGTAGCGGGCGGTGAAGTCCTCCCAGGAGAAGGACCCGTCGGTGCCGAACGGGATCGCCCGCAGGAAGTAGTAGCGGTAGGCGTCGACGCCGAAGTGCGAGGTCAGGTCGGTGGGCGCGATGCCGGTCAGGTTGGACTTGGACATCTTCTCGCCGCCGACCATCAGCCAGCCGTTGGCGACCACCCGGCGCGGCAGCGGCAGTCCGGCGGCCATCAGCATGGCGGGCCAGATGACGGCGTGGAAGCGCAGGATGTCCTTGCCGACCAGGTGCACGGAGGCGGGCCAGAGCCGGGCGAAGCGCTCGGGGTCGGTGCCGTAGCCGGCCGCGGTGATGTAGTTCTGCAGGGCGTCGACCCAGACGTACAGGACGTGCTTGTCGTCCCAGGGCAGCGGGACGCCCCAGTCGAAGGTGGAGCGGGAGATCGACAGGTCCTTGAGGTCCTGCTCGACGAAGCGCAGCACCTCGTTGCGGGCGGCGGCGGGCTGGATGAAGTCCGGGTGGGCGGCGTAGAACTCCAGCAGCTTCGGGCCGTACGCGGAGAGCCGGAAGAAGTAGTTCTCCTCCTCCAGCCACTCGACCGGGCGCTTGTGGACGGGGCAGAGCTTCTCGTCCTCGGTGGCGCCGGGCAGCAGTTCGCCGGGGAGCTTGTACTCCTCGCAGCCGACGCAGTAGGGGCCGGTGTAGCTGCCCCGGTAGATCTCGCCCCTGTCGTGGAGGTCCTGGACGAACTCCTGGACGCGGTCGGTGTGCCGGGCCTGGGTGGTGCGGATGAAGTCGTCGTTGGCGATCCGCAGGTGCTCCCAGAGCGGCTTCCACTCCTCCTCGACCAGCCGGTCGCACCACTCCTGCGGGGTGGTGCCGTGGGCCTCGGCGGTGCGCAGGATCTTCTGGCCGTGCTCGTCGGTGCCGGTGAGGTACCAGACGTCCTCGCCGCGCTGGCGGTGCCAGCGGGTCAGCACGTCGCCCGCGACGGTGGTGTACGCGTGGCCCAGGTGGGGCCGGTCGTTCACGTAGTAGATCGGGGTGGTGACGTAGTACGCGCCGGTACCGGGGTGCTCTTCCAAGGCCGCCATGGCTCGGAATCCTAGTGGCCGCGCCGTCCCGGGCCGGACCGCCCCGGGCGGGGCGGTCGGGGCGGGTCGGCCGGGCGGGGCCGGGGTCAGCCGGTGCGGCGCAGCCAGGCGAGCCAGTGGCGGCGCGCCCGCAGCCGGGCGGGCTCGGGCGGGCCCTCCGGTTCGGCGGTGGGGGCGTAGCCGGGGCCGCGCTTGGTGACGGCGGCCATGCCGGCCACCCGTCCGGCCCGCATGATCCGGACCCGTTCGCCGCCGCAGCCCGGGCAGGCCAGCTCGCGCAGCGGGGAGGGGACCCGGACCCCGTTCGCCGTGTACTCGACGACGGTGTGGCCGTCGCGGGCCGTGCGGTGCTCGATGTCGTACGCCTGCTCCCAGCCGTAGCCGCAGTTGAGGCAGGCGAAGGAGTACGCCTCGTGGACCGTCTGCACGGGGGCGGGACGGCTGGTCGTGCCGAGGCCGCTGGGTGCTCCGCCGTTCCGGGGGCTGTCGATCGTGTCGCTCATGCGCCACCTCGCTTCGCTCGGAGCCCGTCGCCCGGCGCTGCCGCCGGGTGCGGGGTGTTCCATCCCAGGGAATGCCCGGGAGGCTCCGTCCGATGCCCGGCTTGCCAAGTCTTGGTCCCGAATTGGCCCTCCGCTGGGGTGCTCATTCCAACGTACGCGCGATTCCGGCCATCGCCATACAAAATGACCGGTGCCAGGCGGTCACGGCGCGTGCTTGGCCGCCACCACCGCGTCGAACACCACCGACTTGCGCAGCCCCAGCTCGGCCGCGACCGCCGCGATCGCCTCCTTGCGGCGCTCCCCGGCCTCCTCCCGGGCGGCCACCCGGCGGGCCAGCTCGGCCGGGCCGACCTCCTCCGGCGCGGCCGGCGGGGCACCGGCCACCACCACGGTGATCTCGCCCCGGACGCCGTCGGCGGCCCAGGCGGCCAGCTCGGCCAGCGGGCCGCGCCGGACCTCCTCGTACGTCTTGGTCAGCTCCCGGCAGACCGCGGCCGGGCGGTCGGCGCCGAACGCCTGCGCCATCGCGGCCAGCGTCTCGGCGATCCGGTGCGGGGCCTCGAAGAACACCATGGTGCGCGGCTCGGCGGCGACCTGGGCGAGCTGCCGGGCGCGGTCGCCGGCCTTGCGCGGCAGGAAGCCCTCGAAGGTGAACCGGTCCACCGGCAGCGCGGAGAGCGCCAGCGCGGTCAGCACCGCGGACGGGCCGGGCACCGCGGTCACCTTGATCCCGGCCGCGACGGCGGCGTCCACCAGCCGGTAGCCGGGGTCGGAGACCGAGGGCATGCCCGCGTCGGTGACCAGCAGCACCCGGGCGCCGCCCTGCAGCGCGGCCACCAGCTCGGGCGTGCGGGCCACCTCGTTGCCCTCGAAGTACGAGAGCACCCGGCCCACCGGGGTGACGCCCAGGGCCTGGGTCAGCCGGCGCAGCCGCCGGGTGTCCTCGGCCGCGATGACGTCCGCCTCGGCGAGTTCGGCGCGCAGTCGGGGCGGCGCGTCCTCGACGTCGCCAATGGGGGTACCTGCCAGTACGAGAACACCAGTCACGGCACCATCCTCCCCTACCGGGGGACGGCTCGTGGCTGGTGAGCGCGCGACCGCCGGGAAGCGCGGGCCGCGGACCCCTTGTGCCCTCAGCCGTTGCCCCTACGATGTGGCCCGTGAACGGCGACATGGAGAGTGGTATGGACCACCCCGAGCGGGGCGGCGTGACCGTGCTGGAACCGGCCGACCCGGCCGCCGTTCCGGCGCCGCGCGCGGAGCCCGAACCGACCTCCCGATGGGCCCGCGCGCTGTCCGGCGTCGGCTACCGGGCACCCCGGCGCCCCGGCGCGGCCGAGCAGCTGGTGCCGCCGATGCCGGACGGCCCGGGCGTCACCCCGGCGCTCGTCGCGCCCTCCCCGGTGCTGGTCCGGCTCGGCGTCCGGCTGCCCGACCCGCTCTGGTCCTGGCTGTGCCGGTGGGCGGGCTGGCTCGGGCCGCTGGCCGTCGCGCTGTTCGCCGGGGTGCTGCGCTTCACGAACCTCGGCACCCCGCACGCGCTGATCTTCGACGAGACGTACTACGCCAAGGACGCGTACGCGCTCTGGCACCTCGGCTACGAGAGCAACTGGCCCGACGACGCCAACGCGCTGATCACCGCGCCCAACCCGGCCGTCCCGGCGATCGACCAGGCCCAGGCCGCGTTCGTGGTGCACCCGCCGGTCGGCAAGTGGATCATCGGCCTGGGCGAGCACCTCTTCGGCATGAGCCCGTACGGCTGGCGGTTCATGGTGGCCGTGTTCGGCACCCTGTCGGTGCTGATGCTGGCCCGGATCGCCCGCCGGATGTTCCGCTCCACCCTGCTGGGCTGCGTGGCCGGCCTGCTGCTGGCCGTCGACGGCCTGCACTTCGTGCTCAGCCGCACCGCCATCCTCGACCTGCTGGTGATGTTCTGGTTCCTGGCCGCGTTCGGCCTGCTGCTGGTCGACCGGGACCGGACCAGGGCCCGGATCGCCGAGCGGATCGACCGGGGCCTGGCCGCCGACTGGTGGCACCTCGGCTGGCGCCCCTACCGCCTGGCCGCGGGCGTCTGCCTGGGCCTGATGACGGGCACCAAGTGGAGCGGCGCCCCGGCGATCCTCGCCCTGGTGCTGCTGGCCGCGTTCTGGGACTCCTCCGCCCGCCGCCTGGCGGACGTGCGCCGCTCCCCCGGCGGACTGCCGCTCCTCGCCCGCCAGGCGTGGGACTTCTGCTGGTCCGGCCTGAGCCTCGGCCTGACCGCCGCCGTCACCTACCTGGCCAGCTGGAGCGGCTGGATCGCCTCCTCCGCCGAGCCGGGCAGGGGCGGCTACCTGCGCGACTGGGCCGCCCAGCACCCCGGCGGCTCCTGGAGCTGGATGCCGGACTGGGCCCGCAGCCTGTGGCACTACCACCACGAGATCTGGCACTTCAACGTCAACCTGACCAGCCCGCACACCTACCAGTCCAACCCGTGGAGCTGGCTGCTGCTGGGCCGCCCGGTCTCCTTCTTCTACGAGTCCCCGAAGAACGGCCAGTCCGGCTGCACCACCACCGAGTGCGCCCGCGAGGTGCTCGCCCTCGGCACCCCGCTGCTCTGGTGGGCCGGCATCGTCGCGCTGGCCTACTGCCTCTACCGCTGGGCGCTGCGCCGCGACTGGCGGGCCGGGGCGATCCTGTGCGCGCTGGCCGCCGGCTACCTGCCCTGGTTCAACTACCAGGCCCGGACGGTCTTCCTCTTCTACGCGGTCTGCTTCGTCCCGTTCCTGGTGCTCGCGGTGACCATGATGATCGGCGCGATGCTCGGCCGGGCCGACGCCTCGCCCGACCGCCGGCTCGCCGGGGCCACCGGCGCCGGGCTGCTGGTCGTCGCCGTCCTGTGGAACTTCCTGTACTTCTACCCGATCTACACCGGGCAGACGATCCCGATGGACGACTGGCGGGCCCGGATGTGGCTCGACACCTGGATCTGACCGGTCCGCCCGAACGGCCACGACACCTGCACACGTGTACCGGAACTGTCACAAACCAGCTCCGTGTCGTGAGTGCACGGAGCAGGTCTGCCTATGGTGTCGTGGCCGCTGAACTCCGACGGCCACGACACTCCATGGGGGACACGACGTGAACAAGGGCGCGAAGATCGGCGTCTCGGTGGTCGCAGCGGCGGTACTCGTCGGCGGCGGGTACGGGGCCTACGCCCTGGTCTCCGGCGGTTCCGGCGGGGCCGAGGCGAAGAAGCCGCGCACCGTGGTCGCCGAGCCCCCCAGCCAGGAGCTCGCCGCGTCCGGCGCCAAGGCGTTCCTGGACGCCTGGGCCAAGGGCGACCTGTTCGGCGCCGCCAAGCTCACCGACGACCCGGACCGGGCGCAGGCCGCGCTGCAGTCCTTCCAGGACGGCGTGAAGCCCAGCGCCGTCCACCTCACCGTCGGCGGCCCCACCACCGCGCCCAGCCCCGCCGCGTCCAAGTCCGCGAGCGCCGCCGCCTCCGCCCCGGCGTCCGCCCCGGCCGCCGCCACCGGGAGCCCCGCGCCCACCGGCGTGCTGGAGAGCTTCAAGGCGTCGCTGGAGTTCGCCGAGAGCGGCACCCCCTGGAACTACGACGGCGTGCTCGGCGTGGTCAAGATGAGCGACGGCACCGCCGCCGTGCACTGGGCGCCCAGCGTCATCCACCCCAAGCTGGACGCCGGCGAGACCATCTCCGTCAAGCCGCTGTACGCCGCCCCGTCCGCCGTCACCGACCGCAAGGGCAAGCCGCTCACCGGCTACGCCTCGCTCACCGGCCTGCTCAACCAGCTGCGGGCCGCGGCCCCGCAGGGCGGCGACCCGGCGGACGCGGGCAGCGGGGTGGTCATCTCCCCGAGCGCCCCCGGCGGCACGGCGAGCGGCGCTCCGAGTGGCGCGGCGACCGGCGCGGCGACCGGCACCCCGGGCGGCACGGCCGGCGGCAGCGGCTCGGGCAGCACGGAGAAGCTGTTCACCATCAAGGAGCCCAAGCCCGTCCCCAACCTCAAGCTCACCATCGACGCCGGTCTCCAGGCCGCCGCCGAGCAGGAGGTCGCCGCCACCGGCAAGCCCTCCTCGCTGGTCGCCGTCGAGCCCAGCAGCGGCAACATCCTGGCCTACGCCTTCTCCCCCTCGACCGGCCAGAACCGCGCCTTCTCCGGCGCGACCGCGCCCGGCTCGACCATGAAGGTGATCACCTCCGCGGCCCTGCTCGAGGCGGGCGTCACCCCCACCTCCCCGATGCCCTGCCCGGAGACCACCATGGTCACCGGCAAGTCCATCACCAACGACGAGCCCGGCGCGCACCCCGAGTACACGCTCACCGACGCGTTCATCCACTCCTGCAACACCTCCTTCATCGAGAAGGGCAAGGACGCCCTCAAGCCGGGCAGCCTGCCCGCGATCGCCAAGGACGTCTTCGGGCTCGGCCTGGTCTGGAAGACCGGCCTGTCGAACTTCGACACCGACATCCCGACCGAGGGCAACATGGCGGGCGCGGCGAGCGAGTTCATCGGCCAGGGCCGGGTGCGCACCAACCCGCTCGGCATGGCGTCGGTGGCCGCGACCGTGCAGTCCGGGGTGTTCCGCCAGCCGATCCTGGTCCCCGGCATGGAGCAGGTGAAGGCCGCCCGCAACCTCGCCCCCGGGGTCCTCGACAGCCTGCGGTCGCTGATGGTGCAGACCGTCCGCTCCGGCACCGCCGCCGAGGTCAAGCCCGCCCTGCCGGCCGGCTCCGGCGCGAAGACCGGCACCGCCGAGGTGGACAACAGCCCCGACGCGAACTCCTGGTTCACCGCCTACTCGGGTGACCTGGCGGTGGCCGCGGAGGTCCAGGGCGGCGGCCACGGCGCGACCGCGGCCGGTCCGGCGGTCTCCAAGGTCCTGCGGGTCGGCAACAACAAGTAGCGGGTCGGACGGAACGGCGGAAGGGCCCCCGCGGGGGCCCTTCTCGCGTGTCGGGGCCGGGTCCCGCCGGGGGTCAGTCCCGTGCCAGCCGGGAGTGCTTGGCGCTGTAGCCGAAGTAGAGCACCGCGGCGAGGGCGAGGACGACCGCGAAGGCCAGGAAGGTGTCGGCGTGCAGCTTGGTGATGAGGTAGACGCAGAACGCGGCGCTGAGCAGCGGGGTGACGGGGTAGAGCGGGACCTTGAAGCCGCGCGGCAGGTCGGGGCGGGTGCGGCGCAGCACGATGATGCCGAGCGAGACCGCGGTGAAGGCGACCAGGGTGCCCATCGAGGTCATGTCGGCCAGCAGCTTGAGCGGGAAGACCGCGGCGAGGACCGCGACCGCGGCACCGACCACCAGGGTGTTCCAGACGGGGGTGCCGGTGCGGGCGGAGACCCGGGTGAAGGGGGACGGGAGGAGCCCGTCGCGGCCCATCGCGTACAGGATGCGGGTCTGGCCGTAGATCACCACCAGGGTGATGGAGAAGATCGAGACGATCGCGCCGGCCGCGAACACCAGGGCGGGCCAGGTGTGGCCGGTGACGTCCTGCAGGATCTGGGCCAGGCCGGCCTCCTGGCCGTCGAACAGCTGCCAGGGCTGGGCGCCGATCGCGGTGACGGCGACGGCGAGGTAGAGGGTGGTGACGACGACCAGCGAGATCAGGATGGCGAGCGGGAGGGTGCGCCGCGGGTCGCGGACCTCCTCGCCGGCGGTGGAGACGGCGTCGAGGCCGATGAAGGAGAAGAAGATGGTGGAGGCGGCGGTCTGGACGCCGTCCCAGCCGTTGGGGGCGAACGGGGTGAAGTTGCCGGCGGTGAAGCCGGTCAGGGCGACGGCCACGAAGAGCACCAGGATGGCCAGCTTGACGGTCACCATGACGGCGTTGACCTTGGCGGACTCGCCGACGCCGCGGACCAGCAGGACGGTGACCAGCAGCACCAGGACGACCGCGGGGAGGTTGAAGACGCCGCCGTCGCCGGGCGGGGCGGTGAGCGCGGTGGGGAGGTGGAGGTCGAAGGCCAGGTCGGAGAACTGGTTGAGGTACTGGCCCCAGGTGACGGCGATCGCGGAGGCGGAGACGCCGTACTCCATCAGCAGGCAGACGCCGACCCCGAAGGCGACCAGCTCGCCCATGGTGGCGTAGGCGTACGAGTAGGAGGAGCCGGCGACCGGGATGGCGGAGGCGAGTTCGGCGTAGCAGAGCGCGGTGAGGCCGGCGGTGACGGCGGCGATCACGAAGGAGAGGACGACGGCGGGGCCGGCCTCGGGGACCGAGGTGGTCAGGACGAAGAAGATGCCGGTGCCGACGGTGGCGCCGATGCCGATCGCCGAGAGCTGCCACAGGCCGATGGAGCGGCGCAGGTGTCCGGTTCCGGTGCCGCCGGCTTCGGCGATCAGGGTGTCCACGGGCTTGCGCCGCAACAGGCGGGTGGTGCTCATCGGTGTCCTTCTGGTGGGGAATCAGACCGGGACAGTACCAAATGGTGTTTTTCTGACGTTTGGGCCGGCCGGCGGTCGAGCACGGTCAGCGGTTCAGCACGGCCTGCATGACGGAGCGGGCGATGGGGGCGGCGAGTCCGCCGCCGGTGACGTCGTCGGCCTGGCTGTCGGCGATGACCACGGCGACGGCGACCGGCGGGGCGGCGGTGGAGCCGGCCGGGCGGGCCCAGGCGATGAACCAGGCGTACGGGGTGCCGGAGTTGTCGACGCCGTGCTGGGCGGTGCCGGTCTTGCCGCCGACCTCGGCGCCGGGGATGCGGGCGTTGCGGCCGGTGCCGTTCTCGACCACGTCGACCATCAGCTGCCGCAGCTGCTGGGCGACCGAGGAGCCGAACGCCTGGTGGTAGAGGGCGGGGCGCATCAGCTGGACCTGGCTGCCGTCGGCCTTGGTCAGCCGGTCCACGAGCTGGGGGTACATCACCTGGCCGTCGTTGGCGGCCCCGGCGGCGACCATCGCCATCACCAGCGGGGTGGCGGCGGTGTCGTACTGGCCGATCGAGGAGAGCGCCAGCTGGGAGGCGTTCATGTCGGCGTCGAAGTTGGAGCGGGCGGCGCGCACGGGGGTGTCGAGCCGGGCGTCGTTGAAGCCGAAGTTCTTCGCCATGGCGGTCATCCGGTCGAGGCCGGTCCGCACGCCGAGGTAGCCCATGACGCTGTTGCAGGACAGCGTCACCGCCTCGTCCAGGGAGAGCCCGGCCTGGTCGCAGGCGCCGGTGTCGTTGTTGAGCGGGGTGGTGGTGCCGGGCAGGACGTACGGGTAGGGGGCGTCGGTGGGCGCGTCGATGTCGGTGACCGTGCCGTTGGCCAGCGCGGCGGCGGCGGTGACCACCTTGAAGGTGGAGCCGGGCGGGTAGATCTGGCGCAGCGCCCGGTTGAGCATCGGCTGGTCGGGGTCGTCCTGGAGCTTCTTCCAGGCGGCCTGGTCGGCGGCGGAGGTGCCGGCGAAGCTGCCGGGGTCGTAGCTGGGGGCGGAGGCGAGGGCGAGGATCCGGCCGGTGGCGGGTTCGATCGCGGCGACGGCGCCCTTCTGGCTGCCCAGGCCCTGCGTCGCGGCGCGCTGGGCGGCCGGGTCGATGGTGGTGACCACGTCGCCGCCGGGCTGCTGGTGCCGGGTGATCGCGTCCCAGACCGCCCAGCCGGCCAGCCGGGGGTCGGTGCCGGAGAGCAGGTCGTCGTAGACGCCCTCCAGTTGGGTGTTGCCGTAGGTCTGCGAGGAGTAGCCGGTGACGGCGGCGTACAGCGGGCCGTCCGAGTAGGTCCGCTGGTACGCGTAGCGGCCGCCGGTGGGGGTGGAGCCGGTGACGGGCTGCCCGGCCACCAGCAGGTTGCCGCGGGGCTGGGCGTAGCGCTGGATGGTGGCGCGCTGGTTGGCGCTGTTGTGGTCCAGGCCCTGCTTCTGGAACACCTGGACCCGGGTGGCCTGGACGGCGAGGGCGACGATCAGCAGCATGCAGAAGGTGCCGGCCCGGCGGCCGGTGGTGGAGATGCCGGGCAGGCCCTGCGGTCCGCCGTTGGTGCCCGCGGGCCGGGGCGGCCTCACGCGTCCTCCTCGGGGACGGGCCGCCGGGCGAGGTCGCTCATCCGCACCAGCAGCGCCACGATGATCCAGTTGGTGACCACGGACGAGCCGCCCTGGGCGATGAACGGCAGTGTCATGCCGGTCAGCGGGATCAGGTCGAGGACGCCGCCGGCCACCACGAACACCTGGATCGCCACCAGCGCGGCCAGGCCGATCGCGAGCAGCCGCCCGAACGGGTCGCGCAGTGCGATGCCGGTCCGGAAGCCCCGGGCCACCAGCAGGGCGTACAGCAGGAACACCGCGAACAGGCCGGTCAGGCCGAGCTCCTCGCCGACGGTGGCGAGGATGAAGTCGGACTTGGTGGCGAAGCCGATCAGCGCGGAGTGGCCCAGGCCCAGGCCGGTGCCGAGCTGGCCGCCCCAGGCGAACGCGAACAGCGACTGGGCGATCTGGTTGGCGCCCCGCCCGGCCGCGATCGAGGCCAGCGGGTGCAGCCACTCGGTGACCCGGCCGTGCACGTGCGGGGAGAGCCAGCCGACGCCGACCGCGGCCAGCGCGGACAGCAGCAGGCCGATCACGATCCAGCCGGTGCGGGCGGTGGCCACGTACAGCATCACCACGAACAGGCCGAAGAACAGCAGCGAGGTGCCGAGGTCGGTCTCCAGGACCAGCACGCCGACGAACGCGGCCCAGATCAGCAGCACCGGTCCGAGCACCCGGCCCAGCGGCAGTTGGAACCAGAGCACCTTGCGGCCGGTCAGCGCCAGCGCGTCCCGGTGGGCGGCCAGGTAGGCGGCGAAGAAGACCGCCAGCAGGACCTTGGCGAACTCGCCGGGCTGGAAGGAGAACGGGCCCAGCGTGATCCAGATCCGCGAGCCGTACACCGGCGGGAAGAACACCGGCAGCACCAGCAGGACGAGGGCGACGAACGCGCCGACGTACGCGTAGCGCTGGAGCCGGCGGTGGTCGCGCAGCAGGAGCAGCACCGCGATGAACAGGCCGACCCCGAGGGTGGACCAGAGCAGTTGGGTGGGGGCGGCGGCGCTGCCGGGGTTGCGGTCCAGCCGGTAGATGACGACCAGTCCGAGGCCGTTCAGCAGCACCGCGATCGGCAGCAGCAGCGGGTCCGCCCAGCGGGCGCGCCAGCGCACCGCGGCGTGCGCGAGCAGGGCGAGCACGCCGAGCGCGCCGCCGTACTGGGCGGCGTCCGGCGGGGCCTGGCCGTCGAGGTCGACGCCGACCTCGACGTAGCCGAACACCGCGAGTCCCACCGCGGCCAGCACCAGCACCAGTTCGGTCCACCGCCCGGACCCGGCCCGCGGCACCCGGGGCGCCCGGGCCGTCCGGGTCGCGGAGTCAGTCGCCACCGCCAGCCGTCCTCGCCAGCTCGTAGGGGCACGGACGGCGGGGCACCGGGCGGCGGGCGCCCGGCACCCCGCCGGAGGGGGGCCGTCCGGGGGTCAGAGCGTCGACGCGGGGTACGCCGCCTTGGCGATCTCCCGCAGGTGCTCCTCCTCCTCGTGGCTGAGCGAGGTCTGGATCAGTTCGCCGCCGAACTGCGCGACCGCGGGGACCACCTTGTCCTGGGTCGCCGAGCGGACCAGCGCGAACACCGCGGCCTTGCCCGGGTCCAGCTTCTCGCCGACCCGCCGCATGAAGTCGTCGTCCACGCCGGTGTCGGTGGAGGCGCCGACCGCCGCGCCGGTCGCGCCGCCGATCGCCGCGCCGAGGAACGGCATGAAGAACAGCAGCCCGATCACGCCGCCCCACAGCGCGCCGGAGGCCGCGCCCATCCCGGTGTTGGAGACCCCCTGGTGCAGCTTGATCCTCCCGTCCTCGCGGCGCTCGACCACCACGACGTCCTCCAGGTCGATCAGCTTCTGCTTCTGCAGCCCGACCAGTTCGTCACGGACCTTCTGCGCGGTGGGGACATCCGGGTAGGCGATCGCGAACAGGTTGCTCACGGCGGGCTTCCTTCCGACTGGCGTTGGGCACGTCTCCCGCACCTTAGCCAGGGGCGGCGGCATTTGGGCCGATCCGGTGCGGTGTGTCCGTTTCCGGCGGGCCGCCGCCGGTCCCGGCCGGACGCGCCGTCAGGTGCTCTCCCCGCCTGCCCCGCCCGCCCGTTCGGGACGGGGGCCGCCCACCACCCGCGTTGGGCGATTCGAACTGACGGTCCCTAGGATGCGGCGGGTGATCACCACTCCCACACCACGACGGACGGCCCGCGCGGCCGCCCTGTTCGGGGCCCTGACGATAGTCGTCGGCACCGTGCTGGGCGGCTTCCCCGCGCACGCCGACGAGCCCGGGGCCCCGCCCGCCGCGACCGAACCCCCCAAGGTCGACCTGGTCCTGGACGGCTCGGGGTCGATGCGCACCATCGACATCCAGGGCAAGAGCCGGATGGCGGTCGCCCAGCAGTCGATCGACGAGGTCATCGACGCGCTGCCGGACGAGACCGAGTTCGGCATCCGCACCCTGGGCGCGACCTACCCGGGCAACGACCAGAAGGAGGGGTGCAAGGACACCCAGCAGCTCTACCCGGTCGGGAAGACGAACAAGGTGGAGGCCAAGACGGCCGTCGCCACCGTCCGCGCGACCGGCTGGACCCCGATCGGGATCGCGCTGCGCGCCGCCGCGCAGGACCTGGGGACCGGGCCGACCACCCGACGGATCGTGCTGATCACCGACGGCGAGGACACCTGCGCCCCGCCGGACCCGTGCGACGTGGCCCGCGAGCTGGCCAGCCAGGGCATCCACCTGGTGGTGGACACCCTGGGCCTGGCGCACGACGACAAGACCCGGCAGCAGCTGATCTGCATCGCCAACGCGACCGGCGGCACCTTCACCGACGTCCGCACCCAGGAGCAGCTGACCGAGCGCGTCAAGCAGCTGGTCAACCGCGCCCAGGACACCCACACCATCGCCCCGGCGCAGGTGACGGGCACCGAGAAGTGCGCGGACGCCCCGGTCCTGACCCCCGGTGTGTACACCGACCGGGAGAAGTTCTCCGAGCACCGGGTGTACCGGGTGCCGGTGAAGGCGGGCGAGGAGCTGCGCGCCTCGGTCAGCGTGACCCCGGACCGGGCGGTCGCCCGGGACTACGGGGTGCTGCTCCGGGCCACCGACAGCGGCGGCCAGGAGCTGGTGCGCGGCAGCGACGCCGGTTCGGGCCGCACCGACGTGGCCTCGACCGGCGTGCGCTGGTCCGCCACCGGGGACGGCTCGGCCTCGGCCTCGGCCTCCCCGTCGAAGGGCGCGGGCGCCGGGTCGGACGTCCGGACGGTCTGCCTGGTGGTCAGCAACTCGTTCGCCGCGCAGGCGGGCGTGCAGGCCGACCCGGGCCTGCCGCTGGAGCTGACGGTGGACGTCGCCGCCGCCTCCCCGGCTCCGGACGGCCCCGCGATGGGCCTGGGCCGCGGCTGGATCCTGCTCGGTGTCCTGACCCTGGCCGGCCTGCTCGCCGGTCTGATCTTCGGCTGGCTGGCACGCTGGCGGATCGCCGTCTGGCGGGAGAACTGACGATGCGCAAGCTCCGCACCGCCGCGGCCTCGGCCGCCGCGTTCACCGGCCTGCTCCTGCTGGCCCCGGCGACGGCCTCCGCCGCGTCCCCGTCCGCCGCGGCCTCGCCGTCGGCCTCCGCTTCCGCCTCCGCCTCCGGTGGGGCGAAGCCGGTGCTGAACTCGGTCGGCACCAGCTTCCTGACCGCGACCACGCTGGCCTCCGGCCAGGACGCGGACGTCCCGGTCTCCACCGGCGACTACCTGTACTGGGCGTTCCCGGCCGCCGAGGGCCAGACCGCGACCGTCCAGGTCACCGTCACCCTGCCGGACGCCGCGGACCGGCACGGCCCGCAGACCTGGACGCTCGAACTCTTCGACGGCCTGCGCCGCCGGCAGTCCTGCACCGCGGGGCCGCAGGAGGGCACCGGCGAGCAGGGCGCGACCACCCTGGCGCTGAGCTGCGCGCTGCGGCAGATCCGGTCCTGGGCCGAGCCCTGGTCCGGGGACCCGCTGCCCGGGACGTACTACGTCCGGCTGTCCACCACGGACATCCCGCAGACCGACCTCGGCCTGGCCGCCACCGTCCACGTGCACGTCGCCACCAAGGGCGGCGCGGACGACGCCCAGCCCGAGGGCGGCTCGCTCAAGGCCCCGCTGGTGCCGCCGGTGAACGCCGGCGCGACGGCCGCCGCGGCGGCGGCCACCCCGGTGCCGAGCGCGAGCGCGACGTACGCGGCCGCGCCCGCGGCGGAGGAGTCCCACTGGTACTCGGACCTCTTCTCCGGCTGGAACACCCGCTGGTGGTGGACCGTCGCGGGCGGCGTGCTGGCCGCCCTGGCCGGTGTCCTCGGCTACACCCTCACCCGGCACCCGCGCGGGCACCGGCACCACCCGCACCACCCGGCTCCGGCTCCGGCCCCGGTGCCGCACCAGGCGCCGCCGGGGCAGCCGCAGCAGAACAACTGGCAGTAGGACGGCCCGAGTCGGGCCGGTCAGGGGCGCGGGGAACCGCCCGCTCGCGCGGTTCCCCGCGCCCCTGGCGCCGCCCGCGCCCTACCGGCCGATGGTCTCCAGGATGCGCATCGCCGACGTCCCCAGGTCGGCCGGGACGGCCGCCTTCGGGGCGAAGTGCCGCCGCAGCACGTCCTCGGCGTAGCGGTCGCACGCGCGGTGCCAGTGCAGGACGGCGGCCATCCAGTCCTCCAGCTCGCGGACGTACCCGTCGAGGGCCTGCGCGGCCTCGCCCTCGATCGCGAAGTCCTGCTTGAGGATCGGGAGTTCGCCCTTGACCACGTGCGCGAACTGGCTCAGCCGGGAGGTCATCAGGTCGGCCACGATGTCGACCGCGACGGGGTAGTCGCAGGAGAAGAAGTTCTCCACCACCCGGACCAGGTTGTGGAACTCGCCCTCGTACTCGACCTCCTTCTGGTACGAGTGCAGGTCGTTGACCAGGCAGGCGTAGTCCGCCGCGGAGTTCTCGATCGCGCGCATGGTGCCGCTGGCGTACACCTCCTCGGGGATCACCTCGCCGCGGCCGAGCCGGGACAGGCTCATCGTCAGGTCGGAGCCGAAGGTGGCGCGGCGCATCTCGATGTAGTCGACCGGGTCGGGGACGCGGTTCTGCGCGCCGTTGGCCAGCTCCCAGAGCCAGCTGTCGATCATGTCCCCGACGGCCTTGCGGAACTTGGCCCGGGCGCTCTGCGAGAACGGGGCGCTGGTGCGCTGCCAGAGGTCGGCCAGGCCGGCCTCCAGCGCGTTGCGCGGGGGGAACGGGAGGCTGCCGTCGAGCGTCATCAGCGCGTACAGCCGCTCGTTGGCGGCCTTCGCGCCGGCCAGGTCGCGCGGGCGGCCGAAGACGACGGGGTAGTAGTCGTCGGCGTAGGTGCCCCAGGTCAGCCAGGCGGAGGAGAGGTCGAGCTCGGCGGGGGTGCCGTCGGGGTCGATGCCGGCGGCGCACAGCGCGAAGTCGTAGTCGCGGAGCTTGCGTTCGTCCCAGATGTCGGAGGCCGGGACGCCGGGCTCCGGGTCGAGCAGGCCGAACTCGCGGGCCCAGCCGACCACGTACTCGCGGGAGGCGTCCAGGTGCGGGTTGAGGCTGAGCGGGTACGGCATCGGGAAGTCGGGCAGCAGGGACGGCCCGGACGTGCGGTGCGGGGCGTGGGCGAAGCTGCGCAGGCCGCGGATGCCCGCCGCGAGGCGGATGTTGGCCGCCGAGGTGCCCAGGCCCCGGGGGCCGAGCACCGGGGCGGCCGCGCCGCCGCCGTTCATGTAGCGGCTGGAGCGCATGTGCCACTCGTGGCCGCCGGACTGCCAGTCCTGCATGCCCTTGACGTAGGCCAGGACGCGGGCGACCTCCTCCGGGCTCAGCGCGTGCTCGGCGAAGAGCGGGGCGAGTTCGGTGAGCGCGGTGTTCTCGAACTGCTGGAGCCGGGAGGTCAGCAGGTCGTTGACCGCGTCCGCGGCCTCCTGGGTGGAGCAGCCGAGGAAGGTCTCCAGCACCAGGACGCCGTTGGACAGCTCGCCCTCCTCGCCGATCTCGCGCTCGTACGAGAACAGGTCGTTGCGCAGGTGCACGCCGTCCGAGAAGGCGTCCCGCAGGACGCGCAGCGGGCGGGAGTACGCCACCGCCTCGGGCACCTCGGCCCCCGCCGCGTACTCGACCAGCCCGGCCGACCAGGGCGCGCCGCCGACCTTGCGGCGCATCTCGATGTACTCGACCGGGTTGGAGACCCGGCCCTCGTTGATGTTCGACAGCTCCCAGAGCGACTCGTTCAGCAGGTTCCTGGTCGACTCGGCGAACCGGGCCCGCCAGTCCGCCGACATGTGCGGGACGGTCCGCTGCCACAGGTCGGCCAGGCCGGCCTCGACCGGGTTGGTCGCCTCCGGGTAGCCGTCCGCGAGGTCCATCGGCATGAAGGCGGGCAGCCGGTCCAGGTACGCCTTGCCGCCCTCGCGGTCCAGGGTGCGCTTGAAGGTCTCCAGGAAGTGGTCGTCGAAGAAGAACACCCAGGTGTACCAGTCGGTGACGAGGTCCAGCGCCCCGCTGTCGCAGTCGGGGTGGGTGTAGGAGCAGAGCAGCGCGTAGTCGTGCGAGTCGAGGTCGTGCTCCTCCCAGATGCCCGAGCCCTCCAGCATGCCGAAGCGGCGCGCCCACTCCTTGGTGTGGACCCGCGCCTGCTCGTAGTGCGGGTTGATCCTGGCCGGATACGGCACGTAGAAGTCCGGCAGTTCGAACGGCTGAGCCACTGGGTCCCGCCCCTAGGTGTGCGTCTGATGGTGTGCCGTCGACGGAGACCGGCACGCTGCCTAACGAGCCCGCGGGCCCGCGGTCACCGGTACCCCGCTGGGCCACCCGGATTCCGCAATCCACCCGTACGAGTGACACCCGGGCGCGCCGCCGTGACGGACGGCGCCGTCCGACCCCCGCGGCGGGGTCGGCCGCCTCCCCGGTCCCGGGCGCCTCCCCGGCCCCGGGCGCCCCGCGCGGTACCAGCGCGGTGCCCGCGCGGTCCCCGTTCCGTGGCACCCCGTAGAGTCCTGTCGGTCCGTGCCCCCTTCCGACCTGTGGGAACCCGTGCTCGCCGATCCCCCGCTCGCCCGACCCGGCCCCGACGGGCCCGCGGCTCCCCGCGGGCGCGAACCGTTCTTCGACCACGTGAAGCTGCTGGCGACGGTGCTGGTGGTCTGCGGGCACTTCTGGGAGCCGCTGGCGCGGGTGCCGGGGCACCGGGTGCTGCACGCCGCGTACCTGCTGGTGTACGCGTTCCACATGCCGGTGTTCGTGTTCGTGTCCGGCTGGTTCTCCCGCTCCTTCACCGCCCGCCCGGACCAGCTCGGCCGGCTGCTGAGCGGCGTGCTGGTCCCGTACCTGCTGTGGACCACCCTGCTGGGGGCGTACACGGCGTGGCTGGACGGGGGGCGGTTCGCGCTGGACCTGCTCACCCCGGTCTGGGTGACCTGGTTCCTGCTGTCGCTGTTCCTGTGGCGGCTGAGCGCCCCGCTCTGGCACCGGCTGCGGGCCCCGCTGACCACCGCCGTCGCCGTCTCGCTGCTGGCGGGGGCGCTGCCGCTGACCCCGCAGCTGTCGATCGGACGGACCCTGCAACTGCTGCCGTTCTTCGTCGCCGGGCTGACCCTGGACCGCGACCGGGTGCTCGCACTGCGCGGCAACCGGCGGCTGCGGGCCGCCGCGCCCCCGGTGTTCGCGGCGGCGGCGCTGCTCGCGTACTGGCTGGTGCCGCGGCTGGACGCGGCCTGGTTCTACCGGAGCGCCGGCGCGGCGGGCCTGCACGCGGGCCTGCCCCGCTGGCTGGCGCTGTCGCTGGCGGTCAACCTCGCGGGGGCGGTCCTGGGCGTGCTGTTCCTGGCCCTGGTGCCGGTCCGGGCCGGCTGGTACAGCGGGCTCGGCGCGGCCAGCACGGCGGCGTTCCTGGTGCACCCCTTCGTCCAGCTGGCCCTGGTCCGCGCGGGCGGCTACCGCGGGGGCCTCCTCACCTCGGCGGCCGGGCAGGCGGCCCTGACCCTCGCCGCCGCCGCGCTGGCCCTGCTGCTGTGCACCCCGCCGGTCACCCGGCTGCTGCGCCCGCTGCTGACGCCCCGGCTGCGGCTGCTGCTGCGGGACTGAGCGGCGCCGGCCGACCGCCGGCCGTGCGTCGACCGTCCGCCGGCCGTGCGTCGGCCGTGCGTCGGCCGGGTGTTCGAGCCGACTATGATCCCCGGGAACTGCCGCCCGGCCGGGCCCGACGACGAACGACGGCGCACGGGGAGCGGGCGGAACACCGGGGGGTAGGGATGTCCGCTGTCCGCGCCTGGCACCGCAGGCCGCTGACCTGGGTGCTGATCGCGCTGCTCGTCCTGGGCGGCGGCCTGGTCGGCGCCCGCCGGGCCTGGGGCGGCTGCTGGCCGCTGCACCCGCACGACGCCCGCGCCTACCGGCAGTACGACTGCGCCAACCTCGGCGGCCCGCGCAACCTGCCCACCCTGCTGCGCTACTACGACGTCACCCTCCCCGGGGGCGCCACCGAGGTCCGCTACTACAGCGACGACAACTCGGCCGCCGGCCCGGACGTCCTCTTCCTGCGCTTCACCGCCCCGCCCGCCACCGCCACCGCCTACCTCGCCGCTCTGCGCGCCACCGCCGTCACCACCGACCCGGACACCGCCCTGCACGACACCGACGTCCTGCGCCGCCGCGACCACGTCGACTGGGACTTCCCGCCCGGCCTCGCCCACCAGGTCCTCACCTTCGGCCCGTCCCCCGCCGGTACCGCCGTCACGACTCCCGACGGCGACGCCACCACCGTCCGCCTGACCGTCCTGAAGCCCTGACCCCGTCCTCCCGCCCGGGGTGCCGCAGCGCCCGCACCCGCGGGCGGACACCTCCCCGCCCCGGGCTGTCGTGACGTCCTGTCAGACTCCCGGCATGGAGGACACGGGGATGAACAGCTACCAGCGGATGGCCGAGCGGTTGTACGAGTTCGGTCTGACCACCCGCGCGCTGGCGGACGAGACGATCGAGTACGCCGCCGACTGGCCAGAGTTCCCGCCGGAGCGGCGGGAACGGGACCTGATCGCGGTGGCGGCCCTCTGCGAGGCGGTGGTCCAGGCCCACAGCGACGACGTGGACTTCGCGGAGGACGCCTACCGCGCGATCTTCCGGACGGCCGGGCGGCTGTCCGGCGGCGCGGTGACCGTCACCGACGTGGAGCTGGTCGGCGACGAGGACTCCCTCCGGGACCTGCGCTTCAAGGTCAACGGCGTGCCGAAGTGCTGGCCGATCGACCAGGAGTCGGACGACTACCTCGACCTGGCCGCCGTCGCGGAGGGCATCGACGACCTCGCCCCGGGCGGCGGCGACCCCCGGGTCTTCCACCTCCTCCCGGGCGTGCGCCGCCACGACGACGACCACTACCTGCTGGCCACCCCGGAGCAGGCGGCCGCGCTGCACGCGGAGTTCGGCCTGCGGATCGAGGTCCGCGGCCCGGACGGGGAACTGCTGGGCGAGGCTCCGCCGCGGCTCCGGTAGCCCCCGCCCTCAGTGGCGGCCGCCGACGGCGAACAGCAGGATCACGAACCCGGCGAACAGGTGGGTGCCGGCGACGTGGATCAGGGCGCGGACGATCATCCCCCGACGCCTGCTCCGCTCGTCGCGGACGGCGTCGCTCATGGCTGCTCCGGTGGGCTCGAACGGGCGGGTACGGGCGGGTACGGGCTGGTACGGGCGGGCGGGCGGATCGAGTGGGGGCCGGGGCGGCGGCGTTCGTCGGCCGTCAACCCGCCGCCCCCGTACCCGCGCCCGTCGGCAGCTCCGCCCCGGCCAGGTGCCGCCGGGCGCAGGCGATCGCCTCGGGGGTGGTGCCGAACACCCGGCCCTGGTCGCGCAGCCGGTCCAGCACGCCGAGCGCGGCCAGCGGGCGGTGGTGTTCCGCGCGCAGGCCGGAGAGCAGCACCAGGGTGCCGCGCCGTTCGAGGGCGGCGATCGCGTCGCCCAGGACGACCGCGCCGCTGGCGTCGATCGCGCTGACCCGCGACATCCGCAGGATCGCGACCCGTACCCGGTCCGCGCCGGTGAGTTGCGGCAGGAAGCGGTGCGCGGCGGCGAACAGCAGCGGGCCGTCGATCCGATAGGCAACGACGTGCTCGGCGGGCAGCGCCCGTTCCTCCTCGCGGTGGCCGGCGGTCGGCGGTTCCTCGTGCAGCGGGACCTGTTCGACCCGGGCCGCCCGGGCCACCTCGGCCAGCGCCAGCGCCCCGGACAGCAGCAGGCCCACCACCACAGCCGTCACCAGGTCGAACGCCAGGGTCGCGACGGCGGTCAGCACCAGCACCGCCGTCGCGCCGCGCCCGCTGCGGGCCAGCGCCCGCAGCGAGCCGGTCTCGACCATCCGCACCGCGGTGGCGATCAGCACGCCGGCCAGGGCCGCCAGGGGGATGCCGGACACCAGCGGCGCGGCGGCGAACACGATCACCGCGAGCACCGCGGCGTGCACCAGCGACGCCAGCCGGGAGGCCGCGCCGGAGCGGACGTTGACGGCGGTCCGGGCGATCGCCCCGGTCGCGGCCACCCCGCCGAACAGCGGGGCCGCCAGGTTGGCCAGGCCCTGGCCGAACAACTCCCGGTCGCTGTCGTGCCGTTCGCCCGCGCCCATGGCGTCCGCGGCGGTCGCCGACATCAGCGACTCCAGCGCGGCGAGCGCCGCCACCGCGAGTGCCGGGGGCAGCAGCGCGGGCACGTCCGCGGCCTCGAAGAAGCCGAGCGAGGGGGTCGGGAGCCCGGCGGGCAGGTGGCCGATGCTCTCCACCGGCAGGTCCGCGAACCGGGCCAGCAGGGTGGCCGCGACCACCGCGAGCAGCGAGAACGGGACGGCGGGCCGCAGCCGGGAGCCGACCAGCATCACGGCGGCCACCCCCAGCGCCAGGCCGAGCGCCGCCCAGTGCGGGGTGCCGAGGAAGGCGCCGGCCGCCCGGGCCGCGACCACCGCCGGGTTGTCGCCGCCCGGCTCGGGGACGCCGAGCGCGCCGGGCACCTGCTGGAGCGCGATCACCCCGGCGATGCCGACCGTGAAGCCCTCCACCACCGGCACCGGCACGTACGCCATCCAGCGCCCGGCCCGGGCCAGCGCCAGCGCCAACAGCACCGCCCCGGCCAGCAGACCGACCGTCAGCACCCCGTCCACGCCGTAGCGGTGGACGATCGGCACCAGCACCACCGTCATCGCGCCGGTCGGCCCGGACACCTGGAGGTTCGACCCGCCGAACACCGCCGCCAGCGCGCCCGCCACCACGGCGGTGGCCAGCCCGGCCTCGGCGCCCGCGCCGGAGGAGATGCCGAAGCCGAGCGCGAGCGGCAGCGCGACGACGGCGACGGTCAGCCCGGCCAGCAGGTCCCGGCGCGGGGAGCGGCCCATGGCGGCGAGGGTCCGCCGGCTGGGCAGCACCGCCGCGAGGCGGTGCCGGACGGTGGTCACGGCCGGTCCGCCGGGGCGTCCGGCGGGAGTTCGATCCCGTGCTGCCCGGCGAGCCGCAGCAGTTCGGCGGCCCGCCCGGCGTAGGCCAGCGCACCGTCCTCGTCCCCGTCGGCGCGCGCCTCGGCCTCGGAGTGCCTGGCCCGGACGAGTTGTTCGCGCAGTTCCCCGTCGAAGCTCCCGGTCACCGTCGCCCTCCTTCGGCCGCCCCGGCCCGGCCCGATTGGGGCGTACCGGCTGCCGGTCCCACAGCAGGCATCATGTATTGACTTTACGAATTTCGCAAATCACAGTTTTGGCATACCGGAGGGCGCAGGACGGCCCCGGAGTGCACCGCGAAGGGGCGCGCCTCAGCCCCGGCCGCTCGTCCCGGTGGGCGCGCGCAGGCCGTCCAGCAGCTCGGCCTGCCCGGTGATCACGCCGCCCAGGATCTCCCGGGCCACCGCGAGCAGTTCGGCCACCCGCGGACTGGTGAGGCTGTAGTGCACGGTGCTGCCCTCCCGCCGGGCGACCACCAGGTTGGCCCGGCGCAGCACGGCGAGCTGCTGCGACAGGTGCGCCGCCTCCACCCCGGTCTCGGGCAGCAGCTCGGCCACCGCGTGCTCGCGCACGCTGAGCAGCTCCAGGACCCGGATCCGGACCGGGTGCCCGAGCGTCTTGAAGAACTCGGCCTTCACCTGGTACAGCGGCGTGCTGACCACCGGAGTCACGCGGGGGGTGTCGTCGCCCACATCCTCACCCCATCTCCGTCGAATCCTGGACGCCGCCGTCAGGCACGACCATAGCAACCGCCCACCGCCACCGAGAGCGACCACGGCACCACCCCGATCGGCCCGGACCACGACCCCGGAGGCGGGCCGGGAATTCCACCGCCGCGCATCCCGGCGGCCCTGACGCACCGCCATACCGCCGCATCGCCGCACCGCTCCGAAATGCGCAAAGGCCCTCCCGGATTACCCGGGAGGGCCTTTGCCATGGGGTGGAGCTGAGGGGATTCGAACCCCTGACCCCCTCGATGCGAACGAGGTGCGCTACCGGACTGCGCCACAGCCCCAACAAGAAAGAACTCTATCACCTCCGCGGAGGTCCCCGTGACCATGGTCGACGCGGTCCGGCGGCGGGGTGGCGGGGGGACGCGAACGCCCCGGCGCGGGGGGAGCGTTGCGGCCGGGGCGGGGGCGGGCGGGGTGGCTACTCGTTGGCGGCGCGGGGACGGGTGGCCCAGTCCGCGGTGGCGGCGGGGGGCTGGGCGGGGTCGCCGCCGTACTGGTCGTAGAGCGGGGTGGCCGGGCGGCCGGAGTCCCAGGTGTTGGGGGCGGAGAGGTCGAGGCCGCGGGTGGTGCGGGGGGCCACGGGGGCGGTGACGTAGGTGGGGAGGGGGACGGGGACGGGTTCCCAGGAGTCCGGTCCGGCGGCGGCCCGGGAGCGGACGCCGTCGGCCCACTCCTCGTGCTCGGTGGCCTCGGCCAGGACGGTGGCCCGGGTGGTGCTCGGGTCCGCGGTGGCGGCCGCTTCGGCGGCGGGCGCGGGGCGGTCCGCGGCGGGGGCGGCGGCCGGGCGGGCGGTCCGCTCGCGTTCGCGCTCGCGCAGCCGCTCGGCGGCCTGCGCGGCCCGGCCGCGGTCGAACTTGACCTCGTAGCGCTGCCGCTCCAGTCGGCGCAGGTGGCCGATGTAGAGGGTGAGCAGCACGCCGGGGACGGCGGGCACCCAGAGGAAGGCGAAGCCGGCCACCCCGGCGACCACGGCGCCCAGCGCGAAGGCCAGGAACAGCATGGTGACCATCCGCCGCCGCCGGGCGAGCAGCAGGGCCCGCCGCTCGGCGGAGCGCCGGTCGCCGTGCTCGCGCTCCCGCTCGCGTTCCCGCTCGGCGCGGCCCTCGGCGGGCTTCGCCGCCGCGAGCGGCTCGGCCGCCGGTTCGGCGGCCGGTTCGGCGGCCGGTTCGACCGCGGGCCCGGCGCCCGGCCCGGCGGCCCGGGTGGGCACGTCGGCGGGATCGGGCGCGGGGCCGGACTCGCGCCCGGAGGCGGAGGCGGGGGCGGGATCGGCGAGGGCCCCATCCGGGTCCTGCCCGGCGGGGTGCTGCTGGTCGGCGGTCTGGTCGCCGAGGACTCGGGCCGCGCGCCGCTCCATGGCCGATCGACCGGCCAGCAGGCGGATCGCGGTACTGAAGCGTTCCGTCGGACGCGACTCGTTGAGCTCGTCCTGCCTGCGGAGCCACATCGGCACCAGATAGGCAGCCCAGGCCCCTACGATGACCGCGTAGATAAGGCCGCTACTGCTCACGTTTCACACGGTACGGGCGCGGGCGAAGGCACTGCAGCAATTTGGCGCGGCGTGTCGTGTGATCAAGCTGATTCTCAGACTATTTTGCCGGTATTTGTGACGGCTCGCCCCGGCCCCGATGCCATATCGATATCAATTTCGAACAAGTATTCAATTATCCTGCGGCGGCCGGTTCCTGAGGGCGTACCAGCGCCGCAGCAGCCCGTCGGCGGCCTCCTCGGCGGTGAGCGCGTACACCAGGTGGTCGCGCCAGTCGCCGTCGATGTGCAGGTAGCGCGGGCGCACCCCCTCCTCGCGGAAGCCGAGCTTCTCCACCACCCGGCGGCTGGGCCGGTTCTCCGGGCGGATGCAGACCTCGACCCGGTGCAGGCCCAGGTCGCGGAAGCAGTGGTCGACGGCGAGCGCGACGGCGGTGGGCACGATGCCGCGTCCGGCGACCGCCTCGTCCACCCAGTAGCCGACGTTGGCGGAGCACATCGAGCCCCAGGTGATCCCGCCGACCGTCAACTGGCCGACCAGGCGGCCCTGGTGGAGCAGGACGAAGGGCAGCATCCGGCCCGCCGCGGCCTCGGACCGCAGGTAGCGGACCATCTGCCGGTAGGTGGGCCGGGGCAGCGGGGCCCGGCCGGGCGGGGCGGGCGGGACGGTGGCCTCCCAGCGGCGCAGCCAGTCCCGGTTGCGCCGGCTGACCTCCTGCCACTCGGCCTGGTCGCGGCGGCGGATGGGCCGCAGCAGGATGTCCCCTTCGGCCAGTTCGACGGGCCAGCCGGCGTTCAGTGGGCGCTCCCGGAGGGATCGGCGGGTCGCGGGTGGTCGCCGCCGGCCAGCTGGTCGACGGCGTGCGGCAGCAGCGGGGCGAGCACGGCCAGGCCGTCGCGGACGCCGCCGGTGGAGCCGGGCAGGTTGACGATCAGGGTGCGTCCGGCCAGGCCCGCCAGGCCGCGGGAGAGCGCCGCGGTGGGCACCTTGTCCCGGCCGTGCGCGCGGATCGCCTCGGGGATGCCGGGGATCGGCCGGTCGAGCACCCGGGCGGTCATCTCGGGCGTGAGGTCCTGCGGGGAGATGCCGGTGCCGCCGGTGGTGAGCACCACGTCGTACCCGGCGGCGACGGCCTCGCGCAGGGCGGCCTCGACCGGCTCCCCGTCCGGGACGACGACCGGCCCGTCGGCGGTGAAGCCCATCGCGCGCAGTCCGGCGACCAGCAGCGGGCCGCCCCTGTCCTCGTACACGCCGGCCGAGGCCCGGTTGGAGACGGTGACGGCGAGCGCCCTCACTTGGCGTCCTCCCGGTGCCAGTCGCCGCTCTTGCCGCCGGTCTTGCTGAGCACCCGGACGTCCTCGATGGCGGCGGCCTTGTCGACGGCCTTGACCATGTCGATGACGGTGAGCGCGGCGGTGGCGACGGCGGTGAGCGCCTCCATCTCGACGCCGGTGCGGTCGGCGGTGCGGACGGTGGCGGTGATCTCGACGGCGGTGTCGGTGACGGCGAGGTCGACGGTGGTGCCGGTGAGCGCGATCGGGTGGCAGAGCGGGATCAGCTCGGGCGTCCTCTTGGCGCCCATGATCCCGGCGATCCGGGCCACCGCGAGGGCGTCGCCCTTGGGGACGCCCTCGCCGCGCAGCAGTTCCACCACCCGGGGGGAGACCCGGACGCGGCCGGCCGCCACCGCGACCCGGGTGGTGGCGGCCTTCGCGGAGACGTCGACCATCCGGGCGGCGCCGGTGTGGTCGACGTGCGTGAGGCGGTCGCCGGGGGGTGTGTCGGTCACGAGTGGCTCCAGTGGCACGGTGCGAATCTCGCGCTACCGTACAGCCCCGTCCCGGTCAGTCCGTGAGAAGGACCACGTCGACGGCGCTTCCGGCGGGCAGCGCGGTGACGTCCTCGGGGACGGTGATCAGGCAGTCGGCCTTCGCCAGCGCCCCGACCAGGTGCGATCCCTCGCCGCCGACCGGGCCGACGGTGCCCGCCGCCGGGTCGTACCGGCCGCGCAGGAACTGCCGCCGCCCGGCCGGGGAGCGCAGCGCGGCGGTGGTCGCGGCGCGCACCACGGGGCGGTGCACGTCGGGGGCGCCGAGCATGGTGCGGATGACCGGGCGGACGAACAGCTCGAAGGAGATGTAGGCGCTGACCGGGTTGCCGGGCAGCGCGAGCAGCGGCACCCCGGCGCCCCCGCCGATCCGGCCGAAGCCCTGCGGCTTGCCGGGCTGCATCCGCAACCTGCGGAAGTCGACGCCGCCGTAGTCCGCGAACACCTCCTTGACCACGTCGTACGCGCCGACCGAGACGCCGCCGCTGGTGACGATCAGGTCGGCCCGGCCGAGCTGGTCCTCCAGCACGGCGCGCAGCACGGCCGGCTCGTCGGGGACGCCGCCGACCCGGTAGGCGACGGCGCCGGCGGCGATCGCGGCGGCGGTCAGGGTGAAGGAGTTGGAGTCGTGGATCCGGCCCGGGCCGGCGCTCTCGCCGGGCTGGACGAGTTCGGTGCCGGTGGAGAGCACGACCACCCGGGGGCGGGGTGCGACCCGGACGGTGCCGCGGCCGACCGCGGCGAGCAGGCCGAGCTGGGTGGGGCCGAGCACGGTGCCGGCCTCCAGCACGGTGTCGCCCGCGGTGACGTCGCTGCCCCGGCGGCGGATGTGCGCGCCCTCGGCGACCGGGCGCAGCACCCGGACCTCCTCGTCCGCGACGGGCGCGCCCATCGCGTCGGCGGCCTGCCCGGTGCCGGTGCCGCCGTCGGTCCACTCGACCGGGGCGACGGCCTCGGCGCCGGGCGGGACGGGCGCGCCGGTCATGATCCGGGCGGCCTGGCCGGGGCCGACCCTGGGCAGTTCGGCGGCGCCCGCCGCGATGTCGCCGACCACGGCGAGCACCGACGGGTACTGCCCGGTGGCGCGCACGGTGTCGGCGGTGCGCAGCGCATAGCCGTCCATCGAGCTGTTGTCGAAGGGCGGCAGGTCGTCGTCGGCCCGCACGTCCTCGGCGAGCCGGCAGCCCTGGGCGTCCAGCAGTTGCAGTTCGATGGGCGGCAGCGGGGCGACCGCGGCCAGGACGTCGGCGAGGTGCTCGTCGACGGTCCACAGCCGCGGCGCGGCCGGGGAGCCGGCCTCCGCGCAGCAGGGGTCGTGCTTCCCGGTCATCGCCTCACGCTCGCCTTCTACCGCCTTCTACGCCGGTCTTCGTGGTGGGTCGGCCCCGCGCGGGTCAGCCCTGCATCTCGGTGGCCACGAACTGCCGCAGCCAGCTGCGGAACTCGGGGCCGAGGTCCTCGCGCTCGGCGGCCAGCCGGACGATCGCCCGCAGGTAGTCGGCGCGGTCGCCGGTGTCGTAGCGGCGGCCCTTGAACAGCACGCCGTGCACCGGCCCGCCGGCGGACTCGTCGCGGGTGGCCAGTTCGCGCAGCGCGTCGGTCAGCTGGATCTCGCCGCCGCGGCCGGGCGGGGTCTCGCGCAGCACGTCGAAGACCGCCGGGTCGAGGACGTAGCGGCCGATCACGGCGTAGTTGGAGGGGGCGTCGGCGGTGTCGGGCTTCTCGACCAGGTCGGTGACCTGGAAGACGTCCTCGCCGAAGCCGTTGGCCTTGACGGCGGCGCAGCCGTACAGGTGGATCTGCGCGGGGTCGACCTCCATCAACGCGACGACGGAGCCGCCGAGTTCCTGCTGCACCTCGATCATCCGGGACAGCAGCGGGTCGCGCGGGTCGATCAGGTCGTCGCCCAGCAGGACGGCGAACGGCTGGCCCGCGACGTGCTGTTCGGCGACCGAGACGGCGTGGCCGAGGCCCTTGGGGTCGCCCTGGCGGACGTAGTGCATGCTGGCGAGCTGCACGGACTCCTGCACCCGGCGCAGCCGCTCCTGGTCGCCCTTGCGGCTGAGCAGCTCCTCCAGCTCGTAGGCGCGGTCGAAGTGGTCTTCCAGAGCACGCTTGTTGCGACCGGTGACCATCAGTATGTCGGACAGGCCCGCGGCGGAGGCCTCCTCGACGACGTACTGGATGGCCGGCTTGTCGACGACCGGGAGCATCTCCTTGGGCGTGGCCTTGGTGGCGGGGAGGAACCTGGTACCGAGGCCGGCGGCCGGGACGACTGCCTTGGTGACCGGCTGGCGGGCGTGCTTGTTCGTCATGCGTCGACCTTACTGAGGCGGGCGTCCCACCCTGCTGGGAGCGGCGTGAAACGTTGGTTAGGGCCTGTCACCGGTCGGGCCCGGGCCGACGGTGGTCGCATGCGGGGCGAGGGGTCCCCCGCCGGGGCCGGAAGACACCTTACCGGGCGCCGGTGAAGCGTCCGGACCGGCCGGCTCGGGCGGGAGCTGCTCGGTGGAGCGCCAGCGGTCGCCGCCCGCGGCGCGCGCGGCGGCCAGCGCGCGGTCGGCGGCCCGCAGCAGGACGGCGGAGTGCGCGCCGTCCCGGGGCAGCACGGCCAGGCCGACGGAGGCGGTCAGGCCGCTGCGCTCGCCCGGGTCGGCGCTCTCGCCGGGGTGACGGTCGGTCAGCCGGTGGCGGCGCACCGACCAGCACAGCCGCTCGGCGACCTGGGCGGCGCCCTCCGGGCCGGTGTCGGGCAGCAGCGCCAGGAACTCCTCGCCGCCGTAGCGGCCCAGGGTGTCGCAGCCGCGGATCTCCATCGCCAGGCGCTGGGCGAGGTCCCGGAGCATCGCGTTGGCGCGGGCCCGGCCGTGCTCGGCGACCACCGCCTCGAACCCGGCGACCTCGATCATCAGCACCGCCAGCGGCCGGGGGTCGATCGCGGTGGCCTCGGCCCGGCGGGCCCGTTCGATCTCGCGGTCCAGGGTGAGCTGGAGGTGCCGGTAGTTCCACACCCCGGTCAGCGGGTCGCAGGAGGCGGTGCGGACCAGTTCGTCGCGTTCCGCCGCCAGTTCCGCGATCTTCGCCAGGAGTTCCGCCTCCCGACCGCCCCGCTCGGCCCGGTCCCGCCGCCGGCGCAGCGCGAGGACGCCGGCGGCGGCCGGGGCGGCCGCACCGAGCGCGGCCAGGGCCTGGAGCAGGAGCGGGGTGGACATGCGGCGGCCTCGGGGCGTGTCAGGCTCGTGTCAGTGCACGGAACGGAGTGGAGGGAATCGAACGGTGACTGCGGATCGGTTGTCCAACGACAAGGCGGCGCTGAGGTCACGCCTGCTCGCCGAACGACGGGCGCTCGACGCGGCCGGACGCGCCGCCGCGGCCGGGGCGCTGGCCCGGCACGCCGCCGCGCTGGTGCCGCCGGGCGGCACCGTCGCCGCGTACGTCTCGGTCGGCGCGGAGCCCGGCACCCGCCCGCTGCTGGCCGCGCTCGCCGGGGCGGGCGTGCGGGTCCTGCTGCCGGTGCTGCTGCCGGACAACGACCTGGACTGGGCGGCGTACGAGGGCGAGGACCGCCTCTCCCCCGCCGGCCGCGGCCTGCTCGAACCCACCGCGCCCCGGCTCGGCCCGGACGCCGTCCTGGGCGCCGACGTGGTCCTGCTGCCCGGCCTGGCCGTCGACCCGCGCGGCACCCGGCTCGGCCGGGGCGGCGGCTCCTACGACCGGGTCCTGGCCCGCCTGACCCGGGCCGGGGCCCGCCCGCTGCTGGCCACCCTGCTCTACCCGGGCGAGCTGCTCCCGGCCCTCCCGGCCGAACCCCACGACCTGCCGGTGCACGCGGTGGTGACGCCGGAGGGCGTGACGCGCTTCTAGCCGGAGGCGGGGAGCGGGCCCCGGCGGTCCGCTCCCCGGCCGCCGGAGACGCGCGCCGCCGGGTGTCCGCGCCAGGTCCTGTCCGGTCGGTCGTGCCGGGCGCGCGACGCCGCGCGCCGATCCGGCAGGACCGACCGGACGGGGCCTAGTCGGTCAGGGTGAGGGTGTCCTTGCCCGCCTTGGCGACCGCGTCCTTGGTGTAGGCCCAGGGCAGGAGTTGGCCGGAGGCCCACAGGTCGGTCTGGTCGTTGTAGTGGGGGTGGAAGGCGTGGCCGGAGGCGCCGCCGACGTTGATCCAGCGGGAGGCGTCGAAGTCGCTGAGGTCGACGACCATCCGCATCGAGGGGATCCAGTCGACGTCGTAGCCGGCGGCGGCGTTCCAGCCGGTGGCGTCGACGGCGGCGCTGCCGCCGGAGAGCTTGTAGGGGCCCCGGTTGAGCAGCTTGTGGACGACGCCGGAGGCGATCGAGGAGTCGTCGCTGCCGAGGGTGGGCTCCTGCAGGGTGAGCTGGTGCAGGCGGCCCCAGCTCCAGGTGGAGATGTCCTTGCTGAGGCGCGAGGTGAGGTCCTGGCGGGCGTCCTTGAGCGCTTCGGCGAGCAGATTGCCGAGCCCGTGCTGCTGCTGGTGGTCGGAGTCGATGTAGTCCCACCAGGACGAGTCGGGGTTGGCGAGCTGCTGGCGGACGACCTCCATCCAGCGGTCGCCGCCGTCCGGCTGGGCCTGCGCGGGCTCGCGGGTGCCGCACTCGGTGACGGCCTGCGCGGCGCCGCCGAGGGCGTCGTCGGGCAGGGTGTTGTCGCGCTTCTGGCGCACCAGCAGGCAGTCGCCCTCGACCCGGAGGTCGGCGGGGAACTTCTGGCCGAAGGCGAGGGTGAGCAGGGCCCGCCAGACGCCGTTGTAGTAGGCGGCGGCGGCGGAGTCGGCGTCCTGGTGGTAGTTCCAGTCCTTGAGCAGGTCCTGGGCCTCGCGCACGTACGGGTCGTCGATCTTGACCTTGAGCAGCAGCGGGACGAGCTCCTTGGCCATCACGCTGGTGTTGTCGAGCTGCATGGACTGCATGTCGTCCAGCGAGACCTTGCCGCCGTTCTTGAGCTTGGCCTGGATCTGGTCGGTGATCTCCTTGGCGCGGGTGCCGTACTCCCAGTCGGTGGTGAGCGTCGGCTTGTAGCTCTGGTCGACGACGGCCTGGTTGGCCGTGACGATGTAGCCCTCGGGCGGGTTGTACGCGTAGGGCAGCGACTTGAACGGGAGGAAGGCGGTGTTCCAGGCGTACGCGGGGTCCCAGCCGGGCGAGGGGTAGCGGCCGTCGTTCTTCTTGCCGCGGACCGGGATCAGGCCGGGGGCCTGGTAGCCGATGTTGCCCTTGGTGTCGGCGTAGATCAGGTTCTGCGCGGGGACGGCGAAGTCCTTGGCGGCGGCCCGGAAGGACGTGAAGTCGGTGGCCCGGTCGATCTCGAAGACGGCGTCCATGGTGCGGCCGGGGACGAGCGCGGTCCAGCGCAGCGCGACGGCGTAGCCGGCCGCCCGGTCGGGGGCGGCGTTGCCGGCCGGGGCGTACCGGCCGACCTCCTGCTCCTCGGAGGACTGGTCGGAGATCAGCGGCATGCCGTCCTGGGTGGTGCGGACGGTGATGGTGCGGTCCTCGCCGCCGGCCACCTTGATGGTCTCCTTGCGGACGGTGAACTTCACGTCCTTGCCGTCGTAGAGGTAGGTGTCGGGGCCGGTGACCTTCTCCAGGTACAGGTCGGTGACGTCGGCGCCGAGGTTGGTGAAGCCCCAGGCGATGTCCTTGTTGTGGCCGATGACCACGCCGGGCATGCCGGCGAAGGTGTAGCCGGCCGCGTCGTAGCCGCAGGTGGCGGAGACGGTGCGGCAGTGCAGGCCCATCTGGTACCAGATGGACGGCATGCCGGGGCCGAGGTGCGGGTCGTTGGCGAGCATCGGCAGGCCGGTGGTGGTGTGGGTGCCGGCCACCACCCAGGAGTTGGAGCCGATGCCCTGGCCCTGCGGGCCGAGCAGCTGCGGCAGCGCGCCGACCTGCTGGGACAGGCCGCTCAGCAGCGACTGGGTGGCGGCCCGGGCCTGGGAGCTCTCGGCCGGGGCGGAGCCGCCGGCCAGCGGGGGCACGGTGTCGCCGGCGCCGGGGGTGTAGGTGCCGTCGGCGGAGACCTTGCCGGTCTTCACGATGGTGCCGTTGCGGTCGTACGGGTACCCGGGGTAGAGCTGGTCGATCTGCTCGGCGGTGAAGTCCTGGGCGAGCAGCGAGCGGTCGATCTCCTCCTGCATGTTGCCGGACAGGCTCCAGGCCATCGCCTTGAGCCAGGCCACCGAGTCGATCGGGTCCCACTTCTCGGGCCGGTAGCCGGAGTTGACGGTGCCGAGCAGCGCGTACTCGAGCGAGGCGCCGGCCCCGCCGGGGTGCTCGGCGAGCCAGGCGTTGACGCCCTCGGTGTAGGCGGTCAGGTTGCGCTTGGTCTCCTCGGAGAGGACCTCGTTCCACTCCTTCTCGGCGACCCTGCGCCAGCCCATGGTGCGCAGGAAGGTGTCCTGCTCGACCGAGGAGGAGCCGAACATCTCGGAGAGCCGGCCGGAGGTGATGTGCCGGCGGACGTCCATCTCCCAGAACCGGTCCTGGGCCTGCACGTAGCCCTGCGCGCGGAACAGGTCGGCGTCGGTGTCGGCGTACAGCTGCGGGACGCCCTTGTCGTCGCGGACCACGTCCACCGGCGCGGACATGCCGGCCACCTTGACGGTGCCGCTGACCTGCGGGAAGGAGGACCGGACGGTGTCCACCGCCCACCAGCCGCCGCCTACCAGACCCGCCACCAGCAGCACGGCGAGCAGGATCATGATCAGACGTGCGCGCCGGAACTTCTTCGAGCGGGGCATCCGAGTCCTTGTATGAGGGAGCGTGCGGCCGTGACAGGTCACCACATTAGGGCGAGCGCACCGGCGGCCGTGCACGGGGGACGCCCCGGCGGTTCGACGGCACCGCAGGGACCTTACCGGGTGCGGCCGGGCGGAGGGGCTGGCGTAAAGATCAAGTAAAATGTTAGGATGAGTAACGATCCGCCAGAAGCCCCCTCCCTGCCCCGAGGTGCCCCTGCGTGACCGTTGACCACCTGAACACCCTGCTGCTCGAGTCCGCCGTGATCCTGCTGTTCGCCGTCGTGGCGGTGCGGATCTCCACCCGCTCGGGGCTGCCCTCGCTGCTGATCTACCTCGGCATCGGCGTCGCCCTCGGCCAGAACGGCATCGGCATAAGCTTCAACAACGCCGAGCTCACCCAGGTCCTGGGCTACGCCGCCCTGGTGGTCATCCTCGCCGAGGGCGGGCTCAAGACCAGCTGGCGGTCCATCAGGCCGGTGGTCCCGGCCGCCGCCGTGCTGGCCACCCTGGGCGTCGCGGTCTCGGTCTTCGTCACGGCCGCCGGCGCGCACTGGCTGGTCGGCCTGGAGTGGCGCACCGCGCTGCTGCTCGGCGCGATCGTCTCCTCCACCGACGCCGCGGCGGTCTTCTCGGTGCTGCGGATGGTCCCGCTGCCCAAGCGGCTGACCGGCCTGCTGGAGGCCGAGTCCGGCTTCAACGACGCGCCCGTGGTGATCCTGGTGGTCGCCTTCGCCGCCACCGGCGAGCTCGACCCCTGGTACGTGCTGGTCGGCACCATCATCGTCGAGCTGGTGGTCGGCGGGGCGGTCGGCTACGCGGTCGGCAAGCTCGGCGCGTACGCGGTGCGCCGGGTCGCGCTGCCCTCCTCCGGCCTGTACCCGATCGCGGTGCTGGCGCTGATCGTGCTCGCCTACGCGGGCGGCTCGCTGCTGCACGCCTCCGGCTTCCTCGCCACCTACGTCGCCTCGGTGATCCTCGGCAACTCCAAGCTGCCGCACGGCCCCGCGGTGCGCGGCTTCGCCGACGGGCTGGCCTGGATCGGGCAGATCGGCATGTTCGTGGTGCTCGGCCTGCTGGTGACGCCCACCAGCATGGGCGCGGCGGTCGTACCGGGCCTGGTGGCCGGCGCGGTGCTGGTGTTCGTCGCCCGGCCGCTGTCGGTGCTGCTGACCATGACGCCGTTCCGGATCCCCTGGCAGGAGCAGGCGCTGCTGTCCTGGGCCGGGCTGCGCGGCGCGGTGCCGATCGTGCTCGCCACCATCCCGCTGGTGTCCGGCGCGACCGACGCCCAGCAGCTGTTCAACGTGGTCTTCATCCTGGTCGTGGTCTTCACCCTGCTCCAGGGCCCGACCCTGCCGCTGGTCGCCAGGTGGCTGCGGATCGGCGAGGGCGACATCGGCCAGGACCTGGGCATCGAGTCCGCCCCGCTGGAGAAGCTGCACGGCCACCTGCTCTCCGTCCACCTCGCCCCCGGCTCCCGGATGTCCGGCGTCGAGGTCTCCGAGCTGCGGATGCCCAAGGGCGCCGCCGTCACCCTGGTGGTCCGCGAGGGCTCCAGCTTCGTGCCGGACCGGACGACGGTGCTGCGCGAGGGCGACGAACTGCTGGTGGTCACCACCGACGAGGTCTCCGAGGCCGCCGAGCGCCGGCTGCGCGCCGTCGACCGCGGCGGCAAGCTCGCCGGGTGGCTGGAGCACGCGGAAGGTCCGTCCGCCGTTTCCCGGACGTCCCGCCGGGCGCCCTCCCTCGCCGGGAAGCCTTCCGCCGCCGGGAAGCCTTCCGCCGCCGGGAAGGCCCCCACCGCCGGGAAGGCTTCCGTTGCCGGGAAGCCTTCCATCGCCAGGAAGAAGACCGGCTGAACCGCTAAGCTGAAGGCCGGAACACCCCGATACACCCGATACACCCGCTTTTCCGTATCTGCCTGATGCAGAGTCGGCGCGACCGCTCGGCGGCCGGGCCCCGCGGCACCTCGCCCGGGCCCGGTAACAACCCCGGTCGACGCGCGAGAGGACGACTCTCGGCGCCGGACCGGTCCCCACCCCCGACCGCGGCGCTACCAGGCAGCAGAGAGGACCGACCGTGGCGGCGCGCCGACCGGTCGACGACACCACCACCCACGGCTCCGGCTACGGGGCGCTGCTGCGCACCCCCGGCGCCTGGACCTTCCTGCTCCCGGCGCTGGTCGCCCGGCTGCCGTACGCCATGCTCAGTCTCGGCGTCGTGCTGCTGGTCCACGACACCACCGGTTCCTACGGCCTGGCGGGCGCGGTCGCCGCGGCCGCCGCCGTCGCGCAGGCCCTGATCGGCCCGCAGACCGGACGGCTCGCCGACCGCCACGGCCAGGCCGCGGTGCTGGTCCCGGCCGTGCTGGTGCACGCCGGGGCGGTCGCCGCGCTGATCGTGCTGGCCCACGCCGGCGCCCCCGACTGGACGCTGTTCCTGGCCGCCGCGCCGGCCGGTGCGGCGGTGCCGCAGGTCGGCGCGATGGTCCGGGCCCGCTGGGTGCACCGGCTGGGCGAGCGGCCGGCCCTGATGAACACCGCCTTCGCCTTCGAGTCCGTCACCGACGAGTTCACCTTCGTCATCGGCCCGATGCTGGCCACCGGCATCGCCACCCTGGTCAACCCGTCCGTCGGGCTCACCGCCGAGGCCGCCCTGACCCTGCTCGGCGGCCTCGCCTTCGCCGCCCGCCGGGACACCGCGCCCGCGCCCACCGGGCCCGCCGCCCCCGGCCACCGGCGGGTCTCCGCGCTCTCCTCCCCCGGCGTGCGGCTGCTGGCCGGGGCCTTCCTCGGCCTCGGCACCGTCTTCGGCACCCTCCAGGTCTCGATCACCGCCTTCGCCGAGGACGCCGGCTCCGGCGGGCTCAGCGGTCTGGTCTACGGCCTCTTCGCGACCGGGTCGATGGTGGCCGGCGTGCTCTACGGCCTGGTCCCCTGGCGCTCCACCCCCCGGCGGCGGATGACCGCCTGCTACGCGCTGCTGGTGCTCGGCTGCTCCACCCTGTGGGCGATGCCCAACCTGGCCGCGCTGACCGCGGCCGGCCTGTTCTGCGGCCTGGCCATCGCGCCCACCCTGATCACCGGCTACACCCTGGTGGAGACCCTGGTCGCGGACGGCGCCAAGACCGAGGCGTTCACCTGGCTCACCGGCGCGATCGGCCTGGGCCTGGCGCTCGGCTCCACCGCCGCCGGGCAGCTGATCGACCGCTCCGGGCCCTCGCTGGGCTTCACCGTCGCCCTGGCCGGCTCCGGCCTCGGCCTGGTGGCGCTCGTCACGATGCGCCGCCTGCTGGCCGTTCCGGCACCCGCGCCCCGTACCGTGGCCCGGGGAGGCGCGGTCCGCGAGGAGCCGGTCGGCGCCGCCCGCCACGGCTGAGCCGCTGGACTCCTCCAGCGGAATGCCGCATCATGGACCGTCGTTAGCACTCATAGCGTGAGAGTGCCAGGGGGAGTGCAGGAGGAAGCGGAAAGTGCCCACGTACCAGTACCAGTGCACCGAGTGCGGCAACGGCCTCGAGGCGGTGCAGAAGTTCAGCGACGACGCGCTGACCACGTGCCCCGACTGCCAGGGGAAGCTCCGCAAGGTCTTCTCGGCCGTGGGCGTGGTCTTCAAGGGCTCCGGCTTCTACCGCACCGACAGCCGCTCCAGCTCCAGCAGCTCGGTGGGCTCGTCGTCGTCCTCGACGTCCCCGTCCTCCTCGACCGCCTCTTCCGGCGGCAGCGCCTCGTCCTCCTCGACGGGCTCCGGCAGCTCCGGCTCCGGCTCCAGCTCCAGCAGCTCCGCCTCCAGCACGAGCTGACCGCGGCGCTCCGCGGACACCGGGTCCCGCACGGGCCCGGTGTTCCGCGCTGACGGCACGGCCCGCGGCGCCCCTTCCCCGCCCCGTTCCCCGCCTCGCCGTGACCGCTCACCCGGCCGCCACCGGCCCGGACGGCTCCCGGACCTCGCTCCACACGGTCTCCTTCGCCACCCCGCCGTTGCGCGACGGGGGCGAGCGGCGGTGCCCCCAGCGGTCGCCCAGCGCGAGCGCCTCCAGCACCCCGAGCTCGTCCGGCGCGGGCCCGGTCAGGTGGAGTTCGACCCGGTAGCCGCCGGGGATAGCGGTCAGCCGGGCCTCCCCGCCACCGGCTGCCGCCAGCTTCTCGGCGATCGCCCACGCCCGGTCCCGGGCGGCCTGCCGCGCCTCCGCGTTCCCCACGGGATCAGTGCGGACGGCCGGACGCGACGAGGACCGCCGCCGCCACCCGGACCGCGGACGTGACCCTCCGGGCTTCGCCACGCTCACCGCCGCTCATGAGGCGACCTCCAGCGCGGGACGGCCCTCGCAACCGGGCCGGACGAAGGACAGGTCGCCGCGCAGGAGGGCGAGTTCGAGCAGCGCCTCGGCCAACCGCTGCACCCACGGCAGCCCGGCGCACCCCAGCGCGACGCCGCCGGACTCCGGCGGCACCTCGACTCGGTAGACCGGCGACAGCCCCGGCGGCGGATCGAGTCGGGCCAGCCGGAACGCCCGCTCCAGCAGGTCGGCGGCCTGTTCGGAGTCGGCGAACCCCGCGCGCAGAAAGCGCCGGAGGGCATCGACCGCCTCCGGTGGCTGTCCGGTGTACAACACGTGCATCCCTTCGTTCGGGTGTCGGGTGTCGGGTGGGCGGGACGACCGGCCGGTCAGGCCGCGTCCGGTGCCTGGGCCCCGTCGCGGTCGCCGCAGCGCGGGCACCGGCAGGCCGGCCAGAGCAGCGCGGAGACCAGCGGCAGGAAGCGTTCCTCCTCGGACGTGCAGGACGAGACCTGCACCCGGGCTCCGTCGGCCCGCACGGTGTAGACCCGGATCGTCAACTTCGCTTTCGGCTCCGGGTCCTGGTGGTTCGGCATGGCGATCGACCTCACGGCTGGTTTGCGCTGTGCAAGGGGAGTTCGGAGAGCGCTCACGCCCCCTCGGACGGCCCGGACGACACGCACGCCGGGAGCGAGCTCCCGCGCGCCGGTCACCGTCCGCTTCTTTCTGCGTTCTCTGCGTCACAAGCATCGGCGGGAACGGCTACGCTCACCAGGGCTTGACCGTTGACCGTTCCGGTCCGTCAAAGGGGGACAACCATGGAAACCGGAAACGAAGTTGATCTGGTGTCATCTCCCGCCCTGCGCTTCGGCCGGGAACTTGCCAGGTCACGGGCGGCTCGCGGGTGGTCGCAGGTCAGGTTGGCCAAACACATGGGCTACACGAACGGCTACATCTCGCTCATCGAACGAGGTAAGCGGGCCCTGACTTTTACTTTCGCTGTAAAAGCCGACGAGGTGTTCGGCACCGGCTCGCGATTCCAGGAACTCTGGCGGCTCTACTCGAACGCGAGCCTGGTGGAGGGGTTCACGGAGTATGTCGAAGCAGAGGCGAGGTGCCGGATGCTCCGCACTTTTGAGTTGGGCATCGTTCCGGGACAGCTTCAGACGCGCGCCTACGCCTCAGCCTTGGCGATGGCGGCGGCGCAGCGTGGAGACATCACCGAAGCCCAGGCGGAGGCGCGAGTATCTTTCCTGTTGAACCGCCAACAGATCTTCCAGCGCCCCGCCGCACCTATCGTCCACGCGGTGCTGGACGAGGGGTGCATCCGTCGGGTCATAGGCGGACCCGAAGTCATGGCGAACCAACTTGCGCATCTTGAGGCCATGGCAGCGAGCCCTCACATCGTGCTGCAGATCGCTCCGTTCACACTGGGCGAGTGGGCACCGTTCAGAACGTCGGTAGTCCTGCTCACCCTGCCCGACAGGTCGGTGCTCGGCTATGCGGAATCCCTGGCCCGAGGACATGTAGAGCGGAACCGGGAGACTGTTGCCTCCTGGTCCAAGCGCTACGATCGGCTTCTGGTGGAGTCCCTCCCAACGGCCCCTTCACTAGACATGATCCGAACTGCTCGGAAGGAACTCGCATGACCCACATCGACCTGCATAACGCCCAGTGGGTGAAGAGCAGCCACAGCTCCGACGGTGGCAACTGCGTCGAGTTCACGCCGGAGTTCACCGCCACCCACGGCATCGTCCCGGTCCGCGACTCCAAGGACCCCCACGGCCCCGCCCTCCTCTTCACCGAGCCCGCCTTCACCGCCTTCGTCACGGCGATCAAGGCCGGAAACTTCGAATCGATCTGACCCGCCACCAGAACCACCGAGCCCCGCAGGCCGGCTACTTGGGCGCGCGGGGCTTCTTCATGCCCGACACCGGAAAACCTCACCCCGTCGCTTCCGCCCCGAAGTACGATCGCCAGCGCCAAGCAGCCCCACCGACCCACCACTGCAATCGCCACAGGAGGAACTCGCATGACACCCATCGACCTGCACAATGCCCAGTGGGTGAAGAGCAGCCACAGCACCGACGGCGGCAACTGCGTCGAGTTCGCAACCGAGTTCACCGCCACCCATGGCATCGTCCCCGTCCGCGACTCCAAGGACCCCCACGGCCCCGCCCTCCTCTTCACCGAGCCCGCCTTCACCGCCTTCGTCACGGCAATCAAGGCCGACCGCTTCCAAGGCATCTGACTTAAAACCAGTACCGCATGGTCGCGCAGCCAAGCCACTTGGACGCACGGGGCTTCTGCGCGTCCCAATCCGGGAAGCCTCCTCTGGCTCACGCCACGATCGCCGCAGGAGGAACTCACATGCCCCACATCGACCTGCCCAACGCCCAGTGGGTGAAGAGCAGCCACAGCTCCGACGGCGGAGAATGCGTCGAGTTCGCACCCGAGTTCACCGCCACCCATGGCATCGTTCCGGTCCGCGACTCTAAGGACCCCCACGGCCCCGCCCTGCTCTTCGGCGAGGCTTCCTTCACCGCCTTCGTCACGGCGGTCAAGACCGGCCACTTCACCGAGGCCTGACCCACCGGCCCTGCAGGTCGGCGCGGCCCGTCTGCGGGGCTTCATCGCACCGGAAGTCGGGAATTCCCTCCTGACGCGCTCCGCCCCGAAAGCACGATCGCCAGCACCAAGCGGCCCCGCCGGCCATCACAACAACCGCCACGGGAGGAACTCGCATGACCCACATCGACCTGCCCAACGCCCAGTGGGTGAAGAGCAGCCACAGCACAGACGGCGGCGACTGTGTCGAATTCACGCCGGAGTTCACCGCCACCCACGGCATCGTCCCGGTCCGCGACTCCAAGGACCCGCACGGCCCCGCTCTCCTCTTCACCGAGCCCGCCTTCGCCGCCTTCGTCACGGCGGTCAAGGCCGGGAACTTCAACGAGGTCTGACCCACCACCGGCTGTCGAAGGCCAGAACGACCGCCTGTGGGGCTTCTTCGCATCTGAGAACGGGAAGCTCTCCTGGCTCGCTCTGCCCCGACAACACGGCCGCCAGCACCAAGCGGCCCCGCCGGCCATCACAACAACCGCCACGGGAGGAACTCGCATGCCCCACATCGACCTGTCCAGCGCCCGGTGGGTGAAGAGCAGCCACAGCGGCAATGGCGGCAACTGCGTCGAGTTCACGGCCGAGTTCACCGCCACCCACGGCATCGTCCCGGTCCGCGACTCCAAGGACCCGCACGGCCCCGCTCTCCTCTTCACCGGGGCCGCCTTCGCCGCCTTCGTCACGGCGGTCAGGGCTGGCCACTTCACCGAGGTCTGATCCACCACCGGGACTCGCGGACCCGCTGTCGGGGGCGGGTTACGCGGGTTCCTCCGGACGGTGGGGGCGGGTGGGTCACGGGGTGGGGGCCGGACGGCGTAGGGGTTCACTCGGTGGGGTGAGGTCGGTTTTCCACAGGGGCGGGTTTTCCACAGGGTGGGGGAATTCGGGGCGGGGTTGTCCGGGTGGGTCGCAGGATGGCTGGCGCGGCTCCGTCCGGGGTCGTGTGCTTCGTTCGGGAAGGCCCGTGCCGTGACCTCTTTCCTGCTGCCCGCCGTGCTCGTTCCGCCGCGCCGTGAGGTGCCTGATTTCCCGCCGATCCTGGGCGTCGCGTCGGGGCGCCACCGCTTGTGGCGGGCGTTGCGGCGGCGTTCCGGTCTGCTTGCCGTGGTCTGTCTGGCGCTGTCCGCCGTGCTGCTCTGCGGGGCGCCGCCGCCCGGGTCGGGGGCGGGTGGTGGGGTGGTGGGGTGTGCTCGGGCGTCAACCTGACGGTGGGGGGTTCACCCGTGACTTTCGGGGGCGTCCGCCGTTCGACGCGGCATGAAAGGCTTCAAGGAATTCCTGCTCCGCGGCAACGTGGTGGACCTGGCCGTCGCCGTCGTCATCGGCGCGGCCTTCACCAGCGTCGTCAACGCGTTCGTCAAGGGCGTGATCAACCCGCTGGTCGGTCTGTTCGGCACCAAGGACCTGGCCGCCTACAGCTCCTGCCTCAAGGGGCCGTGCACGGTGGACGACGCCGGCAACGTCACCTCGGGCATCTTCATCCTCTGGGGTTCGGTGCTCAGTGCCGCGCTCAGCTTCCTGATCACCGCCGCCGTCGTGTACTTCCTGCTGATCCTGCCGATGAACCACTTCATGCGGAGGCGCAAGTCCGTGGAGGACGAGGCGCTGGACGTCGAACTGAAGGAGGTCGAACTGCTCGCCGAGATCCGCGACGCGCTGGTGCGCCGCGGCTGATCCCGCCGTTCCCCTACTTCTCGCCGTGGTGCGGGGGCCGCTGGCTGCGGTACCAGTCCAGCCCCCGCTCCTCCGAGGTGCCGCCCCAACCGCGGTCGGTGTCGTCGGAGGTCTGCTGGTCGAACGGGTCGGTGAAGACCAGTCGGGGCCGGGGGCGGCCGGTCTCGGGCCGGGGCTCGGGCTTCTGCGCGTCCGGGGAGGTCATGCCTCCACTGTAGGACCGCCGCGGGCCCCGGCGGCCCGCCCGCCGGACGGGCTACGCCGCCTCGAAGCCCGCGTGGTCGGCGATCTTCTTGAGTTCGGCGAGGGCGTGCTTCTCGATCTGGCGGATCCGCTCGCGCGTCAGGCCGTGCTGCTTGCCGACCTCGGTGAGCGTCCGCTCACGGCCGTCCTCCATGCCGTAGCGGCTGCGGATGATGGAGGCGGTGCGGTCGTCGAGGCGGCCGATCAGGTCGTCCAGCTCCTCGCGGCGCATCATCACCATGACCGCGTCCTCCGGGGAGACCGCGCCGGTGTCCTCCACCAGGTCGCCGAACTGGGTCTCGCCCTCGTCGTCGACCGACATGTTGAGGCTGACCGGGTCCCGGGCCCAGTCCAGGACGTCCTTGACCCGCTGCTCGGTGGTGTCCAGCTCGGCGGCGATCTCGGCGGGCTCGGGCTCGCGGCCCAGCTCCTTGGCCTTCTCGCGCTGGACCCGGCGGATCCGGCCGAGCTCCTCGACCAGGTGGACGGGCAGCCGGATGGTGCGGGACTGGTCGGCGATGGAGCGGGTGATCGCCTGCCGGATCCACCACGTCGCGTAGGTGGAGAACTTGAAGCCCTTGGAGTAGTCGAACTTCTCCACCGCGCGGACCAGGCCGGCGTTGCCCTCCTGGATCAGGTCGAGCAGCGGGAGGCCGCTGCGCGGGTAGCGGCGGGCGACGGCGACGACCAGGCGCAGGTTGGAGCGGATGAAGACGTCCTTGGCGCGCTCGGCGTCGTCGGCTATCGCCTGGAGCTCCTCGGTGGTGACGCCGTCGGGCCGCTCCTCCTCGTCGAGCAGGTGCTGGGCGAAGACCCCGGCTTCGATGCGCAGGGACAGCTCGACCTCCTCGGCGGCGTCGAGCAGGGGTGTCCTGGCGATTTCGTCGAGGTACATGCCGACCAGGTCGCGGTCGGCTTCGAGGTTGGTCGGGCGGGCGGTGCGAGTCCGATCGGCCCTGTCGCGTACGACGGCACGGGTGGCCATGCTTGCTCCCTCACTGACGCTGCCGGGGGCGCTCCGTTCCGCCACTCGGCACAACCGTGTGGGCCCGTTCGTGGCTCACACGTAACGATCCAACGCACAGAAAACGGACAACATTCCCAAGTGACTCAGCTTTCCACCGGCCATGCAGTATCCTGCCGATTTTCACTCGGACGATAGACGGAGCGTGACGCACCCTGCACGGTGCGCACCGGACGATCGGCACCGAATCCGTGCGCGGCCTTCGCGGCACGTCCGCACAACCGATGCCGAATCGCGATCGGACCAGCGCCGGTTCGCCTCCTGCCGCTGGGAAGGTTTCTGTCATGCACCAGCCCATCGACCCCGGCTCCCGGTCGGCCGCCGGGTGCCCGGGCGGCGGCCGGGGCACCGGCCGTCTCGCGGCCCCTCCACGGGTACAACGCCCGGGGGCGCTCCGTTGTGCCTGGCCCGCCCTGGCGGGGGTGCTGGCGTTCGCGGCGCTGCTGGTGCTGGTGCGGGCGGGCTGGCCGCCGCTGGCCCGACTGGACCGGGGCTGGGTGGCGCTGCTGCACCGCTACGCGCTGCGGCACCCGGTGTGGACGGCGGCCCTGCAGACGCTGGCCGACCTGGGGCCGACCTGGGTGATGCGGGCGCTGCTCGGGGCGGTCGCGGTGCGGCTGTGGGCGCTGGGCGCCCGGGTGCCGGCGGGCTGGACGGTGGCGGTGGCGCTGCTGGGCTGGGCCGCGGGCCGGGCGGGCGGGGCGCTGGTCAACCGCCCCCGGCCGCACTTCGCCGATCCGGTGGCCGCCGGTTCCGGGGGGTCCTTCCCGTCCGGGCCCGCGCTGGCCTCGGCGGTCACCTGCGGGGCGCTGCTGGTGCTGGCGTGGCCGCGGGCGGAGCGGCCGGTGCGGGTGGCGGCGGGCGCCGCGGCGGGCCTGGTGGTGCTGGCGGCGGGCTGGACCGGGATCGCGCTGGGCGTGCACTGGCCGAGCGACGTGCTGGCGGGCTGGGCGGCGGCGGTCGCGGTGCTGGCCGGGTCGGCGCTGGCGGTCGAGCTGTGGCGGCCGGGCCGGTTCGGCCGGGACGTGCGGCTGCTGCACCGGCGGAACCGGCCCCGGGTGCAGCGGGTGCTGGCCGCGCCGCTGCCACCGGCGGAACCCGCCGCGGAGCGTGATCCGGGGCGTTCCTGACGGATCGTGAGCAACGTCACACCGCGTCGCCCGCCTCCTCCGCGCGGGGGAACCGCGCGGGCAGCATTCCGCGTGTTTCCGGGCGCAAACGACGCTCCACGGCCGGTGCGGCAAGGCCCCCGGACACCGGTGCGACCGGCTCGAACAGCTCGCCGGTCGGCACCCGACTCCCCATCGGGTGCCGAAGTGGGGCAGACTTCTGCGGCTGGTGCACCCTGCAACCGGCAGGCGGAGTCCGGACCAGGGCCGAATCTCCCGCACTCACCCACGCAACGCCGGACGGGCACCGATCGACGGGGGGTCCGATGACCTTGCACACTGCGGACGGCCCCGGCGACCCGTACCACCCGCAGGGCGGACCGTACGAGCAGGGCGCCCCGCACGGGCAGGGCGGACCGCACCGGCCGGACACCGCGTACCGCCGGGACGAGCCGCAGCCGCCGCAGGGCGGCCCGCACCCGCAGGGCGCCCCGTACTACCCGCCGCCGGACGGACCGTACCCGGGGCAGGACCAGCCGACCATGCAGCTGGGCCGGATCCCCGCGCAGGCGTTCGAGCAGTACGGCCGGCCGCCCTTCCCGCCGCAGGCTCCCGCGCCGCAGGCCCCCCCGCCGGCCGCCGAGCGGCCGGTACCGGCGCCGCGGGCGGGCGAGGAGCCGGACGGGCCGGAGCCCGCGGCCAAGAAGCCCGCCTCCACCGGCCGCAACGGCCTGATCATGGCGCTGGGCTCGCTGGCCTCCCGGGCGCTGGGCTTCGTGCGCAGCGCGGTGATCGTGGCGGCGCTGACCAACGGCCCGGTCGGCGAGGCGTTCAACGTGGCGAACTCGCTGCCGAACATCGTCTACATGATGCTGATCGGCGGCGCGCTGGCCTCGGTGTTCGTGCCGGAGCTGGTGCACGCGATGCAGACCCACCGGGACGGCGGCCAGGCGTACACCGACCGGCTGCTCACCCTGTGCGGCGTGATCCTGGTGGTGCTGACGGTCGGCGCGTTCCTGTTCGCCCCGCAGATCGTCGACCTGTACTCGCAGTTCGACGGCGCCCAGCGCGAGTTGGCGATCGACTTCGCCCGGTACTGCCTGCCGCAGATCTTCTTCTACGGCGTGTTCACCCTGCTCGGGCAGGTGCTGAACGCCCGCGACCGGTTCGGCGCGATGATGTGGACGCCGGTGCTGAACAACGTCGTGGCGATCGGCGTGTTCGGCATCTACCTGGTGATCGGCCGGCACGCCTACCAGGTCGGCGACGTGACCTCCGGCGACACCCTGCTGCTCGGCCTCGGCTCGACCATGGGCATCGTGGTGCAGGCCGCCGCGCTGCTGCCCTCGCTGCGCTCCTCCGGCTTCCGCTTCCGGCCGCGCTTCGACTGGCGCGGCGCGGGCCTGACCCGGCCGCTGCGCTCGGCGGGCTGGGCGCTGCTGCTGGTGGTGGCCACCCAGCTGTCCTTCGCGGTGATCACCAGCCTGGGCACCGGCGCGGGCAAGGCGGCGGCGGCCGCGCACATCGTCGGCGGACGCGGCTACGCCGCCTACGCCAACGCGTACCAGCTGTTCGTCGTCCCGCAGGGCGTGATCACCATCTCGCTGGTGACGGCGCTGCTGCCGGGGATGTCGCGGGCCGCGACGGCGGGCGACTACCGGAAGATCGGCGAGGACCTGTCGGGGATGCTCCGCTCCTCGGCCGCGATGATCGTCACCGCCGCGGTGCTCTTCCTGGCGCTGGCCCCGCAGATCGCGATGGCCGCGTACGGCTACGGCTCCGGGCCGACCGTGCACGCCGACGCGATGGTGGTGGCCTCGCTGCTGATGGCCTTCTCGATCGGCCTGCCCGCGTTCTGCGCCCAGTACGCGCTGGCCCGCGGCTTCTACGCGATGAGCGACGCGCGCACCCCGTTCTGGCTGACCCTGGTGACCACCGGCACCAACGCGCTGATGTGCTGGGTGGCGTACGAGACGCTGCCGCTGCGCTACAAGGTGGTCGGCATGGCGTTCGCGCACACCACGGCCGCGCTGGTCTCGGTGGCGGTGACCGGCATCGCGCTGGGCCGCCGACTGTCCCGGGGCGCCGCCCCGGCGGCGGTGCCCGCGCAGGCCGGGCCGGGCCAGGGGCCGGACGCCACGATGGTGCTGCGCACCGACGCCTTCGCGCCGGGGGCGAACGCCACCGTGGACCTGGGCGTGCGGCGCGACTGGCGGCGCGGCAGCGGGCTGGAGGGCGGCCGGTTGGTGGTGCTGCACCTGGGGCTGCTGGCGGCCTGCGCGCCGGGCGCGCTGGCCGCGCACTGGCTGGCCGGGCGGTTCGGCGCGGGGCTGTTCGGCAGCCTGGCGGGCCTGGCCGCGGGCGCGCTGGCGGTGCTGCTCTCGCTGTTCGTGCTGGCCCGCCCGCTGGGCGTGGGCGCCTCGGTGGCCCCGTTCGCCCGCAAGCTGCGCATCCCGTACCCGACCCCGGCCCCGACCAGCGGCAAGCACCGGCGGTAGGCGGCGCGGCGGTAGGCGGCGCGGCGGGGCCCGGGCCGGGCCGTCGACCGGCGCGACCGGAGCAGGGACCGACGGCCGGAGTGGGCGGATCTGCGACCCGAGCGGGGCCGGATCAGAGGGCCGGAGCAGGCGGCAGGGGGCCGGAGCAGGGGCGGAGCGGCCTTCACCGGATCTCCACCGGTGTCGCGCAACCTCCGACCGTCCGGGTGCGTATCGATCGGTGCTAGCGTCAGCGCTCGCCCCGGGGGTGCCTCGTCGTGCGTACCGGGTCCGTTTCCCACCTGAACCGGCCGCCCGCGGCCGGACTCGTCCGGAAGGCGCACTCCTGTTGACTGCCCACCAGGACCCATCGGCCGGTGGCGGGCGGCACCGCCGCTCGCACCGGTTGCGGATACCGCTGGCCCTGACGGCCGCCGCGGTCGTCTCGGCGACCGCGCTGTCCGTGTTCGCCTCGGCCGACGACCGGGCCGCCGCCGCGGCGCCCGGCGAGAAGCTGCGCGGCTCCTTCGCCGCGGCCGCCGGGGAGTTCCACGTCCCGCAGAGCGTGCTGCTGGCGCTGTCGTACCAGCAGAGCCGCTGGGAGCAGCACGGCGGCCAGCCGAGCACCACCGGCAACTACAACGTGATGGGCCTGACCGAGGTCGACCCGGCCGCGGTCGCCCGGGCGCTCGCCCAGGGCCCGGGGGCGGAGGTGGACGGGCGGGGCGACGGCACCGCGCCGGCCGCGAAGGCCGATCCGGTGCCGGTGGAGGACTCCCCCGCGCTGCACACGCTGGCGCGCGCCGCGAAGCTGATCGACCGTCCGGCGGGGCAGTTGAAGTCGGACCCGGCGCAGTCGATCCGCGGTGCGGCGGCGCTGCTGGTGAAGTACCAGAAGGACGCGGGGCGGCCGCTCTCCGGTGACCCCGCCGCCTGGTACGAGTCGGTGGCCCGGTTCAGCGAGGCGAGCGACGACGCGAGCGGCCACGCCTTCGCGGACCGGGTGTACAACACCATCCGGCTCGGCGCGGCCCGGACCACCGCGGACGGCGAGCGGGTCGAACTGCCCGCCGACACCGGGGTGTCGCAGGGATCGGCGAGCACCGCGACCGCGCCGCGCAGCTCCTCCGACGGCCAGGGCTCGCTGCCCGCGCTGCCGGCGACCGCCCCCGCCCCCACCCGAGGCGCGGACAAGGCCGTCCGCGGCAAGGACGCGCCGAAGGCCGCCACCGGCACCGCCACCGCCACCGGCACCGCCGCGGCCTCGCGCGGCTCGGCGCGACCGGCGCTGGCCCCGCTCTCCTCGAACCCCGAGCCGCACCCGATCGAGTGCCCGGCCGCGCTGAACTGCGACTTCCAGGAGGCGGCGTACGACCTGACGAACCCCGCCGACCCGACCTCGTACGGCAACTACACGATCGCGAACCGGCCCGCCGACGGCGACCGGATCCAGTACATCGTGATCCACGACACCGAGGGCGGGTACGCCGGGTCGATCCGGACCTTCCAGGACCCGAAGTCCCAGTCCAGCGCGCACTACATCGTGCGGGCGAGCGACGGCCACGTCACCCAGCTGGTGAACGACAAGAACATCGCCTGGCAGGCCGGCAACAAGACGGTCAACATGCACAGCATCGGCGTCGAGCACGAGGGCTACGCGCTCCCGACCGGCAGCCAGCCCTGGTACTCGGAGCAGCTGTACCAGTCCTCGGCGACCCTGGTGCGCTACCTGGCGGAGAAGTACGGGGTGCCGCTGGACCGCGAGCACGTCATCGGCCACGACGACGTGCCGGGGCCGACCCAGGAGACCATCTCGGGCATGCACTGGGACCCGGGCACCTTCTGGGACTGGAACCACTACATGGACCTGCTCGGCGCGCCGGTGCGGGCCAACGGGGGCGGCGTGCTGCTGCCCGGCGGCAAGGTGACCATCGCCCCGGCCTTCGACGGCAGCAACACCCCGCCGGTGGACGGCGTCCCGGCCCGGCCGGAGAACTTCGTCTACCTGTACACCGGCCCGAACAGCGGCACCCTGGTCAACGGCGGCACCACCCAGGCCGCGGACGTCCGGGCCAAGGCGGTGGCCGGCACCAGCTTCGTGGTGGCCGACCAGCAGGGCGACTGGACGGCGATCTGGTACGGCGGCCAGAAGGCCTGGTTCGCCAACCCGGGCTTCACGGCGGGCGTGGCGGACGACCGGGCCGGCCAGGTGGTGCTGACCGCGAAGCCGGGGGCCGCCTCGATCCCGGTGTACGGGCGCACCTACCCGGAGCTGTCGGCGTACCCGGCGGAGATCAGCACCGCCAACCTGGCGCCGGTGGCGTACAGCGCGACCGTCCCGGCCGGCCAGGGGTACCTGGCGGGCAGCCCGGTGGCGCTGGACAGCGACTTCTTCTACGCGCAGAACATCAACGGCGACGCGCCGAAGGACCGCACCCGGGTGGTCGGCACCGACACCTACTACCCGATCCGGTTCAACCACCGGCTGGCGTACCTGAAGTCCTCCGACGTCCAGGTGGTCGCCAACAACGCGCCCGCGCCCAGCGGTTACACCCCGGCGGGCCCGTACCGGCTGCTGGACACCCGGGACGGCACCGGCGCGGCGAAGGCCAAGGTCGGACCGGCCCGGTCGATCACCCTGCAGGTCGCGGGGGCGGGCCTGGGCGGCGGCCGGAGCGTGCCGAACGACATCACCGCCGTGGTGCTGAACGTGACGGCCACCAACCCGACCGGCCCCAGCTACGTCGCGGTCTACCCCGACGGACAGCCCCGCTCGTCCGCGTCGAACCTCAACTTCACCACCGGGCAGACCATCCCCAACCTGGTCGTCGTCCCGGTCGTCAACGGCAAGGTCGACCTGTACAACAACGACGGCACGGTCGACCTGATCGCCGACATCACCGGCTACTACTCGCCGTCGGGCGCCTCGAAGCTGTCCACCGCCGGTCCGTACCGGCTGCTGGACACCCGCTCCGGCCTGGGCGCCCCGCAGGCCAAGGTCGGCGCGGGCCGGACGGTCACCCTGCAGGTCGCGGGGGCGGACCTGGGCGGCGGCCGGAGCGTGCCGAACGACATCACCGCCGTGGTGCTGAACGTGACGGCCACCAACCCGACCAGCCCGAGCTACGTCGCGGTCTACCCGGACGGGCAGCAGCGGACGTCCGCGTCGAACCTCAACTTCACCCCGGGGCAGACCGTCCCCAACCTGGTCGTCGTCCCGGTCGTCAACGGCAGGGTCGACCTGTACAACAACGACGGCACGGTCGACCTGATCGCCGACATCTCCGGGTACTACACCCAGGGCGGCGGCGCGTCCTTCGTCAGCGCGGGCCCGGTCCGGCTGATGGACACCCGCTCCGGCCTGGGCGCCCCGCAGGCCAAGGTCGGCGCGGGCCGGACGGTCGCCCTGCAGGTCGCGGGCCGGGCCGGGGTGCCGTCGGACGCGAAGGCCGTGGTGCTGAACGTGACGGCGACCAACCCGACCAGCTCCAGCTACGTCGCGGTCTACCCGGACGGGCAGCAGCGCACGTCCGCGTCGAACCTCAACTTCACCGCCGGGCAGACCATCCCCAACCTGGTCGTCGTCCCGGTGCTGAACGGCAAGGTCGACCTGTACAACAACGACGGCACGGTCGACCTGATCGCCGACATCACCGGCTACTACCGGTAGTCCGCCGGGCCCGTGCCGGCGGCCCCCGTCCCCTTCCGAGGGGGCGGGGGCCGCTGCCGTCACGCGGGGGCGTCCTCGGCGGCTTCCAGCCAGCCGAGGGCGGCCACCTGGATGCCGGCCTGGAAGCGGCTGCGGGCGTCCATCCGGACCATCAGGTCGGCCATCATCCGGCGGACGGTGCGCAGCGAGACGCCCAGGCGCTGCCCGGCGCGCTCGTCGGTGAGCCCGTCGGCGAGCAGGCGGAGCAGTTCGCGCTCCTGGCCGGTGAGGCCGTGCGGGTCGCGCTGGGGGCTCTTCTCGCCGAGCGGGCGGGCCTGCTCCCAGACCTGGTCGAACAGGGCGCGCAGGGCGGCGACCACGCCGGGGCTCTGGAGCAGGACGGCGCCCTTGCGGGGGTCGTCGGGGTCGATCGGGACGATGGCGGTGGCGTTGTCGACCACGATCATGCGCAGCGGCAGGGTGGGCGTGGTGCGGACGGCGCCGCCGAGGCCGTGCAGCCAGCGGGCGTACTGGACGGTGGCGGGGTCGTTGCGGACGCTGTCCTGGTAGACGGTGCGCATCCGGACGCCGCGTTCCAGGGTCTCCTGGTCGAGGGCGCGGCTGGCCTCCATGACGGGGGCGGGCTGCGGGCCGCCGGGGGCGAAGGAGAGCACCTCGGCGGTGGCGTCGGAGGCCAGTTGGATCAGCCGGTCGCGGACCTGGTCGAGGCTGGAGAGCATCTCGATGCCGCGCTGCCCGTCGGCGCCGGGGGCGTGGATGCTGGCGTACTCGGCGATCAGCCCGGCCATCGCGGCCCGGCTGCGCTCGGCCTCGCGCTGGCGGCGGGCCTCCTCGGCCTCCTGGTGGGCGAGCAGGGCGGCCAGGCCGCGTTCGGGGTTGACGGCGCGCCAGCGGGTGCCGCAGCTGGTGGGGCGGGTGAGGGCGAGGTCGGCGAGCCGGTCGAGGGCGTGGCCGACCTCGGCCTCGGTGGAGTCGAGGTGGCCGGCCAGGCCACCGGTGTCGAGGTCGGGGTGGAGCAGCATGGCGCGGTAGACCGCCTCGCCGAACGGGTCGAGCCCGATCGGGCCGCCGGCGGTCAAGATCCGGTCTTCCGCGTGCCCCGGATCGAGTCCGTCCGCGTGGTTCTGCCCATGTCGACCTCCAGCGCGCCGTGGCGCGCCCCCCGGATTCCTGCTGACCGGGCGTCAGACTAGCGCTGACCGGTCACCGTCGAGAACTGGCTTGCGGAGATTCTGTCGTACAGGTGGGCGAGCCGTGAAGAGCGCCCGGCAACTGTCATATTCGTGCCAGGCGGGGATGTGACACCCGTCGTACCGCGCGGATCGGATGCGGATTTGCCACGCTGGACGGATGTACGCGATCCGCCTGGAGTTGGACCCGCCGCCCGTGTCGGGTCGGTGCGCGGTGTCCGCCGGGGCCGGTCCGGTGCGGGCCGCGCTGCTGCGGCTGCCGCTGGACGGGGCCCGGGTGTGCCACGTCCGGGTGCTGGAGGTCGCGGGCGGGCTGGCGGCGATGTGCTTCCTGACGGCGGCCTCGCTGCTGTCGGCGGAGTGGGCGCTGCGGGCGGGCGCGGCGGCGCTGGTGGGGCCGGACGGGCCGCTGGCGGGCTGGTCGGTGGCGCTCTGCGAGGCGGACCCGTGGATCGCGCTGGGCACGTGGCAGGACAGCGCCCGTAGCTGACGGTACATCAACAACCCGGTGGTGGAGCTGGCACCACAGTGTCACGGCACTGTGGTGACAGCTCCGACTACTGACACGGAGGTGCCACCGGGAGCACTCTCGTTGTTGTCGGCAGGACGACGGAGCGAGGAAGCGGGAGCAGCCCCCGGCGGGGGACGCGGATCGCACCGGGCACCTGACGACGGCTCACACCACACGCCCCGGTGGCAGCCCGGGGCATCAGCCGAACGCGAGAGGATCGGGCACTCCCATGGCGCTGAACATCCGAATTGTCACGATTGCGGTACTTGGTGCGCTGACGGTCGGCGGCGTCGCCACCGCCGCCGAACTGGCCGGCCCGGCTCGACCGGGCGCCGTCGTCACCGCCGACGGGGCGGTCGTCGGCGGTCCGCAGCAGCCCGGGGACGCGGCCGCCCAGAACGCCGTGGTCGGCGGCGGCGTCTCGGACCCGAGCCCGGTCCCGTCCGGCAGCCCGACCCCGACCAGCAGCCCGAGCGGCCCGCAGCAGTCCGGGACCTGGGGCTGGGGCTGATCGGACCGGAGCGGACCGGAGAGGCACGCGGATGACGACCGCACTGGAACGCCCGCTGGTGCAGCGGGCCACGGCCCACCGCTTCCCGATCCCCGGGATCGCGGCGGCGACGGACTCGACCGGGATCCTGCTGGCCGACGGGCACCACCTGTTCCGCTCCGGCCTGGGGGCCCTGCTGGACCGGGAGGAGGACCTCGCGGTGGTCGCCGAGGCGGCCGGCGGGGAGGAGGCGGTCGCGGCGGCGGCCCGGGTGCGGCCCGCGGTCGCGGTGCTGGGGCTGGACCCGGAGCAGCCGGACGGGCCGGCGCTGGCCCGGCAGGTGCAGCAGGCGGCGCCGGGCGCGGCGGTGCTGCTGCTGGTGCCGGCCCTGCCGCGGACGGCGGAGCTGCGGCGGGCCCTGGTGGAGGGCGCGGCCGGGGTCCTGCTGAAGGACGTGCAGGCGCCCGCGCTGATCGCGGCGGTGCGCGAACTGGCCCGCGGCGGCCGGGTGTACGACCCGCGGCTGGTGCTGGACGTGGTGCGCACCGGGCAGGCCGGGCCGCTGAGCCGCCGGGAACTGGCGGTGCTGGGCGAGATCGCCGCGGGCAGCACGGTGCGGGAGGCGGCCGCGGCGCTGTCGCTCTCCCCGGGGACGGTGCGCAACTACGTCTCGGCGGCGATCGCCAAGACCCGGGCCCGCAACCGCTGCGACGCGATCCGGATCGCCCGCGAGTGCGGCTGGCTGTAGGACGGCAGGACAAGAACGCAGGCTCGCCGACGACCCGTCAGATTCCCGCTGACGGGTCGCAGGCGTGCCTGCGTCCGGGTGTCGCGCGCACAGGCGCTGTGCGTCCGGGCGTCGCGCGTGCGGCGTCGCGCGGCCGGGTGCGGCGCGGCGGGCCGGTCAGAAGTTCTCGCCGAAGCCCTCCCCGGCGCGGGCGGCGGCCACCACGTCCGCGAAGCCGTGCGCGGTGCGCGGCACCCCGGCCGGGCGGCTGCCGATCAGGAACTCGCCGACCGAGGACTCCGCGGTCCAGTCCAGGCCGAGCGCCCGGGCGGCGGCGTCGGTGTCGCCGGAGCCGAGTCCGCACGGGGCCAGGCCCATCGCGGTGGCCACCAGGTAGAGGGTCTGGTAGAGCACGCCGACGTGCTTGAGGGTCAGCGCGTAGGCGATCTGGCTGTACTTCCAGGACAGCCGGCCGAACCGGCTGGTGACGGTGAGCAGCACCTGCGGGTCGACGGTGCAGGCGGTGGCGCGCCAGGCGGCGGTGACGAGTTCGTTGAACGCGGCCTCCTCGCCGGGGTGCTGGAACGGGCGGGGGCGCAGCCGGTGGGCGGCGGCGTCGTAGCGGTAGACGCCGGGCTCCAGGCCGACGCACTTGACCACCGAGAGGTAGACCTCCAGTTCGCCGGTGGCGCCGCCGGCCGGGTAGGGGCGCTCGACGCCGTCGTAGCCGTGCGGGTCGGCGGGGTCGCCGGGGATCACCCGGCGGACCCGGGCCACCCGGTAGAGCAGTTCGGCGAGCTGGTCGAGGGTGACCGGGGTGTCGGCGTAGGAGCGCACCGAGCGGCGGCCTTCGAGGACCTCGCTGAGCGCGGGGTCGCGGGCGACCACGGTGTCCCAGTCCGGGACGGGCAGGTCGATGCCCTCGCCCTCCTCGCGGGCGCCGGGGGTGGAGACCGCGGGCAGTTGCGGGACGTCCTGGTGGGCGAAGACGCCGCCGGTGGGGTAGTCGTGCCGGCCGGGGCGGCTGCGGGCGTGGAACAGCAGGTCGTGGAAGTCCCAGAGCGGGGCCTCGGAGCCCTGCCCGGCGTCCAGGAAGCCGCCGCCGGCCAGCAGTCCGGCCAGCGCCTCGCCCTCGCCGGGGGACATCCCGGCGAGCAGGGCGGCCTCCTCGGCGGTGCGGGAGGCGCTGAGCGCCGCCACGAAGGCCCCGGCGGCGGCCTGGTGGAGGGTGAGCCGGAACGGCGCCATCGGCGATTCGAGGACGCAGCTCTCGCCGTCCTGGCCCTGGCCGTCGGGCAGCCGGCGCAGGTAGGCGAACCGGGAGAGCACCAACCGGCCGGTGGGGCGGGCGAATCCGGGCAGTGCGGCGGAGCGGGCGATCGGCACGGCGGTGGCCAGCGGGGTGCCGAGCGGGTCGGCGACGGTGGTGGTGACCAGGTACGGGAAGCGTTCGAGCAGCTTCAGCAGCCGGACGTGGTCGAGCGCCAGCAGGTCGAGGTCGGCGTCGGAGCGGGTCAGGTCGAGCAGGGCGGCGACGGTGCGTTCGCCGAGCGCGTGGACGCGCTGGCGGCCCCAGGGGTGGGCGAGTTCGACGTCGGCGCCCTGGGCGGTGACCTCGACCTCGGGGCGCAGCCGGAGCAGGCGGCGCAGCGGGCGGTGGCCCCCGGTGGCGGGGGCGGGCGGCAGGTGTTCGATGACGGTCATGGGGACCTCCCCGGATGGGCGGGGCAGCCGGGCCCGGCTGCCCCGCGCGTCGGTCAGATGAAGATGGGGATCGGGTTGAGCTCGCTCTCCGGGGTCGGGGTGTCCAGCCAGCCGAGCCGGACCGGGACGTCGTAGAGCCGGCCGGGTGCGAACCTGGCCCAGAAGTGCCGCATGCCGGGGACGATCACCCGGGCGACGGGCAGCCCCACGTCGGGGCGGGTCTGGTCGGCGACCAGGAACTCCATGCCGCGGTCCTCGACGATCCGCTGGACGAGCGCCAGGTCGTCGGCCAGGTCGGCCCCGGCGAGCGGGAGCCAGCTGGCGGGGGTGGAGCGCGGGGCGTGCGGGTCGGGCAGCAGGTAGGGCTGGTTGGCGACGGTGGCGGTGGTCCACCAGGCCTTCTGCTCGGGGTCGGCGCCCGCGTAGCTGACCCGGCCGTGCTCGTCCCCGGCGACCGGGCCGAGGAACTGGTTCATCTCGGTCAGGGCGCGGGTGAGCGCGATGTGCGGGTCGAGGTGGGCGCCGAACGCGATCAGCACGTCCTCGTTGGTGCCCGAGCCGGGCGCGGCGTCGGTGCGCCGGGAGAACGCGCCCACCACCGGGATGCCGAAGTCGGCGGTCAGGTCGAGCGCCCAGACCTCCCGGCGCAGGCCGCGGTAGACCTCGCGGAGCTGGTCGACGTACGGGTCGCCGAAGGAGTCCAGGTCGACGGCCGGGCGCTGGACCCGGTTGTACCACCACAGCGCGACCGCGTCCCGCTCGACGAGTTCCAGGAAGCCCTGGAGCACGGCGTCCTCGAAGGAGGTGCCGGCCGCGCAGCCGTTGGAGTCGCCCGCGGCGTAGAACCGGCCGCTGTGCCGGTAGCCGTAGTACATCGCCTGGGTGGGCAGCCAGCGGTGCCGCTGCTCGGTGAGCGACCAGGCCGGGGACCACTCGATCGGGTCGTCCGCGCGGAACGGCACCGGGACGACGTTGAACATCGACTGCTTGACGTTCCAGCGGTCGCGCTCGGCGTACTGCCGGTCGGAGTAGAGCAGGGTGCGGGCGGGGTGGATCGCGGCGTCGCCGAGTTCGGCGAAGGTCGCGGTGCGGCGGGCCTCGTCGCCCTGGAAGACGCCGGAGAAGCGCTCCATGGCCTCGCCGAGCGCGGAGGCCCGGGCCTGCACGTCGGTGCGGCCCTTGCCGCAGCTGACCGAGCGCAGGCCGGTGCGCAGCTGCTTGAGGTCGCCGCTCTGCCGGGACAGGTTCTGCCCGGAGACGTAGACCCGCAGGCCGGTGGGGGTGCGGGCGGCGGGGACCAGGGTGGTGACCACACCGGTGATCGGGCTGAGCTGGGGGCGGTACTTCTCCAGCATGTCCTCGGGCGAGGCGGAGCGGTGGCCGCCGTCGGCGGTGAACGCCTTGGGGCGGGACTCGAAGGCGACGGGGGCGAGTTGGCGGCGCTCCATGATCGCGTCGTCGCCGCAGGACGGGCACTGCGGGCGGCGCACCAGGACGTGCTTCTCGCTCTCCAGCAGCACGGTGTCCAGGGTGGTGACGGCGGGCTGCGGCGGGCGGGCGCCGGCCAGCCACTTGGCGGTCTCCAGGGCGGCGAGCTGGGTGCCGAGCGCCAGGGTGGCGGGCAGGTGGGCGCCGGCGGTGGAGATCGGCTGGTCCTGGCCGAGGCGGTGCTGGAGGTAGCTGAGCGACTGCCGGTTGGCGGAGAGCCGGTGCGCCAGGCACTCCCAGCAGCCGGAGCCGCCGGCGTCCTCGGGGCCTTCGGTGTTCTCGGTGTTCCCGGTGTTCCCGGCGCCTTCGGTGCCCGGGGCGTCCGGGCTGAACACCGGGCCGACCCAGACGATCGAGCCGACCGGGCGGGCCAGCAGCCAGGGGCGGCCGTCGGCGAGGGCCCGCCGGTTGCGCTCGGCCAGGCCGGGGTGCAGGTAGTCCTCGGTGAGCGCGACGGTGAACGCGGCGTCCTGGTCGACGGTGACGCCGGCCGCGGCCAGCGCGGCCAGGAACGGCGCGGCGTCCAGCTCGCCGTACACCTCGACCCGGACGGTGGCGCCGCGCAGCGCGGCCATCGCGGTGTCGCCGTCCTGCCCGGCCATCTCGAAGAAGGCCGCGCCGGGGCGGTCGGTGGCCGGGTCGGCGGCGGTCACCCAGCCGCCGGCCCGGAGCTTGTCGACGCCCGCGCGCAGCTTGTCGGCCGGGACGACGCCGTCCAGGGCGGCGCCGATCTGCTCGGCGGTGCGGGTGCCGTCCAGTAGCGGGGCGAGGGCCTGGGCGAGCCTGCCGTCGACCACCGAGACGCCGCGCTCGGAGACCAGGTAGACGGCCTCGCCGTCGACCACGTACGGGGTGAAGTGGCGTTTGAAGCCGATGAGTTCGGACATGGCGGGTACTCCTCGAAGCGGCGCGCGGTCAGCGCAGGGTGGCGAGCGGGGCGGCGGAGGCGTCGTGCAGGCGCAGCAGCAGCAGGCCGACGGCGACGGTGCCGTCCAGCGCGCCGAGGTTGACGGCGTCGTGCGCGGCCCGGTCCGGGAACCAGGTGCCGTGCAGGCGGTGGCGGGTGAGCAGTTCGCGGACCATCAGGGCGGCGGCCTCGCGGCCGTCGTAGAACGGGCCGGGCAGCAGCGCCTCGACGTCCTCCGGCAGCGTGTGGACCAGGCCCGCCTCGGCGGCGGTGAGCGCCTCGGTGGCGGCGGAGAGCAGGGCGCGGCCGGTGAGGGCGGCGAGTTCGGGGCCGGTGACGGGCGGGGCGAGCGCGCCCAGGTCGGCCTGGTCGACGGCGTCGGCGCCGAGCGAGACGGCGGTGTCCAGGCAGGCGAGGCGTCCGGAGCGGGTGCCGGTGGCGAAGCGGTGCGCGTGCAGCCGGGCCCGCAGGTCCTCGGGGTCGGTGAGCAGCGCGGGGGCTTCGGCGAGGGTGCGGGCGAGCGCGGCGGCGATCGAGTCGGCGCCGCCGGGGACGAGCTCCAGGAAGTCGAACGCGGTGTGCTCGTCGGCGAGCCGGTCGATCGCTCCGGCCGCCAGCAGCCGGATGCCCTGGTCGGTGTCGGGGTGGCTGCCGCCCGCCCGGCGCAGCCGCAGCAGGTTGAGCAGCAGGCCCGCGCTGCCGAGCGGCACGTCGGCGTGCGGGACCTTCGTCGGGCGGCCGGGCCGGTTGGAGGCGGACTCGGCGACCGACAGCGCGCCGGGCACCAGGGCCTGGGCGGCGGTGAGGAAGTCGGCCTCGCCGAGCAGCAGCCCGCCCCGGGCCAGGCCGTGGATGATCGCGCCGGGGCCGAAGAAGCCGCCGGGGACGGGCGCGCCGGAGGCCAGCCGGGAGTCGCCGGCGAACGCGAAGGCCATCGGCTCCTTCGGGTCGATCAGCGCGGCGGCCTCGGCGAGCAGGCCGTGCGCGGCCCGGTGGAAGCGCGGTTCGCCGGTGGCGGACCAGAGTTCGGCGAGCAGCAGGGCGATGCCGAGGGTGCCGGAGGTCAGGTCGGGGCCGAGCGCCTCGACCTGGCGCAGGCCGGTGCCCGGGTACCAGCTCTGGCCGAGCCAGCCGGTGGGGCGCCGGTCGGCGAGGACGCGGTCGCCGAGTGCCGTGGCGGCGGACAGCAGTTCGCCGGGGCTGGGCGGCTGGGCCGCGCGCAGCGGCCGGGCGGGCACCGCCGGGGGCCGCTCGGTGCCGGCCCGGGCGGCGTCCGCGCAGCCGGAGAGCACCGCGACGTGGCCCTCCAGGTCGAAGCCGTCGAGTTCGGCGACCCGCAGCTGGAGGCGCTGCCAGCCGGTGGACTGGAAGTGGCCGGGGATCTCCCGGCCGTCGGCGGTGAACACCGAGGAGGAGGTGGTCAGCGAGCGGAAGAACGGGATGTCGAAGGAGCGGAAGGAGTCGAGCTCGGCGAGCACCACCTCCAGCAGGTCGCCCCGGGCCGCGTCGCCCGCGCGGGCGGTGACGGCGCCGCGCAGCGCCCCGGCGATGACGGTCTCCCGGGTCGCGCCGTCGTCCAGCGCGAACGGGCTGGTGGAGGCCCGCAGGATCTTGTAGCCGTCCCAGGTGTGGCGCCAGATGTAGCGCACCCAGATGCCCCGGAACCCGCTCAGCGGCCCTTCGGGGTCGGCGAGTTCGCCGCGCAGCCGGTGCAGGGCGGCGTGCATCTCGCGGTAGCCGTCGACCACCTCGTCGGTGTACTGCCACGGGTCGGCGGGCTGTCCGTCGTGCACCGGGCGGTAGGCGGGCAGCGGCAGGGCGGGCACGCCGGGGGCGCTCTCCAGGCTGCCGACCCGGGACAGGCAGCCGATGTCGAGGGCGTCGGTGCGTCCGGCCGGGGTCCACGCCTGGAAGGCCATCGCGGTGCGCACCACGGTGGTCTCCAGCTCGTCCAGCAGGCCGTGCTGTCCGGCGGTCAGCACCGGCGGGGCCTGGACGCGCGGGTAGAGCAGGCACTCCAGGTCGATCAGGACGGGGTGCTCGCCGTCGGCCAGCAGGTTGTCCGCCCACAGGTCGCGGCCCTCCAGCAGCTGCACCAGCCGGATGGTCATGCCCAGGCGGTGGTAGAACCGGGCGAAGCCCGCGCGGTCGGCGCAGGGGCGGGACGGGACCAGCTCCTCCCAGCCGTAGTCGCCGGAGCAGTCGGTGCTGAGCGAGGCGCCGTGGCCGTCGTCGCCCCGGTCGGAGCGGATCAGCACGGTGCGCAGCGGCAGGTCGAGGGAGAGCTCCCGGTTGAGCCGTTCGACCAGGCCGAGGAAGGCGGTGGCGTGCCGCATGTCCTTGGGCTTGTAGACCACGCCCGCGCCGCTCTCGAAGCGCAGCAGCGCCACCGAGCGGCCCTGGGCGTGCCGGTCGCCGGCGTCGCCGTGCACGGAGTCCAGCGCGCCCGGGTCGGTGCCGCCCCACATCTCGGCCACCAGGCCGGCCCGGTCGGCGGAGAGCCGGGCGAACATCTCGGTGTACATCTCCTGCCACTGCCGGCAGACCGTGCCGATCAGGTGGGCCAGCGCGGGCAGCCGCTCCAGCCGGGCCAGCCAGCCCGCGGCGGAGGCGTCCGGGCCGCCCTCGGCGTCCCAGCTGGTGGCGCGGGGGCGGCCGGTGGCGAGCTGGAACTCCTGGCAGAGCGTCAGGTTGGCGGCCTCGACCAGCCGTCCGGTCAGGGTGCCGACCACATCGGCGCGGCCCTTCGCGGTGACCGGGACGCCCAGCACGGAGCCGTCCCCGGCGGGCAGCAGGGCGTCGGCGGCGGCCCGGAAGCCGGCCGTGACCGCGCCCGGTCCGGTGGCGGGCGCCTCGCTCTGGGCGCGCAGGAACACCGCCAGCGCGTGGGCCCAGGAGGGCAGCGCGGCCGGGTCGGTCAGCCGGACCCGGCGCAGGCCCTCGCCGAGCGGGCGGCCGGTCTCGGCGAGGTGGTCGAGCAGCACCCCGGCGGAGCGCTGGTCGCCGGCGGCGCGGCGCAGCCAGGTCTCGACGGCGGCGGCGCGGCTGCGCCGGTCCTCGGCCGGGTCGGGGGTGAACAGGGCCTGCCCGTCGTCGCGGGCGGCGGCGCGTTCCTCGAAACTCGCCGCGGCGGCGATCACGGCGTGCAGCCGCTCGTCGGCGCCGGGCAGGCCGGGCAGCAGGGCGGCGGTCGGGGCCGCGTGGCCCGGGGTCCCGGGGGTGCGGAGCCAGGTCTGAACGTCGAGCGACATCTCACATCTCCTGGAAGCGGGCGAGGCGGGTGAACAGGGGGTCGGTGCCGAGCAGTTCGCGGTAGGTGCCCGCGGCGGACACCCGGCCCCCGTCCAGCACGTAGATCCGGTCGGCGGTGCGGATGGTGCTCAGTCGGTGGGCGATCACCAGGCGGGTGCGGTCGAGTCCGGCGACGGCCTCGGCGACCCGCTGCTGGGTGGCGTTGTCGAGCGCGGAGGTGGCCTCGTCGAGCAGCAGCACGGCCGGGTCGCGGACCAGGGCCCGGGCCAGCAGCAGGCGCTGCACCTGGCCGCCGGAGAAGCCCTGGGCGTCCTCGCCGACCCGGGTGCCCAGGCCCATCGGCAGGGCGCGCAACTCGTCGGCGATCCCGGCGAGTTCGGCGGCGTGCCAGATCCGGTCCTCGGCGACGTCGGGGTCGGCGCCGGCCAGGTTCTCCAGCAGCGAGCCGCGCAGCATCCGGCCGTGCTGGAGCACCGAGCCGAGCTGGCGGCGCACCAACCGGGCGTCCAGCGAGGCCAGTTCGCGGCCGTCGTAGCGGACCGCGCCGGATTCGGGCCGCTCGAAGCCGAGCAGCAGCCGGATCAGGGTGGACTTCCCGGCGCCGGACGGGCCGACCACGGCGACGAACTCGCCGGGCTCGGCGCGCAGCGACACCCCGTCCAGGGCGGGCAGCGCGCTGCCCGGGTAGCGGAACACCACGTCCTCCAGGGCGAGCCGCCCCTTCAGCCGGCCGGGGTCGGTGAGCTGTCCGGCCCGCTCGGCGGCGTTCACGGCCGGTTCGGCGAGGATCGGGCGCAGCCGCTCCAGCACCGGGGCGACGCCGTACGCGCCGACCGCGGCGTGGGTGACCTGGCCGAGCGCCAGGGCGACCTGTCCGGCCGCCACCCCGGCGGCCATCAGGTGCCCGGCCTCGGCGGCCGGGCCGAAGGTCGCCCCGGCCAGCAGGACGGCCAGCAGCAGCGGCTGGAGCGCGGTGGTCAGTGCGCTCGACAGGGCCTCGCTGCGCATCGCGGCGGCGTCGGCCCGCTTCTGCCCGGCGAACGGGGCGGCCCAGCGGGCGAACGCCTGGATCTCCCGGCCGGCGGTCTGGATCTTGTCGATGCCCAGCAGCAGCCCGTACAGCACCCCTTGGAGCTGCCCGTGCGCCGCGTACACCTGGGACTCGTACTCCTGGCGGCGACGGCCGAGCAGCAGCAGCGCGGCCGTCACCGCCAGCACGGCGAGCAGCAGCAGCCCGCCGAGCCGCCAGTCCACCAGCAGCAGGACCGTCAGCCCGGTGACGGCGAACACCGCACCGAGTACGGCGCCCACCAGCACCTCCGAGAGGGCCTGGCGGGCCTGCGCCACCGCGTTCGCCCGGTGCACCAGGTCACCCGTGGTGTAGTCGCGGAAGAACCTGGCGTCCTGGGCCAGCAGCCGGTCCCAGACGGCGGGTTCGAGCGCGTGCTGCACCCGGCTGGTGAGCCGGACGGCGGCGGTGTTGCGGACCAGCGTGAGCAGCCAGGACGCCACCACCGCGGAGCCCAGCAGCACGGCCAGCCAGCGCACCGGGTGCCGTTCGGCCAGCAGCAGGCCGGGCAGCAGCACTCCGGTGGACAGCGGGACGAGCAGGCCGAGCAGCGCCGACACCAGACCGGCCAGGCTCAGCACTCCCAGGTCCCGGCGGGCACCGGGCACGGCGAGGGCGAAGCGCAGCAGGTCGACCGGGGACGGGCACCCCGGCGGCAGCGGCGGGTACAGCAGCAGCGCCTGGCGGCTCAACTCCGCACGGGTGGCAGCCCGTTCGGAGCCCGGGTCGTGGCGGCGGTGCCGTCCGGCCCGGGGTATCAGGGCGATCGGCCGGCCGTCCTCGGCGGCGAACGCCACCATCGGCCCGGCCGTGCCGGTCTCGTCCCCGTCGGCGAGGGTGACCGGGCGCCAGCGCACCCCGGCCCGGCGCAGCAGCGCCGTGACCGGGTCGGCGGCGTCCCGCACCGCGGCGGGGATCTCCTTCGGCACCGGCACTCCCAGCGCCCGCAGCACCTCCCGCGCCAGGTCCGCGCGGTGGCGCGGCGCTGTCGGCGTGGTGCCGCCGGGGCGCGGGGAGGTGTGCGGACGGGTGACGGTGCCGAACTCGGCCAACGCGTCCGCGAGTGCGGTCCGGTTGGCGGCCGCGGTGGCGTCGGCCCGGGTCGCCGGGTCGCGCTCCTCGTCCTCCGCGGCGGTCTGCGGTCCGCCCCGACGGGCGGCGGTCGTGGTGCTCATGCCTGCTCCTCCGTCCGAACGGTGCGGTTCTCGGTGGTGGTCGTGGTGGTCGTGGTGGTCGTGGTGGTCGTGGCGGCCGCGGTGCTGGTGGCGGCGGCGGGGGTCTTCCGCTCGGCGTCGCGCAGCAGCTCCCGGTAGGGGCCGTCCTGTCCGGCGAGCTCGGCGGGCGGGCCCTGCTGGACGATCCGGCCGGCCTCGATCACCACCACCCGGTCGGCGGCCTGGATGGTGCTCAGGCGGTGGGCCAGCACCAGGCAGCTGACGCCGCGGCGGCGCAGGTGCTCGTTGACGGCGGCCTCGGTGTGGGCGTCCAGGGCGCTGGTGGCCTCGTCGAGCACCACCAGGACCGGGTCGAGGGCCAGGGCCCGGGCGATCTCCAGGCGCTGGCGCTCGCCGCCGGACCAGTTCCGGGCGTCCTCGTCGATCCGGGCGTCCAACCCGCCGCGGCGGCGGACCAGTTCGGTGGCCTCGGCGTCGGCGAGCGCCCGGTGCAGGGCGTCCTCGCCGGCCGACGGGTCCCAGAGCGTCAGGTTCTCCCGGACGGTGCCCTCGAAGAGCCGCAACTGCTGCTCCACGTAGGCGACCTGGGCGGTGACGGTGCCCCGGTGCCAGTCGTCGCGGGGCCGCCCGTCGAGCAGCACCTCGCCCTTCCAGGGGCGCAGCACGCCCGCCGCGAGCCGGGCCAGCGTGGACTTGCCGCTGCCGCTGCCGCCGACCACCGCGACCCACTCGCCGGGGGCGATCCGCAGCGAGATCCCGGCGAGGGCCGGCGGCCGGTTCGGGTCGTAGCCGAACTCCAGCCCGCGCAGCTCCAGTTCGCCGCGCAGCCGGACCGGTTCGGCCGGGGCGTCGAGCACCGGGACGAGGTACGGGTCGACCTCGCTGGTCTCGATGTCCTCCAGCAGCGCGTTCTGCGCCCGGGCGACGGTGAACTCGGCTCCGGTGCCGACGAGTTGGGAGACCGGCAGGAGGAAGCCGTTGAGCAGCAGCAGGAAGGCCAGCAGGGTGCCGAAGGAGAGCGAGCCGGCCAGCAGCAGCACCGTCCCGGCGACCACCGCGGCGGCCGCGGCGGCCGAGTTGAGCGCGCCGGGCAGCGAGAGCGGCACCAGGACGCTCTCGGCGACCCGCTGCCCGGTGTGCGCGGCCCGGGCCTGCCAGCCGGCCCAGGAGCGGAACAGCGCGTCCTCCGCGCCCTCCGCCTTGACCGTCTCGATCGCCGACACCCCCGCGAACGCGACACCGTCCCGCTTGTGGCCCTCCGCGTGCAGCCGGTGGATCGTGCCGCCGCGCCGCCGGTCCGCGGAGCGCAGCGCGAGCGCGTCCAGCACCGCGACCGCCACCGGGATGGCGGCGAGCTTCGGCGCCAGCCAGAGCAGCGCGGTCAGGTGCACGGCGGCGGCGGCCAGCGAGGAGGCCGCGCCGGCCACCCGGTAGGACAGCAGGTTGGCCAGGCCGTCGTTGAGCTGCACCCGGGTGACCAGGCCGCCGAGCTGGCGGCGGTGGAAGAACGCGCCGGGCAGCCGCAGCATCCGCCACAGGAAGGACGCCGAGGAGCGGGCGGCCATCGCCTCCAGCACCCGGTTGACCATCGCGGAGCGCAGCCAGTTCCCGGCCAGCACCAGCCCGGCGACCGCCAGCCCGGCCAGCGTCAGCGGCAGCGCCCAGCCGCCCGCGCCGCCGTTGACCACGGTCGCCAGGTAGGTGCGCAGCAGGAACGCGGAGGCCACGCCGGGCACCGTCATCAGCATGCCGACCAGCACCGCGACCAGCATCGGCCACGCGTACGGCCGCATCCGGGCGGTCAGCGAGCGCAGCAGCGGGAAGCGGCGCCCGCCGCGTTCGAAGTCGGGGCCGGGCTCGAAGCCCACCGCGATGCCCGCGAAGGAGTCCCAGAACTCCGCCGGGGTCGCCGAGTAGGAGCCCAGCGAGGGGTCGTTGACGTGCACCCGGCCCCGCCTGACGCCCTCGAAGACCGCGAAGTGCGGGCCGGTGACCAGCACCATCGACGGCACCGGCACCGCGCCGAGCCCCTCCAGCCGGTCATCCTCCCGCCGCACCACCCGGCGCCCCCGGGCCAGCAGCCCGTACCGCCCGGCGGCCCGCGCGACGGCCGCCGCGCTCACCCCGTCCCGGCTGACCCCGCAGGCCCGGGACGCCTCGTTCAGCGTCACCCGCCGCCCGAACGCCCCGAGCACGACGGCGAGGCAGGCCGCCCCGCAGTCCTGCTCCTCCATCTGCGGCACGACGGGCGTGCGGAGGTAGGTGCGCTGCTTGGTCCTGGGCTTGCTCTTCTCGGGCTCGGCCCGCTCGGTCCCGGGCTCGGGCTGCTCGGGCTGCTCGGGCTGCTTGGTCCGGCTGGCCTGCTCGGTCCGGTTGGCCTGCTCGGTCCCGGGCTCGGGCGGCTTGGACTCCGCCTTCTTCGGCTCCGTCCTCGGCTCGCCGCTGTTGGCGGTGCGCGGCTCGGTGGCGGGCGGTTCGACGGCAGCGGTGCGGGTGGGCTTCATCGCTTGGCCTCCTGTCCGAGCACCGCCTGGTACGGGTGCCGGCTGCCGAGGTCGACCCGGACGTCCAGCGCCAGCGGGCCGTTCAGCGCGACGCCCTGCGGGAGCCGGGCGTACGCCACCCAGACGGGCGCGGTGCCGGCGGGCAGGCCGGGGACGGCGACCGGCAGGGTGCCGTCGAGCGAGTCGGCCCGGACGGGCAGCGGCTCGACCCGGTCGACGACGGCGCGAATCGCTCCCCCGCCGGGCACCGGGACCAGCACGGGCAGGCCGGGGGCGAGCTTCGCGGCGTCCTTCGGGTCGTCCACCAGCAGCCGGACGGTGGCCGGTGCGGCGCTCGCGTCCAGGGTCAGCACGGGTGATCCGGCGGCGAGCCGGGCTCCGGGCGCGGCCAGCAGCGCGCTCACGGTGCCGGCCGCGGGAGCGGTGACCTCGGTGGTGGACCCCTCCGCGCCGACCAGCGCGAGCACCTGCCCGGCCGTCACGTGCTCGCCCGGCCGAACCTTGAACTCCAGCACGCTGCCCGGGTGTTCGGCGGCCACCCGGACGGGGGCGTCGCCGTGGGCGGCGACCGCGTGCACGGTCAGGGTGTGCGGGAGCCTGCCCCACACCGTCCAGCTCGCGCCCGCGCCGACGGCCAGCACCAGCGCGGCGCCGGCCAGCCACAGCCGGGCCCCGACCAGCCGTACGGGCTGGTCGAGTCCGGGCTCCAGCACGGCGGCGGCCCGGGCGGCGGCGACGGCGGCGACGGCGTTCCGCGCCCGGGACTCCGCCTCGGTCTCGCGCGGTGTCCCGGCCTTCGTGTCGGCCTTCGTGTCGACCTTCGTGCCGGACTCGGTCTCGGGCCGGGGTTCGATCGTGATGCTCATGCCGCCACCTCCATCAGCTCGGGCACCGGCGCGGTCCGCGGCGGGCAGGCCACCGGCAGTTCGCGCACCCCGCCGAAGGCGAACTGCTCGGTCGGGCGGGCGGTGGCGTCGGTCAGCGTGGTGCTCAACTCCCTGGTGGCGTCGGCCTCGGCGAGGCCGCGCAGGACGGCGGAGCCGGCGATCAGGGAGAGCGGCGCGCCCAGGCAGTGGTGCGGGCCGTGGCCGAAGGCGAGGTGCTGGCGCTCGGCGCGGTCGAGGTCGAAGCGGTCGGGGTCGGCGAAGCGGCGCGGGTCCCGGTTGGCGGCGGCGTACAGCAGCATGGCGACGCTCCCGGCCGGGACGACGGTGTCGCCGAGCGCGACCTCCCGGGTCAGGGCCCGGGCGCTGGCCCGGACGGGGCTGCCGAGCCGCTGGGCCTCGTCGAACACGGCGGCGGCCAGCCCGGGTTCCTCGCGCACCCGGGCGGTCAGGCCGGGGGTTCGGATCAACTCCCAGGCGGCGACGGCCAGTCCGGAGGTGAGCGTCTCCAGCCCGTTGGCCAGCAGCATCACCACGAAGGCGAGCAGTTCCTCGGTGTCGAGCCGGCCCTCGCCGCGGGCGGTGGTCAGTCGGCTGATCAGGTCGTCGCCGGGGTCGGCGGCCCGGGCCGCGCACAACTCCTCGACGTAGGCGTGGAATTCGGCGAACTCGACGTCCAGCTCGGCGGCCTCGGGGCCGTTGCCGAAGGGGTCGAGCATCGAGCGGGCCACCAGGCTCGCCCAGCCGGTGATCCGGCCCTGCTCGGAGTCGGGGACGTCGAGGATGGCGCAGGAGACCGCGACCGGCAGCGGGACGGCCAGGTCGGCGACGAGTTCGAAGGAGCCGACGGCGATCAGCGGGGCGAGCAGCCGGGCGGCGGTGCTCTCGATCCGCTCACGCATCTGCTCCAGCCGGCGGTGGCTGAACGCGGCGGTGGCGAGCCGCTTGAGCCGGGTGTGGTCGGCGCCGTCGCGCATCGGCAGCATCCGGTTGACCACCTTGAGCAGCGCGGTGTTGCCCGCCCGGGGCAGGCCGACGGTGGTCGGGTCGACGTTGGTCCCGGGGTTCATCAGGACGGTGAGGATCTCCTGGTAGCCGGAGACCACGTACAGCGGGCCGAGGTCCAGGACGGGCGCCTCGGTCAGCAGCCGGCGGTAGAGCGCGGGTGGGTCCTGCTGAGCGGCGGGCTGCTGGATGAACCGCGTCAGCTCGTGCCGGAGGCTGTCCATGCCCGGCTCTCCTTCAATCTGGCGGTGGGGCTGGGGTGTGGGGTCCGGTCCGGGTGCCGGAGTGCCGGGGTGCCGGTGGGCCGGGTGGGGGGTGCGGGGGTGGGCCGCCGGAGAGCGGACCACCCCCGCACAGGTCCCGAATTACTCGGCCGCGACCTCGGCGACGGAGTTCGACACCGAGCTGAAGCTCGACACCGGGCAGGCGGCGGAGAGCAGGGAGGAGACGGAGACGCCGCCGTTGACGGTGTCCAGCTCCTCGACCTCGATGTCGAACTGCTCGTCCTTGTTGATCTCGTTCTGCGCCATGGGAATCTCCCTCGGTTTCGCGGCGCCGACCCGCTGATCGGACCGGCCGCCTCGGTTTACTCTTTTCCCGCCCTTCGCTTTCCCGGTTTCGCTTTCCCCGGTTCCGCTCTCGGCGATGTCTCAACTATGACCGACCCTCGAAAATCCGTGCAGTAGGAGATGTCAGATTCCGGCGGACGCAAATGTCACCACCCGAGATGACATTTTGCACGTGTTCTGACCTGCGGCGATGCGCTACTTGCCGTTCCCCGCCCGGACCCGTCACGCTGCATACATGACACCTCTTTCCGAGAATTCCCCGGCCGTGGAGGTAGTGGACCTGCGGCGCAGCTACGGCGATTACGAGGCGGTGCGCGGCATCTCCTTCTCCCTCGCCCGCGGCGAACTGCTCGCCCTGCTCGGCACCAACGGTGCGGGCAAGACCACCACCCTGGAGGTGCTGGAGGGCTACCACCCGCCGACCTCCGGGCACGTCCGGGTCTTCGGCCTGGACCCGTTCACGGCGGGCCCGAAGGTCCGCCGGCGCACCGGGACGATGCTCCAGGAGGGCGGGTTCTTCAAGGAGTTGACGGTCAAGGAGACCGTCGACTGCTGGCGCTCCTTCACCAGCCGGGCCCGGCCGACCGCCGAGGTGCTGGCGCGGGTCGCGCTGGAGCCGAAGGCCGGCACCCGGGTCTCCCAGCTGTCCGGCGGCGAGCGCCGCCGCCTGGACCTGGCGCTGGCCGTGCTGAACGACCCGGAGCTGCTGTTCCTGGACGAGCCGACCACCGGCATGGACCCGGAGGCCCGGCGCGCCACCTGGCGGCTGGTCGAGGAGCTGCGGGCGGCGGGCACCACGGTGGTGCTGACCACCCACTACCTGGAGGAGGCCCAGCAGTTGGCCGACCGGGTGGCCATCATGGACCGGGGCGTGATCGCCGCCACCGGCACCGTCGCCGAGGTGCTGTCCGGCCGCGGCGACCTGATCACCCTCCCGCTGCCGCCCGGCGGCGACCTCGCCGCCCTGCCCGAACTGCTGGGCACCGCACCCACCTCGGCGGACGGCCGGGCGGTCTACCGGGTGCCCCGCTCGGCGCCCGCGCTGGCCGCGCTGCACGCCTGGGCGGCCTCCCGGGGCGTCGAGCTGGACGGCCTGGAGGTGCGCGCCAGTTCGCTGGAGGACGTCTTCCTCGACCTCGCCGACCACGACCACGACCACGCCCACGCCACTCCCGCCCCCACCCCCACGCCCGCCACCGGCGCCACCACCGCCGCCACCACCACCGCAGGAGCGTCCCGATGAGCTGGTTCACGTACGCCAAGGGCCAGTTCGGCCTGTCCTGGAAGGTGTTCTGGCGCAACCGGCGCTCCACCTTCATCGGGTTCCTGCTGCCGGTGCTGCTCAACCTGGTGATCGCCGCGCCGCTGCGCGACAAGGAGATCGGCGGGGTGAACGCCGCCGGGTACGTGGCGGTGGGGCTGCTCGGGCTAGCCCTGGTGACCTCGTTCGTCAACCTGCTGGGCAGCGTGGTGTCGCGCCGCGAGGAGCTGGTGCTGAAGCGGCTGCGCGGCACCGAGTGCCCGCCGAGCGCGATCTTCGCGGGGCAGCTGGGCGCGGGCGGGGTGGTGGTGCTGATCCAGGCGCTGGTGCTGGGCGGTGTCGCGGTGGGCTGGTTCGGCGCGCCGCTGCCGGCCGATCCGGCGCTGCTGCTGCTCACCCTGCTCGGCGGCTACCTGCTGTTCTCGGTGCTGGCGGTGGCGCTGTCCGGGGTGACCCCGTCCGCCGAGTCCGCGCCGCTGGTGGCGACGCCGGTGCTGGTGCTGTGCATGTTCGGCGCGGGCGTGTTCACCCCGGTCGCGGGCCTGCCCGACTGGCTGCGCGGGCCCGCCGGGGCGCTGCCGCTCTCCCCCGTGATCCGGGGGCTGCGGACGGCCTGGTTCGGCCGCGGCTTCGGCCCGGAGACCTGGGCGGGCGGCCCGCTCCCCCGCCTGGACCTGCTGCACGGCTGGACGGCGGCCGGGCCCTCGCTGCTGCTGCTCGCCGCCTGGCTGGCCGCCGCCGCGATGCTCTCCCGCCGCCTGCTGCGCTGGGAGCCCCGCCGGGGCTGAGCCCGCCCGGGCGTTTCCGCGCGCGGCTGATCCACCGTCGGTTAACGCCGCTTACCCAACTCCGACCGGCCCGCCCGTCCCGAAGTGCCCGCGCCCCAGGGGACTTCCGGCCGTGGCGGGCCGTCGGCGTTCCGGCGGAGGCTGGTCCGCGCGGGCCGTCTCCTGCCGTCGGCGGGTGCCCGTACGCGTCCCACCGGGAGGCCCGCGATGTCCCGAAGCCGGCCACGACTCAGCCTGCTGACGCTCGACAGCACCCCGGAGTCGGTCGCCGGGGCCCGCCGCCACACCGTCCTGGTGCTGCACTGCTGGCACGCCCGGGACGGGCTCTCCGACGCCGCCCGGCTGGTGGTCTCCGAGCTGGCCACCAACGCGGTCCGGGCCCGCGGCGGGCCGAGCGGCTTCACCCTCTCCCTGGCCCTCCGCGACGACCACCTGCTGGTGCAGGTCGGCGACCAGGACCCGCGCCCGCCCCGCCCCCGCGAAACCGGGCCCGACGCCACCGGCGGCCGCGGCCTGCACCTGGTCGACGAACTCTCCTCCCGCTGGGGCTACTACCGCACCCCGCCGAACGGCAAGGTGGTCTGGGCCGAACTCCCCACCGGCCCCGAGGACACCACCCGCACGACCACCCCTACGACCACCCCCCTGATCGACGCCCGGCAGCCCCGCGTCCCGATCTCCCCTCCCGCCGACCGCTGCCACTGAGGCCCCGCGCCCACCTCCGGACGGCGCCTCACCAGGCGACGGGATAACGCACCGGATGACCGCCGACCCGGTGCGGGAGCAACCCGAAGAGAACCAGCACAGCGGTGGCGAGCGCCAGCAACGGCAGGAAGACCACCGGACGCGGGGACTGCAGGACCACGATCACCGCAGTCGCCGCCGCCGGCGAGTGCGGCACCCGCGCGACCAGCATCGCCCCCAGCGCCACCCCACCCGCCACCGCCGCCGCCCACGGCCCCGCCCCGACCACCGCCAGCACCCCGAACCCCACCGCAGCCGACAACAACTGCCCACCCACCAGGTTCCGCGGCTGCGAGATCGGCAACCCCGGCGCCCCGTGCACCAACGCCGCACTCGCCGCCAACGGCGGTATCAACACCGCCTGGTGCAACGCGCCCCCCACCGCCACCAACACCAACAGTGCCCCCATGGCAAAACTCCCGGCCCGCACTGCATGCCACACCCGACTTCCCAGCGCGACGACGTTCGAGGCGACGGACATGCAAAGGCTCCCTGATCAGGCAGTACGGTCCACACGACCTTAAACAACCTGTTGACACTTCAAGAACCTCATTGCCCCAGAGGCAAAATTTCCCCTCACGCCCAGAAGCCCGCACCCGCTCTCCGACCTCCGGACCCGGAGCACGGCTCTCCTAAAGCCGGTGTCGCAGGTTCGAATCCTGCCTGGGGCACGAGCGCGACCGCAGGCTCCCACCCACCCGGGTCGAGGGGCCTGCGGCGTTCTCCGCGGCCGGTTTCCGGGTTCGGAGCACTCGGGGTAGTCCGTACCGGCGGGGTGCCGGTTTTCAGCGGCTTCTGCGCGCTGCACCGTCCGGCCAGACGACGGTGACCGGCAGGCCGGCCGTGCGCGCGTCCGTGACGGTGGTGGCGGTGCCACCGCGTCCATTGCCCGGCCGGCCGTCCCAGACGGCGACGAGGTGGTCGGCGCGACGGAGCAGTTCCGCGTTGGCGGCCTCGTACGCCTCGCGGTCGGCCTCGGTGTGCGGCATCACCACGACCTCGGTGGCGGCCTGGTGGAGGCGGTCGAACTCCTCGGCGTAGCTCGGCTTGACCACGGCCTGCCGGTAGTCGGCTGACGGGACCACCACGACCAGCTTTCCGCCGAGCGACAGCACCGCGTCCGCGAAGATTGCGTCGGCGCCCTTCGCGATGCAGGACACGCCGGTGAGGCCGTCGGCGGTGTGCTCGGCGAGCACCGCCTCGAGGGCTTCGCGGACCAGCGGGACGCTCTCCTCGGTGAGGTCCATGTGCCCGGTGACGGCGACGACGGTCATGCCCGTTCCCCTTCGGTCAGTTCGCCAGTAGCTCGCGGATGCTATCGCGGGCCTCCCGGACGGCGGGGTTCGTCGAGTGGCCGACGGTGTACTGGTAGAGGCCGCAGAGTTGGGTCCGGACGCGGTCGGACTTGGTGAGTGCGGCGGCGGCCACGGCCTGCCGGGTCTCCTCCACCGCGGCGGTGATGTCGCCGGCCAGGAACAGGGCCTCGGCGAGGCCGATCCGGTCGAGCGCGTGGGAACGGCCCGCCTCGGCCCCTCGTGCGGCCAGGGCGGACCGGATGTGCTGGGCTGCGGCGTCGGCGTGGGTGTGCGGGTCGGTGCGGGCGAGGTCGAGCAGTCGGCCGCCGGTGACTCCGGAGATCTCGGCCTGGTCGAAGTAGGCGATCCAGTGCGGTTCGTCGTCGGTGGGGCGGGCGGTGGACAGCTCGTCCTCGGCCTGACCGGTGGCCCGGCGGAAGGCCGCCACCCGCCCCATCGCCGCGTAGGCCCATGCCTCGCGGGTCCGCAGCATGGCCCGGACGCGTGGGCCGGCGTGGCCCTGGCTGCCGTCCTGGGCGAGCCGGACCAGTTCGAGGGCGTCACCCGGGCGGTCGGTGCAGAGCATCTGGCGCGCCATGCCGGCGAGGACGTTCGCGCCGAACGCCCGGTCACCTGCCTCGTGAGCGGAACGGAGGGCGAGCCGGTAGTAGTCCTGCGCGCGGCGCTGGTACCCGGAGTCCCACATCATCGTGGCGGCGGTGCCCGCCAACTGGGCCATCACTCCGTACAACCGCTGCTCGATCTCGGGGAGCTGGTGGTCTTCGAGGGCCGCGGCGGTGTCGTTGAGCTGGCCGAGGACGGCCTTGGCCCGCAGGCCGCCGCCGAACCGGTGGTCCCACTGCCGGAAGGCCACGGCGGAGTGTTCGAGCTGGACCACGTCATGTCGGCCGAGCCGTCCGGGGCGGGCCCGCTCCGACGCGGTGGCGGGTGTAGCGAGCCACCCTTCGAGCGGGTCCAGGAGGGCGGTTCCGGTGATCGCGGCGGCGGCCAGCAGGCGCGCGGCGGTACGTCTGTCCATGGCGAGGTCAGTTCTCGTGAGGCGGGTGGCGAGTGCTGTGGTCACCTCCGGCCGCCACGGGAAGTCGCCGTCCGGAAGGCTGGTCTCGGCCGGTCGCCGGGGCTGTCCGGTGTCGGACTCCCACGGGCGCGGTGCCAGTCCGAGACAGTGGCCGGGCGCTCCCAGACCGTCGGCGATCCGGGCGATCACCTCGTAGGACGTGATCCGCTTCGCCGGGTCGGACATGATCGTGGAGACCTTGCCCGGAGTGAGCCGGCAGGCCGCAGCGATCCTGTTCTGCGAGTACCCGCCGTACTTCTTGATCAGCCCGAAGGCTGCGGCGAAGTCGTGCTCACCGAGCGCCAGGCGGAGGTCTTCGCGCGCCAGTAACTCGGCAGACAGCAAGGGGCCGTGGGTCGGGCCTGGATGCGTCATCGGGCAGTACCTTCGGTGGGGATCATAACGGGATACAGATCATCAAATACCGCTCCGTGGACCAGTATTACCGTCCAGGTAACACCTCGCGGGCATCGTGCGGAATCAGTACCGGATCGATCCTTCTTGTACGCGCTGCACAGCGCGGTCCGAGATTTCGGACCCGAAAGGGCGACATCGCCGCCGGCCGAAAGCAAGTGCCGGTGGTGGCGCCGCCCGATCCGATCGGGACAGGGGGTCGCATGTCCGCCAGCGTTGCCGCTAGGCCCGCCGGGCCTTCGAGCCGTGGGCCTTTCGAACCGGTGGTCGTACAGCGGCAGGACAGCGGGTGCCACGTGGTGCTTCCGTGCGCTGCGGAGTCCGCTTCGTCCGCACGGCGGCTGGTCGAGTCCGCGTTCGCCGCCTGGTCGGGTGCCGAGCTGGTGCCCACCGCGACGTTGCTGGTCACGGAGTTGGTGGCCAACGCGGCAGAGCACACGGGGTGCCGGCGGGTCGGGGTCGCGGTGCGGCGTCGCCCTTCGGTGCTGTGGGTCGGGGTGCGGGACTCGTCGGGCGAGCTGCCCGTCCTGATGGATCCGGCTTCCGAGGCGGAGTCCGGTTACGGCCTGGGGCTGGTCGAGGCGCTCTCCCGGCGCTGGGGCGTGGAGAGCACGCCGTGCGGCAAGTGGGTCTGGTTCGAGCTGGGGCTGGAGGAATCGTGAGCGGTCGGTACGCCGCGGGCGGCCGCCGTCGAGGGGATCGTGACGACCCGGCCGATGCCGCCATGACCTTCCTGTGGCTGCTCGGAAACCTGGGCACCGTCCTCGTGCTCGGGACGGCTGCCTTCCTCCAGGTGGGTCACGGCCGGGCGGAACCGGTAGCGGCACTGTCCGCACCGGACCGCGAAGTGCCGCTGTGAGCCGCACGTGACGACTCCCCGGGCTCGGCGGTGCAGCCGGGGGCCGGGGCACCAGTCGGCGGCGGGTTCCTCCCGCCCCGTCCATCATCAAGGGAGGTGATCGGCATGCAGGAACTCACCCCGCTCGACGGCGAGCCGGAGGGGGAGACCGTGGTCCTCGGGGACGCGGCGCTCCTGACCAAGGGCAGCTCGAACAACAGCGTCGAGGGCAAGCGCTCCCCGTACGACGCCGGCTGACGGTCGGCGGCGCGGCGGCACCTCCCCATCCCGGTGCCGCCGCGCCGCTGGTGGAACACAGGTCACGGAGTTGATCCCATGTGGTGGTTCGGAGGGACGCCCGGTCGAAGTGCCGGAGCCCCTGTGGGTGCGCAGGTCGTGTGGCGGGGACCAGCTCTCTGGTCGGCCGGGGTGTCGGTGCGTCAGGTGCGCGGTGCCGACGGGCTGCGGCTGGCGGTGTTCGGGCCGTGCGGTGCGACCGATGCGGAACTGGCCTGCCTCGCCACGGTCGCCGAGATCGACGCCGTGGCCACCGCTTGGTCCGGCGCGTACACGCTGGTGCTGGACGACGGGCACGGCGCGCTGACGGTGTGGGCGGACCCCGCCGGAGCGGCCCCCGTCTACGTCACCCGTACGGCCAACGGCCCGGTGTGGGCGTCGAGTTCGCTCGCACTGGCCTCGCTGATCGGCGCGGTCCCGGACACCGCATGGCTGGCCGCCCACCTGGCCGACCCCACCACCTGGGTGCCCGACCGCTCGGCCTGGGCCGATGTGGAGCAGATCCCGCCGGGGCACCGCTGGACGGCAGCCGAACGCGGGGCCTGCACGATCGCGCCGTTCTGGTGCCGCCTCGAACTGGCCTGGCCCGACGCCGTGCGGCGGCTCCGTGACGACCTGACCGGTGCGGTGGCGGTCCGGGTCGCGGACCGGGTGGTCTCCTCGGACCTGTCCGGCGGCCTGGACTCCAGCACCCTGACCGTCCTGGCCGCGAAGCACGGGCCGGTGACCGGCTTCACCTACCACCCCGAGGGACGCGAGGAAGGCGGCGACCTCGACCACGCGCGCGTCGTCGCCGGTGCCGTCCCCCGCATCCGGCACCGGCTGATGGCCTTGGGACCCGAACACCTCCCGTTCGCCGGCCCCGGCACGCTCCCGCCCACCGACGAACCCGCCCCGTCCGCGATCACCTTCGCCCAGTTCGACGCACAGTTGAGCGACTTGGCATCGGACGGTGTCAGTGTGCACCTGACCGGAGACGGCGGCGACTCCCTGTTCATGCCGCCCCCGACCCACCTGGCGGACCTCGCCCGCTCCGGCCGCCTGCTGCGCCTGGCCCGCGACGCCCAGACCTGGGCCCGGCTGTACCGGACGAGCCCGTGGGCCGCCGTGGCCTCCGCCGTGAGCGACCCCGGCAAGCTCGGCACCGCCGTGGCGATGCCCTGGCTCACCACCGACACCCGCGACCTTGCCGCGTCCGTCACCGCCGCGCACCGCGACACGGGCGGCCTCGGCCACGCGGACGCCATGCTGCTCCAAGAGGTCCGCTACGTCGGCCGCACCGCCGCGACGGAGAACCAGCTCGCCGCCGCCCACGGCGTCACCATGCACAACCCCTTCACCGACACCCGCGTCCTGGAGACGGTCCTTGCCGCGCCCGCTGCCGACCGCTGGTCGGCCCGGCGCTACAAGCCGATGCTGTCCGACGCCGTCGCGGGCCTGCTCCCGCCCAGCGTCCTCGGCCGGGGCGCGAAAGGCGTCTTCACCGCCGACCACCACCACGGGCTGCGCGCCAACAAGGCCGCCGTCCTGGACCTGGTGGACGGCCACCTCGCCGCCCTCGGCCTGCTCCGCCCCGCCGCGCTGCGCTCGCTGCTGCGCAACGCCGTCCTCGGAGCGGACATCCCGTGGGGTCTGATCGAACCCGTCCTCGGCACCGAACTGTGGCTCCGCGCCGCCGAATCGGCCGCCCGGACGATCCGCTGGGAGAGCACCGCATGAGGCCGCAACCGACCGCCGACACCGTCACCGCACTGACCCGCCACGCGGGCGTGGTCGTCAACTACCGCACCGGCACGACCGTCCTCCTCACCGGTGACGCGCTGGACCGCTGGCTCACCGCCCTCGAAGGCAGCCCCGCACCGGCCCCGGTGCCGGTCCCCGACTCGACTGTCTCCTGGGGCACCGGTGAAGTGCCGGTCCGCCTGCCCGCCCTCGAACAGCCCCCGCTTCACTGGCGTCTGGCGGCAACCGCCGTGTTGGCAAGCGTTCTTGCCGCCCGTACGCTCGGCCCCCGCGCGGAGCGGTTCGGACGGCTTCGCCACCTCGCCGAGACGGGCAACGCGCTGCCGCCCCCGTCCGCCCGGCACGCGCGCCTCGCGGTGCGCTCCGTGCGCTGGGCCGCGCGGAACGTTCCCGCGCGGGTGGCCTGCCTGGAAGAGTCGGTCGCCGCGGTGCTGCTGCTCGCACTCGGCGGACGCGGCGGAGCCTGGCGTCACGGCATCGCTACCGACCCGATCCGGCTGCACGCCTGGATCTGCGACGGCGACGGCCGACCGGTCGAAGAACCGGCACACACCGCCCACTACACCCCGATCAACCCCCGCCCCCGACCTTGAACGAGGCACCCGTGACCCGCACCCCGCTCGTCCTGCTCGACGGCACCCGCGTCAGCCTGGCCGCCACCAGCCGCGACCACCTGGAGGACTACCACCGCTGGGAGAACGACCCCGGCACCATCCTCGGCTTCGGCACCCAGGTCGCCCAGTCCTGGGAAGTCCGCGCGGCCGGCTGGGAGGCACAGGGCCGCAACCGCAACTACCCGCAGTTCGAGGTCGTCGACGCCGCCGACCACACCCCCCTCGGCGTCACCACGCTCTCGATCGACCCGGCCGTCCGCACCGCCGAGTTCGTGGTCCTCCTCGCCCCCGAAGCGCGCGGGAAGGGCTTCGCCGCCGAAGCCACCGCGCTCACCCTGCGCTGGGCCTTCGAGTACGCCGCCCTGCGCATGGTCTGGCTCAAGGTCCTGGAACCGAACACGGCGGGCATCGCCGCCTACCGGAAGGCCGGGTTCCAGCCGGCCGGCCGCCTGCGCCGGTCCGGGTACTGGCTCGGGCGGGACTGCGACGAACTCCTGATGGACGCCACCGCGGAGGACTTCACAGCGTCCTGACCACCTCACGTTCGACCAACAGCCAGGGGTGGAGGAACGGAGTGAGAGACAGGAGAGCAGTTCGGCGACAGCGGGCGGGATGCCCACAGCTTGTGGACATCCCCGAGGTGACAGCTCGCGGGTGCCCGGAGCACTGACACCTACGGCGGTCCTCGGTGACCCGTCTCGACATGCGGATCCGGTGCACGCGGAAGCGGGAAGCACTGTGGAGCACTGCGCACCAGCGAAGGGCGTTTATGCAGGTCATGGCTAGTGTGGATGGTAACGCCCCAGATCAGGGACCCGCCCTGGAAGATCTCCTGAAGCCGGTGTCGCGGGCTCGGGCCCGGCGCGCGAAGGGGCCTGTTCGCACGGGATGCAAGTGGGGCTGTCGCGGGTGGCGGGGGCCGCCGGCGGTGGGGGCCTGGGTGGGTTGTGCTTCCCTGCCTGGTGGTTTGCAGTCCGGCGTGCCGGGTGTCGGGCGGTGGCCGGGTGTCTGGGCGGGGTGGCGGGGGTCGCTCGTACGGGGGACCCGTCCGGTCGGCGGGTTACCCGTTCCGGGGCTTTCGGTGGGGCGGGTGTCGGGCCTGCGTCACGTGCCTGCCGGGGCCGGGCGGTGGGCGATCGGGAGTGTGTCGCGGGCGGAGCGCAGGGCGGCTCGGGCGCGCTGGGCTCCGGCCCGGACGGCGGCCGAGCCGGTGCCGACCGCGATCGGCCTGGGGGCCAGGCCCGCGCAGGGGCCGCAGATGCCCGGGTTCGGCACCGGGTCATGGCACTTGGCGCACTCGGCGTAACTCGACCTCGGCCGGGCCGACTTGGCGGCTGCGATCGCCGGGGTCTCCGGGAGCAGGCCCGGTTCGGGCGGCATCTTGCGCGACAGGCGGTCCCGCAGGACGGCCGCCGCCGAGTACATGAACGCCGGCAGGCCGGGCACCAGGGCCCGCGACAGGTCCTCGGGGGTGCTGCCGCGTCGCACCCACTCCGCCACCAGCGGGGCCAGCTCCAGCGCCTCCACCTCGCCGATCCGCAGCCGGGGCTCCGGCCGGACCACCCGGTGCAGCAGGGCCGCTGCCGCCCGCGACTCGGCGGGCACTTCGGGCTCGGGGGCGGGCTCGGGGGCAGGGGCGGATTCCGGTTCCGGCTTCGGCTTCGGCTTCGGCTGGGGCTCGGCGGCGGTCCTGGCGGCCGGGAGGGAGGGTTTTCCCTCCCGGGTTTTCCATAGGACGTCAGGTGCCCCGGACCCGGGGCCGCCGGGACCCGGGGGGATGGGATCCGGCGCGACGTGCTGCGGAGTGTCGAAGAGGTGGGACTGGCTGATGATCCGTCCGTCCGGGAGCCGGAACGTGATGACCCAGTAGAACCCGGCCTTCTTCAACTCCCGGAGCATCCTGGCGATCCCCGCCCGGCCGTCCGGCCCCTGTTCGGCGAGCTGTCGGCCGTCCGCGTCGCAGCCGGTGGGGCTGGTGAGGATCTGGACCGCGAGCCCGAACGCGCCCTTGGAGAGCCCGGAACGTTCGGGCCGAAGCTCCGGGAAGGGGTCGAACCCGCGCATGCGCGCGCTACGATGGATGTGCATGGGGAGTCTGTTGCTCCTAGTGCCAGGCCCCGGGGTGTTGGTAGCACCGCCGGGGTCCACTATTTCGTGGTCTGGACACGGAACGTAACACACTCCTCACCCCTTGATCGAAGCGGGCGGATTCGCTCTCTCCTGGGTCAATGACGTTCAGGAAGAGAGGAATTGACGCCCTGTCGGTGGAATGAATCGATCACGGGACGTCACCGCCCCGGCCGCGCGGCTCAGCGGGCGAGAGAGACCGCGAAGGGCGCGAAGCCGTGCAGGCGCAGGACGTGCGGGACGACGAGGACCATGGCCTCGGTGGCGCGGGCCGTGGTGATGCCGCCGAGGTCCTCGATCCAGGCGGGCTGCCAGCCCAGGTCGCCGAGCAGGCCGGCGACGGTCCGCTTCGCGTCCGGGTCGTCGCCCGAGAGGTAGGCGGTCGGCGGGGCGGCCAGGGTCTCGGGGGCGGTCATGACCGTGAACAGCATGGTGTTGAGCGTCTTGACCACCCGGGTGTCGGGGAGGGCGGCCTGGAGTCGTTCGGCGAGGCTGCTGCCGGGGTAGCACAGCTCGCCGGGCAGGCCGTCGTCGGCGTCGCGGGTGGCGTTGGAGACGTCGACGAGGAGTTTTCCGGCGAGTTCGGCGCGCAGGTCGGTGAGGCGGGCCAGCGCGGTGTCGCCGGGCGTCGCGTTGATCACGATGTCCGCGGTGCGGGCGGTGGTGCGCTGGTCGGCGATGGTGGTCGGTGGAACGGCACCGGGGGAGGCGGTCTCCGTCGGGTTCCGGACGCCGAGGGTGACCCGGTGTCCGGCGGCGGAGAGCTTGGCGGCCAGGTGGGTGCCGACGCGGCCGGCGCCCAGGATGCCGATGCTGGTCATGGGGTGGTGCTCCTTGCGGTGGGAGGGGTGGGCGGGACGGGGGCGCCCGGGTCAGGCGAGCGGTGACAGGACGTCGAGGGCGGTGGCGTGGAGGCCGGGGGCGGCGGCCAGGAAGTCGCGGCTGCCCGCGGTCCAGGGCTCGCCCGCCAGGTCGGTGACGGTGCCGCCGGCCTCGGAGACCAGCAGCGCCCCGGCGACCAGGCCGGAGCGGACGTCGGAGAACTGCCAGAAGGCGTCCGTGCGTCCGGCCGCGACGTGGATGAGCTGCATCGTCGCGGGGACGGACACCCGCACGACCAGGCCGTTGACGAGCATCGCGGTGACCGAGTCGCCGATCCGCCGGAAGGTGCGCTCGTCCTCGCCGGGCCGGGCCTGGCCGGTGCCGACGAGCGCGGCGCCCAGGTCGGTCTTGGCGGACACCGCCAGCGGCCGGCCGTCGAGGCGGGCGCCGCCGCCGGCGACGGCGGTGTAGGTGTGGCCGGTCAGCGGCAGGTGGACGACGGTGAGCACCGGCCGGTTGTCGCGGACCAGGGTGGCGGTCACGGCCCAGTCGTCCATGCCGTGGACGTGGTTGATGTTGCCCTCGGCGGGGTCGACGACCCACCACTCCCCGGACGGGAGCGCGCCGCCGGCCAACTCGTCCTCGGCCCACCGCGATCCCGGCCGGGCCCGCAGCAGCGGCTCCCGCAGCACGTCCAGCACCGCGTCGTCGTTGGCGTGGATCTCCGCGACGATCTCGTCCAGGCTCACGCCCCGGGCGTGCGGGGTGTGGCGGTCGCGCAGGGTGCGGCCCGCGGTCTTCACCGCCGCGGTCACCTCGGGCAGGAGCGTGGTGTCGGCGGCGAAAGGCATGGCGGTGCTCATGGCGGTCTCCCTGGGGTCGAGGTGGGCGGGCGGTTCGTTCCGCGCCCGCACTTCGACGGTAGGCTTCCCGATCGTTAACAACAAGTGCATGCTGTTCACTCGTAGAGTTACTGCCATGCAACTGGATCTGAACCTGCTCACCGCCCTCGACGCACTGCTGGAGGAGGGCAGCGTCGCCGGCGCCGCGGCCCGCCTGCACGTCACCGCACCGGCGATGAGCCGCTCCCTGGGCCGCATCCGCAAGGCCACCGGCGACCAGATCCTGGTCCGCACCGGCCGCAGCATGGTCCCCACCACCCGCGCGCTGGCCATGCGCGCCCAGGTCCACGTCCTCGTGCAGCAGGCCCACCACCTGCTCTCCGCGCAGCAGGAACTCGATCTCGCCGCCCTGGACCGGGTGTTCACCCTGCGCTGGCACGACGCCCTGACCGCCGCCTGCGGCACCGCCCTGATCACCGCCGTCCACCGCCAGGCCCCCGGCGTCCGACTGCGCCTGCCGGCCGAACCCGGTTCGGACGACGCCGAGTTGCGCCGGGGCGAGGTCGACCTCGAATCGAGCTCCGGCGCTCCGGCCCTCCCCGACATCCGGCACCGCCTGGTCGGCACCGACCGGCTGGTCGTCGCCGTCCGGCCGGGCCACCCGCTCACCGAGGAACCGCTGAGCGTCGAGCGCTACGCGTCCGCCGAACACCTCACCGTGTCGCGCCGCGGCAGCCTGCACGACCCGATCGACGACGCACTCGCCGCCCACGGCCTCACCCGCCACGTCGTCGCCGCCGGCCCCACCACCGCCTTCGCCCTGCAACTCGCCCGCGACACCGACCTGGTCGTCACCCTCCCCGACGCGGTCACCCGCACCACCCGGGAACGGCTCGGCCTCACCACCCTGACCCCGCCGCTCCCCCTCCCCGACGCCCCCCTCCACCTCCGCTGGCACCAGCGCCACGACGACGACCGCGCCCACACCTGGCTCCGCGACCTGGCCACCACCACCGTCCGCGCCCTGTTCGCCCCACCCACCGGACCGTGACGGCCCCGCCGGCACCGGCCGCGGAGAACGCCGCAGGCCCCCCGACCCGGGTGGGCGGAGGGCCTGCGGTCACGCTCGTGCCCCAGGCAGGATTCGAACCTGCGACACCGGCTTTAGGAGAGCCGTGCTCTATCCCCTGAGCTACTGAGGCGGGGGCCCGCGGAGGGTCCTCGGCGAAGGTCCGGCGGGCGGGTCTTCGGCCTCGGGGTGCGGGCTCGTCGGTCGGTGGGGGTCTGCGGGTGTGCGCGACGGTTTCCCGGGCGGACATCCGGCCTGGCCTGGCCACTGACGTGAACAGCGTAGCGGATCGGCGTGGAGCGGCGGAGTGAACTACCCGGGCTCCCGCCGTCGTGGGGGTGCGAGCTGGGGTTTCGTGCTTCGCGGTGCCGGGCGGGGGCCTGCTCCCGCTACAGCGACGGGTCGGGGGGCGGTGCGGGCGCCAGTCGGGCCGGCGGTGGCAGGGGGGCGTGGCGCGGGCAGGCTTCGAGGGCCTGGACGGCCAGCGCGGCGAAGCGGCGGGAGGCTCTGACCCGGGCGGTGGTCGAGGCGGCGTGGATGCCCTTGTTGGCCATGAGGACGAGGATCAGGTCGTCCAGGACGAAGTCGGGGCGCAGGCGCCCGGCCTGCTGCGCCCGCCGGGCCAGTCCGGCGACCGCCTTCACCGTGTGGGCGCGGCCCGCGGCGGCGTCCGCCACCTCCGGGTAGCCGGAGAGGAAGGCTTCGGTGAAGCCCCGGTCGCGGGCGTGCAGTTCGCAGATCCGCTCGATCACCAGGCACAGGCCGCGCCACGGGTCGGGGTCGGCGCACCCCTCGTCGACGATGGCGCGGCAGGCGTGCAGTTGGTCGGCGAAGGTCTCGGCGAGCAGCGTCCGCTTGGTCGGGAAGTGCCGGTACAGGGTGGCGGGCCCCACCGAGGCGCGGCGGGCGACCTCCCGCATCGGCACGTCCAGGCCGTCGGTGGAGAACAGCGCGCGGGCGGCGTCGAGGATGCGGGCGCGGTTGTCCAGCGCGTCGGAGCGCCGGACCTGAGGCAGACGGTCGGTCACCGCTCTCACTTTAGCCAGCCGGACGGTGGCGTCCGTTACCGTCCGGGACGTGGGGAGCGGCTCGCACGCTCGACCGAAGCGGAGACCTGGAGGCCCTGTTGAAAGCGATCTCGATCCGGAGCTTCGGCGGCCCGGACGGCCTGGCCGTCGTGGACCTGCCGGTACCCGCGCCGGCGGCCGGGCAGGTCCTGGTGGCCACCGAGGCGGTGGGCGTCGGCGGCGTCGACACCGTCGTCCGGAGCGGGGCGCTGGCCGCCTACGGCTTCCGGGCGGGCCACGTCCCGGGCGGCGAGGTGGCGGGCACCGTGACCGCGGTCGGCGACGGCGTCGACGCGGCGTGGACCGGCCGGCGGGTGTGGGGCCCCACCGGCACCGGCGGCGGGTACGCCGAACAGGCCGTGGTGCCGGTCGAGCAGGTCGTCCCGCTGCCCGACGGCCTGTCCGCCGCGGCGGCGGTGACGCTCGGCGGCTCCGGCGCGGTGGCCCACTTCGGGCTCCGCCACGCCCGTTTCGTCCCCGGCGAGAAGGTCCTGGTCCGCGGCGCGGCCGGCGGCATCGGGATCATGGCCGTGCAACTCGCCGCCCGCGCCGGTGCCGCCGCCGTGGCGGTCACCACCTCGTCCGCCGGACGCGGCGCCCGGCTGCGCCGCCTCGGCGCGACCCACGTGCTGGACCGCAGCGGCGACGGCGGGGGGACGGCTCCCGCGGGCTACGACGTCATCCTCGACGTGGTGGCCGGGGCGGACCTGCCGTCCTTCCTCGACCGGCTCGACCCGAACGGCCGCCTGGTGGCCCTGGGCGCGGTCGCAGGTCAGCCGCCCGCGGACTTCGGCACGAGGATCATGGCGGCGTTCCGGAAGTCGCCGTCCTTCGCCGCCTTCAGCGCGGCCACCGTCCCCCCGGCCGAACTGAGCGCCGTGCGCGGCGAGTTGTTCGCCGCGGCCGTCCGCGGCGAGATCGAGGCGGTGGTGCACGAACTGCTGCCGCTGGACGAAGCCGTGGCAGCGCACCGGAAGATGGACGCGGGCGAGGTCTTCGGCCGGATCGTGCTGACGCCGTAGCCCGGCACTCCCGGTACGGGCGCCCCGGTGGGCTCCGAACGAACCATCGGAACGGTCGACGGCCGTGTCCGGTCCCAGTGGTACGCGCGTGACCTGGAGCGGTCCTGCACCCGGGCTGGCGCCGGTTCAAAAGTTGAATACCTTGCGAGCGGTTTATTTTCCGGGCCCCGATGTGAAATGTTGGCCGGGTCGCTCACAGGTTGGGGAAGGACCGCACGTGCTCAAGCAAGAACGCGCCCTGCAGACCCGTCGGACGGTGCTGGACGCGGCCGCCCGGGTGTTCGCCGTCAACGGCTACCTGGGGACGAGCCTCGCCCAGATCCTCGCCGAGGCGGGCGTCACCAAGGGAGCGCTCTACTTCCACTTCTCCTCCAAGGAGGAGCTCGCCCGGGCCGTCGTCAACGAGCAGTTCGCCCCCGCCGCGGACGGCGAGGCCGCCCCGCTGCCCGAGGGCCCCGCGCTGCAGGCCGCGATCGACCTCAGCCACGGGATCGGGCGCTCGCTGCGCGAGGACCCGATGATGCAGGCCAGCATCCGGCTGGTCATCGAGCAGGCGTTCACCGAGCCCGACCCCGGGCCCTACCTGCGCTGGATCGAGGTGATCGAGCAGCTGCTCACCGAGGCGCACCGGGTCGGCGACCTGCGCGCCACGGTCGTCCCCGCCGACCTGGCCCGCTTCGTGATCAGCTCCTTCACCGGCATCCAGCTGGTCTCCGGCGTCCTCGACCACCGGACCGAACTCTCCCGCCGGGTCGGCGACATGTGGGAGCTGATCCTGCCGACCGTCGTCCCGCCGCGCCGCCTGCACAAGTTCCGCGCCCGCCCGGAGACCCCCGCCGACGCCGGGACCGCCAGCGCCGACACCGCCGACGCCGACACCGCCTGACCCGCCGGGGACGGCCGCGGCCAGGGGGTGCGTCGGACGCCGCGGGGTCAGCGCGCGGTGCGCGGGCGGTCGCGGCGGGCGTCGCGCAGGACCGAGCCCCACCAGTCGAGTTGGTCGAGCATCGCCTGGGCGGCGGCGTTCGGTCCGTCCGGGTCGAGCGGGGTGCCGTCCGGGCCGAAGAGCGCGTAGTAGCGCGGGAAGGAGACGTAGTCCCGGACCGTGTGGGCCTGCAACTCGTTGAAGACCTGCCGGAGTTGCTCGATGGCGAGCAGGCCGCCGCTGGCCCCGCTGTAGCCGACGAAGCCGATCGGCTTGGCCTGCCACTGGGTGTGGTGCCAGTCGATGGCGGCCTTCAGCGAGGCGGGGAAGCTGCGGTTGTAGTCGGGGGTGACCACCACCACGGCGTCGGCGGCGGCGAGCCGGTCGGCGAGGCGGGCCAGCCCGGCGGGACGGGACGGGTCCGGCTCCAGGGCCGGTGGGACGGCCGGGAGTTCGAGCGGGAGCGGGATCTCGGCGAGGTCGACCGGGTCGACCGCGAACCGGCCGTGCCGTTCGGCCCGGTCGACGAACCAGCGGGCGACCACCGGGCCGAACCGGCCCTCCCGGACGCTGCCGACGATCACGGCGAGGTTGAGCGGCTGATCGGTCATGACCTGACTCCCTGGGACGGAACGGCCGCCCCGGACGGGGCGCTCCACCAGGCTCGCGGGCCCGGCAGCGGCCGGGGAGACCGCACGGAGGCTGGTAGTACCGGGGCCACCCTCCGTACGGGGCCGGGCTGTTACGTTCGAGGGGTGAGCGACAACGAGTTGGGGCTGTTCCTGCGCACCCGCCGGGAGGCCGTCACCCCGGCCGAGGTGGGGCTGCCGGCCGGTCCGCGCCGCCGGACGCCCGGCCTGCGGCGGGCGGAGCTCGCCACCCTGGCCGGGGTCAGCGTCGAGTACGTGACCCGGCTGGAGCAGGGGCGCGACCGCCACCCGTCGGTGCCGGTGCTCTCCGCCCTGGCCGACGCGCTGCGGCTGGGCACGGCCGAACGGGTCCACCTGCACCGGCTGGGCAAGGCGCTGGGCGGCGCCTTCACCTGCACCGGCGGGGCCGCGCCGAACCGCACCGTCCGCCCCGCCGTCCGGGCGCTGCTCGACCACCTCGAACCCGCCCCCGCGCTGGTGCTCAACCGGCTCGGCGAGATCCTCGCCTGCACCGCCGCCTACCGGCGGCTGGCCGGACCGGTCGGCCTGCTGGACGGCGAGCGGCCGAGCCTGGCCCGGTACGTCTTCACCGACCCCCGGGCCCGGACCGCCTACCCGGACTGGGCGCGGACGGCCGACCAGCAGGTGGCCGCCCTCAAGCAGGGCCCGGGCCGGTCGGACCGGCAAGTCGCGGCGCTGATGGACGAGTTGGCGCTCGCCGCGGGCGCGGAGTTCACCACCCGGCTGGCCCGGCTGCCCGGCCTGCCGGACGCCACCGGGACCGAACGGCTGCACCACCCGGAGGCCGGCGAGCTGCGGCTGGCCTACGAGACGCTCCAGCTGCCCGCCGACGACGACCAGCGGCTGGTGGTCCAGCTGCCCGCCGACCCGGCCACCGCCGCCGCGCTCGACCGGCTGGCCGGCCGCCACCCGGGCGCCCTGCGGGCGGTGCCCGCCTGACACCGCCCGCGCACCGCCGGACCGGGGGCCGGACGCCCGGACGGACGCCCGGACCCACCCGGTGGCCGTGGGCACCGCTCCGGGTGACCTACCGTGGAAGTCGCGCGCACCCGTGTGCCGCCCCGGCCAGTCGCTCCTGAAAGGCACCCACCTGTGAGCTCCTCCCCGGAGACCCCGTTCGCCGGACTCGGCAAGATCCTGGTGATCATCCCGACCTACAACGAGGCCGAGAACGTCGAACGGATCGTGTCCCGCGTCCGCGCCGCCGTCCCCGAGGCGCACGTGCTGGTCGCGGACGACAACAGCCCGGACGGCACCGGCAAGCTCGCCGACGCCCTCGCCGCCGACGACCCGCACGTCAAGGTGCTGCACCGCCCGGGCAAGGAGGGCCTCGGCGCGGCCTACCTGGCCGGTTTCCACTGGGGCATCGACGGCGGCTACGACGTGCTGGTCGAGATGGACGCGGACGGCTCGCACCAGCCGGAGGAGCTGCCCCGGCTGCTCACCGCGCTGCGCGGCGCGGACCTGGTGCTGGGCTCCCGCTGGGTGCCCGGCGGCGCGGTGGTGAACTGGCCGAAGTCGCGGCTGCTGCTGTCCAAGGGCGGCTCCACCTACTCCCGGCTGATGCTGGACGTGCCGATCCGGGACGTCACCGGCGGCTACCGGGCCTTCCGCAAGGAGACCCTGCTGGGCCTCGGCATGGACCAGGTCTCCTCGCAGGGCTACTGCTTCCAGGTCGACCTGGCCTGGCGCGCGGTGCGGGCCGGGTTCAAGGTCGCCGAGGTGCCGATCACCTTCGTGGAGCGCGAGCACGGCGCGTCCAAGATGAGCCGCGACATCGTGGTCGAGGCGCTGTGGCGGGTCACCGCCTGGGGCGTGGGCGACCGGGTCGCCAAGCTCACCCAGAAGAAGTAGGCGGCCGCCCTCCGACTCCACCGGCCGGTGACGATGGGAGTTCCCGGCCGGCGGAGCTTGCGGAGGTGGCGGCGTGACGGAGTCACTGCGACGGGCTGGACGGGACCCCGACCCGGGCCCCCGGCGGTGGGAGTCCGCGAAGGAGCGGGCGGCCCGCCTCACCGCCACCGCCAAGGGCGCCCCCGAGCGCTTCCCGCTGGTCGGGCGGGCCGTCAGCAACCTGATCCGGGTGAACCTGCTGGACAACGCCACCCGGCTGGCCGCGCAGGCCTTCCTGTCCGCGCTGCCGGCCCTGTTCGTGGTCGCGGTGTTCGCCCCCGCGACGCTCAAGCACAGCATCACCGGCTCGCTGCGCGAACAGCTCGGCCTGCAGGGCACCGCGCAGCAGCAGGTCCAGCTGCTGATGAACACCCCGCACGACGACAGCGCCAGCCAGAGCTTCGGGGTGCTCGGCCTGCTGGTCACCCTGGCGTCCGCGACCGCGCTGAGCCGGGCGCTCCAGCGGGTCTGCGAACGGGCCTGGGAGATGCCCAAACACAGCGCCCGGCTGGCCCTGTGGCGCTGGGTGGTGTGGCTGCTGGCGTGGCTGGTGTTCCTGGTCGTCCAGGTGCCGCTGCGCAAGGGCTTCGGCGCCGGCCTGTGGCTGGGCGTCCCGCTGACCTTCCTGGCCTCCACCGGCGTGTGGTGGTGGACGCAGCACCTGCTGCTCGGCGGCCGGGTCCGCTGGTACCCGCTGCTGCCGGGCGCGGTGCTGTGCGGCGTCGGCGAGGTCGGCTTCGGCATCGCCTCGCAGGTGTGGCTGCCGCACGCGATGTCCGCGTCGATCGACAAGTTCGGCCCGTACGGGGTGGTGTTCACCGTGCTGTCCTGGCTGATCGCGCTGTTCACCGCCATCACCCTGGCACTGGTGCTGGGCCGGGTGGTCTCCGAGGAGCCGATCGTGGCCCGCGCCCTCGGCACCCGCACCGAACCCGGCAGCTGGTAGCCCCGCGCCTCCCCCTCCCCCTCCCCCGGAACGGCCCCGGCCCCGGCCCCCGCCGCAGTGGACGGGGACCGGGGCCGGGGCGCGGGACCTGGGGCCGTGGGGCCGTGGGGCCGTGGTGGGGCCTCAGCCGAGGCGCAGCAGGCGGGAGGTGATGGACGCCGGGGCCAGGTCCGACTGGAGGACGACCGGCACCTCGACCCGGCCGTCGCCCTCGCCCGCCGCGATCGTGCCGACCTGGGTGCCGGCCGGCAGGGTGTGGGCGATCTTCCCGACCGGGGTCAGGGTCAGGTGCGCGGTGATGCCGTTCCAGCCCGCGACGGTCAGGTCCTTGGCCGCCACCACCGGCACCTTGCCGCCCACGCCGTCGTCCACGTGGCCGACCACGTCGCCCTGCTTGGCCAGGGTCTGTCCGGCCAGCGCGGTCTGCGCGGCGACGTTGATCCGCTGGCTGGGTGCCTGGGCGGCGGTGACCAGGCTCGGGTCCTCCTTCGTCGCGGGCTGGCCCAGCGTCACGCCGAGGACCATCCGCTGCACGCCGCCGATCTCCTTGACCGCCGCCCACATCAGGCAGGACTGGGCGGGGGTGGAGGAGCCGGTCTTGCCGCCGATCATTCCGTTCTTGCCCAGCAGCTTGTTGGTGTTGTAGATCCGCTGGCCGTTGAACCGGGTGTCCGGCTCGGCGATGACCTGCTTGAAGATGTCCAGCTGCATGGCCTTCTCGGCCAGCTTCAGCTGGTCCTTCGCGGTCGACTTGGTGTCGTTGCTGTACCCGGCCGCGTCCGCGTACGTGGTGTTGCCCATGCCGAGCTGCGCGGCGGTGTCGTTCATCTTCTTCACGAACTCCGGCTCGCTGCCGGAGTCCCAACGGGCCAGCAGCCGGGCCACGTTGTTGGCCGACGGCAGCATCAGCATCTCCAGCGCCTCGTACTCGGTGAGCTGCTGGCCCTCGGTCAGCGGCACCGTCGACTCGTCGTTGTTGCCCGACTCCTGCGCGGCCAGCTTGTCCACGGTGAGCACCGGGCCGCTCTCCCCCTTCTTCAAGGGGTGCGCCTGGAGGATCAGGTACGCGTTCATCACCTTGGTGACGGACGCGATCGGCACCGGCGTCTCCTCCCCCGACGCCCCCAGGCTGCCCACGCCCACCACCTCGGCCGCGGCCTGGCCCTTCGTCGGCCACGGGATGGTCGGCTGCTCGCCCCCGAAGGTGAACGAGTCCGCCAGCGAGAGCTTCGCCTTCGGCGTCGGCAGCGGACGCAGCAACTGCGCCGCGACCAGCACGCCCAGCACCACGGCCAGGAAGACGCCCCAGACCGTGATCCGCTTCACCGCCCGGCGCAACGGCGTCATCGGACGGGCGCTGAGCGACTTCAGCACCTCCAGCGCCTCGATGGTGCTCTCCGGCCCGGGCGCGGCAGGCGCCGGCGGCGGAACGGCGGGCGCGGCGGGCGCGGCGGGCGCGGACGCCCGAACGGGCGCGGGGACGGACGCGGCAGCAGCCGGGGCGGGCTTCGGCCCGGCCTTCGGCTCCGACCCGGGCGCCGCGGCCTCCGGGGGCAGCCGGAGCATCACGGTCTGCTCGGGACGGTCCTTGTCGACCCGCAGCGTCATCGTCGGATCGGGCTTCGCGGCGGGCTCGGCGTCGGAGCCGCTCTCGGCCCGCTCCGCGTCCTCGGCCCCGTCCTTGGCCCCAGCGTCCTCGGCCTTCGCCAGGCCCGCCGCCCGCAGGGTCATGGTCGGCTGCGGCCCGACCGGAACGGACTCCCCCTCCGACCCGCCCTCGCCCTTGGCCCCCGCGTCCTCGTCCTCGTCCTCTGCCCCAGCGTCCTCGGCCTTGCCCTGGTCCGACGCCGCACCGGCCTCCGCCAGGCCCGCCGCCCGCAGGGTCATGGTCGGCTGCGGCCCGGCCGGAACGGACTCCCCCTCCGACTCGCCCTCGCCCTCGCCCTCGCCCTCGTCAGCGGCCTCGGGCAGGTCCGTCAGCCGGAGCATCATGGTCGGCTCGGGCTTCGCGGCGGAACCGGAACCGGAACCGCCCTCGTCCGCCGGCGCGGCCTCGTCCTCGGCACTCGCCCCACCGGCGGGCGCAGCTTCGTCCTCGTCCTCGTCCTCGGGCTCAGCAGCAGGCGCGGCCCCGTCCTCGCTCCCCGTCTCGGGCAGCTCCGGCATCCGCAGCATCATCGTCCGCTGCGGCCCGGCCGGGGCGGCTTCCGCCTCCGCGCCCTCCCCTTCCTCTGCTCCCGCGCCCTCTTCCCCTTCGTCTTCCGCGTCCGGCGTCTCCGGCCGGTCCGGCAGCGCGGGTGTCGGGGCCGATTCCGTCTCGGATTCCGGGGTGTCCTCGTCCCGAGGGGTGGGACGGGAGTCGGTGAGGGCGGCGCTCGCCTCGGGGAGGTCGGCGGGGAGACGGAGGGCGGCGGTGCGGGTGTCCGCATCGCGGACGCGCAGGTGGACAGTGCCGTTGCCCCCGGCGCGCTCGCCGGGTTCGCGCGGGGTCTCCTCGGTCTCGGCCGACCGCGTCTCGCCGTCGCGCCGCTCGCTCTGCGGGGACTCGCCCACGTAACCCACTCCTCCTCGTCCGCCCGGCACCGCCGGTCCGATCACACAAGCTGGTTTTTTTCGGGCGGGTTCTCGGCCCGGCCCAGCACCTGTACAGTCTCCGGCACCGAGCCCGCAAGGGCCCGCCGCACCCCGCCCGACCGGCGGTTTTTCCTGCCCGTACGGGCTGTTGCCCGGTCAGACGCGGCGCCGTCGGACGGCGGTTCCAGCCTGCCCGGGCAAGGTCACGATTCGGAGGCGTACTCGACAAGCCTGTGTGAGAGGCGTCACCCTGTCATTCATCCACGCGGGGAGGCTTGGATGGGCAAAGGCCGTCGAACCATTCCCGAGGAGCTGCTGTTGCTCGCGCTGGACCCGGCCACGGGTACCACCGCACAGCCGCAGACCCTCGACCTCGGACTTGCCGGGGCGCAGCTCGTCGAGCTGTCCCTGGCCGGAAGGATAGTCCCGGACGGGGACCGGATCGCCGTGGTGGTGCCACGGCCGACCGGTGATCCGACACTTGACCACGCACTGGAGCTGTTGCGCCGGCGCGGCAGTCCGGTGCGCGCCGCGCACTGGATCGGTGGCCCGCGCCTGGGCCTCCGGCAGACGTACCTGGCGCACCTGGAACGGTGCGGCATGGTGACGGCTGTGGCCGGCCAGGTCTGCGGGGTGCTGCCGACGACGCGCTACCAGGCGTCGGACGACTGCACCAACGCGGCGATCAAGCAGCGGCTGGACACGGCGATCCGCACCGGCGTGCCGCCGGACCCGCGGACGGCCGCGCTGGCGGCGCTGGCGCACGCGGTCGGCCTGGGCAAGCACCTGTACCCGGGCAACGAGGGGCGGTCCTCGCGCTCCCGGCTGCGGGACCTGATCAGGTACGACCCGCTGGGCGGCATGGTGGCCCACGCGGTGATGGACGTGCAGAACGGTCTGCCCGCCCAGCAGCAGCAGGGCAGGTCGGCACCCGCGGGTTCGCGCGGTCCGGCCGGTCGTCCCGCTGCCGCGGGGCGCGGTGTGGCCAGTCGGGTGGGCGCGCGATGAGCGGCGCACGCCGTTAGCGTTCGGTTCGGCAGGAGGGCGGGGGGGGGGGGGGGGGGGGGGCCGGCGCCCCCCCCCCCCCCGGGGGCGCCCCCCCCCCCCCCCCCCCCCCCCCCCCCCCCCCCCCCGCCCCGCCCGGGGCCGGGCGGGGCGGCGT